>DATJVY010000124.1:0-10370 GCA_035501615.1 Myxococcaceae bacterium
CACGCCTTCGAGCGCCGCTCGTACAAGGAGATCGCGCTGGCGCTGAGCATTCCACTGAACACGGTCGGGACGCGCCTTCTCCGGGCGCGCCGCAAGCTCCGGGTGCTGCTGCTGGGCGGCCCGGAGGAGGTGGGGACATGAGGCCCGAGGACCATACCGGCGGTCCGGTCGGCTGCGATCAGCTGGGCCCCTTCGTCGACGGCGAGCTGGGGGCGACCGAGGCCGCCGCGTTCCGCCGGCACCTGGTGGACTGCGCGCGCTGCCAGCAGGAGATGCACGGGCTCATGCAGCTCTCGGCCCTGGCCGAGGCGGCGCGGCTGCAGCGGACGGCGCCCTCGTTCGGGCGCGCGCCGGTTCCGGTCTCCGCGGCGGACCGGCGCGCCCGGCCCCGTCGCGCGGCGTGGATGGGGGTGGTGGGCGTGGCGGCACTGGCCGCCGCGCTCGTGCTGGCGCTCCGGGGCGGCCGGAGCGGGCCGAACGTGCCGGCGCTGCTCGCCTCGCTCGATGCCCGCACCGTGTCCGGGTGGCCCAGCGCTGCGGGCCCGGCACAGTACCGGCCCTACGCCGTCTCCCGCGGCACGGAGCAGAGCACTCCGCCCTCCCTCGCCCGCGCGGCGCTGAGGGCGGAGGAGGCGAACGACCTTCGCTCCATCGCGACGCTGGCGCTGCTCCGCCGCGACTTCGTTCGCGCGGACGCGGTGCTGGGGCAACTCCCGGCGCGGCCGGACGTGCTCGCCGACCGCGGCCTGGTCCGGATGGAGCAGGGGCGCTGCGAGGAGGCACTCGAGTACCTCGACCGGGCGCTCGGGACGCAGCCGGACTACCTGCCCGCCCTGTTCAACCGGGGGCTCTGCCTGCGCCAGCTGGGGCTTCCGGTCGCGGCGGCGGCGGCGCTCGGGAAGGTGACCGACGCGCAGGCCGGCGGCTGGAGCACCGAGGCCGGAACCGACCGGCTCGCCGTGGAGCAGCGCGCGACCGGGCAGGCCGCGCGCGAGCAGGCGTTCAAGGACGCGGGCGCGGCGCTGGTGTCCTCGCAGCGTCCTCCCTCGCCCGAGCTCCTCCAGCAGGCCCCGGGGCGTGTCCGGGGCTCCCTGAACGCGGCGCTCGCCTCCGCCGGGACGCGCGCGGAGCTGGAGCGCCTCCTTCCCGTCGCCCGCGAGCTCGATTCCATCGCCGGAGGGGGCGTGCTCGAGGCGCGGGTCCGTGCGGCCGTGCGCTCGGTGCAGCCCGCCCGCGTCGCGCTCGCCGAGCGGTTCCGCGACTGGTACCTCGGAATCAAGGCCATCCCAAAGGAGCAGCTGGACGGGTTCGTGCGGCAGGCCATGGCCGCGGGCCAGCACGATCAGGCGCTGGAGGCGTTCGCCAGCTTCGCGTGGCGGGACGCGAGCGCCCTGCGCGCCCAGCTGGTGGCCGAGGCCGGCGACCCCTACCACGACCTCTTCCTCGCCGGGGCCCGGGCCGCCGAGCAGACCGAGCGCGGGGAGACGCTCGCCGCCGAGCGGAGCATCCGGCAGGTCCGGCCCCGCTGCCTGCAGCCCTCCCTGGACCTCGCGTGCTGGTACCTCGATCAGGAGTCGATCGAGGCCGAGACCCTCCTCGGCCGCTTCGGCGAGGCGGCTGCCCAGGCGGAGGCGAGCGTCGAGCGCATGCGCCGGCTGGGCCTCCTCGGGGCCGAGCGCAACGCGCTCCTCCAGCTCGGAGGGGTGAAGCTCGCCGCGGACCGGCTCGCCGCCGCGCGGGCGACCTACGAGGAGGTCGGCCTGCGCGAGCCCGCGCAGTGCCACGTGACCGTGTTCCGGCTGGAGAATCTGGCGATGGGCTACGTCCGCAGACTGGACGGCCGCTCGGCCGACGCGCTCCTCGCCTCCGAGCCGCCCTGCGACGTCGCCATGGACTGGTGGCGCCTCGAGCTCCGCCTCGATCTGGCCCAGCTGGCGGACGACCCGGGGCGAATGCGAGAGGTCTCCGCCGGCCTCCAGCGTGCGTCCGCCGACGCGTCGCTCGGCGAGCGCGAGCGCTTGATGAACGCGCTCTTCCTCGAGCGGTCGCGACTGGAGCTCGGCGAGCCGCCGGCGTCGATTCCGCGGACCGTCCCGGGCGGTCACGAGGACGATCTCGAGGTTCGTCGCGCCCTGGCCCGGACGCGCATCGCCCGATTCTTCGCCGCGATCCGCGCGAGCGACGCCGCCGGGGCGGTGGCAGAGCTGGCTCCGGTCGCCGGCTCTCCCTCCCCTGGCCGGTGTGCGATCGCCGTCGGCCGCGACCTGACGCGCACCGGGTGGAGCGCCGTCGGACCTGCCGGGGAGCGGGCCTCGGCCTGGTCGCGCCGCGACGGCCGACCGGACTCCGCGCTGGTCCCGCCGGAGGCCCGGCGGATGCTGGCCAACTGCCCGCAGGTCGCGGTGCTGACCACGGCGGATCTCCACGGGGCTCCGGACCTCCTTCCCGAGTCGCTGGCCTGGAGCTACCGGGTCGCGGCGGAGCGGACTCCCTCCCCGTCGGGAGCGGCGCGTCTCCTCGTTCGCGACCCACGTCCACCGCCCGAGCTCGAGCTGCCCCCGCTCCGGATCGAGGGCCTGCCGGCAGGACAGGGCTGGACGGTCCTGGAGGGCAAGGAGGCCACGCCGGCGAAGGTCCTCGAGGCGATGACCCGCGCGGGCTTCATCGAGTTCGCGGTGCACGGCCGCATCGACGCCCAGATCCCGGACGGCGCCATGCTGGTGCTGTCCGAGGACCAGGACCGCAACTACGCGCTGTCGGCCTCGGCGCTCCGGACGACGCGCCTCCAGGGCCGGCCGCTGGTCATCCTCGGGGCGTGTCACGCCGGTGCCGGGAGCAACATGCGTGACGAGCCGTGGAGCCTCCCCCGGGCGATGGTGGACGCCGGCGCACGGGCGGTCATCGCCTCGAAGGCGGAGCTGCCCGATGCGGAGGCGAGCCAGTTCTTCGAGGGCGTTCGCCGCCGGGTGGAAACGGGAAGCACCCCGAGCGTCGCGCTCCGGGACGAGCGGCTGGCCTGGATCGAGAAGGGCCGACCCTGGGTCATCGAGGTGGTAGCCTTCGACTAGACCGGATAGGGGGGAGTGATGCCGATCCGCATCGTCGTGGCTCTGCTGGCGGTCTCCCTGGTCGGGTGCGAGAGCACGCGCAAGGAGACGCACGAGGAGGGGGCCGTCCGTTGCTGCCGGCCCGTGGTCTATCCGCCTTACCGGGGGCCGATCCCGGCGGTCACCGCACCGGGCGGAAAGCTCCCCGACGATCCTGGCCCGGGCCTGCTCTTCACGCGCATCGTGTACAGCATCGAGACGAACAGCGCGTTCGCCTACCTCGTCCACGCGAGCGAGACCGGCACGCGGCTGCTGGCGATCGTCGGGCCGCTCGCGTCCGAGAAGGACTATCAGCAGTTCTACCTGGCGACGGGCGCGGCGTACTGCAAGCACGGTCCGGGAACGCGGTGGGGCTGCTCCGAGGGCAACCGGAGCGGAGGGGCCGAAGGCGGGAAGAAGCCGCTCACTCCCATTCCCCCGCCGGCTCCACCCCCGCCCCTGACCGCCGTGGCCACCCAGATGAGCCAGCAGCAGGGGCCGGTGGACACCACGAGCGCACAGGTCGCCGGCGATGCCACCGGCCCGGCGGGGGCCGCGCTGCCCGTGCTGAGTGGGTACTAGCCGCATCCTCCTCGCCGCGCTCGTCGCGACTCTCTCCGCGTGCTCCACCGTGTCGGCGCCCGGGGTCCGACCCTCGGAGGACTGCGTGGCCCGTCCGGCCCTTGATCCGCCTCCGCCTCCGGGGGGGTTCCATCCCGCGGCAGCGGGGGGGAGATGCGCAGCGGGGCAGGCGCGATCGGGAAGCTTCCCCTCCGCGCCTCCGGAGGCGCCACGTGGGTGCGGGGGGGCGGGCTGCTGGGCCTGGGCAGGAATGGGCGCGAGCCGCCCCGTGCTCGGCGCGGCCGCACGTCTGTCCGTGCACCGCCCTCTTCCCGCGCCGGGTGGCCACTCCCTGGCCGAGCTCGCGGTCGGAGGCCCCGCCGAGGCACGTGATGCGGTGGAGGTCGGCTGGCGCGTCTCGCCGGTCCTGCTCGGCGACGACCTGCCCCGCCTCTTCGTCCATCGCCTCGTCGCCGGACGGCCGTGCTGGACCGATTGCCGCTGGACTCCCTGGAGCTCGCGCTGGGCACCGGGGGACGCGCTCGATGCGCTCGTGGGGCGGACGGCCGAGGTCGGCCTCGTCGTCTCGGGCGGGCGCTGGTGGGTTTGGTTCGAGGGAGAGTGGCTCGGGTTCTTCGAGGCGGCGGACTGGCAGGGGCGCCTCGACGGGGCAGCGACGGTGCAGTGGTACGGCGAGGTCCACTCTCCGGGCTCACCGGTCGACGGGGAGATGGGGAACGGACGCGGCGCCGCGGACCCAGCGGCGGCTCGGGTCGAGGCGATGTGCCAGGTCCTCCCCGGGGACTGGACCTGCCGGGGCGGCCTGCCCGCGTTCGTCCAGGCGAGCATCGCCACGCGCTACGGGGTGCTTCCGGTGAGCCCCGACGGCTTCCGATACGGCGGGCGCTAGACCGCGTCCACCACCTTCGTCAGCCAGCGCAGGAACGCCTCGGGCGAGAGGAAGGTCAGCGCCATCTCCCCGACGTGGATGCGGGTGGCGCCCCCGAGGGGCGCAGCGGAGTTCGGCTGCAAGGGCACGCCGTCGACCAGCGTCCCGTTCCGGCTCGCGGCGTCCACCACGTTCCAGCGGGCGATCTGCGTCGGGTCCGGGGTGAGGTAGGCGTGGAAGCGGGAGACGCTGGCGTGAGGGAGGACCAGGTCGTTGTGCTCGGCGCGGCCCATCGTCACCCCGGCGCCGAAGGGATTGGCCCTGCCGGGGACCTTCTTCACCAGGAACACCACCGGGTTCTCGGGCGACGGCGCGTGCTCGGGCGCCTTCGAGACCCAGCGCGCCTCGGAGAGGTCGCCCTCCCAGACCAGGAGCGGCGTCTCCAGCGAGGACTGGAGGCTCGACTCGTCGTCCACCAGGCGGCGGACCCAGTCGGTGAGCGGGGCGCTGGTCGGGAGCTCCATCATCATCCGGACGCGAAAAGGATTCCGCACGCCACTGTGTAGGTTCAAGTTTCCGTCCGGGGGAGCTATGTGGGACGTGCGCATGTACCGCCGATACACCGTGCATCGGGATGGTGACCTCCTGGTCGAGGACCTCGGTCCGGACGGCAAGCCGATCGACCCCGAGCCGGTCCGGGCGGAGGACCGCCTTCCCGTCGAGCTGGTGCTGCTCGCGCCGGACAGTGTGGACGGCCGCGCGCAGCTCCTCGACCTCCTCGAGCTCGCCTTCGAGATGGAGTCGACGCCCGAGGGCGAGCGCCCGCCGCAGAGGCCGCGGGGCTGAGCCTCCAGGTCCGACGGACGGTCAGGTCGAGGGCGGCGCGCCGCGCACCTGCGCGACCACCACGATCCGGTCCGCGTCCGGCTCCCAGGGCCGGCCCTCGAAGTCGCGATCGCGACTGAGCGCCTCGAGCCCTGCCGCCGCGAGGGATTGGTCCACCTCCCGCGCGGTGAAGTGGCGGAGCAGGAGGCGGTGGAGCCCCGCGTGCCCGGTCCGGGTGCGGCGGCCGCGGAGGTGGGGAGTGAAGACGGCGCGTTCCGGCTGGACGCCCTCGTGTGGATCGGCGTCGTCGGGCGTGAGCCAGCGGACTGGGGGAAGGGACAGATCGAACGCGAAGCTCGCTCCCGGCCCGAGGTGCTCGCGGGCGGTGAGGAACAGCGCTTCGAGATCTCCCCGGCTCGCCACCAGCGCCACTGCGTCGCGCGGGGCGAACACCGCCGTGAACCGCCGGGCGAGCCGGAGCGAGCGGAGGTCCGCCCGGTTCAGCTGCATCCGGCCCTGCATCTCGCCGGGGAGTCCGGCCCGCGTCTCCTCGGCGCGGACCAGCATCCGCGGGCTCGGGTCGACCCCGGTCACGGTGGCCCCCCGGCGGACCAGCGCCTCGGCGAGCCGGCCATCCGCGACCCCGAGCACGAGCACGGTCCCGCCCGTCTCGGGCAGGAGCGAGGCGTACCGCTCGACCTCGCCCCGTGCTCCGCCCACCACCGTGAACGATCTCCGCCGTTCTCCGCGCGCCATGTGTGCGACCGGGCCTCGGACGAACGGACTACCACACCGTCCGGCGGTCCGTTGTGCGCGAGGGTGTGTGCTGCGGCGCGCGCGTCTGGCCGGACCTTTCGTTGCTTCGCGAGTTCCGTAGAATGGGTCCCCTCCCCGAATGACGACCGGTTCCTCCGCGAGCATTCCCGCACACACGGTCCTGGGCCTGCGCGCCCAGACCGAGCGCCTCGGTTTCCAGGAGTTTCACCTCGTCCTGATGAACACCGATGGAGTCGGGAAGTCGTTCCCCATCACCGACACCTCGCTGAAGATCGGCAAGTCGCCGGACAACGACGTGGTGATCGACTCGCCCACGGTGAGCCGCAACCACCTGGTGATCCAGCGCCAGGGCGACCGGTTCCTCGTCCAGGACCTGCAATCCACCAACGGGACCTTCATCGACGGGGCGCAGATCCGCGAGGCCTGGCTCAAGCCCGGGCAGCTCCTGGAGCTGGGCGACGTGCAGCTCCGGTTCCAGTCCACCTTGACGCCGGTGAAGATCGCGCCGGCCGTCGAGGACCGCCTCGGCGAGCTGGTCGGCAAGAGCGTGCCGATGCGGCAGATCTTCGCCCTCCTCAAGCGGATCAGCTCGACCGACTCGACGCTCCTCCTGGTCGGCGAGACCGGAAGCGGCAAGGGCGCCGCGGCCAAGGCCATTCACCAGCTGTCGCCCCGGCACGAGGGCCCGCTGGTGGTGTTCGACTGCGCGGCGGTGAGCGACAGCCTGATCGAGAGCGAGCTCTTCGGCCACGAGAAGGGCGCCTTCACCGGTGCGGTGAACCAGCGCATCGGCTGCCTGGAGCGGGCCCACGGCGGCACCCTCTTCCTCGACGAGATCGACGACCTCGCGCTCGACCTCCAGCCCAAGCTGCTCCGGGCCATCGAGGACCGCGAGTTCCGGCGCCTCGGCGCGAGCAGCTCGCCCATCGCCTTCGACGCCCGCATCGTCGCCGCGAGCAAGAAGGACCTCTGGGCCGAGACCCAGGCCGGCCGCTTCCGCGAGGACCTCTACTTCCGGCTCTCGGTCTTCACCGTGAGCCTGCCGCCGCTCCGCGACCGCAAGGAGGACATCCCCCTCCTGGTGGATGCCTTCTCCGGCGAGCCGCTCTGGGACCGGCTGCCGGCGGCGGTGCGTGATCAGTTCCTGGCCCATGCCTGGCCGGGCAACGTCCGCGAGCTGCGCAACGCGCTCGAGCGGGCGCGGCACATGGTGGACATCCCGGAGCTGTCCAGCGGCTCGCTGCTCCGCGAGTTCGCCAAGGATGTGCCGGTCGGCGGTGACTTCCTCCCCGCCAGCTACGGTGGACCGTTCAAGGAGTGCAAGGAGGACCTGGTCCGGCAGTTCGAGCGCGAGTACCTGACCCGGCTCCTGGCCCGCTCCAAGGGCAACGTGGCCAAGGCCGCCCGCGAGGCGGAGCTGGATCGGAAGCACCTCTACTCGCTGCTGCACAAGTACGGCCTGGTCCAGTCCGACTCGGAGTGACCGGGGACGCACCAGCGGGCAGGGGTGGCGCCCCGCGCCTGGGATCCGCGCTCCTCGCCGGAGGGATCGCCGTCGTGGCGCTCGCCGGCGGCGTGCTGTGGCAGACGCTGCTGCGGCGCCCGGAGGGCCGCTTCACCGACGTCGGTCCGCGGATGGTGAGCAACCAGACGACGCAGCCGATCTCACTCCTGGGCGAGAACCTCCGCCGGGGGATGAGGCTGCGGATCGGCCCCCCGTTCGATCGCACGGTGCCGCTCGCGGTGGAGGACGCTCGGCACGCCCATGCCCGGCTGCCGGCGGACCTGGTCCTGCCGGCGGCGACGGCGCAGGTGACGGCCGCGCTCTCGGTCGAAGGGCAGCGGGCGCGCTCCGAGGTGGGGCTCACCGTCGTGAACGACGCCGCGTTCGCCGACTACACGCTCCTCGTCCGCGCCGGGGAGGCGCTCTGGGCCGCCTCGACGACCACCGATACCCTCCTGAGGATCGACCCGGCGAGTGGAACGGTGACCCGGCTGGCCGGTGGCGACGGACCCTCGGCGCTCGCCACCTGGACCGAGCCGGATGGAGCGCCGCGGCTGGCCGTGGCCCACGCCTGGGTCCCCGAGCTGTGGATCCTCGACGGACGGACCGGCGCAGTGCTCCGGACGCTCGCCGCGCCGGCCTACGCGACCGGGCTCGCCGTCGACCCGGGGCGGCGCGTCGCCCTCGTCGCCGAGACGGTGGAGAACACGGTCCGGGCCCTCTCCCTCGACGACGGGCGGGAGCTCTGGCGGCGGGACGTGCTCCCCGATCCGAAGCCGCTCGCGCTCACCGCCGATGCGGTGGTGGTGGGAAGCCAGGGCGGCGGCGAGCTCGAGGTGCTGTCGCTCGCCGACGGCCGCTCCGCCGCCTCCATCGCCCCCGGCCCGGGCACGCCCATCGTGGGCGGCCACACCGAGCCGCACGCCCGCGACGTGATGGGGGGCAAGGCGCCGCGCGCGCTGCTCTGGTCGGCACGGCTGGGGAAGCTGTTCGTCACCAGCATCGGCCCCAACGTCGGCCCCAATCCCCAGCGGATGGAGGTGTCGATGAACGGCGGCGTCGGGGTGGTGGACCTCGGCGCTCGGCGGTTCGAGCGGCACCTCGGCTTCGGCGCCGGCGTCACCGAGGGGATGGCGCTCGACGAGGAGACCGGGCGGCTCTACGTGGCCGACACGGCACTGGGGCTGCTCCGTGCCCTGGACGCCTCGCTGCTCGCCGCCGGGGACGTGGAGGCGCGCCGGTCCGAGGCGTGGCACTTGCCCATCCCTCCCCCGCCGGGGTTCCCGCTCGCCCGGGACGCCGCCGACTACGGGGTGAACGGCCGTGCCGGGGTGGAGCTCCACTCCGGCCCCCGGGCGCTCGCGCTCTCCGCCGGCGGGTCCACGCTCTTCGTGCTGGACCGGTTCACCTCGACGCTCGCGGTGGTGGAGGACGTGCGGAGCGCCCGCCCGAGGCTGGTCCGGCAGATCCCGCTGGAGAGCGCCATCGGCCCCCGGGAGCGGCGGCTGGGCCAGGTCCTCTACTTCGCCGACATGGGCCGGAGCGGCATGAGCTGCGACTCGTGCCACCTCGAGGGCCACGACGAGGGAATCCTCTTCGAGAAGACGCACCCTCTGCGCATCTACCGGAGCCCCACGGTGCGGGGCACGCGCGAGACGCCGCCCTACTTCACGCCGGCGAGCACGTTCAGCCTGGCCGAGACCTCGCGGATGGTGGGCGACCGGAACCGCTACATGAACCCCACGCTCACCGAGTCCGAGGTCCGCGAGCTCACCCTCTTCAGCGCCACGGTGACCAACCTGCCCAATCCGTACCGCGGACCCGACGGCGCACCGCTCGTGTCCGTCGCCCTGCCGGGGGGAGGCACCGGGCGCCCGCTCGAGGGGAGGAAGCTCTTCGAGGGGAAGGCGGACTGCATCCGCTGCCATCCACCGCCGCTCTTCACCACCGACCAGGACCTCGCCACCCGCGGGCACTTCATCGACGTGGGCACGCCACGGGCCTTCCCGCTCCGGACCCAGAGCCAGGAGACGGTGTTCCGCGGCGTCGGCGTGCCCTCCCTCGTGGGAGGCTGGGACGTGTTTCCCATGCTCACCACCGGGCTCGCCGGCTTCCGCGAGGAGGGTGGGCGCGCGGTGGTCTCGGACCGGGTACCGCTCCGGGCGGTGATCGACCGCTACTGCGCCCCACCACACGGGAACGCGGCGTCGCTCGGCACGCAGCAGAAGGCCGACCTGCTCGCGTACCTGCTGACGCTCTAGCTCCCCCGGGGTCTCGAGCGCCTCGGGTCCACGCAGGGTGTGGAGCGCAGACCCCGGGGCCGGCGCCACAGCCCACGCCTGCCCACCGCGGAGTCCCCGGGCAATCGGCGGCATTCCCGGCGCTTGGCGGGCCGTGCGGGCGCTGGATCGGAGGTTGCTAGCACCAGCCGCCAGGCGCGTTGTGGAAGGTGCGTGAGCACATGACTCGATTTTTCTCGACCCTGGCGATCGGCCTGGCCCTGCTCTGGGCAGCGCCCGCGTTCGCCCAGAACAGCGACAACCCCGAGTGTCTCGGCACTCAATGCGGCACGCCCCAGGAAGAGGGCGGCGGCGGCTGCGGCTGTGGCTGCGGCTGCTCGGTGTGGGTGAGCTACACCGACGACGGCAAGACGCTGTCGTACACCGACGACGCCGACGGCGACGGCAAGTCCGACGGCTTCGACAACTGCCCCTTCGTCCCCAACCGC
>DATJVY010000125.1:0-3991 GCA_035501615.1 Myxococcaceae bacterium
GAGTATCGTCGGTTGCACATGAACACCATGCAAGCAGCAGCGGACGATCGAGCACACCGAGAGGCCTTCGCCCTGGCCATCGTGCAGGGCTACATCGCCAAGAACGGCATGCCCGGGGACGCCGAGAATTTCGTGCAGGACGTCTGGGCCCTGGCAGACCGGATCCTGGCCGCCCGGCTCGCTCCGAAGAAGCAACCTTAGATTGGTCCTCAACTTGCCGGCGAGAGATGCGCGTCGGAGTGCGGAGTGAGCGCTGGCCCGTCGTTGCGCCCCGATCCTTCCCTTCGTCGATTTCCGCTTGCCGGCAGCAGCTGGGGGCTGTTTGCCGATGCTCGAGGGGCGTGTTACTGCGAACCGGTGACTTCCCGACCCGGTGCCGCCGGGCAACTTGAGGTCCGGGAGATCGCATGTCTGCCTCAGAAGCGCCCGCCCTCCTCTGGGAGCGCGATGTGGTGCGCTGCAACCACCTCCGGCAAAGGCATCCGCTTCACGAGGAGGCCCTCCTCATCTGCGCTTGGCCGGGCTGTCCCGAGGGGACACGGAACGGCATGATCCAGGTGCCGGTCGCCGACGACTTCGGTCACGCGCCGACACTCGTCCGTTTCGAGCGCGAGACCCTGCCGCAGCAAAGCGGCCGATTTTCCTTTCGCTGGAAGATCGCGCTGTGATCGAGGGGTCACTCTCCGTGTCCGCCTGGAGCCCGCTCACGGCCGATCGAACGGTCCCCCACCACCCGGCATGGTGGCGAAGGATGTCATCGGGAAGGTGGCGCTGGGCCTGGTGAAGTCGCGGTTCGTTGCGGCACGCGACCTGCGGCGGTCACACAGCCCGATCTGGAACAGCAACGTCGGGAAACTCTGAAAGACGACGCTCAAGGGAGCCACGGAGGAACCACAGAAGGGCAGAGCTGGGCGACCCAGCGAGGCTTGAACCGGTCAGCCCCGACCGGGCGGCTCGCGGAGCTCGGTTCGGTACTCGCTATGCCGGGGTAAACGGATGGGCGAGCATGAGGGCCGATGCCGAGAGAGACACGCAACCACGTCGACGACCTGCGCGGCGCGACCCGGCTCGCGGTCCAGGCGACCCGGGGTGTCACCGATCTCGTCGAGGCCATGCACCAGACGATCGGCGCTGGACCCGCGGTGCTCGGCCGCCCCCTGGAGCGCCCTGTCCGTGTCCTCACCGCACCGGTGTACGCCGGCATTCGCGGTACGACGCGCCTGGTCGGCGCCGGCATCGACCTTGCCCTCGCCGGAATCGGTCCGCTCGTGCCCCGGCGAGCGCCAGGCAAGGAGTTCGAGGCGGTGCTGGCGGCGGTCAATGGCGTGCTCGGGGATTACCTCGCCGAGACCCGGAACCCACTCGCCATCCGGATGGGGCTGTACCACGGCGGCCACCGACTGGAGATCCACCGACATGCGCTGCGCGCCGCTCTTCCCGGGGCCGGGCGGAAACTGCTGGTGTTGGTCCATGGATCCTGCATGAACGATGCGGCCTGGAACCATCACGGACACGACCACGGGGCCGCGCTGGCACGCGATCTTGGCTACACACAGGTTTATCTGCGCTACAACAGCGGCCTGCACATCTCGACCAACGGCGGTCAGCTCTCCGCCCTGCTCGAACGACTCGTCGCCGAATGGCCCGCAGCTCTCGACGAGCTGGTGCTCCTAGGCCACAGCATGGGCGGGCTCGTCTCCCGGAGTGCGTGCCACGTGGCCGAGACCGCGGGCCATCGCTGGCGTCAGCGGCTGACGAAGCTCGTCTGCATCGCCTCCCCGCACCACGGCGCGCCGCTGGAGCGCGGAGGGAGCTGGGTGGACGTGCTGCTGGGCGTCAGCCGTTACAGCCGGCCCCTGGCGAGGCTCGGAAAGATCCGCAGCGCGGGGGTCACCGACCTGCGCTTCGGCTATGTACTCGACGAGCACTGGGAGGGCCGCGACCGCTTCCGCCTCGGCACCGACCGACGAACGCCGCTGCAGCTTCCGGAGGGGGTGGAGTGTTATGCGATCGCGGGAACGAGAGCGCGCCAGCCAGGTACCAGGCTGCCCGACGACGGCCTCGTCCCGGTCGACAGTGCGCTAGGGAGGCACAAGAGGCCCGAGTTGACGCTCGCGTTTCCCGAGACCCATCAGTGGATCGGCTTCGGCATCGGACACGTCGAGCTGCTCGGCCGCATCGAGGTGTACGACATCCTCCGGGGGTGGCTCTCCTCCCGCGAGGAAGAACGAACGACAGCCCCACGCTGGCGACGGTCCCGGACACGGTGATGGTCACCTGGCCCGAACCGTTGACCGAATGAATCGAACGGTTCGTTGCCGACCGGTCTCAGCGAGCGATTCGTCGGGGACTAGGAGCTATGAGTCATGCCTCGCGGCTGAAGAATCGACCCCACGGCGCGCCCGTGCCTCGAGACACGGAGCGCTGCCTGGCTCGAGCGCGCGGCACAGCATGGGTCGATCTTCGTAGACGGCGCAGAGGAATTGGTTCGGTACGGCAGTGCTCAGCGCCTTGCACTTTCCGCCGGTCATCTTCATGTACCGCCGCGGCTCCGACTCTCGGCCGACGCTCGCCGGGATCTCACCGACGGCCGGGGCCACCAACTCGGCCGTTCGCGCTGTCCCCAGCCTCGCGAGGTCATCGGCGAAGACCTGCACGTAGTCGCGCCTTCCGAAGCAACAGGCGCCGCAGGTCGTGCAGTCGTAGTTCTTGCCCAAGGTCCTGTACATAACCGAGACGAGCGCTCGCGCGCTTCGAGAGGTGGCCCGTGGCCTGATGGGAGGAGCCCGCGCGTTCAGTGGGTCCTTGCTAACCACGCTCAGAGCTCTCGTCCTCGGGCCGTCTCTTTGCGCGCAACCCTTCACCAAGAGGGATGGGCCGCGCGAAGGCAGGCGCGGGTGGCCGCTCGATACGCATCCGCACGCTGGGCGTCGGTTGCGCGGTTCACCTCGGACGGCACAGGCAGGACCGGATAGGCGCACCCCCAACTCTGGAGCCTCCGGTGCGACTGCTCGAGGGCTGCCCGTCGTTCGCTGCGCCAGTCGCTCCTCACTGCCTCGGTGCTCTGCATGCGGCCCCTCGATTCCTCGCTAGCATACGTAGGTTCGTGGGTCGCGCCCGCTCGCTTCCTGCTGGAGGCGAGCGTGTTCGGTGACGGCCTCGGCGATCGCAGTGTCCAGGCAGCGATTCAGGGTGTGAAAGTCCTCGGCATTGATGAGCGGGTTGCGCTCGATGGCCAGCTCGGTGATCGCTTGGCAAACGTTTCCGTCGTCGTGGACCACCTGCGCCACGGTGAACCCCATGCCCAGCAGCTCCCGCCCATGCTTCGCTGCGGCCGATCCGATCGCGTTCGGCGGGAAGGGCGAGGCCGTCTGCTCGCGCCGAAGCGTCCACCAGCTGGGCCAAGAAGAAGGGGACCCCATACTCGACCTCCCGGGGTTCCCTCGATTCGATTGGGCGCGAGGCGACCCTTCGGCTCGTGCGCGCGACCAGCTCGTCGCAGTGCAACTCGATGAAGTCGTAGAGCACGAGAGGCTTCGCTGGCCAGGGAGTGCAGATCCATGTAACACCGTTGGGACGATGCCGCTTCACTCCGCGCAGGCGCCGGTCGCGGCGCCTCTGCGGCCGAGGTCCTCCCTGAACCTTGTCGAATCCTAGTTCCCCAGCTCGGGTCTGCATCGGCAAGGCGGTGCCCCCGCTACAGTGCTCCGACGTGCGGCCCACGCCCCGCCGGCTCCGCATCGCCTACGCCATCGACGCCTTCGCCGGCGAGAAGACGGGTGGAGTCATCTCCGCCAAGCGCTTCATCACCGCGCTGCGCGAGCGCCACGAGGTGATCGTCATCGCTGGCGGGCCGAGCGGCGAGGGGCTGGTCGGGCTCCCGCGCTTCACCATCCCGCCCTTCGGTCGGGTGATGCGAAAGATGGGCTTCATCTTCGCCTGGCCCAGCCGAGCGGTGCTCGAGCCGCTGCTGCGGCAGGTGGACGTGCTT
>DATJVY010000126.1:0-10053 GCA_035501615.1 Myxococcaceae bacterium
CCGCGCGGAACCGAGGTTCTCCTCCGCGACCTGGACGCCGACCCGCTGGAGCTCGATCTCTCGCGGGTGGATGTCATCCTGCTCCTGGACGTCATCGAGCACCTCCAGGAGCCCGAGCGCTTCCTGGCCGCGCTTCGCCGCAACCTCGACCACCGGCCCCGCACGCTGATCCTCACCACCCCGAACGTGGCCTTCGGCATCCAGCGGCTGATGCTGCTGGCCGGCCAGTTCAACTACGGGAAGGCCGGGATTCTCGACCGGACGCACACCCGGCTCTTCACCTTCCGGAGCCTGCGCCGGCTGCTGGTCGATTCGGGTCTCCGGATCCGGGAGGTCCGCGGGGTCCCGGCCCCGTTCCCCAAGGCGCTGGGAAACAATCCGCTCGGGATGGGCCTGCTTCGCCTGAACGAGGCGCTCATCCACGTCAGCCCCGCCTTCTTCAGCTACCAGATCTTCGTCGAGGCCGAGACGACCCCCGACGTGGCGTTCGTCCTCGCCGACAGCCGCCGCTCGGGCGAGCCACCCGCGACGCTGGAGCGCCCGGCCCGCGCCGCCGCGGCCCGGCGCGGCCGTCGTTCGAAGGCCAGCCCCCGGAAGACCCGCCGGTGACGGCTCCCGCGGCGTTCGAGGCGACCGATGACCTCGCCGTGCCCGGGAGCGCGACGCGCGCGTTCTTCCTCTCGGTCGCGGCGGTCTTCCTCGGGCAGGCGCTGCAGATCAACAACGGCAACGGCCATCCCGACGCCTGGCCCTACCTCTTCGCGACACTCCTCCTCGTCGCGCTCGCCGCGCTCTCACCCCCCTGGCCCGCGGTGGAGAGCACCGGGGACCGGCTGGCGGCGCTGGTCCTCGGGGTCGGCCTGGTGCTGCAGTTCTCGCAGCTGGTGGTGAGCCCACCCGGCTATTACGTGCGGCCCATCGCCGGCTTCCGGGAGTTCTTCGCCGCCGTCGCCGCCGCGGGGGTGGTCGCCGGCACCGCGCTCGGCCGCCGGTCCGCGCTCGGCGCTTTCCAGGGCCCGCTCCTGGTGCTCCTCTTCGCCATCGCCGGATGGTGGATCATCCGTGCGTCGCACCCCCCGCAGATCGACGTCTACGTCTTCCAGCAGGATGCGAGCCGGGCGCTCGCCGAGGGCCGGAACCCCTACGCCATCACCTTCCCCAACATCTACGGGCACACGGTGTTCTACGGCCCCGGCGTCGCGGACGCGCAGCGGGTGCTGATCGGCTTTCCCTACTTCCCGCTCTCGCTGCTGCTGGCCCTCCCGGGCTGGCTTCTCGCCGGGGACTTCCGGGTGGCCCAGCTCGCCGCGTGCGCGGTGGCCGCGGCCGCGTTCGGCATGCTCGGCCCCGGCCGGCTTCCTCTGCTCGCGGCGGCCGTCCTGCTCTTCACCCCGCGGATGTTCTTCGTCCTCGAGCAGGGATGGACCGAACCCTTCGGCGTCGCGCTCCTCGCCCTGGTGGCCCTGGCCGCCACCCGGCGCTCGCGGTGGCTCCCGGTTGCGCTCGGTCTCCTCCTCGCCTGGAAGCAGTACACCGCGCTCTTCCTTCCCCTGGCCGCGCTGCTCGTCCCGCGGCCCTTCCGCTGGCGCGCCTACGCCCGTCTGGTCCTCCCCGCCGTCGCTCTCGCCGCGGCCCTCACCCTGCCCTTCTTCCTCTGGAACCCGGCGGCCTTCTGGAAGAGCGTGGTGCTCGCCCAGTTCGCTCAGCCGTTCCGGATGGAGGCCCTCTCCCTCCCGGCCTGGTGGGTCGTCCAGAAGGGGCACCCCCAGTTCGACGTGGTTCCCTGGATGCTCGGAGGAACGCTGCTGGCGATGGTGCTCGTCCTCTCCTGGGGACGGCGCGGGCCGGCGGCCTTCGTGAGCGGATCGGCGTTCGTCTACGCGGTGTTCATCGCGCTCAGCAAGCAGTCGTTCTGCAACTACTGGTGGTTCGTGCTCGGGGCGATCTGCTGCGGCATCGCCACCTCCGCGGCGCCGGAGCCCGACACCGGCTCCAGGCCGCTCACCTCCCCGGCACGCCCCACAGCTCCAGCACCGCCTTCTCACGGCTGAGCACGGTGTCCACCGCGGCGTCGCCCCAGCGCGCCCGGACCTCGGACAGCGACCGCGCGCGCTCCTGCTGCGCTCGCAGCCTCTCGATCGTCCGCTCCACCCCCGCGCGCTGGTCGGCAGGGAGCTGGTCCTTGGCCGACTCCAGCGCACCGAGCGCGTCCTCCAGTTCCTGCCCGCCGGCGCCCGCCCGGGCGAGCGCCACCTCCGCGGTGAGCGCCTCGAGGGCCTGGATGTCGGCGTCGCTCAGCCCCGCGTCGGTCCGCACCCCCTGGGCCCGCTCCGTTCGCCGCCGCAGCCCGGCGTAGGCCTCCTCCAGGGCGCGTGCGCCCCCGTCCGCGGTCTGGGACAGCCGCCGCACCTCCCGCGCCGAGGGCGCCGGCTCCCCCCGGAGGAGGCGCTCGTAGGCCAGGAAGCCATCGAGCTTGCCGACGGTCAGCTGGAGCCCCGCGTCCGGACGGGCGGCGACCACGGTGACCGGCCCGGCGTCGGCCACAGGCGCGGACGTCCGGGGCCTCCGGCAGCCCCCGGCCAGAAGGGCGAGCAGCGCGGCCAGGAGCGAGCGTCCACGCATCGACCCCCTTCTGCCATACCCTTTGACCGTCTCGGGCGCGCTCGTGTACGACCCGGGGCGGCGCGGCGTCGATCGGTCACCGGGAACGACGCTCAGGGGAGATTCGTCGTGAAGGTGTACTTGGTGCGCCATGCGCAGGCCGACTCCGAGGTCCCCGAGGGCCTGGACGACGGCGCACGCGCGCTCACCGGCAAGGGCCGTCACGCGGCGGAGAAGCACTTCGCGGGCCTGCAGAAGCGGATGCACGGGGTGGATCTGGTCTACACGAGCCCGCTCGTCCGCGCCGTCCAGACCGCGCAGATCCTCGCGCTGGTCCAGGAGCTGGACGTCCCGCTCCGCGTTCACCGGAGCCTGCTCCCGGACATGCCCACCGGGAGCCAGGAGGGCCTGCTCAAGCACCACCGCGAGGAGAACCTGGTCCTCGTGGGGCACAATCCGTCGATCCCGGCCATCGCCGCGCATCTCATGCAGCTGAGCCAGTTCCCCCGCTCGGTTCCGCCGGGCTCCGTCATCGCGCTCCGCCTCGAGGACGCCGACGACCCCGCGAAGCTCCTCTTCTTCGCCGCTCCCGGCGAGGACGTCCTGGAGGAGCTCCGGCCATGATGGACGAGGCCCAGTACAACGGGCTCGTCGGCGGGCTGTGGAAGCGCATCGTCGCCGCGGTGGACGAGGTGGACCCCGACGTGCTCGACGCCGTCGCCACCGGGGACATGGTGACGATGACCTCCGCCACCGGGGAGAAGGTGGTCGTCAACACCCAGCGCGCGGTCCGGCAGATCTGGGTCGCGGGCAAGGGCCTGGGAATCCACTTCTCGCTCGGCCCCGACGGCCGCTGGATGGACGACAAGGGCAAAGGGCTCGAGCTGCTGGCCTGGGTCTCCGAGTGCGTCGCGGCGCTCACCGGCGAGCCGCTGCACTACACGTGAGCCGTCGGCCCTGCTCAGGCGATGAACAGCCGGCTCTTCCGCCTGCGGCCGCTCGGGTCGGTGCCGGCGGCGAGCAGGGTCCGCCCCCCGCCCTCGGCGCGCGCCTGGGCCAGGGCGTCCGTCGCGTCCCGCAGCAGCTTGCCGAAGCTGAGATCCCCCGTGCCCTCGACCGGGACGTGCGCCGACACTCCCGCCGACGCCGTGAGGTCGTTCTTGTGGAGGCCGGTGAGCTTCTCGCGCAAGCGCTCGGCGACCACCATCGCCCCGTCGGCCGGCGTGTGGGGGAGGAACACCACCCAGCTCCCGGCGTGAAAGGCCGAGACCAGGTCGGTCTCCCGGAGGTGCCGCGCGAGCACCGCCTTCGCCTGGGAGAGCAGCGCGTCGATGTCGGTGGTCTCGAGCTCGGGCATGCCGGTGGCGAAGGCGTCGTAGGCGGCCACGATGAAGGCCACCGGGTACCGGTACCGTCGGGAACGCTTCACCTCGCGGGCGAGCAGCGAGCGGAAGGCGCCGAAGTCCGCGGCCTGGGTCGGGCCGCCGCTCGGCTCGGGCACCGGCACCCCCTCCTCGTCGGCGGCGGGGCCGACGCCCTCGTCTCCCTCGGGGAGATCGCCCGCGCGCCGCACCAGCCGGGCCTTGCCGCGTAGCTCGGTGAGCGCGAGCACGTTGCGCACGCAGGAGAGCACCGTCCCCTGCTTCAGCGGCCCCTGCAGGCAGGCCTCCGCACCGGCCCGGAGCGCACGGCCGTCGGGGTCCCCCTCCTCGGGGGCGTAGACCAGGATGACCGGGAAGTCCGGGTCGCGTGCCTTGAGCGCCGCGCAGAGCGCCTCGGCGTCGAACCGGTCGGACTCGGAGGCGATGAGGAGGTCCGCCCCGAAGCTCCGCACCGCCTCCAGCGTCTCGTCCTCGTCCCGCGCGGCGCGGACCTCGTACTTGCTCTCCAGGAATCCCCGGAGGGCCGCAGCCACCGCTGGGCTGGCATCGGCGACGACGATCCGGCTCATGGCGGTGACCGCATCAGACCTCCATCACCTCTTTCTCCTTCTTGGCGACGATCTGGTCCACCTGCGACACCCCGCCGTCGGTCTCCTTCTGGACCCGATCTCCGGCTCGCTTGTTCTCGTCCTCGGTGATCTTCTTGTCCTTGAGCAAGGTCTTGAGTCTCTCGTTGGCGTCGCGCCGCTCGTTGCGGATGGCGACCTTGTGCTCCTCTCCCTTGGTCTTGACCTGCTTGGCGATCTCCTTGCGGCGCTCCTCGGTGAGCGGCGGGATGGGGAGGCGGATGAGCTCCCCGTCGTTCATCGGGGTCAGGCCCAGGTTGGCCTCCCGCAGCGCCTTCTCCACGTCCTTGAGCAGCCCCTTCTCCCAGGGCTTGACGGTGATCAGCCGGGGCTCGGGGACGGCCAGGCTGGCGACGCCGGCCAGCGGGGTGGGCGTCCCGTAGTAGTTGACCCGCACTCCCTCCAGCAGGCTGAGCGAGGCCCGGCCGGTGCGGATCTTCGCCAGCTCGCGCTTGAGGTCCTCCAGCGCCCGGTCGATGCGCCCCTTCAGGTCCTTCACCACGTCGTCCGTCACCGCCATGTGCTGCCCTCCTAGGCCCAGCTCGTCTCCGCCGCCCCCACCAGCGTCCCCAGCCCACCGCTGGAGCCGGGGGAGCCGGTGAGCGCCTTGCGGATGTTCCCCTGCGCGGTGAGGTCGAAGACGACGATGGGAAGCTTGTTGTCCATGCAGAGCGAGATGGCCGTCGAGTCCATGACGTGCAGGTTCTGCCGGAGCACGTCCATGTAGGTCAGGGTCCGGTAGCGGCGGGCCGAGGCGTTCTCCTTCGGGTCCGAGTCGTAGACCCCGTCCACCCGGGTGGCCTTGAAGATGACCTCGGCACCGATCTCCATCGCCCGCAGCGAGGCGGCGGTGTCGGTGGTGAAGAAGGGGTTGCCGGTGCCGGCGGCGAAGATGACCACCCGGCCCTTCTCGAGGTGCCGCACCGCGCGGCGGCGGATGTACGGCTCGGCGATCTGCTCCATCTTGATGGCCGACTGCACCCGGGTGAAGACGCCGGTCTTCTCCAGCGCATCCTGGAGGGCCATGGCATTGATCACCGTTGCCAGCATGCCCATGTAGTCGGCGCTGGACCGGTCCATGCCCGCGGTGGAGGCGGAGACGCCGCGGAAGATGTTCCCTCCCCCGATCACCACCGCCACCTGCACTCCGGCCTTCACCACCTCGCCGATCTCGGAGGCGATGCTCTGCAGGGTCGGGGGGTGGATCCCGTACTTCCCGTCCCCCACCAGGGCCTCGCCGGACAGCTTGAGGAGGATGCGGCGGTACTGGGGGGATGTGGGGGCGGTCACGTTCCGTCGCTTCTACCCCGTGCCCGGCAGGCGCAGCAACGCGAGCGTTGCGTGCCAGCGCACCGGCCCTGCTCGCGTCGGTCAGCGCCCGGGCTGGCCGGACCCTCCGCCGCTCTGGCCGATGGTCTTGGCCACCTCGGCGGCGAGGTCCTCCTTCTTCTTCTCGATGCCCTCGCCCACCTGGTACCGGGTGAAACGGCGGATGGAGATGTTCTCGCCGATCTTGGCGACGGCCTCCGTCACCACCTCGTGGACCTTCTTCTTCTCGTCCTTCACGAAGGGCTGGTCCACCAGGCACACCGTCTCGAAGTACTTCTCGATTTTCCCGGTGAGGATCTTCTCGATCATCGCCTCGGGCTTCTTCTGCTCCCGGAGCTTGACCCGCTCGATCTCCTTCTCCTTGTCGAGGACGTCGGCGGGGACCTCCTCGCGGCGGACGTACTGGGGAGCCATGGCGGCGACGTGGAGCGCGAGGTCCCGGACCAAGGCCTGGAAGTCCTCGTTGCGGGCCACGAAGTCGGTCTCGCAGTTGACCTCCACCAGGACCCCCACCTTGCCGTTGTGGACGTAGGCGCCGACGAGCCCCTCGGCGGCCGTGCGACCTGCCTTCTTGGCCGCGCCGGTGATGCCCTTCTTCCGGAGCCACTCCTCGGCCCTCGCGAAGTCGCCCCCGGCCTCCTCGAGGGCCCTCTTGCAGTCCATCATCCCGGCCCCGGTCTTCTCCCGGAGCTCCTTGACCATCTCGGCCGTCACCTTCGCCATTGCAGTTCTCCAGCTGTGCGCCGGCCGGCCGGGAGGCCTCCTGGGGCCCCGGCAACGGCTCGGCCGGAAATCTCGATCGGGCGTCCCCGGCGCGTCCTTCGCGCGCGGAGGTGGGACTACTCGGCGGTCTGGGTCTCGCCCTCGGCGACCTGCTCCTCGCCCACCGAGCCCACGTCACCGCCGGTCTCGACCGTGGCGGCGGGGGTCGGCTGCCCCTTGATCTCGACGGTGGGCCCGCGGCGCTCGCCAGCGGCAGCCATGCCCCGCGGTCCGCGGTCCCGGTCGGGACGGCGACCGAAGCGGCGCTCCTCGCGGCCGGTGCTGCGGTCGGCGTGCTGGCCGTCCTGCTCGTCGCGCTCGCTGGCGCCCGAGGCCCGGTAGCGTGCCGAGCCCTCGATGCAGGCATCGGCGATCTTCGAGGTGAAGAGCTTGATCGAGCGGATGGCGTCGTCGTTGCCGGGGATGACGAAGTCGATCCCGTCCGGGTCGCAGTTGGTGTCCACCACCCCGATGACGGGGATGCCGAGGCGGCTCGCCTCGTGGACCGCGATGTGCTCCTTCTTCGGGTCGATGACGAAGACGCAGCCCGGGAGCCGGGTCATGTCCTTCACCCCGCCGAGGTTGCGCTCCAGCTTCTCCCGCTCGCGCTCGAGGGAGGCGACCTCCTTCTTCGGAAGGCGGTCGAAGGTGCCGTCCTCGGCCATCTTCTCCAGCGTCTTCAGCCGGTCGATGCCTTGCTTGATGGTGCGAAAGTTGGTGAGCGTTCCGCCCAGCCAGCGGCTGGTGACGCAGAACTGCGAGGCGCGCACGGCCTCTTCGCGGATGACGTCCTGGGCCTGCTTCTTGGTGCCCACGAAGAGGACGCTCGAGCCGCGGGCGGTGACATCGGCGACGAAGCGGAAGGCCGCACGGGCGAGCGCGACGGTCTTCTGCAGGTCGATGATGTAGATGCCGTTGCGGGCGCCGAAGATGTACGGCTTCATCTTCGGGTTCCAGCGCTTGGTCTGGTGGCCGAAGTGAACGCCGGCCTCCAGCAGCTGCTTCATGGTGATGCCGCCCGGGGCCGCGATGGCCTGGGCCTGTGTCTCGACGTTTTCCTGGGTGTCCAAGTCGATTCCTTCGGGTTGGTTGTGGTCCGCCACGCGCCGTCAACGGAACGGCCCCACCCCGGAGAGCGAGCCACTCGCCCCCGGAGCACCTGGAACCGACCTCGAGCACGTGTGTGAGGTGGTACTGCCGCTGCGCTACGTAACTCGTCCACCCCCATGCCTGCACGGCGCACGGAGAGTGGGGGTGCTGCTCTAACAGAGCGCCCGGGCGAACTGCAAACCTTCGGCTCCGCCGCACCAGCCGCCGGCGGAGGGCTAGCCGAGCGGGCAGTCTCCGCCGATCAGGAACAGCATTGCGAAGGCGAGGCTCACCAGGTGGTGGTGCTTCGAGACTCGCGCGAAGAAGAGTTTGACACGCCCCATGACCTGGCCCCTCCGGGTAGTCCGCGACTCGTGAGAGAAGGTGGCTAGGCAACCACAGAGTCGCTGGACTGGCAACCATGTGGGTAGATTGTTGACAACCTGTGGAGGGTGGGCCCCGGGGCGGGCGGGGCTACAGGGCTGAAGCTGCAGCCAGGGTTACGAGTCGGACGAACCGGCGACGCTGGGAAGGCCCGTCGGAGCAGGACCGATCACCAGGTTTCGTCCCGACCGCTTCGCCGCATAGAGGCGCTGATCCGCAGCGTCGAGCACCGCCTCGAAGCTCATCCCATCCGAGGGCCAGCAGGCGACGCCGGCGCTGAGCGTCAGCCGCCGTCCCTCCGGGGTCAGCTGGATCGCCCCGACCCGGGCGCAGACGTCCCTCACTCGCTCGAGCGCGAGCTGCACGTCCATGCGGGGGAAGGCGATCACGAACTCCTCGCCTCCGTACCGAGCCACGAGGTCGGTCGTTCTCACCGCGAGCTTGAGCTGCTCGGCGATTCGCTCCAGTGCGCGATCCCCGGCAAGGTGCCCGAACTCGTCGTTGAAACGCTTGAACTCGTCGACGTCGAACACCGCGATGCCGAGCTGGCTGCGTGCGGGATCGGCGCGCGCGAGCTCCTCGTCCACCCGTTCCAGGAACGGGCGCCGCTGGAGGAGGCCGGTCAGGTGGTCAGTCCCGATCATCAATCGGAGGTGTCGCGCCCACTGCGCGATGGCCATCGTCCCCACACCGTGCCCGGCCAGGATGACCAAGCGGTTCACGAACTGAGAGGCGACGAAGGTTCCGTGAGTCGGGGTGGTGAGCCCCGAGAGGTTCCAGTGGGTCGCCACGAACGCGCTCATCCCCCCGTACTGAGCCAGAGCCAGGGCCGCGGTGAAGGCGCAGAGGCGCCAGTCGTATCGGAGTGCGGAGATGGTGACCGAGACGAAGTAAGTCTCGTAAGCGACCCGGTTGTTGAGGACCGCGAGTGGCTCGTCGAAGACGATGAACGCGCAGATGGCCGCGCTCGCGAGGCTGACGTCGAGAGCGCTGGTCACCCACGCAAACCATGGGGCGACGATGCGCTTCGAGAGCCAGACGAGGGAGAAGCCGTAGATGAGCGCGAACGTGCTCAGCGGAATCGAGAGGAAGAGAACGGCAGGCTCCTGGAGCGAGAAGCCCAGGCTGGACGCGACCAGTGCGGCGATCAGGCCCAGCCGCACGAACGCCACGAGGCGCTCGCTCGAGGCGCGCGCGCGCACCAGAGCCTGATCGGGCTCGGTCGCGAAGAATTCGCCGAGCCGACTTCCGATGTCCCGAAACCGAACCAAGCGCGCGGATGTTGCCAGAGCGCAGGCAGGCGTGCGCTCGGCGTGTCTGTACGCTTTCGGCGCCGAGTGTACGTGCCCCTCCCCAACCGTGGATGTAGGTAGGCGTAGCTTCCGGATGCACTGGAATCGGGGAATCTTGCAGGCCGGTGCGATCTCGCGGGCACCGCGCGCGACACAGCGCGACACGCGTCACACGGCCGAGCGGGGCCGCTGTGACCTGTCTGTGAATTCATGTCATAAAGTACAGGTATCGACCGGGCCCACCCTCAGCTGGGGCGGTCCTCGCTGGCGCCGTGGCACTTCTTGTACTTCTTCCCGCTCCCGCAGGGGCAGGGGTCGTTCCGGCCGACCTTCGCCGGCGCCTTCGCCGGGGTACGCGCCGCCGGCGCGGCCTTCTCCGGGCGCCCCTCCACGTCGGCGCGCCCCTCGACGAACTGGCGCGCGCGGGCCTGCATCTGCCGCTGCAGCCGGGCGGCCTCCTCGGCCTGGGCCCGGCCCTGCACCCGCATCAGCTGGCTGATCAGCTGGTGGTTGATGGCCGAGAGCATCTGCATGAAGCCCTCGTACCCTTCCTTCTTGTAGGCCTGCTTCGGGTCGCGCTGGCCGTAG
>DATJVY010000127.1:0-18016 GCA_035501615.1 Myxococcaceae bacterium
GCGACGAACTGACTCGCCCAGCGGGCGATGCCGAAGATGGTCTCCTGGGGGTTGACCCCCAGCGAGGTCGGGAACACCGAGCCGTCCACCACGAACAGGTTGTCCAGCCCGTGGTAGCGCAGCGTGCCGTCCACCACCGAGGTCCGCGGGTCCCCTCCCATGGCGCACCCGCCCATCTGGTGCGCGGTGGCCACCCGGACGCGGCCGGCTTCCCACGGGGCGGCGTCGAGCAGGGGATCGACCTCGGCCGCCTTCCGGATCCGCACCGGCACCGCGTGCAGCGAGCGCACCTCGCGAGCGCCGGCGGCGAGCTGGACGCGGGACATCACCTTGCACGCCTCGCGGAAGGCCTCGAAGTGGATGGGCCGGAGCGGGTAGTCGATGGAGACCCGTCGCTCGGCGGGGTCGCGGAGCCTCACCGTGCCTCCCACGTCCTCGGGGAGCAGCCCGTCGTGGCAGATGGCGATGGAGGTGTGTACATACGCGAGCTGCTCCATCAGCTCCTGGTGCGGCTCGCCGAAGCCGGGGAACACCGTCGACGCGATGAGCGGCATCACCGGCGGCACCTCGAGGAAGAACCCCACCTTCCCGGCGCCGCGCTCGATGAAGTGGTGGGAGTACGCCGCCTGGGGCGCGCCGGTCCAGGGCACCACCGGGTCGGGCATCAGCGCGGACATGATGACCACCGGGTGGAGGAAGAAGCGCTTGCCGACGTTTCCGTTTCCTTCCAGCCCGGAGCGGAGGAGCAGCGCCGGGGAGTTGATGGCCCCTCCGCACACCGCCACCGTCCTCGCCTTGACCGTCAGGGTGATGCCGGTGGGCCGATCGGTCTCGGGGTCGAGCAGCACCGCCTCGACGCCCGTCGCCCGGCGGCCCTCCACCAGCACCCGCCGGACCGAGGCGTTGGCCTGCACCGTCATCCCCCGCTCGACCGCGTCGGGGATGAGAGTGACCAGCATCGACATCTTCGCGTCCAGCGGGCAGCCGAGGCCGCAGTAGCCGAGGTTGGCGCAGTTGTTCACGTTGCGCCGGATGAGGCCCCGCGAGTAGCCCAGCTTGCCGCACCCGTCCCAGAGGACGCGGTTGTTGTCGTTCATCCGGTCCAGCGGCCACTCGGCGATGTGGAGGCGCTTCTCGAGGACCTCCCAGTGGGGGACGAGCACCTCCTCGGTCAGGCCCTTCACCCCGTGGTGATCGCGCCAGTGGTCCAGGACCCGGCGGGGCGTGCGGAAGCAGGTGCACCAGTTCACGGTGGTGCCGCCGCCCACGCTCCGTCCCTGGAGGATGAGCACCGACTGGTCGTCGGTCGCCCGGTTTCCCATCTCCTGGTACAGCCGGGGATAGGAGTGGTCCTCGCGGCCATCGAAGGCGTGGCGGGTCCAGTATCCGCCCTCCTCCAGCATGACGACCCGGAGCCCCCGGGCGGTGAGGCGCTCGGCGAGCACCGAGCCTCCGGCCCCCGAGCCCACCACCACCACGTCGCAGTCCACGGTCGTGCTCGCGGCATGGTCTCGCCCGCCGAGGATGCGGCCGGCGGTGCTCACGGAAGCGGCTCCCCGTGCCAGACCCCATTGCCGTCGGGCCGCGGCTGGTCCCCCCCGCGCCACTCCTCGTTCGAGGCCGGGTCGGCGAAGATGCCCGGCGGCCCCCCGTACCCCACCGCCGGCCAGAGGGTCGGCGACTGGTAGTACCCGGCCAGCACCAGAGTGCGGAGGGCGGAGAACCCGGTCCGCCGGACGGCGATCCGGCTGTCGCGCCACTCGCCGAGGACCCGGTCCTGGTCGGCTCCCTCGAGCGCGGTGAACGGCCGGGTGCGCCCCCCGAAGAGGAACCCGGCCAGGCCGTTCTCGAAGAGGCCGAGGAGCTGGCGGAGCTCCTTCTGCGCGCTCGGCTCGGTGCGCGCGGCGATGCGATCGGCGGCGCGCGCCACCCCCACTTGGTCCACCGTCGGCCAGCCGGGGCGCGGTCGGACCATGCGCCGGGCGACGGCGTCCAGCACCGCGAACTGGGCCGGGCTGAACACCAGGAGCCCGTCCGGAGGAAGCGGCACCGGGATTCCGCCTCGGAGCGCCAGGAATCCCGCGCCCCCAGCGGCGAGCAGCGCTCCTCCGAGGAGGCCCCGCCGAAGCAGCGACCGTCGACCGAGCCCGACGGGATGCGGGGGAGGCAGGTCCATCGCGGACGGCACTCTAGGCAGGGCGGTCGCCCCGCCGCCACGGACGATCGCCGCGGCGCGCCGTCACGCTCACCCCCTTCTCGACACGGTGTGCTGCCGTGTCTAAATGGTGACCGCGATGGGCAAGTCGCTGGCGATGATCCTGGCAGGGGGCGCCGGTACCCGGCTCGAGCCCCTCACCCGCGAGCGGGCCAAGCCGGCGGTGCCCTTCGGTGGCCGCTACCGGATCATCGACTTCGTCCTCTCCAACTTCGCCAACTCGGGTGTGCTGAAGATGAAGGTGCTCACCCAGTACAAGTCGGACTCGCTCAACAACCACCTGTCCCGCGCGTGGCGGCTGAGCAGCTTCCTCGGCCAGTTCGTGGACGTGGTGCCGGCGCAGATGCGGACCGGCCTCGACTGGTACAAGGGGAGCGCCGACGCCATCTACCAGAACCTGAATCTGGTGACCGACGAGGAGCCCGACCAGATCTTCGTGTTCGGCGCGGACCACGTCTACCGGATGGACGTGTCGAAGATGCTCGAGTACCACGAGAAGCAGAAGGCAGACTGCACCGTGGCCGCCATCCCCGTGCCGATCGAAGAGGGGCGAGAGTTCGGGATCATCGACGTCGGCCCCGACGGGCGGATGCAGGGCTTCCTCGAGAAGCCGCGCTCCCCTCCGCCGATGCCCGGAAATCCGAAGATGTGCCTGGCCTCGATGGGCAACTACCTCTTCGAGACCGAGACCCTGGTCCAGGAGGTGGTCCGGGACGCGGCCAACGAGCAGAGCGCGCACGACTTCGGGAAGAGCATCATCAGCGAGCTGTACAAGCACGCCCGGGTCTTCGTGTACGACTTCGCCGAGAACACCTACCCCGGCCAGGAGCCGAAGGAGCGCGGGTACTGGCGCGACGTGGGGAACATCGACGTCTACTACCGCGCCAACATGGACCTGGTGGAGGTGGACCCGGTGTTCAACCTCTACAACGACCGCTGGCCCATCTACACCCAGAACCGCTCCTGGCCTCCGGCCAAGTTCGTCTTCAACGACGTGGAGAACGAACGCGTCGGCTACGCCACCGACAGCCTGATCTGCGACGGCTGCATCATCTCCGGCGGCCACGTGCACCGCAGCGTCCTCAGCCCCAAGGTTCGCATCAACTCCTTCTCCGACGTGAGCGAGAGCATGCTCTTCGAGAACGTCACCGTCGGCCGGCGGTGCCGGATCCGCCGGGCGATCGTGGACAAGAACGTGGAGATCCCCGCCGGGATGACCATCGGCTACGACGAGGAAGAGGACCGACAGCGGTTCCACGTCACCCCGGGCGGGGTGGTGGTGATCCCGAAGGGCATGAAGGTGGCGTGAGCGCTACCGCCGCCGGAAGATCCAGGCCAGCAGCGAGAGGACCAGGGAGACCACGATCATCGAGGCGATCGGGATGTACACCCGGGTCCGTCCACCCTCGATGCGCACGTCCCCCGGCAGCCGCCCGAACCAGGACAGCACGCCGGACCACACCAGGAGCCCGGCCACCACCAGGCCCACCCCGAGGAGAATGAGCACCATTCCCGGACCGCGGCCATCCATCGCCTCCCGGTCTAGCGTGAGGGGGGCGGCTCCGCCAGCCTCCGGGGGCGCTCCGTTGCTGCTGGTCCTCGCGCTCCTCCAGGGAGCGTGCAGCTCGCCGCTCCTGCCAGTGTTCGCCGCCTCGGGCGACGCGCCCAGCCGCACCGGGCTCACCGCCATCGGCGATGGCGCCCTCTTCGGGAACGACGCCGGCCGGGTCATCCGCCTGGACTCCGGCGGGCGAGCGCGGTGGACGACCGAGACCGGCGAGGAGATCGAGCTGCCCCTCGTGGTGAGTGACGACGCGGTGGTGGGCGCGGTCACCGGGGGCGACACCCTGGTGGCGCTCGATGCCGAGACCGGTCACGAGCTCTGGCGCGCGGGGGGCCAGCCGGCCGTGGCGGCGCTGGCGGCGGTCGGGACGCGGCTGGTCCTGCTGGGGCGTGAGGGCGAGCTCCGCTCCTTCCCCGCCCGGAGCGGGGGACTACCGCTGCGCCGCGGATGGAACGCCTCCCTCGGCGTCCGGGCACACGCGACGCCGCGCGGGCTGCTCCCGGTCGAGCGGGGAATGGTGGCCGTGGGTCCGGCGGCGGTCCTCCTCCTCGCCGGAGACGACCTCGGCCTCCGCTGGAAGGCGCCGGCGCGCGAGGCCACCGGCGTCGCGCTCGAGGGCGACCAGCTCTGGGCCGCGGAGCAGCCGGGCCGCCTGCTGGCGCTCGACGTCCGCTCCGGTGCGCAGCGGCGCGTGGTGCCGGTGGGGCAGCGCATCGTCTCGCCTCCCAGTCTGGCGCTCGGGCGGGTGTGGGTCGGCCTCGAGGACCAGTCGCTCCTCGGCATCGACCTCCGGGGCGAGCAGCCGCCGTTCCGGGCCTCGCTCCCCGCTCCGCTCCTCGGCGCGGTCGCCGAGTGGCAGGACCGGGTGCTGGTCCCCACCGCGGGCCGCGAGGGCCGACTCCTGGCCATCGACCTCGCGCGGCCCGGCTCGCCGGCGACGGCCCGGGTGGACAGCGCGCTCCGGACCCGGCCACTGGTGCGGGGCAGCGTGGCCTGGGTCCTGGCCGCGGACGGACGGGTGCTGGGCTTCCGCTTCCGCTGAAGCGAATCCGGCGCCCGGCCCCGGAACGCTGGAAATGGAGCCGGGGGTCTGGCGTGCTCCCCGGATGAACCTGGTCATCGAGGCCCTCTCCAAGAGGTACCCCAACGGAATCCAGGCGCTGAAGGAGATCACCCTCACCGTCGGTCCGGGGATGTTCGGCCTCCTGGGCCCCAACGGCGCGGGGAAGTCCACCCTGATGCGCACCCTGGCCACGCTGCAGGATCCGGACAGCGGGTCGGTCCGCCTCGGCGACCTCGACCTGCTCCGCCAGAAGCACGAGGTCCGCAAGCTCCTCGGCTACCTTCCGCAGGAGTTCGGCGTCTACCCGAAGGTGAAGGCCCTCGACCTGCTCGACCACCTGGGTCGGTTGAAGGGGCTCGCCAACCGCCCGTCGCGGCGCGAGACCGTGGAGGCGCTCCTTCACCGCACCAACCTCTGGGACGCCCGCAACCGCGCGCTGGGCACCTTCTCCGGAGGGATGAAGCAGCGCTTCGGGATCGCCCAGGCACTGCTCGGCGATCCCCGGCTCCTGATCGTCGACGAGCCCACCGCCGGCCTGGATCCGGAGGAGCGCGTCCGCTTCCACGACCTGCTCTCGGAGATCAGCGAGAACGTCATCGTCCTGCTCTCCACCCACATCGTGAGCGATGTCTCGGACCTCTGCAGCCGGATGGCGATCATGCACCAGGGTGAGCTCCGCCTGGTCCAGCAGCCGGCGGAGGCCGTGGCCGGACTGCGGGGACGGCTGTGGGAGCGAACGGTGGAGAAGTCCGAGGTGGCCCGCCTCGGCGAGTCGCTGGCGGTGGTCTCCACCCGGCTCGTCGCCGGCCGGACGCGGGTCCGGGTCCTCGCCGATGCCGCGCCGGGGGCGGCATTCACCGCTGCCGAGCCCGAGCTCGAGGACGTGTACTTTGCCGTGCGCCGCGGTGCGGACGGCCGTTCGAAGGCGGCCTGAATGCTCCTGGCGATCGCGGGCTTCGAATTCCAGCAGCGGTTGCGGCGGATCTCCACCTACGTCTACTTCTGCGTCTTCCTCGCCCTCTCGGCCTTCTTCGTCCTGGCCGCCGGGGGAGCCATCCCCGGCGCCGCCGTGGACTTCGGCACCGGCGGCAAGGTAGCCGTCAACTCGCCCTACTCGCTCGCGTCGCTGATGACGCTGATCGCCAGCTTCACGGTCATCATCAACGCCTCGATCGCCGGCCGGGCCACCCACCAGGACATCGACGACAACACCACCCCGCTGCTCTTCACCCGGCCCATCACCCGGGCGCAGTACCTGGCGGGCCGCTTCCTGGGCGCCTTCGCGGTGCTGCTGGTTCTCTCGCTGGCGATCGGGCTCGGGACCTGGATCGCCTCGCGCCTACCCTGGATGCCGGCGACGCGGGTGGGGCCACAGCGCTTCGCGGCCTACGCGGTGCCCTACTTCCTGGTCATCATCCCCGACGTCCTGCTCATGGCCTCGGTCTTCTTCGCCGTGGCCGTGCTCACCCGGCGAATGCTCCCGGTGTACGTGGGCGCCGTGGTCGCGCTGCTCGGCTACTTCATCGGCATCAACCTGAGCGGCGACGTCGAGCGGCGAACGCTGGCGGCGCTGATCGATCCCTTCGGGGTACTGGCGATCGACAGCGTGACCCACTACTGGTCGATCGCCGAGAAGAACACCCGGCTCCTCGGGCTCCAGGGCGACTTCCTCTGGAACCGCCTGCTCTGGACCGGGGTGGCGGCGGCGCTCTTCGCGTTCACCTACCGCCGGTTCTCCTTCTCCACCGCCAGCGCCCCCACCCGGCGGCCGGCGCTCGACGAGCCTGGCGAGCGCGGCGTTCCTCCCACGCTTCCGCGGGTCGGGCTCGATTTCTCCGCCCGTGCCTCCCGAGGAGTGTTCGCCGCGCTGGTGCGGCTCCAGATCCGGGAGACGGTGAAGAGCGTCTTCTTCGGGGTCATCGTCCTGGCAGGCGTGCTGTTCATCGCCTCCGCGGCGCCGTCCATCGGCAAGCTCTACGGAACGCCCACTTATCCGGTCACCCGGCAGGTTCTCACCGTGGTCGCCGGCTCCTTCGCCACCTTCATCCTGGTGGTCCTGATCCTCTACGCCGGTGAGCTGGTGTGGCGCGAACGCGATGCGGGGATGGCGCAGATCCACGATGCGCTTCCGTCCCCGCGCTGGGCGGTCCTGACCTCGAAGCTCACCGCGCTGGTGGCCATCGTCGGTCTGCTCCTCGCGGTGGTCTTCGTCGCGGGCGTCGTCATCCAGGCGGCGAAGGGGTTCTTTCACTTCGAGCCCGCGCTCTACCTCCGCTCACTGTACGGCGTCTCCTTCGTGCTCTTCGCCTGCCTGTGCTCGCTGGCGGTGCTGGTGCACGTCCTGATCGACCACAAGTACCTGGGCCATTTCGTGATGGTGGTCTTCCTCGCCGTCTCGCTGCTGCTTCCGGTGCTCGGGGTGGAGCACCACCTCGTCCGCTACGCCACCGTGCCTGCCCATCCGTACTCGGACATGAACGGCTACGGGCACTTCGTCACCCCGATGGCCTGGTTCGAGCTCTACTGGAGCGCCGTCTCGCTGGCGCTCGCGGTGGTCGCCCATCTCTTCTGGGTCCGGGGGACGCCTCAGACCTTCAAAGAGCGTTGGCGCGAGGCCCGTGCCCGGCTCGACCGGCGCTCCGGCGCGATGCTGGCGCTCTCGCTGGCGGTGGCTGCCGGCACCGGGGCCTTCATCTTCTGGAACACCAACGTCCGGAACACCGACCGCACCCGCTTCTCGCGCGAGGAGGCGCGGGCGCAGTACGAGAAGCGGTACAAGGCGGAGTTCGGCACGCTCCCCCAGCCGAAGATCACCGCGGTGAAGACCCGGGTCGACCTCTTCCCCTCCGAGCGGAGGGTGGAGATCGACGGGGTGGACACGCTGATCAACCGCACCGACCGGCCCATCGACCGGATCGCGATCCGCCTGCACCCGCGAGCCACCATCCGCTCGGTCACCTTCCCCGGGGGGCAGGAGCGGACCGTGTCCGACTCGGAGGCGGGCTTTCACGTCTTCCGCCTCCTGAGGCCGCTGGCCCCCGGGGCGACGACCGATCTCGCTTACCGGCTGACCTACGCCAATCCCGGCTTCGAGAACGAGGGCAGCGACACCCGCATCGTGGAGAACGGCACCTTCCTCGACGGGGAGTACCTCCCCGGGCTCGGGTACTTCGAGCAGAAGGAGCTGGACGACGACGAGGTGCGTCGCAAGCACGGCCTCGGTCCCCGGGACCGGGCGCGTGATCTGGACGATCCGGCCGCGACGGCGAACAATTACATCAGCCACGACGCGGACCGGATCTTCTTCGAGGCCACGGTCAGCACCAGCGCCGACCAGCGGGCGGTCGCCCCGGGAACGCTGGAGCGCGAGTGGGTCGACGGAGATCGCCGGTACTTCCACTTCGTCGAGAATCGACCCATCTTCCACTACCTGGCGTTCCTCTCCGGCCGGTACGCGGTGGAGCACGACCGCTGGCACGGCATCGCGCTGGAGGTCTCCCACCATCCGCCGCACGGCTGGGACGTGCCGAGCATGTTCCGTGGGATGCGGGACTCGCTGGCCTACTACACGAAGGCCTTCGGGCCGTACCAGCACCCCGTGCTCCGCATCGTGGAGTTCCCCGGCTACGCGACCTTCGCCGAGTCGTTCTCGAGCACCATCCCCTTCTCGGAGTCGATCGGCTTCGTCGCCGAGGTGGAAAGGGGCCGACCCGACGCCATCGACTACCCGCTCTACGTCACCGCCCACGAGGTGGCGCACCACTGGTGGGGGCACCAGGTGCTCAGCGCCGATTCACAGGGAATGACGGTGCTGGTGGAGACGCTGGCCCAGTACTCGGCGCTGATGGTGATGAAGCACGCCTACGGGCCGCAGGTCATGCGGCGATTCCTCCGCTACGAGCTGGACCGCTACCTCTCGGGGCGGAGCATGGAGCGCAAGAAGGAGCTGCCGCTCCTGAGAGTGGAGGATCAGGGCTACATCCACTACTCGAAGGGGAGCCTGGTGATGTACGGCCTCCAGGACCTCGTCGGCGAGAGTGCGGTCAACGAGGCGCTGCGGGAGATCGTCCAGGAATACGGCGACCGCGGGCCGCCCTATCCGACCTCGCGGGTGCTCCTCGCCGCGCTCCGCCGGCACACCCCGGAGCAGTTCCAGTACTACCTGACCGACCAGTTCGAGCAGATCACCCTGTACGAGAACCGGGTGGTCTCCGCGGCGGCGAAGCGGCGCGACGATGGGAAGTACGAGGTCACCCTCGAGCTGGAGACCCGCAAGTTCCAGTCCGACGGGCTCGGCGCCGAGCACGAGGTGCCGGTGCACGACTTCATCCCGGTGGGTGCGATGGACGCGAAGGGCGAGCCACTCCTGATCGAGCTGCGGAAGATCGACGGCCCCCGCTCGACCGTCACCCTGGTCACCGACCGGCTCCCGGCTCGGGCCGGCCTCGATCCGATCAACGAGCTGATCGACCGGATCCCGGAGGACAACCTGATGCCGGTGACCGTCGACAGGGCGACCCCCGCGCGGCGCTAGCGCCGGACGAAGGCCAGGCGAACCCCGAGGGCGAGCAGGAGGCTCCCGGTGATCCGCTCGCGCCAGGCGCTGGTGGCCATCCTCCGCCGCGTCCGGCCGGCGACGACCGCGACCAGCGAGTCACCGAGGACGCCGAGCGTGGCCAGCACCACCCCGAGCGTCGCGAACTGGATCAGGACCCCGCCACGCTCGGGCCGCACGAACTGCGGCAGGAAGGCGAGGAAGAAGACCGCCACCTTCGGGTTGAGCAGCCCGGTCACCGCGCCATGCGCGAGGAGTCGCGAGCTGGGTAGCTTCGGGCCGGCGGCGTCCCCGCTCACCGGCGGCGCGACCGGGCGAGACCCGAACGTCCCGGCGAGCATCCGCGTCCCCAGGACGACGAGGTACACGGCACCCACCAGCTTCACGACCGTGAAGGCGGTGGCCGAGGCGAGGAGCAGCGCCGACAGACCGAGCGCCGCGGCCACGGTGTGGCCCAGGGTGCCGAGGTTGAGGCCGATGCTGGTGAGGAGCCCGGCCCGGGTCCCGCCCTGGACCGTGCGCGCCACCACCAGGGCCTGTCCCGGGCCCGGCGCGACGATCAGCGCCCCGGCGGCGGCGAGGTAGGTCCCGAACGTCGTGGCGTCGAACAGCTCCCAGGGGGCCCAGTGCATGGCGACCGCCCCTTAACCGGCCGGCACGCGGCGCGCAGGCCTCTCTTCGTCACTCGGGGAGGCTGACCCCGGAGCCGCCCATCTCCGCAGGGAGGTCCTTCAGCTTCGGCAGCCCGTCGCGGAGGTGGAGCACCGTCTCGGCGTAGTTGACGTGAAGCACCGGGTCGAAGGGGAACTCCCGGAGCACGCCTGCCAGCACCGCCACCACGCCCCAGGTGGGGTGCTCGGTGAGGAGATGGCCTCCGCAGTGCCGGCACCACTTCCGGATGGTGCGCTCGGTCCTCTGGAACGAGCCCACCTCCGTTCCTCCGCGGACGATGTTCACCGCGGAGGGCAACCAGAGGCTGACGGCGTTCAGCGGTGAGCCCGACCAGGCCCGGCACGAGCCGCAGTGACAGAACCCCATCACCGCGGGTCTTCCGACGACCCGTAGCTCGACGGCACCACAGAGACAGCGTCCGGTGTAGGTCCGCTCGGCCCGCATCCGTGTCCTTTCCGGGCGAGTCGCCCGCGAGGGTCCTCCCCTGAGATCCGGCCGGGGAGAGCGGGTTGCACCTGGTCCGGAGGTTCGGGCCGGGATCTGTGCTGACGCGCCCCGTGCTCACCGATCGGCCGGTGCCGTCGAGGCGGTCCCGGTCTCGGGTGGGTGCGACTCCTCCACGCGGCTTCGAAACCGGAGGGAGTGGTGCGTCAGCTCAACGGGATCTGCTTCGCGTGTCGCCCGAGCCACTGCCGGAAGGTCTGGAGCCCGGGGTACAGCGCCCGCGTCTCCTCCACCGAACGGGCGCCACAGAACTCGCGCTCGAAGTCGTGCTTGTACTGGAACATGTTCCCCAGGTCCTCCGCGCCGGGGAACCCGAGCTTCCGAAAGGCCTCGAACGGGATGGACTGGTACCGGACGGGCTGCCCGAGCGCGGTGGAGAGCTCGGCCGCCATCCGGGCACCGGTGAGCATCTCGCCGGCGATGCCCACGGTCCGGCCGATCATCTTCGGCCCGCGGAGGAAGACTCCGAACGCGCAGGGACCGATGTCCTCGGCGGCGATCGCGGGGAGCTTCTTGTCTCCCATGGGGAGCGTGAAGACCAGCTGCCCCGAGGCGTCCTTCCTCGGGCCCATCCCGAAGTGGATGAGGTTGTCCCAGTAGAACGAGGTCACCAGCAGGGTCGTCGGGGCCTTCTCCTCGGCGAACACCGCGTCGGCCTCACCCTTCCCGTCGAAGTGCGGCACCTTGTACTTGCCCTGGAGCGTGGGCATCCGCGAATCGGAGAGCGGAACGAGCTTCCGGGTGTCCTCCAGCGTGGACCAGATGACGTGGCGCACGTCGGCGCCGGCGGCGGCCCGTGCCATGGTCCGGGCCTGGGCCACCTCGGTCTCGGCCGAAAAGTGCTCCCAGAAGTTGGTGATGCAGAACGCGCCGGCGGCGCCCGCGAAGGCCCGCTCCACGCTCTTGGCGTCGTTCAGGTCGGCGCTCACGACCTCCGCGCCCTGCGCGGCGAGGGCTCGGGCCTTCTCCGAGTCTGGCTTCCGGGTGATGGCCCGGGCGGAGAAGCGGCGCTCCGGATCCCCGAGGATGGCCCGGACGAGGCCGCTGCCCTGGGCACCGGTGGCGCCGACCACTGCGATGACTGGCTTCTTCGCTGCCATGACCCGTTCCCCCTGCTGGAGGCGCCCGCCTCCGGTGTTCGTGGCGGGGTATAGGCCGGGAACCCTCGGAGATGCACATCGGTCGTTCCCTGCCGAAGGCCGACTTCCAGCTCGAGGGCGTTCGGCGTCAGGCCGGCTGCAGGAACCGGGCGATGACCCGCTTCAGGCCCACCGTGCGGAAGCGCACCGTGAGCTTGGCGTTGGGCCCCGACCCGTCGCAGGCCATGACCTCGCCCTCGCCGAACTGCGCGTGGCGGACGCGCATCCCGACGACCGAGCCCTCCCCCATGTAGTCCGCGTCCTGGGCGTAGCTGCGGTCGATGCGGGGGCCGGTCTCGTCGAGGCGCGGGCGCCGCTCGGCCCGCCGGTAGGAGGGCTCCGGCGGAGGCGCGCGCAGCTCGGGCTGGAAATCGAACAGCTCCTTCGGCACCTCGCGGAGGAACCGCGATGGCGGATTGAAGCGCAGCTCGCCGAACAGCGAACGCGCCTGCGCCAGCGAGAGCAACAGCCGCTTCCGCGCCCGGGTGAAGCCCACGTAGCAGAGCCGCCGCTCCTCCCCCATCTCCTCCTCGTCGCCGAACTCGTCCAGCGCCCGCTGGTGGGGGAAGACGCCGTCCTCCATTCCGGGGAGGAACACCGCGTCGAACTCGAGCCCCTTGGCGGCGTGGAGGGTCATCAGCGAGACGCGCCCCTCGCCGGCGTCCGCGTCGGCCTCGGCGATGAGGCTGATCTGCTCCAAGAAGGCCTGCAGCGGCGGCGCCTCGGCCTCCAGCGCGTCCGGGCCGGGGGGCGGGCGGGCCGCGCGCTGCAGGTCGAACTCCTGGGCCGCCCCCACGAACTCGCGGAGGTTCTCCGCCCGCCCGAGCGACTCGTCGTCCCCGGCCTCCATCAGCGACTCGACCAGCCGCGTCTCCTGGAGCATCCGCTCCACCGCCGCCGCGGCCGACGGCGCCTCGAGCCCGAACTGGACCAGGGGCTCCATCAGCGCCCGGAAGGCGCGGAGCCGCTTCTGGGCCGGCGCCTGGAGGGTGGGAATGGACTCGACCCCGTCCAGGGCCTCCCAGAGCGAGACGCCCTGGTCGGCGGCCCACGCGCTCAGCCGTTCCTGGGTGGTGTCGCCGATCGCCCGGGCCGGCACGTTCACGATGCGCAGGAGGTCGGCGTCCGAGCGCGGGTTGGCCATCAATCGCAGATAGGAGGCCGCGTCCTTGATCTCGGCCCGCTCGTAGAAGCTCCGCCCGCTCACCAGCGTGTAGGGAACGCGGGCCAGCCGCAGCGCCTCCTCCAGGACCCGGCTCTGGGCGTTGACCCGGAAGAAGATGGCGATCTGCTCGTAGGAGACGAAGTCCTCCTGGTGGAGCGCGTGGATCCGCCTGGCCACCTCGTGGGCCTCCTCGCGCTCGTCCCGGGAGATGAGGAGGTGGAGCAGCTCGCCCTTGGGTCTCTCCGTCCAGAGCCGCTTCGGCATCCGGCGCGGGTTCTGGGCGATGACCGCGTTCGCGGCCTCGAGGATGTTCCCGTCGCTGCGGTAGTTCTGCTCCAGCTTCACCACCCGGGCTCCACGGTACAGGTCCGGAAAGCCGAGGATGTTGCTCACCTCCGCCCCGCGCCAGCGGTAGATGGACTGGTCGTCGTCGCCCACCACCACCAGGTTCGCCCCGGGCGGCGGCGCGATCTGCTGGAGGAGCTCGTACTGCACCGGGTTGGTGTCCTGGAACTCGTCCACCAGCACGTGCTGGAAGCGCGCCCGGTACTTTTCCAGCACCTCGGCGTCCTTCCGGAGCAGCTCCACCAGGAGGAGCAGGAGATCCCCGAAGTCCACCGCGTTCGCGGCCCGGAGCAGCTTCTGGTAGGCGCGGTAGGCGCGCTGCACGGCGAGCCCCCGGTAGTCGTCCGGCGAGACGCGCTCGACGTCGGGCCCACGGCCGGCGTTCTTCTCCACGTCGATCCGCCGCAGCACGTCGCGGGGGTTGAGCACCGGATCCACCCGCTCCTCGCGCATCGCCCGCTTCACCAGCTGGAGCTGGTCCGTCTCGTCGTAGATGACGAAGGAGCGGGTGAGGCCGACCTTCTCCGCCTCCCGCCGGAGGATGGTGGCCGCCGCGGAGTGGAAGGTCGCCACGTTGAGCTCGCTGGCCCAGGGCCCGAGCAGCGCTGCGAGGCGCTCGCGCATCTCGCGTGCGGCCTTGTTGGTGAAGGTGACCGCCAGGATCCGCCAGGGCGCCACCCGCCGGGCGAGGACCAGGTGAGCCACCCGGCGGGTGATGACCCGCGTCTTGCCCGAGCCGGCACCGGCGAGGACGAGCAGCGGCCCGTCTCCGGACAGGACCGCCTCGCGCTGGGGTGCGTTGAGGTCCTCGAGGAGCTGGTCAGGAGACTGGAGCGGCGACGGCCCGGACATCGGAGACCGCGCACCCTCGCATTCCCCGCGTCCGGATTCCAGACGGCGCCGACGCCGAAACCACTCGGCGTCAGTGCCCGCCCGAGGCGTCGTCCACCGGGGTGGTGATCCACGGTGCGACGGCGAAGCAGACGGCCATCACCGCATACCCGAGCGCCCAGGGCCAGGCCGGCGCGAGCGAGAGCACCGTATCGGACGGCGTCCAGCGATAGGAGTGGATGAGGCCCACGGCCGAGAGCACCGCCCCGGCGAGGCACCATCCCGCCGCCTGACGGAAGCGCCGCTCGATCACCCCGACGGTCGCCGCCGCGAGGAGCACGCTGCTGAGGATGAAGCCCTGCTCCAGGCGCAGCGCCCCGTCCAGCCACAGGTCGCCCCGGAGGAACGCTCCGACGAGGTCGGCCGTGAATGGCCGTCCGCCGGGTGCCCCCAGGCCCGCGGCGTGGAGCCCGGACTTGGCCATGTACACGCCCCAGGCGGCGAGGCTGGGCAGGAGCCCCACCACGACCGCCGGGGCATGCGCCCGGGGAGTCGCCTGGAACGCCTGCGCACCCATCACGATGCCGATCCAGAGGACGATGGCCATCCCGGCGTCGATGGGGACCGCCCAGGCGATCCACTGAACGGTGCCGGTCAGGCAGACGAGGGTCATGAACACGCCGTTGAGGATCGAGTAGCCGGCCCGCGCGCCCAGGGCCTTCCACCCCGGGTGCCCGATGTAGAGGGTCGTCGGGAAGCACGAGCCGAAGGCGCATGCCGCCAGCGTCCCCACCCCGTTCACCGCGAGGGAGATGCCGGTGGGGTACGGGTCACCGGCAGCCCGCGCGGACTCGATGTTCTCGATCGAGCCCACCGTGGCGAAGAGCCCCATGGGCAGGATGACCGAGAAGTAGGTCGCCCAGGCTCCGGTCCCGAAGGCGTGTGCCAGCGCCCCGAGCACGGGCAGCGGCGGATGGAACGTCGGGCCGGGCGGCGTCACCGCGGCCGGGGCGAGCCCGCTGAGCCAGGCGAAGCCGGTTCCGAGCGCGATGGCCACCAGCCCTCCGGGGAGCCCGCCCCGGAAGCGGACTCGCCCGAAGTAGACGACGAGGATGATGGCCAGGGTCCCGAGGCCGATGATCGGCCGGGCGTAGGCCCGGAAGAGGAACCCGATGGCGATGAAGGTCAGGGCGATCCCGGCCAGCGTCGAGAGCAGGGCGGCGCGCGGAGTGGAACGCCGGATGCGCTCGGAGACCGTGCTTCCCAGGAGCTCGATGGCGCCGGAGCCGAAGCACGCGACCAGCCCCGCCTGCCACGCCACCCGGGCGGGATCGGCCGCCCCCGCCGCCTCGGCTGCGAGCCTCGCCGGGAGCATGACCAGGAAGACGTGGGCGAAGAGCGAGACGGTGTTGATGCCGTAGGGAAGCGCGCAGACGTCGGTGCGCCCGGTGGAGCGGGCGAGGCGCATCGCCTGCCAGGCGTAGAAGAGGTTGCCGACCAGCAGCGAGACCGCGGCCCCGGGGAGGATGCGCCCGTAGACGAGCGCGTCGGGGAACCCCAGCACGGTCCGGCAGAGCTCGGACAGGACGAGGAGCTGCACCAGGTTGTCCAGCGCGAGGCCGAAGAACCCGTCGATGTCCCCGCGGACGAACCAGCGCATCTGGCCCACCGGGCCAGGGACCTTGGCACGCCCGGGCCGGCCCGGCGACACGAGATTCAGAACGTCCAGCGGACCCCGAGCTCGGCCAGCTCGTCGTAGGTCGTGGGCAGGCTGGTCCCCCACAGGCGCTGACCGAACTTCACCCACAGCCGCCAGTGCCGGGTTGGCTCCCAGTCGCCCTCCAGCTCCAGGACGGCGGCGGTCGAGGGGCCCTTCGTCCAGTCGATGAGCGGCTTCGGGTTGAGGCTGACCAGCCAATGCTCCCAGCGGGCCTCGAGCTTGAGCTCGATCTTGGTGGAGTCCACCGCCGCCCGGGCCGGATCGCCCGCCACCCCGATGTACTGCTCGACCAGCGGGATGAAGCTCACCGCCGGCGCCCGCCAGGAGAGCGGGAGCCGGTAGGAGGCCCAGACGCCGGGGATGAGGATGTACTTGCCCTGCCCCAGCGAGTCCGCCGCGGTCGGGAAGGTGAAGTCCACGTAGAAGGCCAGCGGCGCGGCGGGCACCGGCAGCGGCGCGAAGCCCACCCGGGTCTTGAGGTCGCCGATGCCGGCGTTGGTCGGGTCGCTCGTGAAGCTGTTGTTCTTGTCCACGAACGGGACGTCGAGCCGCAGCACCGAGACCACCGAGCGCAGGAGAAGCTCGACCCGGAGCGTCGTCCTGCTCGTCTCGTCGACCGCTCCCCGGTTGGTCAGCTGCCGCTTGAGCTCGACGCGCGGCCGGACCGAGGGCTCGTCCCCGGGGGCTTCCTCCGGCGGCTGGGACTCCGTGGTCCGAGACTCCGCAGGCTGGGGCTCCGCGGGTCGGTCCGGGCGGTCGGGCGGATCGTCCCCGGCGGCGACGGTGGGAGCGGAGAGCAGCGCGGCCATCACCAGCAGCGATCGAATCCCGCTCCGGAGGGGCGGCGAGGGAGCTTCCACTGTCCAGCGCCTCCCGCGAGGAGCGGTCACGCGTGCGCGTCCTGCCGCTCGACCGCCTCGAGGCGGGGGAGCACCTCGTCGGCCACCGCGGCGACGCGTGCGGCGAGGGCCCCGGCCTCGGAGAGGAGCTGCTCCTTCCGGGCCGAGCGGTTTCCGAGGACGAAGAAGAGACGCGCGTCCCGGATCGCCTCCGCGCGCCGGGCGAGGAAGCGGCGGGTGAAGAGCGCGAGCGGCAGGGCGCCGGCGGCCACCGCCACCGCCCACCACGGGCCGAGCGACCAGCCGGCGGCCACGGCGAGCACGCCCACGTAGAGCGGTCCGAGCAGCAGGGCCGCGAGCACCTTCACGGTGGCGACCATGTCCGGCTCGGTGTGGGCCAGGCGGAGCAGGAGCTTCGTCCCGAGCACCGGGAGGCCGAAGACGAGCACGCCCAGGAGGGCGAGCGGCAGCCCCAGGACGGCGGCGACGAGGTTCCGGGCGACGAAACGCAGCACCGTCCACGGCCGGTAGCGGATGCCGAGGTCGGCGGCCTCGGCCCGGGTCAGGGCGAGGCGGCGCCTCAGGGCGAGCACCTGACCCGACAGCTCGGCGGCCCGCTCCGGCTGCTCCGCCCGGAGGAGGGCCAGCCCGCGGACGAACAGGCGCTGCCGCTCCGCATCGCGGGCCGGGGCGGCGGTGGCCAGGACGTAGAGCGCATCGGCGGCCTCGATGAGGGGCAGGTCCTCCCAGGCGGCCAGGTCCAGGGTCAGCGCACGGAGCGACGCGGCGAGCCGCTCGGTCAGGGCGCGGACCCGCTCCGGGTCGGCGGGACCGGGGGCCACCTCCAGTGCCGGTCCGAACTCGACCCGCACCGCGCTCCGGAACCGGCCCTTCTCCGCGTAGGTGAGGCCCACCGGCACGATGCGGACCGCGACGCCGGCCTGAAGCGCCAGCCGGGCAGCGCCGGTCTTCAGCGAGCCCAGCGACGGCTCGGAGTGGCTCCGTCCCTCGGGGAAGAGCGCCACCGCCCGGCCGCCGGCGAGCCCCCGCGCAGCCGCCCCCAGCGCCTCCACGTTCTCGCGCATCCGCCGCGGGTCGTCCTGGGCCCGCACCACCGGGAGCGCGCCCAGCGCGCGGACCAGCGATCCGAGAACCGGCATCCGGAAGATCGGCTCCTTGGCCAGGAAGGTGAGGGGGCGCGACGTGACGGCGATCATCAGCCCGGGATCGATCAGCGCGTTGGGGTGGTTGCCCACCAGGACCACCGGCCCCTCGGGCAGCGGCGGGCCGGCGCGCTCGATGCGGTAGAAGCAGCGCAGGGCGAACGAGACCACCCCGCGGACAGCCCGGTAGACTGGCACCCCACCCATGGGAACGCAGGCCTCGACGGAGGGCAAGCGCGTG
>DATJVY010000128.1:0-21603 GCA_035501615.1 Myxococcaceae bacterium
CTCTCCATCGTCCGCGGAAAGGCGTAGCGCAGCCCCTCCACCACCTGGAAGAGCGACAGGTCCAAGTAGCTGAACGTCGCCCCCAGCGCCCACGGACCGCCGGCGCGGTCGATCACCCGCTCGAAGTAGCCGAGGAACCTCGGGACGCGGTCGGCGGTGAAGCCACGCGCTCGCGCTCGTGCCTCTCGCTTCTGCTGCTCGTAGTACCAGTCCACCGAGATGGGGTGGTGGGTGTCGTGAACCTCGGCCACCAGGTCGGTGATGGTGAGCTGCAGCTGGTGGACCCAGAGCCGCAGCACGGGGTCGGCCGGGACGAGGTCGAGGCGCGGACCGAGGAAGTGGAGGATGAGCGCGGTCTGGGCCACGACCACGTCCCCTGCTCGGAGCACCGGCGGTGCAAAGGGGAGGTGCGGGCCGAGCTCGCCCCGGAGCACCCGAAGGATGGCCTGCACCCCGCCGCCCCGGTTCCGCGGCAGCCGGGCGACGTCGACGTAGTTCGCGCCGGCCTCCTCGAGGAGCAAGCGGACGAACTCGCCTCGCCCCTGGATTTCCGGCCAGTAATAGAGCTCGTACTCGGCGCCGGTCACGCGACCACCTCCTGTCAGGCAGAGCTGCTAGAGACTCCACTCAGCAACCGGGCCGCAACGGTCCGGTTCTCGAACGGAGGTCTCACGAACATGGCTGGAGGCGTCAACAAGGTCATCCTGGTCGGTAACCTGGGTGCGGATCCCGAGGTACGTTTCACGCCCAGCGGGCAGGCCGTCGCCAACTTCCGCATCGCGACGAGCGAGAGCTGGACGGACAAGTCGGGCCAGAAACAGGAACGCACCGAGTGGCACCGCATCGTCGTCTGGGGAAAGCTCGGCGAGCTGTGCGGCGAGTACCTGGCGAAGGGCCGCCAGTGCTACGTCGAGGGCCGGCTCCAGACCCGGGAGTGGACGGACAAGGAGAACCGCAAGAACTACACGACGGAGGTCGTCGCCAGCAACGTCGTGTTCCTCGGCGGTCGCGGGGACAGCGCCGGCACCGGCCGCCCGCGGCAGAACGGGGCGAGCGACTTCGGTCCGCCCCCGCCCCAGATGGAGGAGCTGAACCAGGCCGCCGGCGCGGCCGAGGACGACATCCCGTTCTGATCCATGGCTGAGAAGGGCGCCGGGCCGGCGGTGCACATCCGCCGGCTCGGTCCGGACGATGCCGACGTCCTCGCCCTGCTCGCGCGGGAGGACGCGGACTTCGACCTCGAGGTGCGCGGCAATCCGCGTACGCCCCTGGGTGCCGAGGACGCCGTCCGCTTCCTGTCGGAACCCGGGATTCTCTTCTGGACGGCCTGGGCGAAGGAGGAGGTCGTCGGCTTCCTCCTCTGCCTCGTGCTGCCGATGCGGAAGGAGCCGGCCTGCGAGGTCCTGCTCTACGAGATCGGCGTGCGCACCGCCTGGCGCAGGCGCGGCGTGGGAGGCCAGCTCGTCGGGGAGATGGTGCACTGGATGCGGACCCACGGCGTGGTCACCGCCTGGGTGCTCGCCGACAGCCCGGATGCGGTCCGGTTCTACGCGTCGTGCGGATTCGGGCCTGGCGCCGGGCCGGCGACCTACATGGAGATGATCCTCTCAGCGTGATCCACGCGCCGATTCGGGTCGAGGCCCGACCGACCGGAACGTCGGAAGAACGATGGATGCCCATCCGCTACCTTGCGGCGATCAGTCGACCGAACAACGATCAGGAGGTACTCGCAACGCTCCGGGCACCTGGATGACCTCAACCGCGGACCAGACGTAGTCGCTGCTCCGAGATGCCGATCTGCAGCCGCATCCCCCAGGCGAAGTCCAGCCGGTCGTCCTCGATCCCGTCGCCGAAGACGACCCCGCCGTCGTCCATCTCCGAGACGATCTCCAGCTTGCCGCCGCGCCTGAGGAGTCCTCCGTCGAGGCTGGTTCCGGTCGAGACGCTGGGAAAGGGCTCGCGGACGAACATGGCCAGCGCCGGGTCCGTGGGGCCGGGGAGGGTGAGCGGATGGGCGCGTTCCCCGTTGATCGACCGGGCCCACCCCGTTGCCCCGGTGCCCGTCGCCACGATGAGCCCGGACGACGACTGTCGCTCCTCCTGGTTCCCGAGCTGGATCCGGTAGCGCGCCGACTGGTGCGACCGGTGCCCGACGAAGATCTCGTTCAGACCGAGCAGTGACTGACCGTCGTCCAGCCGGGCGGTGACCATCGTCCGTTCCTCCACCTCGGCCCGGCCCGCCGCCATCGCCGCGAGGAGCTGCTTCGCCCGGCGGGGCGCGTGCGGCACCAGCACGCCGTCGAACTGCTCGGCGTCGGGGTTGATGCCCAGCACCAGCTGCCCGTGAAGGTACTTGGCCAGGTTGGCCACCAGGCCGTCCTGCCCGGTGGCCACGACCAGGTCTGCAGGCTCGAACAGGAACCGCGACAGCTCGGAGCGGTTCACCCGTGCTCGTCGCCACCCGGAGGGAATGGCCTGCGAGACCGCCTCCAGCGCCGCCATCCACCGCTCGTGGCGCTTGTGAACGACGTCGAGCGACTGCCCCCGCTGCTCGAGGAAGAACCTGACCTGAGGCTCGGTCCCGTGCCGCGCGAGCAGCGCGTGGTACTCGCTGGCCCGGGTGACCACGACCACTCTGGGGGCCGCGGCGGTCATGGCTCACTCCGTGCGCAGGTGGCTCGCGCCGGCCTCGAGGAGCCTGGTGAGAGCGGGGGCGAGGGCGGGCTCGCCTAGGCTGAGGTGCTCGATTTTCTCCAGCTTCCCGGCCAGGGCCTGTGCGGCGAGCGCCAGCAGCACCTGGGCGGGCACGTCGCGCACCGCGTCCATCCGGGCCTTCTCCGCCGCGGTGCGCACCTCCTCGGTGGCGCGGAGCACGCTGGCCTCGGCCTCACCGCGAACGGTGACCCCATGCGCCTCGGCATCGGCGCGGAGCCGGAGCGCCTCGGCGGTGACCTGCGCCTCGATGCGGCCGCGCTCGGCCTTGCCCTCCGAGGTGATGCGCGACGCGGTGGCCTCCTCGGTCGCCTCCCGCTGCGTGTTGAGGCCCTTCTGGGCGATCAGCTCCTCCTGCCTGCGAGCGAGCTCGACCTGGGTCTGCAGCTCGTTCTCCTGGATGGCGCGCTCCTTCTCCACCGCATTCGCGCGGCGGGCGAAGGTGGCCTCGTCGGCCTGCTGCTGGATCTGCTCCCGGGCGGGGGCCTCCAGCGCTCGCTCGAGGTCTGCGCTCGGCCGCACCGAGGAGATGCGGACCGACACGACCTCGAGCCCGAGGTCCTCGAGCGCCCGCTCCTCGTGGTAGGCGAGCTGGATCTCGTGCCGGAGCGCCGCCGGACCCTCGGTCAAGGCTCGCCGCAGCGGCATGCTCGCCACCCAGGCGCGGGCCCGCTGCTCGGCGACCTGCGAGAAGAGAAGCGCCAGCTTCTCCAGCGGCTGCCGGAGCAGTACCCCCGATCCGAGGTCGATGGTGAAGTCGATCCGGTCGGCCAGCCTCCGTGGGTCCTTCACCCGGAAGGTGACCACGCCCTGGGTGGTGATCTCCTGGTAGTCGCCGGTGCGGCTCCGGAACGAGAGCGGCATCTCCCGGTCGTCGACGGGCACCTCGGCGATGCTCGCCGCGTGGGGGAGGAAGAAGAACGCCTGGCCTCGCCCCGAGCGCTCGAGCACGCCGCGGCGGTAGCGGAGCACGAACATGCTCGCGTCGGACCGGAGATGGTGGATGGGTCCCAGTCTTCGAATCTGTGCCATGGCTGGACTCCTGTCCTCGGCTCCTCAGATCGCGGACCGGCGGGTGAACCGATAGAGCTCCGCCGGGCGGTGGTCGACGTCTCGCTGGCTCTCGCCGGTGGCCTCGAGCTGCCCCGAGGCGAGCATCCGGCGACGGAAGGAATCCTTGTTCAGCGGGCGCGCGAGGATGGTCTCGTGCACCTGCTGCAGCTCGAAGAGCGTGAAGCGCGCGGGGAGCAGCTGGAATCCGATCGGCGCGTAGTCCAGCTTTCCGCGGATCCGCTTCACCGCCATGCCCAGGATGTCCGCATGGTCGAAGGCGAGAGCGAGCGTCGTCCCATCGGAGCTGCGAGCCTCGACCGGTCCACCGGTCTCGCCCTCCCAGGGCACGTCGAGGCGAGCGTGGATCAGCTCGTCGGTGCCGGCGCTCGCCGCGAGCAGGCGCGCGCGATTCACCAGGCCGACGTACGCCACGCTGATGACGCGCGTCCGCGGGTCGCGCCCCGGGTCTCCGAAGGTGTAGAGCTGCTCGAGGAAGACGCCCTCCGCCCGGCTCTTGCGCGCGAGGACCCGTGCCGCCGCCACGTCGAGGGGCTCGCGGATCCCGACGAAGCCACCGGGGAGCGCGTACCGCCCGCGGTGCGGATGCTCCGACCGTCGGAGCAGCACCGTCCACAGCGCCCCCTCGGCGGCCGAGAGCAGCGCGACGTCCACCGCCACCGAGGGCCGCTCGAACCGGCTCGCGTCGTACGAGGCCAGGAAGCGAGCCTCGTCGTCCCTCCGTGCCCGTCGCGGTCGCCTGGCCATCCCGGACCTCCTTCGATGCCCAATGCATATATGCAGCACGCATCGAAGCCTGGCAACCCGACCGTCCGGCGGACGGCCGGTGGGCTGACTAAGGTGTCGGAATCCTGGGAGGTGGTGGTGTCCGACACCGGGTCCGCGCTCGACGATCTGCTCCAATTGCTCGACCTCGAGCCGCTGGAGGTGAACCTCTTCCGCGGCCAGTCCCGTGACCTCGGTGGCAAGGCGGTCTTCGGAGGGCAGGTCGTCGGCCAGGCGCTGGTGGCGGCGAGCCGCACCGTGGAAGCCCGGCTGCCGCACTCGCTGCACGCCTACTTCCTCCGGCCGGGCGACATGGCGCACCCCATCGTCTACGAGGTGGACCGCGTCCGGGACGGAAAGAGCTTCACCGCCCGCCGGGTCCAGGCCATCCAGCACGGGGAGGTGCTCCTGAGCCTGATCTGCTCCTTCCAGGTGCCCGAGCCCGGCCTCGAGCACCAGGCACCGATGCCCGAGGTGCCGCCCCCCGAGTCGCTCCGCCCGCAGCGCGAGTGGGTCCAGGAGTGGCTCGCCGCGGTTCCAAACGTGCCCCCGCGCATCCGCGAGGCCTTCGAGCGCAGGGGGGCGGTGGAGTTCCGCCCCCTCGAGCCCCGCAATCCGCTGATGCCCACCGTCCGTCCGCCGCGCCAGGCCTTCTGGGTCCGGGCGAGCGGTCCGCTGCCCGACGCACCGCTGCTCCACACCTGCGTCCTCGCCTACGCCTCGGACTTCAGCCTGCTCTCGACGGCGCTCCTCCCCCACGGGGTCTCCTGGCTCACCCCGGGGCTCGCGGTGGCGAGCATCGACCATGCGCTCTGGTTTCATCGGTCGTTCCGGGTGGACGACTGGCTGCTCTACGTCATGGACAGCCCCACCGCGCAGGCTGGGCGAGGGCTGTCGCGGGGCCAGTTCTTCGATCGCGCCGGCCGCCTGGTGGCCAGCGTGGTGCAGGAGAACCTGATGCGCCGGATCGGCTCCTGAGCCGGGGACCGGTCCGCAGACCTGCTCGTCGCGGCGTCCCGGGCTAGGCTCCCCGGGTGCTCATGCCCTCGCGTTCTTCCAGGCGCCGCCCCCGCTCGGCCGAGCCCCACCTTTCGCCGCAGAGCGAGCTTCCACGCGGGTTCCTCGGCCAGGACCGCAGCGGACCCCGGAACCTCGTCCGCGAGATGACCTGGGCCCAGTTCGACTCGGCGGTGCACGCGCTGGCCCACGAGATCTCGTCCACCTACGTGCTCGACCTCGTGGTGGGCATCGCGCCGGGCGGGCTCTTCGTGGGGTCGACCCTGGCCACCGCGCTCGCGCGGCCCTTCCACCCGGTGCGCATCCTGCGCCGGAGCCGCGATCCGGTGACCGGCCGGATGCCGCGGGTGATGGCGATGCCCCCCGAGGTGAAGGGTTCGCGCGTCCTCCTGGTCGACGACGTGATCGCCTCGGGCGAGACGATGCGCCGGGCCACCGCGCTGGCGAAGAAGGCCGGAGCGCGCCGGATCCGCACCGCCACGCTGCTCTGCCGGGACCAGGGGGGGCGGCCGGACTTCACGGTGCTGCTGATGGAGGGACCGCTGGTCTTTCCCTGGGACTACGGCCCGGTCACCGAGGATCTCCGCTTCGACCCGATGCCGGAGCGGGCGCCTGCACCTCGGCGCGCCCGATCGCGGGCGTGATCATCGGCACCGCCGGGCACGTCGACCACGGCAAGACGTCGCTCATCAAGGCGCTCACCGGCATCGACACCGACCGGCTGCCGGAGGAGAAGCGCCGGGGCATCACCCTCGAGCTGGGGTTCGCCCACCTCGCGCTCCCCGACGGCACCGTCGCCGGGGTGGTGGACGTACCCGGTCACGAGCGCTTCGTGAAGGCCATGGCCGCCGGCGCGGGCGGTGTCGACCTGGCCATCCTCGTCGTCGCCGCGGACGAGGGGGTGATGCCCCAGACCCGCGAGCACCTCGACATCTGCCAGCTGCTCGGTGTGCGCGCCGGGGTGGTCGCCCTCACCAAGGCCGATCTGCTGCCCGGGCTGGGCGACGACTGGCGCTCGCTGCTCGACGCCGATCTGGCGACGCTGCTCGCCGGGAGCGTGCTGGAGTCGGCCGAGGTGGTGCCGGTCTCGGCGCGGACCGGCGAGGGGCTCGATGCGCTCCGGGCGGCGCTCGGCCGGGCGTCGGCGAGCGTGCAGCGACGTCCGGCGGACGGGCCGCTCTTCCTCCCGGTGGACCGCGCGTTCTCCATCAAGGGCTTCGGCACGGTGGTGACCGGGACGCTCCTCTCGGGCACGGTCGAGCCCGAGGCATCGGTCTCGCTGCTGCCCGGGCTTCCGGGGCCCTTCCGGGTCCGGGGCGTGCAGACGCACGGACAGACCGTTCCCCGGGGGTCGGCCGGGCAGCGAACCGCGGTGAACGTCGTCGGCGTGGCCACCGCGGACGTGCGGCGGGGGATGGTGCTGGTCCGCGAGGGCGAGCTACCCGAGACGCGCTCGCTCGACGTCGAGCTCACCTTGCTCCCCGCGGCCGAGGCTCCGCTTCCACGCCGGAAGACGCTGCTCCTCCACCTCGGCACGGCGCAGGTCGAGGCGCGGGTCACCCTGCTCGACCTGCCGGAGCTCCAGCCCGGGGAGACGGCGCTCGCGCAGCTCCGGCTCCAGGCCCCGGTCGCGGCCCTGCCCGGGCAGCGCTTCATCCTTCGCGGCGCGCGACCCCTCCCCGGCCGGGGGGCCACGCTCGCCGGAGGCCGGGTGCTGACCATCGGTGCGCCCCGGCGGCGTCGCGGGGCATCCGAGCTGCTGGCCCCGATGCGCGGCGAGGACCTCGACGCCCGGCTGGTCTGGCTGGCCCGCCAGTCGGGATACCGGGGCATGACCGCCGGGGAGCTGGCGGTGCGCACCGCGAGCGCTCCGAAGACGGTGCAGCGAGCGCTGGACGTCCTGAGCAGCAAGGGCCAGGTCCTGCTCGTCGATCGGGAGCGCCGCCTCTACGTCGCGGGCGAGACGTTCGCTGCGCTCCAGGCGCGCGCGCTGGCGCTGCTCCAGTCCTTCCACGACCGGGCTCCGCTGGAGGACGCGCTCCACAGGGAGGAGCTCCGCCAGCGCCTCTCCCGGGACCTGGATCCGCGGCTGCTCGGGCGCCTGGTCCAGGCGCTGACCGAGCGCGGGGCGGTGGAGTCCATCGGCGAGGGGCTGCGGCTGAAGGGGAGGGGGCGGAGCCTCTCGCTCGACGAGGAGGCGGCGCGCACCAAGGCCGTCGCGGCGATCGCCGCCGGAGCGCTCGCGCCTCCGACGCTGGCCGAAGTCGGACGGATGCTGTCCCTTCCCCCCGAGCGGGTGGCCCACCTGCTCCAGGGGCCGATCGCCGAGCACACGGTGGTGAAGGTGACCGAGGAGCTGTGCTTCGGCGCCGCGGCCATCTCGGATCTGAAGCAGCGGCTGGTGGCGCACCTGACCGAGCACCGGGAGATCACCACCCAGCAGTTCAAGGAGCTGGTCGGGGGCAGCCGGAAGTTCGTCATCCCCCTCTCGGAGTACTTCGATCGGGAGAAGGTCACGCTCCGGGTCGGCGACAAGCGCCTGCTCCGTCGCGCCTAGCCCGGGCGACCGGCCAGAATTCCAGCTTTCGAGGTGTCAGACACCTCGTGGTTCGCCTCCCGCAGGTGTCAAACACCTTCGATCCTACCCTGAATCCAGGCACTTGGATGACGCACTTGACCGACAGCCCGGCAGAAATTACTGACCGGTCAGTTATATGGAACGCGGTCAGACACCGAAGCGGTGGGAGCGGCGCAAGGACGCGCGGCCGGCGGAGATCGTCGCGGCGGCCCTCCAGCTGTTCTCCAACCGGGGCTTCGCCGCGACACGCCTCGACGACGTGGCCACCGTCGCCGGCGTGAGCAAGGGGACCGTCTACCTCTACTTCGACAGCAAGGAGCAGCTCTTCGAGGCGGTCGTCCGCGAGGCCATCGCGCCGAACCTCGATCGGGCCGAGGCCCTGGTCGACGCCTTCGAGGGCCCGACACCCGAGCTGCTCCGCGCCCTCTTCGAGCTCATCGGCGGCGTGCTCGACTCTCCGCTGACCGGGGTGATGAAGCTCATCATCTCCGAGTCCGGGAACTTCCCGCAGCTCGCACGCCTCTACGCCGATCTCGTCGTGCGCCGGGCATTCGGGATGCTGGGACGCATCCTGGAGCGCGGCGTGGCACGCGGCGAGTTCCGCCCCGTCGACCTCGAGACCATGGTCCCGCTCGTCGTCGCGCCGGTGATCCTCCTCGGGCTCTGGAAGCACTCCTTCGGCGCGCACACCGACCTGGTCCTCGACCGGCGCGCGGTGCTCGCCACCCATCGAGACAACTTGCTCCGCGCGCTCGCCGCGGACCCCGGAGGCCGCCCATGAAGGCCGTCGCCACGCTCCCCCTGCTCCTCGCCCTCGCCGGCTGCGCCCGAGACGATGGGCTCTTCCACGGCTGGGCCGAGGCCGACGAGACCCGCGTCGCGCCCCTCACCACCGGCACCCTCACCCGCCTCGCGGTCGAGCGCGGGCAGCGGGTCGACGCCGGCACCCTCCTCTTCACCCAGGACAGCGACGCGGAGCGCGCCGCCCGCGACGAGGCCGCCTCCCGGCTCGCCCAGGCGCAGGCGCAGCTCGCCAACCTCGAGGCCGCCGGCCGTGCCACCGACATCGAGGCCGCGCTGGCCCAGGTGCGGGAGGCGCGGAGCGCCCTCGTGCTGGCCGACTCGGACCTCCGCCGCACCGACCAGCTCGCCCGCGACGGGGCCGCGACCGCGCAGCAGCTCGACCTCTCCCGGTCCACCCAGGAGCAGTCCGCCGCCCGGCTCCGCTCCGCCGAGGCGAAGCTCCGGAGCCTGCAGATCCCGGTGGGCCGCCTCCAGGAGATCGAGGCCCAGCGCGCCGCCACCGAGACCGCCCGCGCCGTCCTCGCCTCCGCCGAGTGGCGACTCGCCCAGCGCACCGGGGAGGCCCCGGCCACGGGCCAGGTGGTCGACACCTACTACCGCACCGGGGAGATGGTCCCGACCGGCGCCTCGGTCCTCTCGCTCCTCCCCGACGGGGCGCTCCGGGTGCGCTTCTTCGTCCCCGAGACGAAGCTCGGGGCGCTCCGGATCGGCGCGCCGGTCCGCGTCACCTGCGACGGTTGCCCGGGACCGATGGACGCCCAGGTGAGCTACGTCTCCCCGAAGCCCGAGTACACCCCGCCGGTGGTCTACACCGGCGACGGCCGGAGCAAGCTCGTGTACCTGATCGAGGCGCGCTCCTCCGCGCTCCAGGGCCTCCACCCGGGCCAGCCGCTCGACGTGCAGGTGGGCCGGTGACCGCTCCTGTGCCCCTGGCCATCGACGTGCGCGGACTGCGCAAGTCGTTCGGCTCCCGCGCCGTCGTGCAGGGGCTGGACCTGCGCGTGGCCAGGGGCCAGATCTGTGGCTTCCTCGGAGCGAACGGGAGCGGGAAGACCACCACGCTCCGGATGCTCTGCGGCCTCCTCACCCCGGACGCGGGGGAGGGGACCTGCCTCGGCCTCGACGTCCGCAAGGACGCGCCCCGCATCCGGCGGCGGGTCGGCTACATGACCCAGCGCTTCTCCTTCTACGAGGACCTCACCGTCCAGGAGAACCTGGACTTCGTCGCCCGGCTCTACGAGCTGCCGGACCGCGAGCGGCGCATCGACGCCGTGCTGGAGCGCGCCGGCCTCACCGACCGGCGCACCCAGCTGGCCGGCGAGCTGTCCGGGGGCTGGAAGCAGCGGCTGGCCCTCGCCGCCTGCGTGCTCCACGAGCCCGAGCTCCTCCTCCTCGACGAGCCCACCGCCGGCGTGGACCCCAAGGCCCGGCGCGAGTTCTGGGACCTCATCCACGTGCTGGCCACCGAGGGCATCACGGTTCTCGTGTCCACCCACTACATGGACGAGGCCGAGCGCTGTCACCGCATCGTCTACCTCTCGGGCGGGAAGCTGGTGGTCGAGGGCTCGGCGGCACAGGTGGTGGCCCGCTCGGGCCTGGTCACCTTCGTCGCGACCGGGGACGGGCTCGCCGACGCGGCGGCGGCGCTCGGCCAGGCCCCGGGGGTCGAGTCGGTGGCGGTCTTCGGACAGACGCTGCGGGTGAGCGGGACGCGGCGCACCGCCCTCGAGGAGGCGCTCGCGCCGTGGCGGGCTCGGCCCGACCTGACCTGGGTGGAGGAGCCACCGTCGCTGGAGGACGTGTTCATCCACCTCCTCTCCGACCGGAGGTTCGCCACGTGAACCTCTCCTTCCGTCGCTTCGTGGCGGTGCTCCGCAAGGAGATCATCCAGGCGCGGCGCGACCGGTTCACCCTCGCGCTGATGGTGGGCATGCCGCTGGTGCAGCTGTTCCTCTTCGGCTTCGCCATCAACACCGACCCCAAGCACCTGCCCACCGCGCTGGTGATGGCCGACGACTCGCGCCCCGCGCGCTCGCTGGTCGAGGCGATGCGGGCCACCGAGTACTTCGACGTCTCCACCCCCGTCTCTCCCGCCGCGGCGGAGCGGGCGATGGCCCGCGGCGACGTGCTCTTCGTCCTCGAGCTCCCGGTGGACTTCGCCCGGCTGGTGGAGCGCAAGGAGCGCCCGGCGGTCCTCCTCGCCGCGGACGCCACCGACCCCAGCGCGGTCAGCAGCGCGTTCGCCGCGGCCTCGGGGGTGGGCCAGGGGCTGCTGGAGCGCGATCTTCCCGGGCTCAGGCCCGCCTCGCCTCCCTTCGAGTGGCGCATCCACCGGCGCTACAACCCCGAGGGCATCACCGCCTACAACATCGTGCCCGGGCTCATCGGCACGCTCCTCACCTTCACCCTGGTGGTCATCACCGCCCTCGCCGTCACCCGCGAACGCGAGCGCGGCACGATGGAGAACCTCCTCGCCATGCCGGTCCGCCCGCTGGAGGTGATGCTCGGGAAGATCGTCCCCTACATCCTCCTCGGTTACGTGCAGGTGGCGCTGATCCTCGCGGCCGCGGTGGGGGTGTTCCAGGTCCCGGTCCGCGGCTCGGTGCTGCTCCTCCTCTTGGGCCTCGGGCTGTTCATCGCAGCGAACCTCGCGGTGGGGTTCACCTTCTCCACGCTCGCCCGGAACCAGCTCCAGGCGATGCAGATGGCGGTCTTCTTCATCCTCCCCTCCATCCTTCTCTCCGGCTTCATGTTCCCCTTCGCCGGAATGCCGGGCTGGGCGCGGGTCGTCGGCGAGGCGCTCCCGCTCACCCACGCCCTCCGGCTGATCCGCGGCATCCTCCTCAAGGGGAACGGCGCGCTCGACGTCCTGCCACACCTCTATCCGCTGGTCGTCTTCTCGCTGGTGGTGGGGACGCTGGCCATTCGCGGATACCGGCAGACCCTGGACTAGACTCCGTCGGCGGAGCGGAAACCCTGGCCACGCCGGATCCGGACAACTCGCTGTCGCGCTTCTCGGTCCTCGACTGGATCGGCGTCCTCGTGGTGGGTGGCTCGGGGCTCTTCGCGCTCGTCATCCCGGTGCTCATCGCGCCGGTGTTCCGGCGACTGTCCGAGGCGCTGGGAGCGAACGGCCCGCCGTCGTTCGCCGGCGCGGTGCTGCAGGGCTGGGTTCCGCCGACGCTCGGAGCGCTTCCCCTCGTGGTGCTGATCTACGCGCTGGCGGTGCCGCAGTCCCTCGGTCGCCGGCGCCTGCTGCTGACGCTCGCCTTCGCGCTCACGGTCGTGGCGAGTGGACTCCTGCTCTTCGCGCTCTACGGCACGCTCTTCTCCGCCGCCGGTGCAATCACCACTCCGTAGCGCGCGGGGCCATTCGACAATCCGACGTGCAACAGTCCGCGTCAGGAGCGGTGGAAATTTTCCGCCGGCAGAACCCCGGGTCCTCGCTCTCCCGTTGTCAAAGCAGAATGGATTCGCTACATCGCCTCCCCGGGTTCGCCTGGCTCTCTGAAGAGGTTCCCCCCCACCGCTTCAGACGAGAACGAGCGAGCTCGTCGTAGAAGGCCTGTGGCCCGGCGTCCGTCGCGGATTGCCGGGCTGCTTCTTTTCGAGCCTGTTTTCGGAGCTTGCCGCTTGCGGCGTGCGGGGGGCGCGAGCTACGAGGCTCGGCCTGACGCGCCAGACCGGCGCGCCACACGCCCAGAGTCGCCTCTGCTCCTGCCTGTCCTCGCCTAGCGCCTCGCCCTGGCCACGTGCCGGTGGCGAGCGCCGTGTCCGACGCTGGACCCCGTCCGCCTGCCGGGCGGGGAGCGAGCAACCTTTCCTCGAGCGAGGCGAGCACCCCCATGTCCACCGAGTGGTACGAGACGTTCTTCTCTCCCCTGGCCCTGGAGTTCTGGAGGGCCGTCGTTCCGGACGAGGCGACCGAGGCCGAGGTCGCGTTCGTCGAGCAGGCCCTGGGGCTGGAACACCCCGGGCGTCTGCTGGATCTGCCATGCGGGCACGGACGCCACGCGCTCGCCCTCGCCCGCCGGGGGCACCGGGTCACCGGCCTCGACCTCGCACCGTCCGCGGTGGTGAGCGCCGCGGACGAGGCACGCCGCCTCGGGCTCGACGCCGAGTTCCGGGTCGGCGACATGCGCCGTCCGCCCGGAGGCGGCGCCTTCGACGGCGCCTGTTGCCTCGGCAACAGCTTCGGCTACCTCGCCGACGAGGACCTCCCGGCCTTCCTCCGCGGCATGCGCGAGTCGGTGAGGCCGGGAGCGCGCTGGGTCATCGACACCGGAACCACCGCCGAGTCGCTCTTCCCCGGCTTCACCGGCGGCGAGCGGGTCCTCGAGGCCGGGGGCATCCGCTTCGGCGTGGAGAAGCGTCACGACGCGCTCCGGGGGCGGCTCGTGGAACGGACCCTCCTCGAGCGCGGCGCCGAGCGCGAGGAGGGGACCGTCAGCTACGCGGTCCACACCCTGGCCGAGCTGCGCCGGCTCCTCGAGAGCGCGGGCTGGTCCGTGCAAGGGGCACACGGCGCCCTCGACGGGCGTCCCTTCACCCTGGGCGACCGTCGCCTCCTCCTGGTCGTGCGCCGCGTCTAGGTTCGAGCGGGATTGCATGAACCGAAAAACACGAAAGTGACGGAATGGCTCCCACCCGGGCATGGGAGGGTCAAGCGTGCCCGGGTGGGTCGGTTCGGGTGGGGTCGGCGTGGTGGGAGCGAGGCGACTCGCTTGTCGGACGGGGCGCAGTCGATCCACCCTTGTCACTGGAGCGGGGAGATGGAGTCGTTCGGCGTGGTGGTGAAGTGGTTGCGTTCGAAGACCGGGAAGGCGAAGGAGCCCGTCGGCCAGCGCTGCAAGGGTTGTCAGGCGTTCATCGGCGGTACGACCGACGAGGAGCTCTTCTTCTCCGGAGGCGTGTTCCTCGCCGGTGCGGGATGGTTCTGCGGGGGGCGCTGCGAGAACGACTACCGGCTTCGCTTCCGCATCCAGCCCGCCCGCACTCCTGTCCAGGGAACTCCCGAGGCCGGGTCCAACGCTCCGTCCAGGCGCCCCACACCGTCCGAGCCCGTGGAGGAGATTCCTCCCGAACGCCGTCCGGCGGCCGAGGAGCTCGCGGCAGCCCTCCGTGCTCGCCGCCGCCGCCTGAACGAAGGCACCTGAGGCGTCCGCTCTAGTTCTTGCCCAGTCCCCGCGCTGCCGCGCGCCGGACCGCGGTGTCGCTGTCGCCGAGGGCAGACCGCAGCGCCGCGCGCGCCTCGGGCGACTCCACGTGGACCAGGGATTCGGCCGCGGCCCGGCGGACGGACCGATCGGCGTCCTGCACGAGGGCGGCGAGACGCCGGGCGGCGGCCTCGTCGCGGGAGAAGGTGCGGAGGGACTCGGCCGCGGCGACGCGCACGTCCGCGACCGCGTCGCGCGAGGCCTCCAGCAGCGCCGGGGGCGCGGTCCCGAGCGACTCGAGCTCGCCGAGGGCCTCCACCGCCGTCACCCGGACCTCGGGCACGGCGTCCTTGGTCGCGGCGGAGAGGGCCGGAGCGGCCTTTGGATCCTCGAGGCGGCCCAGGGCGCGCGCGGCGTCGGCCCGGAGCTCCGGCTCGACGTCGGACAGCGCCGAGGAGAGCGCGGGCAGGGCGCGGGGGTCCTCGAGCGAGGCCAGCGTCTGCAGCGCCGCCCGGCGGACGTCGACCACCGGATCGGCGAGCGCCCCGCGCGCCACGTCGAACGCGCGGCCGTCCTCCAGGGCTGCCAGCGCCTCGAGCGCGGCGGCCCGCACCTCGGGGCCCTTGTCGGTGGCCATCGCGAGGAGCGCCGGGACGGCCCTCCGGTCCTCGATCCGCCCCAGCGCCTCGGCGACCGCGGCCCGGACCACGGCCGAGGCGTCCTGCCGCCGCGCGATCAGCGGCTCGACCGCGGCTGGATCCTCGGAAGTGGCGAGGGCCTCGGCCGCGGCGCGTCGGACCTCCGGGTCGGCGTGCTGGAGCGCGGACTGGAGCGGCGGGGTGTTCCGGGGGTCCTCGCTCCGGCCGAGCGCCCACGCGGCGGCGCTGGCCACTGGCGGCGTTCCGTCGCGGAGGGCGGTGAGCAGGACGTCGCGCCCCGCGCCCTCGGCGTGGATGCCGAGCCCGAAGGCGGCCGCCTCGCGGACCGCGGGGCTCGTCGCTCGAACCCCCTCCGTGAGGCGGGTCAGCGCGTCCGGGGTCGGGCTGTCGCCGAGCCAGCACGCGGCGGCGCGGCGGACGCAGGGCTTCGGATCCGCGAGCGCATCGCCGAGCAGCGCCAGGGCGGCAGGGTCCTTCACCGGTCCACGCCCGAGCGCCGGGGGTGGATCCTCGCCCGCCAGCCGCGGTCGCCGGTCGTTCCAGTTCCCCTGCTCCAGTCGGTCCACCGCCAGCGTGCAGAGGCGCGCATCCCCACCCCGCAGCAGCTCCAGCGAGGCCCGCACCTCGGCCTCGCTCATCGCCGGCCGGGCATGGCCGTGGGAGCCGTGACGCTTGCCGTGCGAGCGCGCGCGTGCGTCGCCGGCGCTGGCCAGCAAGGCCAGCGAGAGGACCAGCATTCCGGTGCGCATCAGTTCCTCTGGCCGAGGGCCTGGGCCGCGGCGCGGCGGACGGTGACGTCCTTGCTCTGCATCGCGGTGATGAGCGCCTGGAGCGCCGTCGAGTCGCGGATCTCCGAGAGCGCCTCCACCGCGGAGCTCCGCACGTCCGAGTCCGCGTCCTCGAGCAGCGACTTGAGCTGTGGCACCGCGCGGGCGTCGTGGATCTGCCCCAGCGTCTCGGCGGCCTGCTGCCGGACGTCGGCGCTCGGGTCGCGGGTCGCGTCGATCAGGCCCTGGGGCGCGGCCTTGAGCTCCAGCTCACCCAGTCCCGCGGCGGCGGCAGCGCGCACCTCCGGGTTCTCGTCCTTGAGCGCCGAGACGAGGCCCTCCTGCGCGGCGGGGTCGCGGTAGCGGGCCAGTGCGCGCACTGCCCGCGCCCGGACCTCGACGTTCGGGTCCTTGACCAGCTTCGTCAGCGGTCCCAGCGCGCGCTTGTCGCCGCGGCGGGAGAGGCCCTCCAGGGCGGTGACCCGCACCCGGGCGTCCGAGTCGGAGAGCAGCTTGACGAGCGGTTCGCCCGCGGCGGGCTCGTCGAAGGAGAGGAGCGCCTCGGCCGCCTCGCGTCGGACCGCGGGGTTCGCATCGCCGGCGGCCTTGGCGAGCGCCGGGATGGCCTTGGCGTCGTCGATGTTGCCCAGCGCCTCGATGGCGCTCTTGCGAACCTCGACGTTGGCGTCGCTGAGGACTCCGGCGAGGGGGTCCACCGCGCGCGGGTCGCCGATCCGGCCGAGCGACTCGGCGGCGGCCTGGCGCACTCCCGGGTCGGCGTCCTTGAGCGCGCCGATGAGGGCGTCCACCGTCTTCGGATCGGCTGGAGCTCCGTCGCCGTGTCCCCGGCCGTGCCGCTTCGACCGTGCCTGGGCGCGTCGGACCGCAGCTCGGGCCTGCCGCTCGGCGTCGCGCGCCATCCGCTGGGCGTCACGGCGCATCTGCTCGACGTCGACGGAGGTGTCGACGACGACGACCGGCCTCGGCGGGACCGGCGACCGGGGCGGGGTCGCGGCGATGGCCTCGACCGCGGGAACGGCCGCGACCGCGGGCATGGCCTCCGCGGTGGCGAGCGCGAGCACCACCGGCGCCCTGGGCGACGCGGTGACCATCACCCGCTGGACGGAATGCGCTCCCTGCGGCCGGGGCGCCGAGACGGCGGTGCGGGTGGGAGCGGGCGCGGAAGGCTCGGGCTCGGGCGCTCGCCTCGGTTCCACGGCCGGCTCGGGCGCCGGAGCCGCGGAGGGCCCCGCGTCGTCGGAGGCGCTCTCGAGGAGCTCCCGGTCCGGCGACAGGACGGCGACCAGGGACTGCGCCGACGACCTCGCCTCGCGTTCCGGGGAGGCGCGCACTCCGGGGGCCACGAGGACGGTCACCAGGAGGAGGAGCGCCATGCCGCCCACGTGCCAGGGCCGGAGCCGGTCCACCTCCTCCGCGCTCCGCTCGAGCAGGCGGGTCACCCGGGCGAGCAGCTGGCTCGGGTGCTCGGCCATCCCCGCCAGGGGGAGGCCCGGTGCGCGACCGTCGAGCCAGGCGGCGACCGAGGCGAGCCCGCGGGCGACGTCGATGCCCGAGCCATTCCGGGCGGCCGCCCAGTCGTCGCAGAGGAACTCGGCCACCTCCTGCATCCGCGCCCGGGCCACACGGTTGAGCGGCTGGAAGAAGAAGAGGTGCTCGAGCACCGTTCCCAGCACGAGCCACACCGGATCGAGGCGGCGGAGGTGGGCGAGCTCGTGGGCGAGGACGCTGCGCTGCTGCGCGTCGTCCAGCTCCAGCAGCGCCTCGGCGGGGAGGCAGATCTCCGACCACCCGAGGGCCACGGGGCTCCGGAGACCCTCGGCAGTGGTGAGGCGGACGGGGCGGGTGTGCCCCACGTCGCCGCAGAGGCCCTGGAGCCGGGCCCGGACCATCGGGTCCACCACCGGGGAACGCTCCCCCAGCGTGGTGAGCAGGCGGGCCCGCAGGACGGCCAGGCGGAGGAGGAAGGCGCTGGCCACCACCGCCCAGCCGAGGAACGCCAGGCCGGCCGGGGAGAGCCTCGGGACGGCCACTGCGCGGGCAGGGGCGGGCGGCGGGGGGAGGGACCGGCTGGTGACGGCGGCCGGTGGAACGGGCGGGAGGGCCGTCGCGGCGGGCGCGGGAGGGGCCTCCGGGGCCGGGGTCGCCACGACCTCAGGCAGCGGGGTGCGGTGCTCGGACGTGGGATGGGCGTGGACGGTCCGGGCGACGATGGCCACCTGGGGCGGCTCGATCTCCGGGGCCCCGGGCGGAAGCTCGCTGGCCATCGCGGGAACCGCGGGCGCCCGTAGCTCGGCGGAGCCTCCGAACGGGGTGAGGCCGGCCGAGAGCTGGAGCGTGGCGGTGAGAAGCCCGCCGACGAGGGCGGTGCGCCAGGCGAGGTCGCGGAGCCGGAGCGACCGGAGCAGCCCGGCCCGGTCGGCGAGCCACACGGTGCCGATGAGCGCCGTGCTGTGCACTGCATAGGTGAGGAGCCAGGCCGCGCCGAGCGTGGCGGCGAGCGAGAGGAGGCCCTGCAGCATTCCGGCGTTCATCGGGTGCCTCGCTTTCCGCGGCGGCCCTCGGCGTCGGAGATGAGCGCGCGCACCTTCTCCAGGTCGCCCGGCCGGACGCTGCCCGCATCGAGCAGGTGACTCATGAGCGCTGCCACGTCACCCCCGAAGAGCAGGTCCGTGAGCCCGCTGACCATGGAGCGCCGGACCTCGCCCTCCGAGACGCGGGCCCGGTAGACGTATTGCCTGCCCTGGGAGGTGTGGCTGACAACTCCCCGTTTTTCCAGACGGCTGAGGAGGGTGGCGATGGTGGTGGGGGCCAGGTCGCGGCCGGGGCGGAGCGCCTCGGCGATCTCGGCGACGGTGGCCTCGCGGCGGTCCCAGAGGACGCGCAGGAGCGCGATCTGGAGGTCGGTGAGCTGCGTGGCGTCGGGCATGCGGGTCCTCCCGGCTTCGTCGACAGATGTAATACTACGGCTGTAGACGAGTCAAGCCCCGGGTGATTGCCGTGTTGATCCGGCGCGGGTGGGGGGCGGGCGAGGCGTCTCGGCCCGCGGGGCCCCTGAAGCGGGCAGGGAACGGTGCGTCGGATGGGCGGCGAGCGCGCCGGGCGATGCATCGCACCGTCTCCCAGGCCGCAGGTCAGCGGCCGATCCCGAGCACGACCACGAGCATCCGCCGGCTCAGGCTTCAGCCGGCCGGCGCGAAGATGCTCCGGTGCACCCTCCAGCTGCCGTCCTCGACCTTCCTGAGGATGCGCATCACGTGAAACCGGCTCCTGGTCACCTGCCCGGTGGTCCGGTCCCGCTCACTCCCCTCGATGTGGCCCCACTCGACGGCGGTGTCTCCGAAGATCAGCGTCTCCTCGAAGGTCTCGCGGTAGTCGAGGATCTCGGTGTTCCGCGCCACCGCCTCCATCCTCTCGAGATCGCGGCGCAGCTCCGGCGCCCGCTTCACCGGTCCACCGGGCGGCAGGGCGACGGCGTCCTGGGTCCACAGCTCGGCCAGGGCCTTCACGTCATAGGCCTTGCTCGCCGCCTCGTCGCGCTGGCGGAGCGCTTCGATGCCCCGCATCGCCTCGTTCATCGGAGGTCTCCTCGCAGAGGTCTCGGGAGCCGAGCCCAGCACGGCGAGCCGCGCCGGGGGAAGTCCGGCAGCAATGGCGGCGCAGGCGAGAGCGATCAGGCCCTCACCGCCCCCCCGCCGGGCGGTACACCGCGAAGGGCCTGCCCTCCGGGTCGACGAGGATGGCGAGCGCGTCTCCCCCGGGAAGCTGCTGGGGCGGCACGACGACCTGCCCCCCGAGCCCTCGCGCCCGGGCGACCGTGGCCTCGAGGTCGGGTGACTCGATGAACAGCTGCACCAGCGGCTTGCCCTCGGGAGGCGTGGGCCAGATGCCGCCCTCGATTCCCCCGGCGCCTGTCGAGATCTGCCGGTACCCAAGTGTGTTTCCCTGGTGGACCCGCCATCCGAAGAGCTGACCGTAGAACGCCGCGGTGGCGTCCGGATCCCGGGCGAGGAGCTGGAACTGCCGGACCGGGTGCGGCGGGACGTCCCCCTGGACGGCGGCGGCGGGCTCTCCGGCCCCGGCCGAGGCCACGCGCCGCGCAGCCTGCTCCCACACCGCGCGCTCGAACCCCTCGGGGTCGAGCTCCCCGGCGTCGCTCACGTCGCGCCAGCGCCCCTCGTCCATCGCCAGGAGCCCGAAGCGGAGGAGCCGCTGCAGCACGACGTTGATCGCGTCGGCCGTCGTGTCGAGCACCTGGGCCAGGAAGCGCGAGTCGCCGCGGAAGTCCTCGGTGTGAACGAGCGCAAGCAGCTGGTGGTGGAGCGGGTCCTCGAGGATGGCCGCCGCATCGAGGGCCGCACTCCCGGTGGGCGGCCCCTCCCTCGCGGCCGCGGCGTCGCGCACGAACGCGTCGACCCTCCCCGGCTCCAGCCCCAGCCGCTGGCCGAGCTGCACGATGGTGTCACGGGTCAGGGCGCGGCGGCCCCGCAGGATCTGCGAGAGCGTCGCGTGGTCCAGGTCGAGCGCGCGAGCGAACGCGCGCAGCGAGTAGCTCGGATTCCGGGCGCAGCGGCGGGTCAGCTCGGCACGGAGCACGGCGGCGAACGTCGAGGGAGCGGGGGCGGTCATGGCGCGAGAGAACGCCACGCCCGCGACCGGATCTCAACGCGTCGCCCGCCGGAAGTGGGGCAGCGCCGTTGCCCCGCCGGCCGCTACCGCCCGAGGAACAGCGACCCGCCGCGCGACAGCCACGCCGAGGTGACGCCGGGGACGATCCCGAGCACCACCACCGCCACCGTGCTCAGCACCAGCGCCAGCTCGGTCGCGAAGCTGCGCTCGGGCAGCGCTCCCGCGTCCGGCGCCGGACGCATGTACATGTAGACCACCACCCGGAGGTAGTAGTACGCGCCCACCGCGCTGGTGAGCACGCCCACGATGACCAGCCCCACCAGCCCGGCGTCCACCGCGGCCCGGAAGATGAGCAGCTTGCCCATGAACCCGGCCATCGGCGGGATGCCTCCCAGCGACAGCATGAACACCGCCATCGCCAGCGCCCACCCGGGCTTGCGCTGCGCGAGCCCGGCGAGCCGGTCCAGGTCCCAGGCGAAGCCACGGACCTCGTCCTCCTTGCGCTCCAGCGCCCCCAGGACGCCGAACGCTCCCACCGTCGTCACGGTGTAGGCCAGCAGGTAGAAGAGGATGCCCCGCAGCGCCGAGGCGGTGTCCGGCGTCGCGCCGGCGGTGAGCGCGGTGACGCCGAGGAAGCCGCCCCGCGTGGTCCCGGTCCGCACGAAGAGCGAGGCCACCCCCACCAGCAGATACCCGGCGTGGGAGATGGAGGAGTAGGCCAGCATCCGCTTCACGTTCCGCTGCGGGAGCGCGAGCAGGTTGCCGCCGATCATCGTCAGGAAGGCGAGCGTCGAGAAGCCGATGAGGAGCACGTCGCCGGGGATGCCGTGCCCCAGCACCAGGAACACCCGTACCATCGCGGCGAAGGCCGCAGCCTTGACCGCCGCGCTCATCATCGCCGTCACCGGCGTCGGCGCCCCCTCGTAGACGTCCGGCGTCCACATGTGGAACGGCACCGCCGAGACCTTGAAGCAGAAGCCGACGAACAGGAAGACGAGACCGAAGGTCAGCCCGATGCCGCCATGCTGCGCCGCCTTGGCGATACCGGCGAAGCTCACGGTGCCGGTGAAGCCGTAGATCAGGGAGCAGCCGTAGAGCAGCATGCCGGACGACAGCGCGCCGAGAACGAAATACTTGAGCCCGGCCTCGGACGAGCGCGCATCATCGCGGTCGATCGCCGCCATCACGTAGAGCGCGAGGCTCATCAGCTCGAAGCCGAGATAGAGCGCGATCAGGTCGGCCGCCGAAATCAGCATCAGCATGCCGAGCGTCGAGAGCAGGATCAGCACCGAGGTCTCGAACCGGTACTGCCGCTCGCGCTCGGCGTAATCGAGCGACAGCAGGATCGCCGCGGCCGAGCCCAACAGCGCCAGCATCTTCAGGAAGCGGGCAAAGTCGTCGAGCACGAAACTGCCGTTGAAGCCTAC
>DATJVY010000129.1:0-2648 GCA_035501615.1 Myxococcaceae bacterium
AAGGAGGTCCAGGGACCCGGGGGTCGCGACGACGAGCCTCCCGGCGGGGAGGAGTCCGGGGGCTCGGGCGAGCTGACCGTGGCCGGTGGAGCGCTGGGCACCCCGGCCTACATGCCGCCCGAGCAGGCCCGCGGCGAACCCGCCGACCGGCGCTCCGACGTCTGGTCGCTCGGGGCGATGCTCCACCACGTCGTCTCCGGCGCGCCGCCGTACCCCGGGACCTCCGCGGGCGAGATCCTCGCGCAGGTCCGGACCGGCCCGCCCCCGCCGCTGCGCACCACCACGCCCGGGACCCCGCCGGAGCTGGGGAGCATCGTGGAGCGCGCGCTGGCCTGGGAGCCCCGCGACCGCTACGCCGACGCCTCGGCGCTGGCCGACGAGCTCCGGGCCTACCTGGCCGGCCGGAGGGTGCGGGCCCACGCCTACACCCCCCGCGAGCTGGTCTCCCACTGGATGCGCCGCCACCGGGCGCTGGTGCGCGTGGGGGCGGCGGCGCTCGCCGTGCTGCTCGCCGGCGGCGCCTTCTCCTTCTGGCGCATCGTCCAGGAGAAGCGCCGCGCCGAAGTTCTGCGCCACGTCGCCGAGACCCGGCGCGACGCGGCGGAGGAGCTGGTGCAGTTCGTCGTCTTCAAGCTCCGGGACGACCTCACCGCGGTGGGCCGGCTGGACCTCCTCGCCAGCACCGGCGAGCGGGTGCAGGAATACTACGAGCGGCTGCAGTCGGTGGACGCCAACCCCGGGGCCGATGCGCGGCTGCGCGCCGCGGCGGCCCTTGAGCTGCTGGGCGACGTCGCCCGGGACCGGGGAGACCAGGCGAAGGCGGTGTCCCTCCAGCGGCGAGCGCTGCAGCTGCGGGAGACGGTGCTGGCCGAGACCCCGAACGATGCGCAGCGCATGCTCGCGGTGAGCACGAGCTGGAGCCGGATCGCCCAGTCCGAGGCGGCGCTCGGGCACCTGGACACTGCAGGGGAGGCGGCACGGCAGGCCTTCACTCTGGCGACCCAGGCGGCGGACCGGAGCCCGGAGGACTTCCTCGTGGTGCGGAACGTCTACCGCGTCGCCTCCCACGCCTCGAACGTCCTCTACCGCGGCGGCGACTCCGACGGAGCGCTCCGGATGCTGCAGCAGTCGCGGGATCGCCTGGTGGCCTACGACGCCCGGCACCGGTCGGACCAGACGCTCCACGAGCTGGCCGCCGCGGAGCTCGGGCTGGGCTACATGCTCCAGACTCTGTTCCGCCTCGAGGAGGCGCAGCGGGCGCTGTCCCGCTCCGTCGAGCTCTGGCGAGACCTGGCCGGCCGGAAGTCGGACGACGCCACGGTCCAGGCGGTCTTCGCCGGGGCGCTGCACATCTCCTCGGTCGTCGCCGGCCGGCGCGGGGACTGGGAGCGGGCCCGCGAGCTCATGGACGAGGCGGTCGCCACCCGCGCGCAGCTGAGCGCGAAGGACCCCACCAACCGCACCTGGCGCGAGATCTACGCCTCGACCCTCACCGACCGCTGCCAGCTCGCGGCCGATCACGGCCGTCCGGAGCAAGGGCTCGCCGACTGCGCGCGGGCGGCGGAGATCTACCGCACGCTCGTGCGCGAGCAGCCGCGCACCGATGCCTGGCGCGAGGGCCTGGTCCGCACGCTGAGCGAGCAATCCGAGGTCGCGCGCCGGAGCGGCGACCTGGACGCCGCCCGGCGCTCGAGCCTGGAGGCGATCGAGCTCGTCCGCCCCATGCGCCAGGCCCGTCCGAAGGACACGGTCGTCCGCCAGATGTGGAGCGTGGCGCACGCCCGGGCGGCCGAGGTCGAGCGGATCCGGTCCCCGTCGCACGCCCGGCAGCTGCTGGAGACGGCGCTGGTCGACGTCCGGGCGATGCGCGCCGAGCAGCCGAACAACGCGCGCCGCCGCCACGACGAGGCGGATCTGGCGATCTCCCGCGCCGAGCTCGACCTCGCCCTGCGGGACGTCGCGGCGGCGCAGGCGGGGCTGGACGAGGCGCGCGCGGCACTCGATCCCGACAGGACGGCCACGACCGAGCTGGGGCTCGAGCTTCCGGTTCTCCGGGCCAGGGTGGCGCTGCTGGCGCATGCGCTGGGGACGGCTCGGGGAAACGGGGCGGCGGCCGACGCGGAGCTGGCCACGGCGTTGCACGCGCTGGCGCCCCTCCGCTCCCGCCTCGACGCCGAGGACGTGGCGGTGCTCGCCCGTCTCGAGCGGGTAGCCCGAGGCGTGACGGCGAAGCCCGCCCATCCGTGACCGCGGCACCCGGCCGCCGTGACAGCGCGTGCCCCCGGGTGTGACCGCCGCGTCTCCCACCTCCGCAAGCGCCCGGGAGCACTCACGGGCACGGGCGCTGCTTTGCCTGGCCCTCCGTCACCGGAGGAGCCATGCACAGAAGAGGCGTTCGAACCGTGGTCTGGGCACTGATGCTGTGCGCCTGCACGCAGTCCGGGAACGGCAGCAACAACAACGGCAACCGTCCCCCGGCGCCCACGATCCAGACCGATTCCACCGTGACCCCCTCGGTGCAGACCGTGGCCGGGGTCAACGGCGGCCCGGCCCGGGCGGTGGGAGCGGTCCAGGGTCCCTCCGGCAAGACGAGCGACCTGGTGATGGACGAGCTGATCGTCGTCACCGATCAGAAGTCGAAGGTCGAC
>DATJVY010000130.1:0-20290 GCA_035501615.1 Myxococcaceae bacterium
CGGCGCTCGGCGTCGTCGAGGTGCTTCTCCAGCGAGAAGCCCCCCTGGAGCTCGACCACGTCGGTCTCGGCCGGGGGAACCGGGGCCTCTCCCCGCAGCGTCGCCGGCAGGGTGTCCGGCCCGAGCTCGGCCGAGTCCGCCAGCGTCACCGCGCGCTCGACGATGTTCTGCAGCTGGCGCACGTTCCCCGGCCAGGAGTAGCGCTGCAGCACCTGCATGGCCTCGGCCGAGAAGCGGGGGGGAGGCTTCCCCAGCCCCTCGGCCAGCCGGGAGAGGAAGAGCTGGGCGAGCTCGGGGATGTCCTCCCGCCGCTCGCGCAGCGGCGGCAGCTCGATGGTGATGACGTTCAGCCGGTAGAAGAGGTCCTCCCGGAACCGGCCGGCGCGGACCTCGTCGTCGAGTCGCTTGTTGGTCGCCGCGAGGAGCCGGGCCTCGAAGGGCACCTCGGCCGTGCTGCCCACCGGCTTGACCTTCCTCTCCTGGAGCACGCGGAGCAGCTTCACCTGGGTGGCGGGCAGCATCTCGCCGATCTCGTCGAGGAAGACCGTCCCCTCCCCCGCCGAGACGAGGAGGCCGGAGCGGTCCGAGGAGGCGCCGGTGAAGGCCCCCTTCACGTGGCCGAAGAGCTCCGACTCCAGCACTCCCTCGGCCAGGGCCGCGCAGTTGACCGGGAGGAACGGGCGGGTGGCCCGGGGACTGGCGAAGTGGATGGCGCGAGCCACCAGCTCCTTGCCTGTCCCGCTCTCGCCGACGATGAGCACCGTGGACCGGGAGATCGCCACCTTCCGCACCAGCGCCCGCACGTCCTCCATCGCCGAGCTGCGGCCGACCATGGAGAGGCTGCGCTCGGAGAGGGACTCGAGGAGCTGCTGGTTCTCCGCGCGGAGGGTGCGCTTCTCCAGGGCCTTCTGGACCAGGAGCTTCAGCTCCTCGTTGTCGAAGGGCTTGCAGATGTAGTCGTAGGCGCCCTGGCGCATGGCCTCGACTGCCGCGGCCGGGGTGCCGTAGGCGGTGATGAGGATGACCTCGGGAGCGGAGACCAGCCCCCTGGCCGTCTTGAGCACCTCCAGCCCGCTCTCGGTCCCCAGCCGCATGTCCGACACGACCAGGTCGACGCTTCCGCCCAGCAGGGCCTCGCGAGCCGCCCCGACCCCAGCCGCGGTCACGACCGCGTAGCCGCTGCGCGAGAGCAGCACCTCGAGGTACTGCCGCATGCTCGGCTCGTCGTCGACGACCAGGATCTTCAACCCGCCCTCGCCTCCGGAGCGGCGAACCCCACCACGAACTCGGTTCCTTCGCCAGGGGAGGAGCTGACCTGGATCTGCCCCCCGTGCGCGCGGACGATGGAGTGCACGGTGGAGAGGCCGAGCCCGGTGCCGCCCGGCCGCTTGGTGAAGAAGGGCTCGAAGATCCGCGGGATGTCGGCGGTGGCGATGCTTCCTCCGGAATCCCAGACGTGGATCCGGACCTCGCCTCCCATCTGGCTGAAGAAGACCCGCACCCGTCCCCCGTGCCCTGCCGCGGCGAGCGCGTTCCGGAGCAGGTTCAGGAGGAGCTGGCGGATCTGGTCCGGGTCCACCTCGGCGTGCAGGCCTCCGTCGTCGACCGCGATCTCGATCCCGGTGGCGAGCGGATCGGCCGAGACCAGCTCCACCGTCTGCCGCACCAGCTCGTCCAGATCGCAGCGCTTGCGGACCGGCGCAGGCGGGCGGGCGAAGGTGAGGAAGTCCCGGACCAGCTCGGCCAGCCGGTCCGACTCGCGGGTGAGGATGCCGAGGAGGCGCTGGCTCTCCGGGTCCGCACCCTCGGACAGCAGCTGGGCGGAGCCACGCATCGCCGCCAGCGGGTTCCGGATCTCGTGTGCCAGCTGGGCCGAGAGTGCGCCCAGCTCGGCCATCTGGTCCGCCCGCCGGAGGGCCTGCTCCGCCCGGCGAAGATCGGTCAGGTCCTGGAAGACGACCAGCAGCGGCCCCGACGGGACGCTGAGCGCCGAGACGGTCAGCCCCAGGGTGCGGCGCCCGGCGGCGGTGGTCACCGTGACCTCGGAGCGGGGCCGGCCGGCGAAGAGGGTGCGCAGGCCGGGAATGACCTCCTCCACGCTCCCCGGGACCTCCTGGGGCCCGAGCCCGAGGATCTGCCTCGCGGCCCGGTTGACGTAGGTGATGCGTCCCTCGGCGTCGCAGGTCAGCAGGCCCGAGGGCATGGCGGTGAGGATTTCCTGCTGCAGCCGGGTCAGCTCGCGCAGGTCCCGCTCCCGGGCCGAGAGCCGGCCGCCGGTGGCCGTGAGCTGGCGGGCGAGGAAGCCGGCCAGGACGGCGGTCAGCATCTGGGCCAGGACGTTGCTGGTGCAGATGAACACCAGCCGCCAGGGAGGCAACGTCCCGCTCGGCACGGGCGTGCGGACCAGCCCCGTGGCCACCGCGCCCGAGAGCGCGATGAAGGAGACGGCGCAGGCCGCCGCCGCCACCAGGGCGCCGCGCTGTCCGAGGAGGATCGACGCCCCCACCACCGACAGGAGATAGGTGAAGACGAACGGGCTCTCCGGGCCGCCGGTGAGGAACACCATCGCGGTGGCGATGGCCACGTCCCCGGCCACGTGGACCACCGCGCTGCGCAGGCCGGGCCGGGCCTCGCGGAGGAACACCGCCTGGACCAGCACCACCAGGTAGATGGCCACCACCAGCCAGAGCGAGAGTTGGTCCTCGCGGGCGATCGCCTCGGCGGTGGGACGGGAGAGGAGCCGGACCCCGTAGACCGCGAGCAGCAGCGTCGCCGCCACGGTCCGGAACGCCGTCACCCAGACCAGGCGCGGGCGAAGCGTGCTGGTGAGCTCGGCGGGGTCGGCGGTCCTACTTGATGGCACTGGCGATGGAGAAGATCGGCAGGTACATCGCGATCAGGAAGCCGCCCACCACGGCGCCGAGGAAGACCATCAGCAGCGGCTCGATCATCGCCGTGAGGCCGGCCACCGCGGTGTCCACCTCGTCGTCGTAGAAGTCGGCGATCTTGTTGAGCATCGCGTCCATCGCGCCGGTGGCCTCGCCCACACCGATCATCTGCACCACCATCGGGGGGAAGACCTTCGTCTCCAGCAACGGCCCGGAGATGTTCTTGCCCTCGGCGATCTTGGTCCGGACGTAGAGGATGCCCTGCTCCACCGTGCGGTTGCCGGCGGTCTTGGCGGTGACGTCCAGCGCATCGAGGATGGGCACGCCGGAGCTGATCATCGTCCCCAGGGTCCGGGTGAAGCGCGCCACCGCGACCTTGCGGATGACGGGCCCGAACAGCGGGGCCTGGAGGACCACCTTGTCGAAGAGCTTCCGTCCCTTGGGGTTCTTGTAGAAGGCGGTGGAGGCGCCGATCACCGCCGCGATCCCCGCCACCAGATAGAGGAAGTTCCTCCGGAGCCAGTCCGAGAGATCGACCACCATCTGGGTGGGGCCGGGCAGGGCGCTGCCGAAGTCGGTGAACATCTTGGCGAACACCGGGGTGACCTTGAGCAGCAGCAGCGCCGTCACGCCGATGGCCACGATGATGACGATGACCGGGTAGATCATCGCGCCCTTCACCTTCCGCTTCAGCTTCTCCGCCTTCTCCCGGTACACCGCGAGGCGGTTGAGGATGGTGTCGAGGATGCCGCCGATCTCGCCGGCGGCGCAGAGCTGGACGAAGAGCTCGTCGAAGACCTTGGGGTGGTCCTTCAGCGCGTCGGCGAAGGTCGACCCGGATTCGACCTTGGTCTTGATGGCCAGCACGACCTTCTTGAAGGCCGCGTTGTCCATCTGGTTGGCGAGGATGTCCAGGCACTGCACCAGGGGCAGGCCCGCGTCGATCATCGTCGCGAACTGCTTGGTGAAGACCAGGATGTCCTTGCCCGAGACGCCGCCGCCGAAGCTGGGGAGGCTGATCTCCAGCGGCTTCTTCTTGACCTTGACCGGGGAGAGGCCCAGCGCCTTCAGCCGCGTGTCGACCGCGGTGGCGTCCAGCGCCTCCATCTCGCCCTTCTTGACCTCGCCGGCCCGGGTCTTCGCCTCCCACAGCCACTGCTTCGGCTTGGGAGCGGCCTTGTTCTTGAGTGCGGTCGCGGAGACGGCCATGAAGCTGGAATCCTAGCTCAGGAGCGCGGGGGCATGGGCCGGCCGGTCACGGGTGGGGCGGTGTGCCCGGGAAGCACACCCCCCACCGCCCCGCTGGCGAGGATGTTCTTCAGCTCCTCCGGATCCGACGATCGTCCGAAGGCCTCGTCCTGGGTGATGAGCCGCTTGGTCAGCAGCATCGCCAGGCTCTGGTTGAAGGTCTGCATCCCGAACTTGGCCTGGCCCACCTGCATCGCCGAGTAGATCTGGTGCACCTTGTCCTCGCGGATGAGGTTCCGGATCGCGGGGTTGGGGACCATGATCTCCAGGGCAAGGCAGCGCCCTCCCCCCACCTTCTGGAGCAGGGCCTGGCTCATCACGCCCTCGATGACGAACGACAGCTGGGCCCGGATCTGCGGCTGCTGGAAGGGCGGAAAGACGTCCAGCACCCGGTTGATGGTCTGGACGCAGCTGTTGGTGTGCAGGGTCCCGAAGCAGATGTGGCCGGTCTCGGCGATGACCAGCGCCGCCTCGATGGTCTCGAGGTCGCGCATCTCGCCCACCAGCACCACGTCCGGATCCTGGCGGAGGATGTACTTCAGCGCGGTCTTGAAGCTCCGGGTGTCCGCGCCCACCTCGCGCTGGTTGACCAGGCAGTTCTTGTGGGGGTGCAGGTACTCGATGGGGTCCTCGATCGTCATGATGTGCTCGTGACGATCGGTGTTGATCTTGTCGATGATGCTGGCGAGCGTGGTGCTCTTCCCCGACCCGGTGGGCCCGGTGACCAGCACCAGCCCCCGCGGCTTCTTGGAGAGGTCGGTGACCACCGGGGGAAGCCCCAGCTCCTGGAAGGTGAGGATCTTGAAGGGGATGGTCCGGAACGCGCCGGCCACCGCGCCCCGCTGCATGTAGAGGTTGGCCCGGAAGCGAGAGAGGGCCTTCACGCCAAACGACAGGTCGAGCTCGTGGTCCTCCTCGAACCGGGCCTTCTGCGCGTCGGTCAGCACCGAGTAGCAGATCTGCTTGGTCTCCACCGGCGAGAGCGGCGCGGCCTTCAGGGGCACCAGCTCGCCGTCGATGCGCAGCTGCGGCGGGCTGCCGGTGGTGATGTGCAGGTCGGAAGCATTCTTCTCGACCATCGCCTTCAACAGCTGATGGAGGTTGGCCACGTCCCCTCGGGGTCTTTCTAGAAGCGGTCCGGGGCGGTGTTGCCGACCACCTCTTCGAGGGTGGTCATCCCGCCCATCATCTTGGCGAGGGCGGCCATCCGGAGGGTCTGCATCCCCAGCCGGATCGCCTCCTGCTTGAGCTCCGCCGCCGAGGCGCCGTTGATGACCAGCTCCTTGAGGCCGTCCCAGAAGGGCATCACCTCGTAGATGGCCACCCGGCCCCGGTAGCCGCGGTCGTTGCACTCCCGGCAGCCGGCCTTCTCGTAGACGGTGAAGCTCCCGATCTTGTCGGGGGGCACGCCGGCGTCGAGCAGCGCCGGCTCCTCGATGCCCTTCGCGGGCCGCTTGCAGGCCGGACACAGCCTCCGGGCGAGTCGCTGGGCGAGGATCAGGTTCAGCGACGCGGTCACGAGGAAGGGCTCGATGCCCATGTTCAGGAGCCGGCTCACGGTGCCCGGGGCGTCGTTGGTGTGGAGCGTGCTGAGCACCAGGTGCCCGGTGAGCGCGGCCTTCACGCCGATCTCCGCGGTCTCGAAGTCGCGGATCTCGCCGATCATGATGATGTCCGGGTCCTGGCGGAGGAAGCTCCGGAGCGCGGCGGCGAAGTTCAGGCCGATGTCGTCGTGCATCTGCACCTGGTTGATGCCGGCGAAGTTGAACTCCACCGGATCCTCGGCGGTGCTGATGTTCACGTCGGGGGTGTTGAGCGAGGTCAGCGCCGAGTAGAGGGTGGTGGTCTTCCCCGAGCCGGTGGGCCCGGTCACCAGGACCATCCCGTAGGGCCGGTCGATGGCCTCCTTGAACCAGCGGAGGGGCTCGGGGTCGAACCCCAGCTTGGTCATGTCCAGCTGGAGGTTGGACTTGTCGAGGAGCCGGAGCACCACCTTCTCGCCGAAGAGGGTGGGGCAGACGCTCACCCGGAAGTCCATCTCCTTGCCGGTGGTCTTGATCTTGATGCGGCCGTCCTGCGGCAGGCGGCGCTCGCTGATGTCGAGCGAGGCCATGATCTTGAGCCGGCTGATGATCGCGTTCTTCAGCTTCATCGGCGGCTTCATCACGTCGTAGAGCACGCCGTCGATGCGGAACCGGACCCGGAAGTCCTTCTCGTAGGGCTCGACGTGGATGTCGCTGGCGCCCTTCCGGATGGCGTCCACCAGGACCAGGTTCACCAGCTTGACGACCGGGGCCTCGTCGGCCGCCTTGACGTCGACCTCCTCGTCCGCCTCCTCCGCGACCTCCACCTGCTCGTCGGCCGCGCCGAGGATCTCGTCGAGCGAGGGGCCCTTCTCGGCGTAGTAGCGCTCGATGGCCTCGCGGATGCTCGGCTCGGAGGCCACCACCGGCTCGATGTTGTACCCGGTGGTGAACTTGAGGTCGTCGACCGCGTAGATGTTCGACGGGTCGGCCATCGCCACGATGAGCGACTGGCCGGCCCGGTTCACGGGGATGACCAGGTGCTTCTGGGCGACCTCCTTCTTGACCAGCTTGACGATCTCCGGGTCGATCTCGAAGTCCTTCAGGTTGATCGCCGGGACGCCGTACTGCTTGCTCAGGAAGTCGGTGAGCTTGTGCTCCTCGATCGCTCCGACCTTGATCAGCGCGGAGCCGATGCGGGTGCCGTTCTTCTGCTGCTCCTCCTGGGCTTTGCGGAGCTGCTGGACCGAGATCAGATTTTCCCGGACGAGCAATTCACCGAGGCGGCCGGACATGGGTTCGCTCTTCACCCCAGGAAATTTGCGTGGGACGGCCGGGTCTTCCAGCCGAGGGATCGATCTAAGAGGCGGGAAAAAAGGGTGTCAAGGAAGCGACGTGGTGCGTGCGAGCACCACCCGCGTCGCCTCCACGTCGCGCTGGATCTGCGCTGTCAGCTCCGACACCGAGCCGAAGCGTCGCTCGGGCCGCAACCGCTCCAGGAACTCGACCCGGACCTCGAGGCCATACAGGTCGCCGGACCAGTCGAGCAGGTGGACCTCCACCGTCACCGCCGACCCCCCGAAGGTCGGCTTGGTCCCGATGTTCGCCGCACCGCCGTGCCACCCGTCCGCGGTGCGCACCCGGACGGCGTAGACCCCGGAGGCAGGGAGGAGCTCGCCGTGACTGTCCACGTTGGCGGTGGGCCAGCCGATGCTCCGCCCTCGCCCGTCGCCCTTCACCACCGTCCCGTCGAGGTCGAAGGCGCGTCCGAGCAGGGCCCGCGCCGCGGCCACGCGCCCCTCGAGGATGTACTCCCGGATGCGCGAGGAGGAGGCCACCACCCCACCCACCGTGACCGGCTCCACCACCGCCACCACGGCTCCCCGCGCCGTGGCGGCTTCCTGGAGGCTGTCCACCGTGCCTGCGCGTTGTGCTCCATAGGTGTAGTCGCGTCCCACCACGACCGCCCGGACGTGCGCCCGGTCGAACAGCAGGGCCTCGAAGTCGCGGGCCGAGGTGCGGGCGAAGGCCAGGGTGAACGGGAGCACCACCACCACGTCGAGCCCCGCCGCCTCGAGCAGCTGCAGCTTCCGCGGCAGGGGGGTGATGAGGCGCGGGGCGAGCTCGGGCTGGAGCACCTTCCCCGGATGGGGCTCGAAGGTCAGCGCCCCGGGACGGCCACGCTCGGCCGCCTTCCTGAACAGCGCCCGGTGCCCCAGGTGCACCCCGTCGAAGTTGCCGAGCGCCAGCGCGACGCCGTTCAGGGCGCGCGCGTCGTCCAGCGAGCCGAGCACCTTCATGTGGCCCGTCCTGTAGCACGTGGTAGACGGCCGAGTCCCGCCCTCGAACCGACGATGACCCGCGGCCCACGCCTTCGCTCCGAAACCGCCGGCGGCGAGTTCCTGACGCTGCTCACCCCGCCGGACTGGATGGCCGTGTTCGGCGGCCCGGGACCGCTGGAGCTGGAGATCGGCTCGGGCGCGGGCGCCTTCGCCCTGGGCGTCGCCGCGCGATACCCGGAGCGCCGCTACGTCGCGATCGAGTGGCGGAAGAAGTACGCCCGCGAGCTCGAGCACCGGGCGCGCAGCCGCGGCCTGTCGAACCTGAAGGTGGTCGAGGCGGATGCCCGCGCCGTGATCCCCCGGCTCTTCGCGCCGGGGAGCCTCTCCGCCATCCATCTCCAGTTTCCGGATCCGTGGTGGAAGCGGGCCCACCGCAAGCGGGCCATCCTCACCCCCGGCTTCGCCCGCCTCCTCCTCCAGCTGGCGGCCCCGGGCGCGGTGTTCGACCTCCGGACCGACGTCCGGGCCCGGGCCGACGAGATGCTCGAGACGCTCGAGGCCGCTGGATGGCACAACGCCCTCGGCGCGGGTGCCTTTCACCCCCCCGACCCCGACGAGCTCCCGAGCAGTCGCGAGCGCCGCTACCTCGAGAACGGGGAGCCGGTGTACCGGGCGCGGCTGCTCAAGCGGTCGACCACCGCCCGGTGAACCTCCTCCGGTTTCTCCGCTTGTGCGGCGCCCGCGCATTGCGGACGATGCACTCCCTCCGTGCCCCGTCTTCTCGCCCTGCTGTTGCTGGCTTGCGCCGGCTGTCACCGGTACCCGGACGACACTCCGCTCGACGCGTACAGGAGCCTCCTCTCGGCCGCGCAGCGCGACGACGAGGCGCGCTTCCTCGGGCTCCTCTCCGCGAAGAGCCGCGCCGAGCTGGACGCGCGGGCCGCGGCGCTCGCGAAGGACAGTGGCGGGACGCTCCGGCCCCGGCCGGCCGACCTGCTCCTCGCCGACCCGCGGCCGCCCGCGCCGGGACAGGTGTCGGTGCGCTCCGAGGACGGCAAGACGGCGGTGCTGGCGGTCTCGGCCCACGGGTCCACCCAGGAGGTCCATCTGGTCCTCGAGGCCGGCCACTGGCGGGTCTCCATTCCCGCCCTGGAGAAGCCCGGGGATGGTTGACCGCAAGGGCCGGCGTCCACCGACGGTCGAGGTGGTCCGGCGCCCCACGCCCGCCACCCCCGCGCCCTCGGGCCCTTCCGGGACTCCGCCGGCGCCGGTGCGCCCGACCCCGGGTGCCCCGCGTCCGCCCCGCCCCCCGCTCCGGTCGGGAGGTCCACCGCATGGGCGGCCTCCGGCGCGCGGTCCGGTCATCCCGCCCACGCCCGAGGCCATCGCCGCGCTCGCCGCGCGGGAGCACGTCCCGGCCCGCATCGCCAAGGGCGAGCTCGAGGGGAAGATGCGCGCCCGGGTGTGGCGAAAGCTGCACGCCGAGGAAGCGAAGCGGTTCGACGAGGCCTACCGGCTCATGGGCCAGCACGCCGGCCTCGACCTCGCCGAGGCGTTCGGGCTGATGCAGTCCGGTCTCACCCTCGAGCAGTTCCGGGCGCGCCAGGCGCGGACGCGTGCCAAGGCGACCGTGAAGGAGGCGCGCAGCGCGGTCTCCGCGGCCGAGGTGGACGGCTGGCTCGCCACGGCGGCGCGGGACAAGGTGCCGCTCGCCATCGTGCTCGCCGACCGCACGCTGCTCGACGTGCTCCTCAACACTCACCCGGTGGCCTTCACCCTGGAGCGTTCGGGGCGGGTGGAGAAGCTGGCCGTGTGCGCGGTGTCCGCCCGCACGACATGGGACGTGCTGCTCCCCCGCCTGTCCCGGGACGCGCGCCTGGCGCAGAAGCCGGTCCCGGTGGCCCGCGAGCCCGACCGGCGGCCGCACTCGGACCCCCGCCCCTTCCTCCCGGTCCTGGGGCAGCGCATCCGGCTGGTCCTCCGCAACGGGTTCACCCTCGAGGAGCCGCTCCGCTCGGTCGGGCCGTACGATCTGGTCCTCGGCGGCGAGGGCACCGAGGTGCTGGTGCCGCTCCATGCGCTCCTCTCCTGGGAGACGCTGGCCGAGGAGGCCGCGCCCACCGCCTGAGGCTCAGCGCCCCAGCCGCACCGACAGCCGGGTGTGGATCTGCCGGAGCCCCCCCGGCTGCGCGGGCGAGGCCAGCGCCGCGGCGACCACCTCCAGCGTCTCCTCGTCCTCGGCCCGGAGCGTCTTCACCAGGGCGGAGGCGGACTCGAACAGCTCGCGCAGCTCGTCGCCATCCCGCAGCCCGTGGCGGGGCACCTCGCGCCGCCCCTGGCCCAGGTCGTCCAGAAGGCGGCGCACCCGGTAGACCGGGCCGGCGATGCGGTGGGTGACGACGATGCCCAGGAGCAGCACCGCCAGCGCGAACACCCCGACCGAGAAGAGCACCAGCCAGCCGATGCGCGTGGCCTCCCGGGCCACCTCCCGTCGCTGCTCGGACACCTGCACCTGCTCGGCCTGGTAGGCGGCGTCGATCGCCCGCGACTGGCGCTGGAGCTGGGCGGTGAACTCGGGGTCGTTGAACCGCTCGAGCAGCGTCTTGGAGAGCGACGCGTTGCCCAGCTCGTGGCTCGCCTGCGCTGCCGCGGCCCTCGCCTCCACCGCGCGCTCGGCCTGCTCGGCCAGCCGATTCAGCGCGCGGGCGAGGAAGATGCCGAGGAGCCCCGCCCCGAGCAGCGTGGCCAGCACCAGCACCGCGGTGAAGCGCAGCTGCATCGGCGCGTCGAGCAGGTAATTGCGAAGCCGTCTCTGTCGTGCCGACATGATTCCCTCCCTCAGGGAGCCAGTTCCCACTCGAAGGTGCTCGCCGCGTCCTCGATGAGCCGCGGGACCAGCGCCCGGACCAGGTCCGGAGGCGTTCCCCCCCGCCCCGTGACCCGCACCTCACCGAGGATCTGCTTGCTCGGCCAGGTGAGGCACACCGCCGCCATCACCAGGCCCCCGCCGTCCGCCCGGAGCAGCGTCGGCTGGAGGAGATAGGCCGGCTTCCGCTTCGAGGCTTGCTGCGCGGCCTCCACCGCGTCGCTCCGCGCCCCGGACCAGGTGAGGCGCTTGACCAGCCGGGTGCGGGCCTCGCCGCAGAGCGATTCGCCCAGGGGCGGGGTGGAGGGATCACGCACCGGCTCGACCCAGACGTCCACCGTGGGCGTCCGCTCCTTCACCTTCCGGAGCAGGGCCAGCGATCGGCGAATCTCCCCTGCCGCGTCCGGGGCGGGGTCGGTCGCGTGAACGGCGAGACAGTCCAGGGCCGAAAGGTCGTGGAGCTCCGGGAGGGAGCGGGCGACCGAGGCGCGGACCAGCGGCACCGGGTCGGCCAGGGCGGTGCAGAGTGGGCCGAGCGCGCCGGGGGCCTCGGTCGTGCCGAGCGTCAGCGCCGCCTGCGCCCGGACCCGCGGGTCCACCGCCGTCGTGAGCTGCCGGGAGAGGAAGGCGATCCGGGGGTCCTCGTCCGCGCCGGCGGGTCCCCCGAGGAGCACCGCCCAGAGTGCCGCCCTTCGGAGGGTCCGGGCGGGGAGGAGGGGGTGAGGGAACACGGCGGGGGGCCGGGAGCCTAGCAGACGTTATATGCAGGGCTTCCATGGTCCGTACCGCCGCACAGGTCCGCGAGGCGTTCCTCTCCTACTTCGAGAACCGCGGGCACCAGAGGGTGCCCAGCTCCTCGCTCGTCCCGCTCGACGACCCGAGCCTGCTCTTCACCAACGCCGGGATGGTGCAGTTCAAGAACGTCTTCACCGGGCGCGAGTCCCGCCCCTACCGACGGGCCACGTCGTCGCAGAAGTGCGTGCGCGCCGGGGGCAAGCACAACGACCTGGACAACGTGGGGTTCACCGCGCGGCACCACACCTTCTTCGAGATGCTGGGGAACTTCTCCTTCGGTGACTACTTCAAGGAGGACGCGGTCAAGTTCGCCTGGGAGTTCGTCACGAAGGACCTGGCCATCGCCCCGGACCGGCTCGCGGCCACCGTCTTCAACGGCGAGAAGGGCATCCCCTGGGACGAGGAGGCGGCGCGCCTCTGGAAGAGGGTGGGGGTTGCCGAGTCCCGCATCCACCGGCTCGGGTACAAGGACAACTTCTGGGCCATGGGCGACACCGGGCCCTGCGGCCCCTGCTCCGAGCTCCACTACCACCAGGGCGACGACCTCCCCTGCGCCGAGGAGACCGCGGGCCGGAAGTGCCTCGGCGTGGCCTGCGAGTGCGACCGCTGGCTGGAGATTTGGAACCTGGTCTTCATGCAGTTCGAGCGGAAGGAGAAGGACAGCCCGCTCGAGCGGCTGCCTCGCCCGTCGATCGACACCGGGGCGGGCCTGGAGCGGATGACCGCCGTGGTGCAGGGCGTCCGGAGCAACTACGACACCGACCTCTTCCGCCCGCTCCTCGCGAAGGCGCAGGAGCTCTCGGGCAAGGTCTACGGCCGGGACCCGGACGACGACGCCTCGATGCGGGTCATCGCCGATCATGCCCGGGCGACGGCGTTCCTCGTCTCCGACGGCGTGCAGCCCTCCAACGAGGGGCGGGGCTACGTGCTTCGCCGGATCATGCGCCGGGCCATCCGCCACGGGTCGCGCCTCGGGCTGGAGGAGCCGTTCCTCCACGAGGTGGTGAAGATCGTTGTGCGCGAGATGCGCGCTGCCTACCCCGAGCTCCAGGAGAACGAGGCCTTCGTGCTCGAGGCCACCCGGCACGAGGAGGAGTCCTTCCGCCGCACCCTCGCCCGGGGCCTGCGGCTGATCGACGAGGAGATCGCCCGGGCGCGCCAGGGCAAGAAGAAGGTCCTCTCCGGCGACGTGGTGTTCCTCCTCCACGACACCCACGGCTTCCCCTGGGACCTGACGCAGATCATCGCCCGCGAGCGCGGGTTCGACGTGGATCTGGACCGCTACGAGGAGCTGATGGAGGCCCAGCGCAAGCGGGCCACCTTCGGTGGGTCGGGCGAGCAGGCGGTGGCGGACCTCTGGCCCGCGCTGGCCGGCCGGCTGGGGGAGACGGAGTTCCTCGGCTACGAGGGCGATGGGCACGAGGGCGAGGGCACGGTGGTGGCGCTGGTCAAGGACGGCCGCGAGGTGCCCGAGCTGCGCGCCGGCGAGCGGGGCGAGATCCTCACCGACCGCACGCCCTTCTACGGCGAGGCCGGTGGCCAGGTGGGGGACACCGGGCGCATCGTCGGGCACGGCGGCAAGGCCGAGGCCCAGGTCCTGGACACGAAGAAGCCGGTCCCGAGCCTGACCGTCCACGAGGTGCAGATCTCGAGCGGCATCCTGCGGGCGGGGGACGTGGTTCAGCTCTCGGTGGACGGCGAGCGACGGAGGGCCATCCGGGCCAACCACTCCGCGACGCACCTCCTCCACCGGGCCCTGAAGATCGTCCTCGGCGAGCACGTGAAGCAGGCCGGCTCGGTCGTCGCCCCGGACTACCTCCGCTTCGACTACTCGCACTTCTCCCAGCCCACCACCGAGCAGCTGGAGAAGGTGGAGGACCTGGTCAACGGCTGGATCCGGGAGAACGCCGGGGCCGAGACGCGGGTGATGGCGCTCGACGAGGCGAAGCGCGCCGGTGCGGTCGCGCTGTTCGGCGAGAAGTACGGCGACCGGGTCCGGGTGGTCAGCGTGCACCCCCAGTCCACCGAGCTGTGCGGTGGCACCCACGTCCGCCGCAGCGGGGACATCGGTCTGTTCAAGATCACCTCCGAGGGCGGCATCGCCTCCGGCGTGCGGCGCATCGTGGCCCTCACCGGGGAGGGAGCCATGCGCTGGGTCCGGGAGATGGAGCACGAGGTCCGCCACGCGGCGGAGCTGCTCCGCACCTCGCCGAAGGAGCTGGCCCGGCGGGTGGAGGCCACCCAGAAGCGGGTGAAGGAGCTGGAGAAGGAGGTCGAGACGGCGGCCCGCCGCGCCTCGACCCAGGGCGGCAAGGACATCCGGTCCGAGGCCCGCGAGGTGAACGGGGTCAAGGTGCTCGCGCAGCGGGTGGACCCTGCCGACGCCAAGGCCTTCCGGGGCCTCGCCGACCAGTGGCGCGACAAGCTCGGCTCGGGCGTGGTGGTGGTGTGGGGCGAGAAGGATGGCAAGGGGCTGGTGCTGGTCGGGGCCACGAAGGACATCGTCGCCCGGGGGTTCAGCGCGGCCGCGGCCATCCAGGAGGTCGCCCGGGAGGCGGGCGGTTCGGGCGGCGGAAAGCCGGATCTCGCGCAGGCCGGGGGTGCGGACCCGGCCCGACTCGGCCCGGCAGTGGAAAAGCTGGTGGCCTCGGTCCGGGCCTAGGATTTGGGAAGGCCGCGGATTCGGGGCATCTTTGACCCTCGCACATGTCCGCGCCGACGCCGCTCCGCGTCCGGCTGCCCTTCCGCAGCGAGGACGAGTTCGCCGCCCACTACGGCGCCCACGTGGGCCGTGACGGGTTCTTCCTCGCCACGCGGGCGCCCAAGCCGGTGGGGGCCGAGCTCCTCTTCGAGCTGGTGCTCACCGACGGAACGCCGCTCCTGCGCGGCGAAGGGGTGGTGGTGCGGTCGAGCAGCTCCGGCGATCGCCCGGGGATGACCCTCCGCTTCCTCCGGCTCGAGGAGGCGGGCAAGGCGCTGGTGGAGCGCATCGTCTCCTCCCGCCCGGCGCGCGGGTCGGCTCCCGCCGAGGCCCAGGCCCATCCGAGCGCCTGGGCGGCGCCCGCCGGCCCGAGCGCCACGGCCACCCCGGCGGGACGCGAGGCCACCCCCCGCCCCGCCCATCCGGAGGCCTGGGCGCCCCCGGCGGGCCCGGCGCTCGCCGTGCCACGTCCCACCGGTCCCCAGCCTCCGGCGGTCGCTCCGCTGGTCCCGTCCCCAGCGTCCGCCACGGCGTCCGACCTCGAGGAGGTGGGCGACGAGGCGGAGCCGCTCCCCGACGCCTCGGCCGAGGCGATGCCGGCGGAGCCCGAGCCCGCGGAGGAGGCCGCCGACGGGCCGCTCGAGAGCACCTCGCTCGAGGCCTGGGCCGCCCGTCGTGAGGCGGCAGGCGCCCCGGCGGCTCCGCCCGAGGAGGGCAGCGTCGAGGCCCCGGAGCCGATCGCCGCCGCCTCCGCCGGCGCGAGCCCTCCGGCCACCACGCAGGCGTCCGCGCCGTCTCCGGCGGCCGAGCCCCCCGAGCCCTCACCCACGCCCGGGGCACCTCCCGCGGCATCGCCGCCACTCGACGACTCGGAGCTCCCCGAGCTCGTGGTGACGGAGTTCAAGGGGCCCGGACGGCGGCGGCCCACCGGGCTCGCCCACACTCCGGCATCGGCCGACGTGCACGCGGCCATCACTCCGCCGGCGGGGACCCTGGTGGTCACCGAGCTGGACGAGCCTCCACCCGAGCCGGCTCCGCGCTTCCGGCTCGACGCTCCCGTGCGGGGAGACGAGCCGTTACACGTTCCCGAGTCGTCGTTCCACGACGTGGCCGAGGCGCTCGGCAAGCCCGGCTCGGTGCACGAGCGGCCCACCTCCCCCATCCCGCTGCTGCCGTCGATGGAGACGGCAGCGCCCGACGAGTTCCCCGTCCCCCCGCCACCGCCGCTCGACGTGGCACCGGTGCCGGAGGAGGGCGCGGTCCGGATCGAGCCCGGGACGGAGGCCCCGCCGGCTCCGGTGGCCGCCGAGGCGCTCGTGACCCCCGCTCCCGTGGCCCCGCCGGCCGCGCCGGCTCCTCCTCCGCCCGCCGAGCCTCCACCTGCGCGGGCGGCGACCGCTCCACCTCCGCCCGTCCCCGAGAAGACCCCCACGCCGGCACCGGGGGTGGCCGCGGCGCGAACGTCCGAGCTCGGCATCGAGATCAACCCCGAGTCCATCCGCGTGGCCTGGTTCCACGACGGCAAGGCCGAGCCCCTGCTCCTCGACCAGGCCCGCGGTCAGGCCGAGGTCACCGTCCGGCTGGTCCGCGAGCCCGGCGCGCCGCCCCGCATGCTCCCGCCCGAGGCGCCCGACGTTCCCCTCTGGGTCGGAGCGCCGCTGCCGTTCCTCGGGACGCGGGCCGACTCCGACACCGCGCGCACGGTCGCCCGCCGCTGGCCGGCGACGCTGGTTCCGGACGACCGCGGCGAGTCGGCCTTCGCGCTCGAGGGCGGCACGGTGGGCGCGACCGAGCTGGTGGCCGCGCTGCTCCGCTGGGTGCGGCAGCGCGCCGAGCAGCTGACCTCGCACCCGCCGGGCCGGGTGGTGCTGACCGTCCCCGTCTCCTTCACCACCCTCCAGCGCGAGCGGCTCCGCGAGGCCGCCGAGCGGGCCGGGTTCGAGGGCGTGCGGCTGGTCCAGATGCCGACCGCCGCGACGATGGCCTTCGCCCACGGTCGGGGTCTCGCGCGCCGGCGCATCCTCGTCTTCCGGATGGGCGCCAGCACCTGCGACGTCGCCGTCCTCGCCGCCTCAGGCGACGACCTGGACATGGTGGCCTGCGCGGGCGACGCCTCGCTCGGGTCGGTGAACTTCGACGAGCAGATCGCCCTCGCGCTGGACAAGGGCGTCCGCGCCGACGCGACCGTGCTCCGCCGGCGGATCTCCGAGGCCGGCCTCCTCCGGGCGCAGCTCGAGGACCACGGCCGGTCGGAGGCGAGCGTCGAGGGCGGGGCGAGGCTGTCGCGCTCCGAGCTGGAGATCCGGACCACCACGCTGGCCGAGCGCGGCGTGCTGCTCGCCCGCGAGGTGCTCCGCTCGGCGTCGCTCACCCCCGAGGCGCTGGACGAGTTGGTGCTGGTCGGGGCGGTGACCCGGCTTCCCCACGTGCGCCGGATGATCGAGGAGGCGATGGGCCGGACCGCCCGGACCGACGTCGACGCCGGCGCGGCGGTGTCCCTGGGTGCGGCGACCCTGGCCCGGCTCCTCGACACGGCCGGGCCGAAGAGCGCCTCCCGCACCTCGCTCCACGAGGTGCTGGGCGTGCCGCTGGAGATCGTCGCCCCCGAGCTCGGCCAGGTCCGGGTGCTGGACCGCAACACGCGGCTCCCGGCGGAGAAGACGCTGACCGTCACCCTCGGCCTGGGCGCTCCGCTGGAGGTCCAGGTCTTCCAGGGCCCGGCGAAGGCGCCGGACCCGCGGAGCTTCCTCGGGCTGCTCCGCGCCCCCGCCGATCGCGCGGGGGACTGGGCGCTCCATCTCTCGCTCGACACCGACGGGGTGCTCCGCGCCGCGGCGACCAACCCCAGCGGCAAGCGGCAGGCGCTTCAGCTCCAGATGCCGGCGCCCACGCCGGAGACCGAGACGCCGCCGCCCCAGCGGGCGCCGACCGAGCCCGAGACTCCGGCGATGCCGCCGAAGCCGGACACGGGCGTGCTCGGCGGGCTGAAGAAGCTGTTCGGCCGGCGCTAGGTGCGCTCTCCGGGCTCTCGCTTCCCGCCGGGCCTCGCTGGTCGCCGCGGGATTCAGTGGATCATCGCCGGCGCGATGCTCGTCGTCACCGGAGCCATCAGCATCGCGGCGCTGGTGCTCCAGATGCTGGGGTACGATCCACCCTGCGCGCCTCTCGTCTCTGCGAGCTTGGCGGGACCCTGCGGGGTGTTCCGGCTCCTCGTGCTCCTGATGCTGCCGATCACCCTGGCTGGATGCGGGCTCCTCGCTGCGGGTGTCGTGCTGCGCTGGCGAGACCGCCGCCGCTGAGGCCGGCGGTCAGCCGCGGAGCAGCGCGAACCGCGAGAGGAGCCGGGCTGGCGACGTCTCCTGCCGGGCCGCGTCCAGCACCTCCTCGGCCGGCGACCGGCCCGACCTCGCCCGGGCCTCGAGCGGCTCGAGCAGGGCAAGGTCCGCCGGGTCGAGATGCTGGAGCCCGGCCCGCGCCACCCGGATCATCTCCAGCGCCATCGCGGCGAGGGAGGTGCGGCGGAGCTTCCCCCGCAGCCCGTTCCGCTGGGCCTCCTCGTGGAACGCCAGGTGCTCGGCGAAGGAGAGCCGCGGCACCAGCCCCAGCGCCGCGTCCAGCGAGGCCTCGTCGTAGAGCAGCCCGCGCCAGAGCGCCGGCAGCCCGGCGGTCATCTCCAGCGGGACCGAGTCCGCTCCCCGCACCTCCATCACCTGCTTGATGCGCACCTCGGGGAAGAGGGTGGACAGATGGTCCGTCCAGTCCGAGCGCCGCGCCGGCTGCCCCTCGTACCCTCGGGCGAGGAGCTCGCCGAAGGTGAGGGCCGGCGTGGCGTAGGAGCCGTTCCGGCGGAGGAAGAGGAGCGGCGCCTGCAGCGCCCAGTCGACGTACGCCCGGTAGTCGAAGGTGCCGTCGAGCATCCGGGGGAAGTAGCCGCAGCGCGTGGGGTCGACGTCGCTCCAGACGTGGCTGCGGTAGCTCATCCAGCCGCTCGGCGTGCCCTGGACCAGCGGGCTGTTGGCGAACAGCGCGACCAGCAGCGGCGTCAGGCGCGCGGTCGCGGTCACCTTGCGCGCGCAGTCCCCCTCGGACGCCCAGTCCAGCGAGACCTGCCCGGTGCAGGTCATCAACATCATGTCCAGGGCCAGCGTCCCGCGGACCGGCAGCGTCTGCCGCATCACCTGGTAGCGCTTCTTCGGCACCCAGGGGATGTCGCGGGTGGTTCCGTAGGGCCGGTACCCGAGCGCCACCGGGACGAGACCGAGCTGCGCCCCGGCGTCGGTCAGCAGGCGCGCGTGCTCCAGGTTCTCGGCGTGGACCGCGCGGGCGGTCCGGGCCGGTGAGCCGGAGAGCTCGAACTGGCCGCCCGGCTCGAGAGAGAGCGTGTGCTGATCTCGGGTCAGTGCAATCGGTGGCGCATCCGGAGCGTCACGGAAGGGTGCGTAGCCCTTCGCCTCGAGCAGCCCCAGCAGCGTCCGGATCCCCCGCGGCCCCTCGTAGGGAACCGGCGTGGGCGGATCCTCCACGGGGTAGAGGAACTTCTCGTGCTCCAGCCCCAGCCGGTGCTCGGGGCGCGGCCGCTCCGCGGAGCGGAAGACCTCGACCAGCGCGTCGGCGGAGGTGAGGACCTCGTCTTCGGTCGGAGCCCGGTCGAGCGACATGCAGGGCCGCGTCTATAACAGCAGTGGCGGGCCGCGCCCGCTCCCCCTCATGGAAGACACGCCCGAGCTGCCTCGCACCGGTGGTCCACTCGACCCATTCCGGGGAGCCACCTTCCCCATCCGCGCGGCGCAGCTCGTGCTCCGCGTCCCGCGGCTGCGACGTCTCGCCGCCCTCTGTGCCGCCATCACCGTCCTCGTCTTCGGCCTGTGGGGCTGGGCGCTCTGGAGCTGGCTCCCCGGACTCTTGGAGCGGGTCTGGCCGCATCCGCAGGGACCGGTGGGCTGGCTCTGGGAGGCGACGCTGGTCGTCGCCGGTGCACTCGGATGGCTCCTCGGGGCGGCGACCCTTCCGCTGCTCGCGCTCGCGCCCCTCGAGGACGCCCTGGTCGAGGCCACCGAGTCGGCGGTGGGCGCACCGCCCGCCCCCCCGGCCGGCCTGGTCCGCGCAGCGCGCCAGGCGCTCTCGGCGGTCGGCCGCACCGCGGCGCGGGTCACGCTGCTCCTGCTGGGTCAGGCCCTCCTGATCGCGGGGCAGCTCCTCGTGCCCGCCGCGGGGCCGCTGTGGGTCAGCGCCGGGGTCTGCTGGACCGCGCTGTTCGCCTGCGCCGAGTACCTGGACCCGCCCCTGGCGCGGCGGGGAGGCTCCTTTGCCGAGGTACGGCAGGTGCTTGCGCAACGGACCGGCCTGGCGCTGGGCTTCGGGGTCTCCATCACCCTGCTCCTGTGGGTTCCGCTCCTGAACCTGTTCCTCGTGCCAGTCGCCGTTGTCGCCGGGACTCTCCTGCACCGTTCGCTGGTTTCGTCGGGAACCCTGCCTTGAAGGCCTCATACCCGGTGGTTAGAGTCGAACTCTCCCCATGCCCCGCTTGATGCGCCGTACCCTCCTGGTCCTCGCTCTCCTCGGGGCCTGGGCTCTCCTGGCGCGCGACCACGCGCCGCTTCCCTTCACCGTGGGCGAGGCCGTCGCCGGTCCCGCCGCGCGCGGCGAGGGCTCCACCGACGTCCTCCGCAACGGAGATCGCCCGCCGCACGACCTGTCGGCGCTCAAGATCTTCAACAAGGTCGTCATCTACGTGAAGGACGCCTACGTCGACCCCAAGCGGATCAATCCGCGGGAGATGATGGTCGCGGCCCTCGAGCAGGTGGAGCGCACCGTCCCCGACGTGATGGTGGAGGCGGACAAGGACCGGCAGAAGATCCACCTGAACGTCAACGGGAAGACGCGCGACTTCGACATCAGCCACGTCGATTCTCTGTGGAAGATGTCCTTCCAGATGAAGGACGTCTTCGAGTTCATCGGCAGCAACCTGCGGCCCAGCGAGGACACCC
>DATJVY010000131.1:0-25839 GCA_035501615.1 Myxococcaceae bacterium
GGCTGGACAAGGTCCCGTCGATGACATCACCTGGGGCCGCCATGGCACTTCCGGCCCCGCTGGCATGGACCCGACGCGTGTATCGCTGGCTCCATCACGGCTGGGAGTCGAACCGGGTCCAGCGGCTCGTCGCCACGGCGCTGATCACGATCTTCATCGGCGCGCTCGTGGCCATCGAACTCCGGCGTCTCGGTCTGTTGCCCTGGCCCTGGATTCCGTCGAATCACTTTCATGCTGTCAGGCTGGGCTTCAACTTGCTCCTGGTGGTGGAGGTCGTCGGTCTGGTGTTCGGGCTGACCGGGAGCCCCGGACGCACGCTTGGCCGCCAGTTCGAGATCCTCTCGCTAATCCTGCTCCGGCAGAGTCTCAAGGAGCTGGTCAACGCGTCGGAGCCGCTCCGCTGGGAGGCTCTGCGGCCCTACGTCGCTCCGATGGCCGCCGACGCCGCCGGGGCGGTGGCAGTGTTCGCGCTGGTCGGGCTCTTCTACCGGCTGCAGCGCGAGGGCGACGAGCAGACGGCCGAGCGCACTCCCGAGCTCTTCGCGGCCTCGAAGGAGGCCGTCGCCCTGGTGGTCCTGGCGATCTTCCTCCTCCTCGCCGGGAGGGGCGTGACCAGCTCGCTGCTCGGCCACGAGGGGGCGGCAGCCTACGACAGCTTCTTCGAGACCCTCTACACCGTCCTGGTCTTCGCCGACCTGACCATCGTCTTCCTCTCGCTGCGCCACAGCTTCAGCTACGAGAACGTCTTCCGCAGCTCCGGATACGCGGTGGTGACGGTGCTCATCCGCATCGCGCTGACCGCGCCGCCGTACCTCAACGCTGCCCTGGGGGTGGGGGCGACGCTGCTGGGGATCGCGCTCGCGGCCGCGTATCCCCGGACGGCCGAGGCGCCGCGGCCCCCCGAGCCGGTGGCCACGCGCGCCGGGGACTAGGGAACGTCAGGTCCGAGGTGAACCCCGGGTTCGGTAGTGCAGGTACACGACGCCGCTCGCCCTGAAGCGGCGTTCCTCGATCAGGTCGAGCTCGAGCCGCACGTCGTCGGGGAGGGCCTTCTTGCCGCCGCCCACGATGATGGGGGCGAGAAGGAGGTGGATCTCGTCCACGAGGCCCGCCCGGAAGGCGTGCGCCGCGAGCCCGGGTCCGGCGATCGCCAGGTCGTGGGCGGCGCGCGACTTCAGCTCGCGAATGGCGTCGACATCGAAGCTCCGCTCGAGCTGCGTTCTCGACGTCGGGACCTGCTTCAGGACCGTCGAGTAGACGATCTTGTCCGCTGCTCGCCAGATCCTGGCGAAGTCGCGCGCCACGGGCGGATCGGACGCGTTGCCGTACTCCGACTCCCAGACCTGCATCGTCTCGTAGATGCGCCTGCCGTAGAGGTACGTGCCGATCGGGCGCAGGAGGTCGTTGACGAACTGGTGGACCTCCTCGTCTGGCGCGGCCCAGTCGAACTTTCCCTTCGCGTCCTCGACGTAGCCGTCGAGGGAAGCCATCGCGACATCGACGAGCCTGGCCGTCATGTTCGGTGCTCCTCCCGAGGCGCGGTCGTTATGCATGCGTCCATGCCCAGGCCGCAAGCTTCCATCGGGTCCGACCTCGACCCTTCCTCGACCACGCGGAGGTCATCCGTGGCAACGACCTGCGTGGCCTCCGCATCGGCTGAGACGCTGGCGGGACGACGTTCTTGCGCGCAATCCTCCGCTCGCGGCCTGTCCGGCTGGCAGGATGCGCCCGATGACGCTGGCACGACCGCGCCAGGGAGGCGGCGAGAGCGCGACGACGGTGATGGTGGCGCTCGCCGCGAACCTCGCAATCGCGGTGGCCAAGCTCGCCGCCGCCATCCTCTCCGGGTCCAGCGCGATGCTGGCCGAGGCGTTCCACGCGATGGCCGACACCGGGAACGAGCTGGTCCTGCTGCTGGCGCAGAGGCACAGCCAGCGCCCGGCGGACCAGGACCACCCGCTGGGGCACGGGCGCGCGGCGTACTTCTGGGCTCTGATCGCTGCGCTCGGGGTGTTCGTCACCGGCGCCCTGCTGTCGATCCGCCAGGGGGTGCTGGAGCTCATGCACCCGGGCGAGTCGGCCTCCTTTCTGGTGGCCTACCTCGTCCTGGCGATCTCCCTCGCGCTCGAGTCCGCGTCCCTCGTGCGTGCCTACCGGCAGCTCCGGGAGGAGGCGTCCGACCTCCAGCGGGAGTTCGCCGAGCACGTCCGGCTGAGCTCGGATCCGATCGCCCGGGCGGTGTTCGCCGAGGATGCGGCGGCGGTCGCCGGGAACGTCATCGCCGCGGCCGGCATCGGGCTGCGGCAGCTGACCGGCTCGTGCGTTCCCGACGCGGTGGCGGCGCTCCTGATCGGGCTCATCCTGGGCTACGTGGCGCTGGAGCTCGCCCGCCGGAACGCGGACTTCCTGATCGGCCGGCGGGGCCCGGCGAGCATCGAGGCGAACATCCGGCGATCGGTTCTCGCGCAGCCAGGGGTGACGGGCATCACCGAGCTGCTGGTGACCTTCCTCGGGCCTCGCCAGCTCCGGGTGCTGACCCGGGTGGACATCGACGACCGGCTCTCCGGAGCCGAGGTCAAGTCCCTGACCGCCGAGATCGAGGACGCCTTGATCCGGAGCTCTCCGTACATTGCCCGGGTGGACGTGGTGCCGGACGGACGCCGGCGGGATGCTGTATCCGCGATCCCGCCTCCCGGAACCAGGTGACCCAACTGGTTCTCGCGCGTGCTCGGCCGTTCGCGGTGGCTCAGCGGGAGGCGGTGGCCTTCGGCGCCTCGTAGCTCAGGTCAGGCCGGTACTTGATGGTCTCTGTCCGGCTGGAGCGGATCGCGTTCCGCCCCTTGGCGAGGATCGTCGCGCCCTGCTCCTTGCCGTAGGCCTCCTCCATCATCTGGTCGAGGGTCTTCTCGTTGGGCGCGAATGCCGCCCAGTTCTCCCGGCTCCCGGCGAGGACGTACATCGGCCCCTCGCCGCCGTTGACCAGCTGGTAGAACGCGCTCGGCCCTTGCTGGCGGTAGTTGGTCTTCTTGATGCCCTCGTTGATCTTCTTCACCGTCTCCAGGAAGTCGTTCACGGCCTCGGGCTTGAGCTGGAAGAAGGTCAGGACGGAGTACGCGGAGGGAGGACTGGCGGACGGCGGGCTGAGGCTCAGGTCCGCGCGTCGGACGTAGTAGCTGGTGAAGGCACGCCCCAGCGTCGGGCCGATGCCCTTGTCGAAGTCGGCGTTGTCGGCCTTCTCGAACGCCTCCTTCGCGTCGAAGTCCTTCCAGGCGTGCCCGAAGGAGGCAGTGTAGTAGCTCCCGCTGGCCTCGCCGGAGACGATCTCCCACGTGTACCAGGTCCAGGCATCCTTCTGGGCCTTGTGCCAGGCCATGTGCCTCTTCCGGGCGGCCTCGTACTTCTCGCCCGAGCCCGACTTCGGGGTGTGGGTGTTGATGATGGACACGTCGCCAGTGGACTGCGCGAGCGCGGGAACGGCGAGGGACAGGGCAAACAGGACTGCAACGGCAAGATTCCGCTTCAGCACGGGCGTCTCCTTGGGGTGATTGGAGCGCCGTGGGCGAGACGACCTGCACCGAATGAGCGGTATGCACCAGGCCCGCGGACGCGACGTCGGGTTACCACACCGCCGAGGTCCGCACACCTTTATCCTCCCACGAGGTCCGTGACGCACTGCTCGAGCGCCATCCGACGACCGAACCACCCGGACCGCAACTCGAGCAAGAGCGCGTCTCGCCAACTCGCGTTCGGAGAGATTGCGGAAGGGCCGTGACTCGCAATATTCGAGCGGATTCGAGGCCCTCTCCGACGCCGACGTCCGCGAACGTGAAGCCGAGCAGCGATCGATGCCGAGGTGGACCTCCTCGCCCAATCGGGGCGGCGTTCCTGTGCGCAACGCTGGCGGTCTTCGGTCGGCCGGCGTCCGCGCAGTCACCGCCTACCGAGACGAAGGCGACGGAGCCGCCTCCTCCGGTCGGAGCCCAGCAGCCGCTTCCGCTGCTGCTCGGGGTCTTCGACCTGAGCAGCGCGTACACCTTCCCGGCGAAGGTCACCGGCACGCCGGGACGGATGAGCAGCACGTTCGTGACCGGTCGGCTCGCTCCGGTGATCCGCGTCAATCCGGACCTGTACCTGAGCTTCCCGCTGGACGGGAGCGTGTCGTTCTACGAGTTCGAGGGGGACCCGGGGCTGCTTCCTGGGGGCGGAGTGCCGTGGGACCAGGTACGGTCCTTCGCGGTCGCGGCTCAGGCGCGGTACCGGGTCGACGAGCACTGGGTTCTACTCGGCGAGATCAACCTCGCCTCGACCGGGGCGCGAGGCGCTCCCTTCGAGAAGACGCTGAGCACAGGCGCGACGTTCGGCGCACAGTACCGGTTCGGGCCGGACCTGACGCTGGGGCTGCTGCTGACCGTCCAGACACGTCTGGCGCAGGGCCTGTTCGTGCTCCCGGTCCCATCGGTGGAGTGGATTCTCCCGTTCGACCAGCGCCGATGGCGTCTCGTGGCCGGAGGTCTCCGGGTGGGCTCGGGCCGGACGGCCGGGCTCGGGTTGGCCTATGCGCCGCTCTCCCAGCTCGGGTTCAACCTAGGGGTGGTGCTGGTGGGGCTCGGTCGCGAGTTCCGGCTTCCCGCGGACAGTCCGGTGGAGAGCGGGGTCGGCCGGGACAGCGCGCTGCCGTTGCTGGCCAGCATCGACTGGAAGCCCATGCCGAATCTCCACGTCACGCTGTGGGGCGGCGTCAGCGTCTTCCGGTCGATCTCGGTCCTGGACGGGTCGGGCAGCGTCGTGAGCGACCGCAACGTGGAGCCGGCGGGCCTCATCGGGGGCACCGTCGCGCTCGCGCCCTGAGCCGCGCCACTGTTGAAGTCGCCCAGCCGGATCCGCAGCGCCTCCGTGCCGGAGTCCGTGCACGCAACCAATGCACCTGTCCGGGCCCGCCGACTCCGGCAGCGCCGCCGATGTCCAGGTCGATCTTCCCGTGCACGGCCGATGCATTCCCCCGGCACGGAAGGGTGCGCCAGGGTGTCCGAGTCTCTTGGATCGAAGCGGTGCTGGGCATGCTGGCGACCTACGCCTCGGAGAACCTCACCATCAGTCCCGCCGTGGCGCCGGCGGCCGCGACCATCTCCGGCAGCTTCGACTGGACCTCGGCGGCAAACTGCACCGGCACGACAAACGTATGTCACGGCAGCGTTGCTGACTGCCTCACCCCTAGCTAGTGAGCGGTGGCAGAGCGGCTGACCGCGCGGGACGCCGGTTGGGAGATGAATCAGCGGAAGCCGACCGAGTCAGCGTCACCCCCACATGAGGCCCAGCTCGGTTGACACGTCCTCGTCCCGTTTCGTAGACACCCCAACTCATTCCCCGATAGCTCAGCTGGTAGAGCGGGTGACTGTTAATCACCATGTCCGTGGTTCGAGTCCACGTCGGGGAGCAGGGAGTTTCGACGAGGAAGCACGCCAAGCCTCACCGCTTCGGCGTGTACCAGATGGGCGAGGTGTAGGCGCGCTCCTGGAGCTTCATCGTGACCTTCGGGTCGGCCCTCACCCCGTAGAACTTGGCGTCGTAGGCCGTCCACCGCGGGGTCGGAATCTCGATCACCCTGCCGTAGTAGAAGGCCGGCTGGCTCGGCTCGAACTCCGGATCTTTCCAGACGGCGATCAGCTCCGTGCTCCCGATGGTGTTGGTCCAGGTGGCGCCGGCGACGTCGACCGTGTCCCCGACCGGGGGAAGCTTTCCTGTCTTCGCGTCCGGCTTCCGGTCGCCGGACCAGGCCACGTCGTAGATCCGCTCCTGCACCTTCCCCGACTTGTCGATCCAGCCCTTGATGATCTGGTAGCGATCCAGGTTGGCCCCGATCGGGTCCTTGAGCGCGGCGACCAGGAAGGTCGGCGCCTTGCCCGCCGCCGGCGGAGCGCTGAGGTCCCCTCCCATCGGCACGCCCTTGGCGTAGCCGACGTCCGCCGGCAGCCGGGACCGGGCGTCGGTGGGCACGAACTCCCACCCACCGAAGAAGCGGACCACCATCCGCGGACCGGTGGTGGCGTACGTCTCGCGGCGCTCCATCGCGTCGAAGAGCGCCTCGCGGGTGTTCTCCGTGGCCCAGACCGCCGCGTACCCAGACGCGGAGACCTCCCATTCCATGACCGTCACCCCCGTCTTGTCGTCCTTGAAGAAGACCTTGCTCAGCCGCTCCGGATTCGGTTCCATCGCCGACGTCTTCCCGAAGAAGTTGTCCTCGTCGGCCGTGGTCAGACCGGTGTGGGAGTCGGTGCTGCCGATGAGCCCGAACTTGTAGGGGTTCACCCCCAGCTTCGACTGCAGGAGCAAGCCGTTCTTCAGCGCGGAGCGGGCGTATTCGAACTCCAGCATCTCGGGCTTCTTCTTCTCGCTCCCGTCGAGGTTCCCCTTGTCCCAGATCTCGAAGTTCGCGAACTCGTCGTTCTTGGACAGAAAGGGATGGGCCTCGCCATCCCCCTTGATCTGGGTGACCTCGTAGAGCCGTTCCCATCGTGACCGCCGCTCGGCGTACCCGCGGTCGATCTTCTTCCCGAACGCCTCCACGGTGGGGAACATCCTCCCGTTGGAGAGGTTCCCGTTGTGTGCGATCGCCAGCACGTCTCCACCCGTCTTCGCCTCGTAGTCGGTCATCCACTTCCAGAGATCTTCCGGGTTGTCGCTGCCCAGCGGCTTCTGCGTGGTGAAAGGCTCGACCCGGCTCGCGCGGTCGCCGTTGTCACGGAAGATCACGTTCCGGTGCAGGTTGTTGCCGCCGGTGTTCGACGTCCACTCGTAGCCAATGAACGCGGTGAAGCGACCGGGCTCGTTGGCCTGCTCGGCGGCCTTGATCGTCTCCGACCAGGCGCTCCGGTAGGCCGGCGTGCCAGGAGTGGGCATCATTCCCGGGGCCAATTTCCCCTGGCTGAAGGCGCTGATGATCTCGATCGCCGCCGTGGCTCCCTGACCCGAATGGATCATCTCGTTCCACCGACGTCCCTGCGGGAAGGCCATCAACTTCGGGTCGCCCCCGATGATCATGGGGAAGAAGCCCATCCCGTCGGAGTGATCCGAGACCACCAGGAAGTCGAGCGGACGGGAGAGCTTCACTGGCTGGCCGGTCGAGGAGGTGACCTCCTTCCCCTTGGCGAAGAGGTACGCCTCGGGCGGACCCAGGCGGGCTCCGAAGGCTCCGGCGTCGAACGAGTACGAGGTATGCAGGTGGGTGTCCCCGAAGAAGGGGCGGACCGGGAAGTTGCGCCCGGCGTATGGCGAGTAGTTCGGCTTCTTCGGGAACGCCCGTTCGGCCCCGGCCTGATCCAGGGTTCCAGTGTCCTGGCCGGGCGCCGGGATGGAGCCTGCCAGGAGCAGGAGAGGCAGCAAGCGGAGAGCGGACCGGACCGGAGGGCGCATCGAATCTCTCGTTTCTGGGCTCACCGGCCGGAAAACCCGGCGACCCGTTGAATCAACAGGAACATCGCGACGCTTCCGATGAAGTAAGGCACCAGCAGTCCGCTCGACCTGGGCAGCCGGAGGCGAGCCCTCGCCATGGCTCGAAGCGCCAGGACGACCGCGGCGACGAAGACCAGCTGCCCGAGCTCCACGCCGACGTTGAAGAACAGGAGAGCCAGCGGGATGCGCTTCTCGGGAAGCCCGATCTCCGCCAGGCCGCTGGCGAACCCGAGCCCGTGCAGAAGCCCGAAGACGAACGCAACGAGCCACGGCCAGCGCTCCGCCGCTCCGGCGTGGCCGGCCCTCCCGCGGACGATCTCCGCCGCCACGAAGGCGATGGAGAGGGCGATCACCGCCTCCACCGGAGGCTGCGGCACGTGGACCCATCCCAGCGTCGCCGCGGCCAGCGTGATGCTGTGGGCGACGGTGAAGGCAGTGATGGTGGCGAGAAGCCGTCCGCCGCCCCGGGTGAGGATCAGCAGGGCCAGGACGAACAGCAGATGGTCGACCCCGGTGAGGATGTGCTCGACCCCGAGCCGGAGATACAGACCGGCGACCGCTAGGCTCGAGGGACGCGCTGGGACGGTGGCCTCGGAACGACCGGGAGTCAGACGCTCGGTCCAGCTCGTTCCATCGGCGAATTCCACCCGGACCAGCGCGTCGGTCATCGTTCCTTCGAGGCCCCCCACCCGCACCGTCTGGCCACGGAGCGAGGTGCTCCGGACCGACCAGGTCTGCACGGCCGCGCCCGGCACGCGACGGGTGAGCACCGGCGAGGTCGCCTGCACGCCCTGGGAGAACTCGGCGACGAGTGCCAGGCGAAGGTCGCCCTGCATCGGCGTCTTCCACAGGACCCTGAAGTTACCGGGCGCGGCCTCTCGCAGCTCGAGGTACGCCGGTCGCGCCTCGTGCGCGAGTGCCACGAGCGGAAGGGCGGCAAGGACGACCGTGGCGGTGAACCCCCGTCTCACGGCTTCCCGTTCCAGGCTGCGGGCACGATCCGGGACGGGTCGATCATCCGCCGTACACCCTCGTCGAGCACCACGCCGTACCTCTCGCGCAGCTCGGCCAGGGTCCGGGCCTCTCGCTCCGCGGCCTTGACCGTTCTCCAGAGCTCGAGGACCTCGGCGCGCGCGTCCGGGAGGCTTCGCTGCCGCGCCGCAGTCGCCGCGTCGACCCGGACCAGGTGCTGGCCGTAGCTGCTGGCGATCGGTCCGCTCCAGGAGCCGACGTCGAGCAGGAACACCTCCCGCGCGAACGCGGGCCCGAACGCCGCGGCGATGCTCTGCTCGTCGGCGTCACGAAGGCTCTCGGGGAGGAGCTGCGGATCCCCCCGGGCGGACACGGGCCTCGATCCCCTGAGCCGACGGAGCGCGTGCGCCGCATCCCCCCGCGGATCGGTGCGCGAGGCGCTGAACAGCACCTGGGTGAAGGACCTCCGGGCTTCCACCCGGAAGCGCTCCGGGTGCTCGGCAAGGAGCCGTTCCAGCTCGGCGTCGGTCGGTTCACCGTCCGCGGTGCTGTCGCGGAGAACGAACTCGAGCTTCTGGGCGAGCCGGCGGCGCACGATGACGTCGTCCTGGTCCAGTCGCATCTCCCGGGCCGCCCGGGCAAGCAGCTCCTCGCGGACCAGGCCGGTCACGAGGTCCCGCAGCTCCTCCGGCGTCGGATAGCGCCGCCACTGCCGGGACCAGGTCTCGGTGAGCCAGCGGACCTCGCCCGTTCCGATGACGATGGGGATCGCTGCGTCGGTGCGGGCGCTGCCCCCGCGGAACTGGGCGAACGCGGCAAAGAGGAGCGCACCCAGGAGCAGAAAGTGCCCCAGTGGATCGCCCAGCAGACGCCGAAGGCCCCCTCCGGGAACGGGACCTCTCATGGCCCACCGAGCTAGGCCAGGGCGGGCCAGAGCGTCGCGTGGGACCTTGGTCCAATTGCGTCACCACCGCGGCTCATCCGTTCGCTAGAGACGAGGATCGACGGGCTCGCTCTCGAGGGCGAGGACCGCGAAGACGCACTCGTGGACTCGGCGGAGCGGTTCTCGGCGGACGAAGCGCTCCAGGGCCTCGATGCCGAGCGCGAGCTCGCGCAGCGCCAGCGAGCGCTTGTGGCCCAGGCCACGGTTCCGGAGTCGCTGCAGGTTCTCCGGCAGCGTGTACTCGGGGCCGTAGATGATCCGGAGGTACTCGGGGCCGCGCACCTTCACCGCCGGCTGGACCAGCCCGCGCTCGGTCCGGGCGATGAAATCGAAGGGCTTCACCACCATTCCCTCGCCACCCGTCGCGGTCAGCTCTTCCCACCAGCGGGTCGCCTCCAGGATCCCCAGCGGTTCCGAGAGGTCCACCACGCGGTGGGGCGTCGCCAGGAGCACGTTCGGATCCGCGGCGCAGACCTTCGCCAGCGCCTGCATGTGCCAGCGGTGGTCCTTCCCGGCGTGGACCGCGCCCTCCGTCGCCAGCAGGTGGAACGGCGCGAGCTTCACGTCCTCCACGCTCTGCACGGACCAGCAGTACCGCCGGTAGGCCTCCGTGTAGCGGCGGGCCAGCGACGCCCGGTCGTCCGTTCGAGCCGGGAGCTCGGCGAGGTCCAGTCCATGCTCCTTCGCCGCAGCGAGCAGGCCCTGGAGCGCTCCCAGCGACACCTGCGCCGCTGCCCCCACGGCCGCGTACTGGTCGCGCAGCAGGCTCTCGGCCTTCAGCGACCAGGGCATCAGCTCGGCGTCGAGGACGGCCCACTCTGTCCCATGCTCGGTCCAGAAGCCGCTCGAGTCGAGTGCCCCGAGGAGCCGTTTCATCAGCGCCGACTCGAGCACCTCGTCGGCGAAGAACCGACGGCCCGTCCGCGTGTAGAAGACGCCCTGCTCTCCCGTCGTCGCGCCGAACCTCGTCCGGGCGACGTCGGGGCTCCGGCAGACGACCGCCACCGCCCGCGAGCCCATGTGCTTCTCCTCGCAAACGACCCGCGCCACAGCCTGGCGGCGGAAGTACTCGAACGCCTCGTCCGGGTACTCGAGATACCCCTCGCGCTGCGACGTCTCCACCGGTGACATGGTTGGCGGCAGGTACACCAGCCAGCGTGGGTCGACCGCGAAGCGGCTCATCACCTCCAGCGCTGCCGAGGCGTTCTCGTCGCGCACCGTGACCTTCCGGTGAAGACGGGTCTCGATGAGCCGCTTCCCGACCACGTCTGCCAGGTCCAGCACGTCGTCGACCTGCTGCTGCGCCGTCAGCGCGGTCACTGCCGGCTGGACCAGCGGCTTCACCGGCTCGCAGTACACCTGCTTCGCCTGGACCTGGACCAGCTCGCGCTCCGGCCACCTGAGCGCCGTCAGCTTCCCGCCGTAGACGCACCCTGTGTCGATGCAGATCGTGTTGTTCAGCCACTCCGCCTCCGGCACCGGCGTGTGGCCGTACACCACCGTCGCGCGGCCGCGGTACTCGCTCGCCCAGGGGTAGCGAACGGGGAGGCCGTACTCGTCGGTCTCCCCCGTCGTCTCCCCATACAGCGCGAACTCGCGCACCGCCCCGGAACCGCGGCCCTGCAGCTCGGCCTTCAACCCTGCGTGCGCAACCACCAGCCGCCCACCGTCGAGCACGTAGTGGGACACCAGATCGTCGATGAACGCCACCACCTCGCCGGCGAACTCCGGTGGCTCGCGCGCGAGCTGCTCGAGCGTCTGCGCGATCCCGTGCGTCAGCTTCACGTTCTTGCCCCGGAGCTTCCGGAGCAGCTTCATTTCGTGGTTCCCGGGCACGCCGAGCGCCGTCCCCGCACGCACCATCGACATCGCCGTCCTGAGCACCTCGGCGATCCCCGGGCCGCGGTCCACCAGGTCACCGAGAAACACCACCTTCCGCCCCTCCGCGTGCCGGCGTGGGGTCCCGGTGTATCCAAGCCGATCGAGCAGCGTGTTCAGCTCCTCCGCGCACCCGTGCACGTCCCCGATGATGTCGAAAGGGCCAGCGTCGCTCTTGCGGTTGTTCCACAGCGGCTCGCGGACCACCGTCGCCGCGTCCACCTCTTCCTCCGAGCTCAGCCGATAGACGTGACGGAAGCCCTCCCTCTGGAGGTCGCGCATCCCCCGGTGCATCTGCTGCCGCTGCGTCCGCACCACGTGCGGTCCGAACTGCCGATCCGGGCGCGCGGCGTTCCGTTCGTGACAGACCCGCTCGGGAAGGTCGAAGACGATGGCCACCGGCAACATGTGGTACTCGCGCGCCACCGCCACGGCCTTCTTCCGCGACTCGAGCTGCACGTTCGTCGCGTCGAGGACCGCCAGCCGACCCGCTGCGAGCCGCTTCCGCGCGACGTAGTACAGCGCGTCGAATGCGTCCTCGGTTGCAGCCTGGTCGTTCTCGTCGTCGGAGACCAGGCCGCGGTACACGTCGGAGCTGAGGATCTCGGTCGGCTTGAAGTGCCGGCGCGCGAACGTGGACTTCCCGCAGCCGGACGGTCCGACGAGGATCACGAAGGACAGCTCGGGGATGGCCAGACGCACGAGGTCGACCGAGCGTACTCCGCACCGGCCTCGTGTGACGGTGGGTCCACCGTGAGAGACCCTGCGCCCTCCGGCCCGTCACTGAGCTCGGGGCGGAGGTCCGGCTCGCCATCGAGCGGGCCCACGCCCGGACCGATCCGGGCGTGGACGAACCGTCAACCCAGGCTCACTTCACGTCGAAGCGGTCCAGGTTCATCACCTTGTCCCAGGCCGCCACGAAGTCGTGGACGAACTTCTCCTGGGCGTCCGAGCTTCCGTACACCTCCGACAGCGCACGGAGGACGGAGTGCGACCCGAAGACCAGGTCCGCCCGCGTGCCGGTCCACTTCACCTGGCCCGTCTTCCGATCGCGTCCCTCGAAGACGTCCTTCGCGTCCGAGGTCGGCTTCCACTCCGTGTCCATGTCGAGCAGATTCACGAAGAAGTCGTTCGTCAGCGCGTCGGTCTTCTTGGTGAACACGCCGTGCTTCGATGGGCGGGCGTTGGTGTTCAGGACGCGCATCCCGCCCACCAGCACCGTCATCTCCGGCGCGGTGAGGGTCAGCAGCTGCGCCCTGTCGATCAGGAGCTCCTCGGTCGAAACCGGCGCCCTCGCCTTCTGGTAGTTGCGGAAGCCGTCCGCGAACGGCTCCAGCACCGCGAAGGACTCGACGTCGGTCTGCTGCTGGGAGGCATCCGTCCGCCCGGGCGTGAAGGGCACCGTCACCTTCACCCCGGCGTTCTTCGCCGCCTGCTCGACGGCCGCGCACCCGCCCAGCACGATCAGGTCGGCCAGCGAGACCTTCTTGCCGCCCTTCGCCGAGGCGTTGAACTCCTTCTGGATGCCCTCGAAGATCTTCAGCGCCTTCGCCAGCTCCTTGGGATGGTTGACCTCCCAGTCCTTCTGCGGCGCCAGCCGGATGCGGGCCCCGTTCGCCCCACCACGCTTGTCCGAGCCACGGAAGGTCGACGCCGATGCCCACGCCGTGGACACCAGCTGCGAGATGGACAGGCCAGACCCCAGGATCTCCTTCTTGAGCGCAGCGACGTCCTTGTCGTCGATCAGCTTGTGGTCGACCGCGGGAACCGGGTCCTGCCAGATGAGCTCCTCCTTCGGGACCTCGGGACCCAGGTAGCGCGCCCGCGGACCCATGTCCCGGTGGGTGAGCTTGAACCACGCCCGGGCGAACGCATCGGCGAACTGCTCCGGATGCTCCATGAACCGCCGCGAGATCTTCTCGTAGGCCGGGTCGAACCGGAGCGAGAGGTCGGTGGTCAGATAGTTCGGCGCGATCTTCTTCGACTTGTCGTGCGCATCCGGCACCGTGCCCGCGCCCGCGCCACCCTTCGGCTTCCACTGGTGCGCACCGGCTGGGCTCTTGGTCAGCTCCCACTCGTAGCCGAACAGCTGCTTGAAGAAGTCGCTGCTCCACTTGGTCGGCGTAGTGGTCCAGGTGAGCTCGAGGCCGCTGGTGATCGCGTCACCGGCGTAGCCGGTGCGGAACCGGTTCTTCCAGCCGATGCCCTGGTCCTCGATGTCGCCGCCCTCGGGATCCGCCCCCACGTTCTCCTTGGGGCCCGCGCCGTGGGTCTTGCCGAAGGTGTGGCCGCCGGCGATCAGCGCCACCGTCTCCTCGTCGTTCATCGCCATGCGGCGGAAGGTCTCCCGGATGTCGACGGCCGCCTTGACCGGATCCGGATTGCCGTTGGGGCCTTCCGGATTGACGTAGATGAGGCCCATCTGCACCGCGCCGAACGGACCCGCCAGGTCACGCACTCCCGAGTACCGCTTGTCCCCCAGCCATTCCGTCTCGGCGCCCCAGTTGACGTCGTTGTCCGGCTCCCAGACGTCCTCGCGTCCGCCACCGAAGCCGAAGGTCTTGAAGCCCATCGTCTCCAGGGCCACGTTGCCGGCGAGGATCATGAGATCTGCCCAGGAGATCTTCCGGCCGTACTTCTGCTTGACCGGCCAGAGCAGACGGCGCGCCTTGTCCAGGTTGCCGTTGTCCGGCCAGCTGTTGAGCGGCGCGAAGCGCTGCTGGCCTCTTCCGCCGCCGCCACGGCCGTCACCGATCCGGTACGTGCCCGCGGAGTGCCAGGCCATGCGAATCATCAACGGTCCGTAGTGACCGAAGTCCGCCGGCCACCAGGGCTTCGAGTCGGTCATCACCGCCGCGAGGTCCTTCTTCAGGGCCTTGTAGTCGATGCTCTTGAACTCCTTTGCGTAGTCGAACTTCTCGCCCATCGGGTTCGACCTGTTGCCATGCTGGTTCAGGAGCTCGACGTGCAGGGCGTTCGGCCACCAGTCCTGGTTCGTCCTCCCGCGGCCGGCGATGTGGTCGAAGGGGCATTTGGATTCGGTCGTCATGGCGTTCCTCTTTGCGTTCGGGACGGGTGACGTGTCCCGGGCTGTTGCCTCAGGCATCCGAAGGACTCGGGGGGCGGCAATGTAACAGGCGCCCGGAGGGATGGGATGCCGTCGTCGAACTTGCTGCGGGCGATGAACGCCGCCGCCCGGTGCTCGCTTCCCGACGGACCCGCGCACCGAGATGCCGGTGCCCGGCAGCGACGCGCCGGTGTCAGATGGGTTCACAGCGCGTCACGGATCGCCTCACAGCCAAGGCCGAGACTCAGCGGCTGAAGACCGCCATCTGCGTGGGCGCGCCCACCTTCTCGTCGACCGGGCCCACCGGGGCGAAGCGAACCGAGTACCTCGACCATCCAGCGACTCCCCGAGCCCAGGCCTCGAGCTGGGCGCGGGTCCACTCGAAGCGGTGGTCGTGGTGGCGAAACTCGCCGGCGGGAAGCGTGGCCCACTTCACGTTGTACTCGGCGTTGGGCGTGGTCAGGACCACGTGCGCGGGCCGGGCGAACTGGAACAGGCTCCGCTCGAAGGCGGCGAGGCGCGCCGGGTCGAGGTGCTCGATGACCTCGACCACCGCGGCGGCGTCGAACCCGGCGAGCCGTGCGTCCCGGTAGACCAGCGAGCCGTGGATGAGCCGGATCCGCCCACGGACTCGCGCCGGGAGGCCGCCGTCCGGGTCGAGCCCGAGCCGCTCCTCGGCGATCTCGAGCATGCGGAGCGAAACGTCCATTCCGACGATCTCGGTGAACTGTTTCTCGCGGAGCAGCGCGCGGAGGAGCTTGCCCTCGCCGCACCCGAGGTCGAGGACGCGGGAGGCTCCGAGCTCCCTGAGCGTGTCGACGACGGCTGTGCGTCGCAGCTCGTCGAGGCTGACCTTGCGCTCGGGCTCGGAGGGGGCCTCGTCGGTCTCGGCGACCTCCTTCGGATCTTCCTCGACGACGAGCCGGTCCAGCGCCGCGCGGGCGAGGCTCCGCCGGTGGGCGAGGTAGCGGCGGGCGATCATCTCGCGCTCGGGGTGCCTCTCCAGCCAGCCCTCGCCGTGGCGGAGCAGCTTCTCCACCTCGGCGTGCCCGACCCAGTAGTGCTTCCCATCGTCGAGCACCGGGATCAGCACGTAGAGGTGGGAGAGGAGATCGGTCAGCCGCGCCGTGCCCGCGAGCCGGACGGTGAAGTAGCGGCTCATTCCCCACGCGGGCTGCGTCTCGTCGAGCGGGTGCTGGCGGGCGGACACGGCGTAGCCGAGGGGCTCGAACAGCGCCCGCAGGAGCGGCTCGCCGCCGCGGCAGGGGAGCGAGACCATCTCCGCCCCGAGCGGGATTGGCGTGGCGGCGAGCTCGGGTCGCTCGCGGCTGCTGCCGGACAGCGCGGTACCGAAGACCCGCGCCATCGCGACGCTGAGAAACGACGAGCCGACGTAGGGGCGGTCGTTGACGTACCGCTCGAGCGCGCCGCCCTCGCCGGCTGGGCCGCGGCGTCCGCGCACGAGCCCCACCGGATCCACCTCGAGCGCCAGCGCGGCGGTGCAGCGGGCCTCCGTCGCCTCCGGATAGAAGACGTGCGCCCTGCCGAAGGGGAGCGCGAAGGTCTGGGCACGCGCTGGGTTCTTGGCCAGGAGGTAGCCCAGGTCCGTCGCGGGGCGGTGGGTGGTGGTGAGGGTGAGGAGCACGGCTCGCGCGAGCCTACCGGGTCCGTGGCCGAAGACCGAGCGTCCCCGTCGCCGGACCTCTGCCGGCAGGGAGCGCCGGAACGCACTGGTACGGAAGTCGCAACCGCCCCCTCGCCATGCTCCATCTCTTCCACCTCGGCCCGCTGCTCGTCGGCGAGCGACGCGTGTGGCTCCTCTCGGGTGTCAACGAGCAGGGTGGCTTCACGCACCCCTTCCTGGTCGAGGACCTCGCGGCCGGGCTGGAGGCCATCGTCGCCCGCGAGGGTGTGGAGCAACTCCGGGTCGAGCCGGCACTGGCCGAGGTGGCGGGGCCGCTCCGCGTCCGTTCGGAACCGTTGCCGAAGCGGGCGCTGGTTCCGAGGGCGGTGCTCGCCTTCGCGTTCGCCAGCTCGCACCGGCTGTTCCGGCGACCGAGCGTCGTCGCCGCGCTGCTGGAGGCGTGCGCCGTGTTCGAGAAGACCGCACCGTGGAGGCGGTTCGGGCCGGAACAACCGTTCGCCATGCTGGTGACCGAGCGCTGGCGATGCTGGACGCGCGAGTTCGCGGTCCTCGGATCCGCTGGCGAGCCCCGCGGCCTCGAGCTCCAGGCCAGACCGGGCGTGGTCGCGCGGGCCCGGCGGCGGCTGCGTGGGGCGGTCGACTCGCTCCTGCTCACCTTCGAGTCGGGCCCCTCCTGGGCGATGGATGCGGTCCGGGCCGGGTATGGGCTCCGCGAGCTGCCGACGCTCATTCCCATGAACCCAGGCTCCGGCAGGCTCCCCGAGACGCTCGAGCTGCTCCAGCTCGCCGCCGCGCTCCGGTGTGCCGCACTGCTCGGCGAGGACGAGGCCACGGCCGAGCATGGGGCGCACGTGCAGCTCGCCGCCGATGGATGCGAAATCACGACCCTGGCAACGCCCCCCGGCGGGCACGGTGCAGGCACGAGCCGTCCAGTGGGCGCGCCCCGAAGGATGCTCTCGACGGCGTCGTAGGAGCCCTCCGTCCGGGCTCAGTGCGCCGATGGCGCCCGGTCGACCCCGAAGAAGGCCCGGAGGATCTTCACCGGCACCGTTCCGTGGTTCAGCAGCTGCTCGTCGAAGGCCCGCTGGTCGAACTTGCCCTTCGCCCTCACGTCGCGCTCCAGCGCCTCGAGCTCGTTCAGCCCCAGGAAGTACTGGCAGAGCTGCGTGGAGTCGAGCTTGGCCCGGTGCAGCTTCCGCTCCGCCAGCGCCTTCTCCTGGAAGCCCTCGTCCTCCATGAGGCGAAGCGCCTCCTCGTCGGTCATCTCTCCGCGCTGGAGCCGGATGTCGAGAATGGCGTTCGACGCGACGATCATCCCGCTCCAGGCCTCCCTCAGCGCGTACCGGGCGTTCTCCTTTCCGCCCAGCCCCTGCTTGATCAGCAGCCGCTCGCCGTAGACCGCCCAGCCCTCCGCGAACGCTCCGCTCCACAGTGTGCTCCGGAGCGCGTTCGGATGCTGCCGCGCGTACCAGGCCTGGGTGTGGTGTCCAGGGTACGCCTCGTGGGCCGAGGTCATGGTGATGGCGTACCAGTCGTTCGCCCGCAGGTAGCTCTCCACCTTGTCCGGCGGCCAGGAGGGGTCCACCGGGTCCACGTAGAAGGTGCCATGCCACGCGGTCGAGCTGTCGAGCATGCCGGGCGAGAGGTACTCGGCGCCGACCGCGCCGCGCTTGTACTCGGGCTCGGGCAGGACCCGGAGCGTGTCCGCCGGCGGGAGCTTGAGGAGCTTCTTCTCGGCGATGAAGGTCCGGAGGCTGGCGAGCTTGTCCGCGTGTGCCTGGACGAACCGGTTCGCGGTCGGATGGTTCTTGCTGAGCTCGTCGAGCACGCGGCGGATGACCTGAGCCTGGGCCGGAGCGTCCGGCTTCTCCGCGGGCGCGGCCTCCTTCGGCCAGAGCTCGGTGAACAGGCCCCGGGCGATGGCGTAGAGCTTCGTCCGCTCGGCGGCGAAGGCCTCCTCTGCCGCCTTCCGCAGCTGCTCCGGGGTCAGGTCCGTCTGGAGCGCAAGCGGGAACTTCCGGTCGTAGAGCTCCTTCCCCAGACGCCAGTCGTGGGTGGCCTTCTCCGGCGGGAAGGCAGTGAGGAAGCGCTGGTACTTCTCCAGCGCCTGCACCGCGGCGACGCGGGCCTTCTCCGCGTCGGGATGCTTCGCGGTGAACGCCTTCAGCTCGGTGTCGAAGAAGGTGATCCGGCCGGCGTTGTCCTTCACCGCCTGCTCGAGGCGGACCCGCTCCGGCGTGATGAGCGAGGCCTGCTTCATCTCGAGGTGATGGGGGAGCGCGGCGAGCTCGGAGGTCACCCACTTCGCGCGCTGGGCCTCGCTGGCGAACGTCCCGTGGATGAGCTCTCCGAGGCGCGAGGCCACGTACTCGCGGGGATCGTAGAAGGGGAACGAGTCCTCGAGACGGGCATCCCAGGTCCACTCGCGGATCTCCTCGAGGTCGAGGAGCTCCAGCGCGATTCCATCCGCGAGGATGCGGGCATCGGCCCGGTCGTCGGTGGACAGCGTCGCGGGATCGAGCTTCTTGACCTCCGCCGCCAGCACGTTCAGCTCCCGGGTCCGCTGCTGAATCGCGGGCGGATCGAGGTCCATCAGGCGTCCGTCCTCCTTGTGCAGCCCCATGTACGTCGCGAGGTGCGGACGCGCGTGGAACAACCCGTCGAGGTACCGGGCGCTCAGGCCCTGGACGGGGGACCCGGCGGTGAGCACGGTCGCCAGAACCGGTAGGGTGGACGCGAGCATGAAGGCGTTCTTACCCTGGATCGCCACCCGCGGAGAGGTCCGGGGGGCCACGGGATTGCCCCATCGATCGCCACCAGGGGCGCCGCTCCCTGGTGGTCGCGGCCCCGTCGCTTGCTTCCGCGGCCCAGGAGCGTGAAAACGTCGGCGTTCCTTCGCGGAGGTCGCGGGATGAAGTTCCGGATCAAGGTGAACGGGAAGAACCGGGAGCTGGAAGGCCCCGAGGACCTGCCGCTGCTCTGGGCGCTCCGCGACGGGCTGGATCTCAAGGGCACCAAGTTCGGGTGCGGCATCGCCCAGTGCGGAGCTTGCACCGTGCTGATCGACGGCGTCGCGCGTCGCTCGTGCATCACGCCAATCTCCTCGGTCGGGAAGTCGGCGGTCACCACCATCGAGGGGCTCTCGCCCGATGGGACCCACGCGCTCCAGCGCGCCTGGGAGGAGCTCGACGTTTCCCAGTGCGGATACTGCCAGGCCGGCCAGCTGATGTCGGCCGCAGCGCTGCTGTCGAAGACGCCGAACCCGACCGACGCCGATATCGACACCGCGATGGGCGGGAACATCTGCCGCTGCGCGACCTACCTCCGCATCCGGAGGGCGGTGCACCGCGCGGCCGAGCTGGGCAAGACGACGGCCTCCGCGGGCACCGGAGGCGGCCAATGAGCGCGCTCTCGCGACGGTCGTTCCTCCAGGTCTCCGCGATCGCAGGCGGCGGCCTCCTTCTCTCCGCCTTCTGGGATTCGCTCGAGGCGGCCGAGCCCCTCGGCGCGGCGCAGAAGCCTGGCGAGGATCCGGAGCTCAACGCCTTCGTTCGCATCCACCCCGACGGCACGGTGACCATCGCCAGCAAGAACCCGGAGATCGGACAGGGAGTGAAGACCATGCTCCCCATGCTGATCGCCGACGAGCTCGATGTGGAGTGGAAGAGGGTCCGCGTCGAGCAGGTGGGGCTCGACCCCACCCGGTACAAGGACCAGTGGGCGGGCGGGAGCACGGCCACGCCGATCAACTGGCTGCCGATGCGTCAGGTCGGGGCAGCGACGCGTGCGATGCTGGTCACCGCCGCGGCCCAGAAGTGGAGCGTCCCGGCATCGGAGTGCACCACGGCCAAGGGCACCGTGTTCCACGAGAAGAGCCGCCGCTCCGCAGGGTACGGGGCTCTCGCCAGCGCGGCCGCCTCGGTCCCTCCGCCGGACCTCGCGTCGGTCAAGCTGAAGGATCCGTCGCAGTTCACGATCATCGGGACGTCCGTTCCCGGCGTCGACAACCACGCCATCGTCACCGGCAAGCCCCTCTACGGCATCGACGTCACCGTGCCAGGCATGAAGCACGCCACGTACGTGAAGTGTCCGGTCTTCGGCGGCAAGGTGAAGTCGGCCAATCTCGATCAGATCCGCCGCATGTCGGGCGTGTTCAAGGCCTTCGTGGTCGAGGGCGGCACCGCGCTCAACGAGCTGCTCGGAGGCGTGGCCATCGTGGCCGAGAGCGTCTGGCAGGCGCAGGCGGCCCGTAACGCGCTGAAGATCACCTGGAACGAGGGCGAAACGGCCAAGCAGGGCACCGCGGTGTTCGATGCGCGGGCGGCCGAGCTGTCGAAGGAGCCCCCGCACCGCTCGCTCCGCAAGGACGGGGACGTCACCGCCGCCCTGGGACGCGCCGCCCGGGTCGTGAACGCGGCGTACTCCTACCCGTTCATCTCCCATGCGCAGCTCGAGCCGCAGAACTGCACCGCGCGCTGGGCGAACGGGAAGCTGGAGCTCTGGGCACCCACGCAGACGCCCGCCTCGGGGCGCACGATGGTGGCGAAGACCCTGGGCATCAAGGAGGACGACATCACCATTCACCTCACCCGCGTCGGCGGAGGATTCGGGCGGCGTCTGTACAACGACTGGATGGCGGAGGCGGCGTGGATCGCCCGCGAGGTCGGAGTGCCGGTGAAGCTCCTCTGGACGCGCGAGGACGACATCCAGCACGACATCTACCGGCCGGGCGGGTACCACTACTTCTCCGGAGGGCTGGACGCGGCCGGGAAGCTGATCGCCTTCCGCGACCACTTCGTCAGCTTCGGAACCACCGAGAAGTTCGCGCCGTCGGCGGACATGAACGACTCGGAGTTCCCCGCCCGGTACGTCTCCGACCTCGCGCTGGACGCATCGGTGATGCCGCTGGGTGTGCCCACCGGAGCGCTCCGGGCGCCGCGGAGCAACGCGGTCTGCTTCGCGTTCCAGAGCTTCCTGGACGAGCTGGCGCACACCGGGGGCAGGGATCCGGTCGAGTTCCGTCGCGCGCTGCTCTCCATCACCCCGGCGGGGCCGTCCTTCCTGTCGAAGCTCGCGCCCGGTGCCTCCCCGCCTCCGGCGATGGATCCGAAGCGCATGCTCGGCGTGCTCGACCTGGTCGCGGAGAAGTCCGGCTGGGGCAAGGAGAAGCTGCCCCGAGGCTCCGGGATGGGCGTGGCGTTCTACTTCAGCCACCGCGGGCACTTCGCCGAGGTGGCGAAGGTCGCGGTGAGCCAGAAGGGCGAGCTGAAGGTGGAGAAGGTCTGGGTCGCCGGGGACGTGGGGAGCGTCGTCATCAATCCCGGCAACGCCGAGAACCAGATCCAGGGCGCGGTGCTCGACGGCCTCTCCGAGGCGCTGGCCCAGGAGATCACCTTCGATCAGGGCCAGACGAAGCAGAGCAACTTCCACGACTACAAGCTGCTCCGGATCCACCAGTCGGTCCCGGTGGAGGTCCACTGGCACAAGACCGACTTTCCGCCGACGGGGATGGGCGAGCCGGCGCTGCCACCGGTCATTCCTGCGGTGACCAACGCGATCTTCGCCGCGACCGGGAAGCGGGTGCGCTCGCTGCCGCTGTCCAGGCACGACCTGTCCTGGTCCTAGGCCCTCGACACTGTCACCTCCGCCGCAACAGCCCTCCGGCGCTCAGTGGCCCGGACCGTACCGGGGTGCGTGTGAGACCGGAGTGGTTGCGGAACGTTCGGCCGGCATTCCCGGTGCACTGGGCTCCTCCGTCACGGGTGACGGAGGAAGACGCACATGGAGACCGAGACCTCGAAGTGGAAGTGGGTGCTGGCGAGCGTCCTGGAGAGCGTCGTGCTCCTCGCGGTGCTCGCCGTCCTCGGGCCCGTGACGCTCGCCCTCGTCGGCTGAGGGTCGCATCGGGTCAGGCGCCCGGCTGCATCAGCGGCAGCGTGACCCGTACCCGGAATCCGCCGCTCACCCAGGGCTCCACCCGCAGCGAGCCGCCCGCCTCGCGCACCAGGATCTCGCACCGGGCGAGATCGCCCTGGGGCACCGGACAGCGGTCGGTCCGCGTGATCAGGAGCTCCAGCATCCGGTCGTCCTTCTGCATCGAGACGACCAGGTCACCCACCCGCGCGAACGCCGGCCCCGGACCCCGCGCCGTCTCCAGCAGCACCCCGATCAGCGCGTGCCGGAGCCGCGGCTCGTCCGCCTGAACCAGCGAAGCCGGCAGCGTATCCACCCGGAGTCCCACCGAGCGCTTCACCTCGGAGCCCACCAGCCGCAGCGCGCTCCGCACCGATTCCGCCGCATCCACCGGGCCCGGCGAGAAGCCCTGCGGACGGAGGAACTCCCGGAGCTCCCGCACCGGGAGGTGGGCCTTGCGGGCCAGGATCGTCGCCAGCGCCAGAACCCGCCCGCACTCCTCGAGCTCCAGCTCGGGGTCGGTGGCGGCCAGCGCCCCCACCTCGTCGGTGACGATCCCGATCAGCTGAAGCAGCTGCTCCAGCGGAGCCTCGATCTCCTCGGCCAGCGCCGAGGCGAGCGCACCCGCCAGACGCTCGCGCTCGATCTGGTCGCCGAGATGGGTGGTGTTCTCGCCGGTGAGATCGGTGTTGATGTAGCCGAAGTGCTGGGTGCTCCCCCCGCGGTCCGGAAACGGGAGGACCCGGCTCTTGAAGGACCGGAGCCCGAACGGAGTGGAGAGCTGCCAGGGAACGTCCAGCGGGGCTCGCAGCTGGTGGACCATGTCGAGCGCCATCAGCCATCCCTCGACCAGCGGCCCGGGGATTCCGAGCTCGAGCGCCGTCCGGCCCGCCATCTCCGGAGGCGCCAGCCCGAGCTGCGCCGCACTCGCCGCGTTCGCCTTCAGGAAACGAGCGTCGTCTCCGTTCCGGGACAGCACTCCCATCGGGAGCGTGGCGTGGCTGAAGAACTCCTCCCACGGAACGTGGAAGAGCGCTGCGTTCGACGGTGATTCGGGCATCCGGGTGCTGGCCTCGACGAGGGGTCCGGTCGCCTATTCGCTCTCCTTCCGGGAAGCGAGGAGCACATAGAAGGAACGCTAATCTCTTGGTCCAGCCCCGGGAGGGACGCCCGCGCAAGCGCCGGAGATGCCGTTCCTCCGTCCTCGAGTCGTCACTGACACCCCCCCGCGGGGGGGGCTGCCCGGCGGCACTATCCTCCGCGCATGTTCAAGGCCGGCGTCGCGGGCTGGGACTACCGCAACTGGAGCGGCACAGTGTACCCGGCGCGCGCCGGACGCGCGTTCGACAAGCTCGAGTACCTCTCGCTCTACCTCCCGCTCTTCGAGATCAACCGGACCTACTACCGCGCCGCCACCGCCGCCGAGGCGCGGAGCTGGCTGGAGCGCGTCGCGCACCGCCCGGGCGTCGTCTTCACCGCGAAGATCCCCGAGCAGTTCGTGGCCCCGGGCAAGAGCTGGACCCGCGAGGACGTCGCCGCCGCCCGCGAGGGGCTGGACGTTCTCCACGACGGAGGCCGCCTCGGCGCCGCCGTCCTCCAGTTCGCCTACAGCTTCAAGCGGATCCGGCACGACGCGACCATCGACCCCGATGCGCTGCGGTGGCTCCTCCGCGCGGCGGCAGCGTTCAAGGGCCTGCCGGTCTTCGTCGAGTTCCGGCACGACAGCTGGGACGCGCCCGAGGTCCTCACCGAGCTGCGTGAGCGAAAGATCGGCTGGATCAACGTGGACCAGCCGCACCTTCCGAAGGACTCGCTCCGGCTCCGGCCTTACGTCACGACGCCCACCGGCTACGTCCGGATGCACGGGCGCAACTACCAGACCTGGATGCGCTTCTTCGGCCGTGGCTCGAAGAAGACCGCCGAGAACGTGGAGAAGCGGCAGCACCGGACGCCCGAACAGCGCCGTGCGGACGAGGCGCAGAAGGAGGCCCGGTTCGACTACCTCTACAGCCGCCCGGAGCTGGAGGAAATCGCCCGCACCGCGCGCCAGATCGCCTCGCAGCCCGAGGTACGCGAGGTCTACCTGGTGAACAACAACCACAACTTCGGCAAGGCACCGACGAACGCGCTGATGCTCGAGTCCATGCTCACCGGTGAGGACCTCCCTGCGCCGCCGGACCTCTTCGAGCACTACCCCGAGGCGCTGCGCGGGTTCGCGCACCCCGTGCCGGCGGAGACGCTGCGGGCGGCCGCCGGCCCGGTCTAGCGCGCCACCTTCTTCACCGTGTCCCAGGTCCGGGTGGTCACCTCGAGCCCGAAGGTCCGCTCGATGAGCGTCATGAAGACCGGGCCCTTCGGGGTCGGCAGGTAGGTGCTGAAGGCCTCGCGTCCCCGGAGCTCGAGGATCCGCGCTCCGTGCTGCTCGGGCAGCTTCGCCGGCGGACGTTCGGGCGCGACGCGGAGGAAGGTCACGATCCGCTTCGACGCCGCGGGCAGGCGGTACCCGGAGAAGGGGTCCGCGGCCAGCAGCGCCTGGAGCTCGTCGACGGCGCGGACGATGGTCAGGAACGTCCGGCCCAGGTGCTCCTGCATCGCCTGCTCGATCCGCCGCTGCAGCGTGACCTCGCTCGCCGCGCGCGCGCCGAACACGGCGTTGCCGCTGGAAAGGACGGTCCGCACGTCCTCGAACCCCGCGCGCTCCAGGGCGCGCTTCACCTCCGGCATCTTCGCGTTCATCGGGCTGACGCCGCGAAGGAATGCTGCGTAGCGAGGCACCGGGCGAGCATGGCACGCGCCGGGGAGGACCTGCGAGCCCGGCGCGCCGAGGTGAACCGGGGGCGCCAGCCGGTCGTTCAGGGATGCGTGTGGCAGACCGCCTCGACGTTGTGCCCGTCGGGATCGAGGACGAACGCGCCGTAGTAGTTCGCGTGGTAGTGGGGGCGCGGTCCCGGCGGACCGTTGTCCTTCCCGCCCGCCTTCAGCGCCGCCTGGTAGAAAGCATCCACCACCTTCCGCGAGTCGGCCCGGAAGGCGATGTGCACCCGGGGCTCCTCCGGTTTGCCCTCGGCCACCCAGAAGTCGGGCTTGGGTGGAACGCCGTACCCGAGGACCACCCTTCCGCCGGTGTACTCGGTGGGGACCTCCATCACGACCCGGTACCCCAGCGGGGCAAGCGCGGCCTCGTAGAACCGCCGGCTCCGCACCGGATCGCTGATCTTGAGACCGGTGTGATCGATCATGCGCGTCGCCCTAGCACAGGCACGGGCGGCCCGGAACCGGTGCCCTCATCCCCTGGCGGCCGTGTGCTCGCGTCGGTGCCGGTCATCGCCGCCGGCTCCGGTGCGCATGCTCGGCGTGCAGCTGGTCGCCCCACATCGCCTCGACGTCCTCCACCCAGGAACGCAGCCCCGAGAGCGGCCCGGTCTGCAGCCGGATCATCCTCGCCCGCGCGTCCTCTTCGAGCGTCTCCTGCGCGATGAGCCCCGCCTTCCTGAGCACCCGGAGATGGCGGCTCATCGCCGGGCGGCTCATCGAGAGGGCGGCGGCGACCTCGCTCGGCCGCTGGGGGCGCCGGCGGAGTCGCTCGACGATGGCCCGCCGCGTGGGATCGGCCAGCGCGGCGAGCGTCCGGGCGAGGTCAGCTGCCACGGGGTTTCTGGTCCCGGACCCGCTGCATGAACCACCAGTGGTGGCCCTCCAGGTCCTCGGCCCGGTAGGTCCGGTCGCTCCAGTAGTCGTCCCCGTAGTCGTTGGTGGTGGGCAGGTCGACGATCGTCGCTCCCGCGCCGCGGGCCCGGGCGCAGTGCGCGTCCACGTCGTCCACGAAGATGGCGAGCATCTGGGTGTTGACGCCCCCGACCGAGCGAGGGCTCCTCCCCGGCAGAGGGACCTTCCGCTCCGACGCGCCACCCGCGCTGCTGACCATCACCAGCCCCTCGCCGTACCGCAGCTCGGAATGCTCGATCCGGCCAC
>DATJVY010000132.1:0-8784 GCA_035501615.1 Myxococcaceae bacterium
TTCACCCCGCAGCAGGCCCAGACGCTGATCGACGACGCGCTCACCCTCGTCCCGACCACCTGCCCCCAGCCAGCAAACGACCACGACGACGACGACTGCGACGACCGCTGCCGGACCCATCGAGACGACGACGACTCGAGGGCCACGGCCGGCCTGGCCCGCTGATGGATGGCGGGAACCCACTTCACGGCGATCGGGTGCACCTTGAGCTGTTGCTCCAGGCTGGTGACGACCCGGAGTCGGCCTGCCATGCGAGCGCATGCGCTTCACGCCGGGCCGAGGACGAAGCTGACCTTTCCGTTGGTTTCCAGGTGCGCTTCGACGACCCTCCCGAGGTTGGCGAGCCCGGCCTCGCGTCCTCTGGACAGCAGCTCGTCCATGCTGATGCGACATGCCCGGAGCTCCGCCTCGAGCGGAATGCCGTTCTTCACGAGCAGCCGCGGCCTCCCCTTGAGAAGCATCGCGGCGAGCGTGCTCCGATACCCCAGCCAGGAGAAGAGGACTTCCCAGATGACGATCGTCCCGAGCGACAGCGTCGCCGTGGTGAGGCTCGCATCATCGACGGTCATCGCGCGCCGCACCGCGACCCCGATGAGGAACAGCAGCGCCACGTCGAAGGACGAATAGCGCGAGAGCTCCTTGCGGCCGGAGAGACGCAGAAGCACATGGACGACCAGGTACACGAAGCTGGAGCGGAAAACCGTCTCGGCGACGGGCTGTCGGACTTCCCAGAGACCCGACCAATCGAGCATGGACCTGCCGAAGCTAGGCACTCCTGAGCGGTCGCGGTCGGAGCCGCGGCCCAGGAAAGGTGTCGACCGGAGGGCGGACTGGCGCCCCTCGGACCGAGTGACGTCGGCATTCCCCCCTTGCCTCGCCTCTGCCTGATGCACAGCACTTCGGGCGTGAGGCTCGATCACATTCCGACCTGGACCAAGAAGGACCTGGTTCATGTCGTCGTGGAAGCAGAGCGGGGGAGCAGGTTGAAGATGAAGTACGAGCCGGATCTGGAGACGATTGTCTGGGGGCGGCCACTACCGGTCGGTTTGGCGTACCCCTACGACTGGGGGTTCGTCTCCAGCACCCTGGCGGAGGACGGGGACCCGCTCGATGCGCTCGTTCTTTCCGAGATCCCGAGCCACCCGGGCGTGGTCATCCCGTGCCGGCCTTTCGCCGTGCTTCAGCTCGAACAGAAGACTAGTACCCGCGGGTGGGAGCGAAACGACCGCCTCGTGCTGGTGCCGGGCGGAGGAGGCTGGACGAATGACGTGCGCGACCCCGAGGGACTGCCCAAGGAAATGCGAGAAGGGCTGGAGAACTTCTTCCTCAGCACGCACTTCTTCTCTCATGACAAGGCTCGCTGCATCGGCTGGAAGGGCGGAAAGCCGGCGATTCGGTTGATCCGCCATGCCGAGCGGCTGTTCCGGAGGAAGGCCGCTGCATGAAGGTCTGAAGCCGTGAGTGGCTGCCAGGCTTCTGTCACCCAGAAGACCGTGCCACCACGGGCACTGGCCGCGCACCAGAAGAGTCCCGACCTTGGCTGAAAGGAGGGCATTCCATGCCAGGTCATCGTGCACGCAGCGGGCGAAGTGGTGGGAGGGCGACGAAGAACCCGAAGCAGTACAGGGCGCTGAGACGGAAAGGCATGTCGGAGGCTCGGGCGGCTCGCATCACGAACGCTGGCAAGAAGGCGAGCCGAAAGGGCGGACGTCGCTCACATCGCTAGCAAGGGGCTGCCGGCGTTCCGGCGCGAACGACGGGCCGGCAGCCACCCGGAGAGAGTCTAGCCGAGCGGAGCAGCCCGGTCGGTCTCGGAAGGCACCTCGAGGCGAGGCTCCTTCTTCTGGAGCTCCTCGAACATCTCGCTCATTCGCTCCCCGATCGACTCCAGCTCTGCGGTGTCGAAGCTCTTCTCGACCTGCGGGAAGAGCACTCCTTCCTCCTCCTTCACGTGGTGCTCGATCTCGTCCTTCAGGACCTTCATCTTCGCGTCGAACTGCGGGTCCTCTGGCGTCAGTCTCAGCAGGTCGGCAATCACTCGCTTGGCCGCAAGGTGTTCCTCCACGGCCTCGCGAAGCTCGGACTTCAGCTCTCCCACGTAGACGCTCGGATAGAACACCTTCTCCTCGATCGCGGAGTGAGCAGCGAGCGCGTCCGCGACATTCTCGAAGAGTTCCTGCCTCATGGCATCGTCGTCTGTCCTGTCGTACCGACCGAACAGGGCCTTCACCTCTGCGTGCTGATTCTTCAATAGCCTGATGGCGTTCACGAACATCCTCCAGCTTCACGGTGGGCCGGAAAGATGCACACAGCTCCCGAATCCGGCATGGGACGAAGTCTGGGACCTGCCGCTCCGCTTCTAGCGCTTGTCGAGCGTGCCCGGGCGCGCGCTCGGGGGCTGATAGCCGGTGAGCGCCTTCGCCGCGGTGTTGGCGTCCACGGGCTTGGCGGTCCGCCGCCAGGTCACCGTCTGGCCTGCCGAGTTCGTGCAGACCGCGGTCTCGCTGTCGGTGAAGCGGTAGGTGCCGCTGTCGTTCGGCTTCGGCGCGCCCGCGGTGTAGCGGCCGTTCATCGCGGAGAAGGAGCCCTGGCCGGCAGGGACCTGTCCGGTGCTCGTGACCACGACGTTCCGGTAGCCCCGGGCGTCGTGCACCGAGATCATCGTCACCGTCTGGCCGTTCGCCTCGAAGTGCCCCTTCCAGGTCCCGTAGAAGCGGGCGGTGTCGTCACCCGGCGTCGGCGCCGGTACGGGGAAGATCGGCAGCTCCTTCGGCGGCCCGCTGTGGACGAAGATCGGATTGCCGTTCGAGAACGTGGTCTGGCCCTTGAGAACGTGGCGCACCCCGTCGGCACAGAACGACGTCGTGAGCGCGCAGGCCCTTCCGCCGGCGCGACGGCACCGGGCGAGTGCCGCATCCTCCGCGATGTTCGACGCTCCGATGGGGCCGCCGAGCGAGAACACCTTGTCGCCCGAGCTGGTGACCAGCGCCAGGCACACGTCGGCGACGGTCTTGAGAATCTTGCAGTCCTGCGCGCCCTTGTCTGCACACTGGCGGAGCGCGAGCTCGGAGGCGTTCGACTCGGACTTCGAGTTCCACGAGGAGCCCCAGTCGAGCGTCGAGGACGAGAAGGCGAGTGCTCCCCAGACGTCGGGTTTCGGCGGCGGGCCGGGGCGGTGTGGACCTGGATGCATCATCTCCGCGCACCCGACGTAGCCGAGCGCCTCGTTGCAGCGGTTCTCCCAGGCGCTGGCGGGGTCGTCCTGCTGCGCTGCGGCGAGCGATTTGACGAGGACGCTGCAGACGAGCGCGACGCGGAGAGCCCAGCTCCATCGCGAGCGTGTGCAGCGCCTGTGAGCTCCGAGGGTCATGTTCAATCGCCGCCTGACTCCGGCTGGCGAGCGTTCACACACTTCGCCCCCCTTTGCCAAGGGCGTATTGAACTACCAGACCGCGCAGCGCTTCTCGGGTGGCCTCACCATGTTGGTGCCGGCGCGGCACGAGAACGCCCGCTGGAACTCGGGCAGGTTCGAGAGAGTCCCGATGACACGGAACTTCGGAACCGGGTGGGGATCCGTGCTCAGCATCTGACGCTGCGCCTCGAGGCGGACGTCGTCGCCGCGAAGCTGACCGAAGGCGATGAAGAACCGTTGCTCCGGGCTCACGCCGACCGGCACCGGGGCCGGGTGTCTCGCCAGCGCCTGACGGAAGGCGAGGAAGGCCACCCGGACGCCGGCGAGATCTCCGATCGCCTCGCTGAGCACGACCTTGCCCTGGAGGTGAACGCCCGGCTCGATGAAGTACCCCTCGAACTGCTCGGCGACGCAGCGTCCACGACTCTCGAACTCCCGACGATCCGACTCGGTCCACCAGGGTCGGGGGCGCCCGTGGACGTCGAGCTCGGATCCTCCGGCGTCGATCCCGTGAGTCAGATCGTGCGCGATGCTCGTGCCGATCGCGCCGTAGTTCTCGGCATCGGTGTGGTCGAGACCGAACGCCGGAGGTCGGAGGAAGCCCGCGGGCAGCACCATCTGGTTGAGCTGGAGATCGATGTAGGCGTCGGGCGAGGAGGCTGGCAGCTGCCACAGATCGCGCTCGGTGGGCTTGCCGACCCGCCTGCGGTTCTCTTGGACGTTGAACGTCCGGCCCGCAGCGACGTTGGCCCAGAATGCGTCGCGGCGAACCTCGACGCCCGCATAGTCCTTCCACCGCTCGGGGTACCCCACCTGCGCGTCGAATCCATCGAGCTTCGCCAGTGCCGTCTTCCGGGTCTCGGGGCGCATCCAGTCCAGGCCGGCGACGTCGTCCTTCAGGACCGCCAGCAGTGATCGAACGATCTCCTGTACCTTCGCCTTGGCAGCGGGCGGGAAGTGCCGTTCGACGTACTTCCAGCCGAGCGCGTCTCCGAACAGGCTCTCCGTCGACTCCGCGCACTGCAGCGCACGCGGGGGCTCCTCGGCTGCGTCCGCGACGAAGGATCTCGAGAGGAAGGGCGAAGCGGAATCGAGCAATCGCCAGCGGAGGTACGCCTTCCAGACCGGCAGCGGGGTCTTTCGCAGCTCCAGGTCGAGCTGGCGGAGGAGGTTCGGCTGCTCGACGTTGAGGTCGACCCGGGGCAGCCCGGCCTCGTCGAAGTAGGCCTTCCAGTCGACGGCTGGCGCCAGCTGCTCGAGCTGGGTGAAGGTCAGCGGATGGTCGGTCGCGGCGGGATCGGCCGACGCCTTGACCCCGAGAGAGACCTCGGCGAGGCGCTTCTCGAGCTCGAGGATCTGGAGCGAGGAGTCACGTGCCGTGGCCTGCGAGGACCCCGCCAGTGCAAGGACGTGCGCGACGCGCGCCACGTACCGACCGCGCGCCTGGGCGAAGCGCGGCTCGCTCTGGAGGTACTCGTCCCGGCTAGACAGCCCCAGGCTGCCGGGGACGACGTTCGCGATGAAACGTTCGGGCGCATGGCCGTCCACGACCCCGACGATTCCGAACCCCACCGGAACATCCAGCGCGTGCAGACGTCGGATGCTCCGCTGGAGGTCGGCCCGGCTCCGGATTGCAGCGATCTCGGCGAGCAACGGAGCCAGCGGAGTGAGACCGAGGCTCTCGATCCTGCTCTCGTCCATGCAGGACGCATAGTGATCGCCCAGCAGTCGCTCGATGCTTCCACGGGGCCAGTCCTCGCGACGCGAGAGCTCCTGGAGCAGCTGCTGCACCTCGCCTCTGTTCGTCGCGCGTGCAGCGGCGCGCCGACCCCAGCGTGGGAGCTGGGCCGGAATGGGATTCGCTGCTCGCCATGGGCCGTTCGCGAATGCGTCGAAGTCGGTGCAGGGATCGATCCGTCGATCGACGTCCGGGGAGGTCACCTCGTTCGCGGTCGCGGACGTCGTGCAGGACAGCAGGAGCAACGCCAGGACCCGGGTGCCACCGCGTGTCCTCGTCCTCATCGTGGCGTCCCGAAGGACCGGAGCGAGCACTCGACGACCGAGAGCACGCTCTCGGTGTCGACGACGGTGGCGAATTCCCCGTGGAGATCGGAGAGAGCCATCGCGTGGACCAGCTCCGCCGGATACCGGATTCCGTCCGGTCCCACCCGGTCGAACGCGGCGGTTGCATCGGAGACGACCCAGGTGTCGAACCCGAGATTCGCGGCCATGCGCGCCGACGTCGACACGCAGTGGTTGGTCGTCAGGCCGACGATGACCAGGGTGCGGTGGCCGGCGCCTCGCAGCTCTGCCTCGAGTGACGTCCCGATGAAGCAGCTGTGGACAATCTTCTGGATGACCCGTTCGCCTGGTCTGGGTGCCGTTTCGCCCTTGAAGGCGTTGCCCGGGTGGTCGGGCCGCAGGGGCGAGGTGGGGTCGGTCGACATGTGCTGCACGTGGATGACCGGACGGTTGCTCACGCGCCATGCACCGAGCAGATCGGAGACGCACTCCTCCATCCCCGGGTTGTTCCTCCTCCCCCACGTCGGAGCGTCGAACCCTTGCTGGACGTCGAGGAGCAACAGGACCTCGGAACTCGAAGAGCTCTCCATCGGAGCCGGAGCTTCCGTGCTCGGTCTGCGACGTCCAAAGCGCCGATGGAGCGCATCGGCCGCGCCGATGCTAAGAGGTCGGCGTGAAGCCGGAACTCGAGCTTCGCCACCTGCGCGTCTTCCTGGCCGTGGCCCAGCTGGGCGGTCATACCCGCGCCGCGCGGTCGCTGGGAGTCTCGCAATCCACCGTCTCGGAGACGTTGAGCTCACTGGAGCGCGCCGTGGGCACGGCTCTGTTTCGCAAGGCGGCGCGTAGCTCGACGTTGACCCCGACCGGCGAGGCCTTGCTTCCGCGGGCGCGGAACATCCTGACCCTCGCCAGCCAGCTCCTCGCCGACCTCGCCCGGGTGTCCGCCGACGTCAACGCCACCCTGGTCGTTGCGGCAGTCGAGTCAATCAACGCCTACGTGTTGCCGTCGCGCCTGGCAGCCCTGCGGGCGCGCTGGGCGAACGTCCAGCTGGAAGTCGTCACCGGAACATGCGCCGAGATTCGTGAGGGCGTCGCGGCCGGCCAGAGCGACCTGGGCCTGGTCCTCGAGGACAAGCCGGGGGGCAAGGCTGGAGGCCAGGACCCGTCGATCCTGACGACGGCGCGCCTCGCGGTCCTGGCCGCTCCGCATCATCCACTGGTGCAGCAGACCGCATCGCCCGACCAGCTCCGCCGCCATGAATTCCTCATGAGCGATGCGGGTGGTCCGTACCATCGGCTCCTGCGGCAGTACTTCGAGGCCGCGCAGGTCCCATTTCCCCGGACCCAGACGCTGGGGAACGTGGAGGGTGTGAAGCGGGGAATCCTGGCCGGCGGGACCGCGCTCGGACTCCTGCCGGCACACGCCGTGGAACGGGAAGTGAAGGACGGCACCGTCGTGGAGGTCGAGGTTCGCCCGGCCCTCCCGCGCCTCGTGCTCCGCGCGTTGATCGCGCCCGGAGCGGTCCACTCGCCGCTCGTGGACGACCTGATCCGGAGCTTGCGCGGCCTGCCGCTCGGGGCGTGATCGCTTTCGACGGGGCGGCGAGAGATCGTCGGCTACGGCCCGAGCGGAACCACGCTGGTCCACCCCGAGCTCGGGCACACCGGCCCGTCCCTGGCCAGGTAGGGCGAAGGGTTACCCCGGCAGGTTGTCCCAGCCGAAGCGCTCCTCGGCAAAGGCGTGGTCGGCGAGGCTCTTGATCAGCTCGTCGTCGTTGTCGTCGATCTTCCCGTAGTTGCTCTTCACCCGGCGCTGCACCTGGCCGGCGAAGACGCGGAGGATCTCCAGCTCCCGGACGGCGCCCTCCTCGCCGAGCCGGCGCACCGACGCGTCCACCCGCGACAGGACGCAGGCCAGCAGAAAGAGGTCGATCATGATGTCCGCCAGCCTCCGGGTGGCGAACTGCATGTCGACGATGCGCTTGCCGTGCTTGCGGAGGATGCGGTCGGCCGCGGTGGCCAGGTCGCGGGTGTGCTCCGCGAACGCCTCGGCCTCGGCCTTCAGCGCCGGGCCGAGCCGGGTGAACGCCCCTCGCTCCCGCCCGAGGTTGGTGGCCAGCGACGCCCGCCTCAGCGCGTACTCGCTCAGCACTCCGAAGCCCTTGATCGGGTCGTTGAGCACGCCCTTCAGGCTCGAGGCCAGATCCGCCAGCTGCGCGCCCACGTCGTTCATCGCGGTCAGGGCGATGAAGAGCCGGAGGATGTCGTTGGTGCCCTCCCAGATGCGGAAGATGCGGCAGTCCCGGAGCGCCCGCTCGTAGGGGAACTCGCGCATGAAGCCATTGCCGCCGGCGATCTGGAGCGCCTCGTCGGTGGTGCGCCACAGCGCCTCGGTGGCGAACACCTTGCTGATCGCCGCCTCGACCGCGTAGTCCTCGTAGCCCTGGTCGACCAGGCCGGCCACCATCGCCACGGCCGACTCCGCGGCGTAGGTCTCGACCACCATGTGGCCGACCTTCTGCTTGATGAGGCCGAACTCGGCGATGGGCTTGCCGAACTGGACCCGGCCCTTGGCCTGCCGGGTGGCCAGCTCGATCATTTGCTTCATCCCCCCGACACAGCCGCCGCCCAGACCGCTGCGGCCGCTGTTGAGGATCCGCATCGCCACCTTGAAGCCCTTGCCCACCTCCCCGAGGACGTTGGCCGCGGGGACGCGCACCCCTTCCAGGAACACCGCGGTGGTGGACGAGGCCCGGAGGCCCATCTTGTCCTCGTGCGGGCCGACGCTGACGCCCTTCATGTCGCGGGTGACGATGAAGGCGGTGATCTTCCCGTGCTCGTCCGGCTTGCCGGTCCTGGCGAAGACGGTGAAGAAGCTGGCCAGCCCGCCGTTGGTGATCCACAGCTTGCTGCCGTCCAGCACCCAGTCGTCGCCGTCGCGCACGGCGGTGGTCTTGATGCTCGCCGCATCCGAGCCGGCGCCGGGCTCGGTGAGGCAGAAGGCGGCGATCATCTCGCCGGTGGCGAGCCTGGGCAGCCAGCGCTGCTTCTGCTCGGCGGTGCCGAAGAGCAGCAGGCCCTTGAAGCCGATGCTCGAGTGTGCTCCCAGCGTGACGGCGATGGAGCCGTCCCAGCTCGCCACCTGCTGCATGACGCGCGCGTAGCCGGTGTTGGAGAGGCCCAGGCCGCCGTGCTCCTCGGGCACGATCACGCCGAAGAGGCCCATCTCCCTGAGCGACCCGAGCAGCTCGGCGGGCATCTCGCCCGCGCGGTCGAGCTTCCGCGTGTCGATGCCCGCCATGTACTTGTCGATGGCGTCGCAGATGGGCTGCACCAGCTCGGCGTGGTCG
>DATJVY010000133.1:0-3046 GCA_035501615.1 Myxococcaceae bacterium
GAAGGTGGAGTTGAGGTTCGGGTCGAGCTGCTGGTCCTCGGGCCGGTAGAGGCCGTCGTAGTTCCCGCGGAGCTGCTGCCAGGTGTAGCTGACCTGGGCCAGCCACAGGTCGGCGAAGGTCTTCGAGAACTGGACGGTGACCGCGTAGTAGGTGCGCTGGGCGTGAGGGAAGGTGCTGGCGATGCCCTCGCCGGGGTTGCCGATGAAGTAGGTATTCGCCTCGTCGTTGGACATGTCCTCCACCGTCCGGACGAGGTTGCGGTACTTGAACGTCGCGCCGAGGCGGGCGTTGGCCAGGATCTCGTACTCCGCACCGGCGACGATCTCGTCGTCGGCGGGCGACTTGAGCGCCGGGTCCACGGGGACCACGTCCGGGGTTCCGGTGACGCGCCAGTAACGGTTGGGGCGGGTGGCGCGGTTGAGGAGCTGGTAGGGCGGGCTCGCGCAGCGGGTCGCAGCGCCCGGACCCGTCGGATCACACGCCGGATCGTAGAGACCGGAGATCTGAGCTTCGGGCTGCAGCTCGCGGTCGGCGATGTCGAGGGGGATGTTCTCGTAGTACCGCCCGTAGTTGGCGAAGATCTTTGAGCGGCCCTGCTGGGTCGGGTCCCACACCAGCCCGACGCGCGGGGAGATCTGGTCGGTCAGCGACATCCGGATGACGCCGTCGATGCCCTTGAGCGCCACGGTGTCGTAGCGGACGCCGACGTTGAGGGTGACCTTGTCCGCGATGCTCCAGCTGTCCTGGACGAAGCCCCCGATGGTCTGGCGGTTGCTGTTGGCGGTGAGGCTGTTGAGCGTCACCTGATCACCAGGGCCGGTGCCGGTGAGGTAGCCGAAGCGGCGCGAGTCGATGAGGTTGTTCGCCCCGCTGGGGTTCCACTCCAGGACCGTCTGGCCGGTGTAGGCCTTCTGGTGCTGGTACTGCGCCCATTCGCCCTCGAAGCCGAACTTGAGGACGTGGTGGCCGGCGGCAGCGAAGAGGTAGGTGAAGACCGGCTTGAACTGGATCGAGTCGAGGGTCAAGGACTCGATGAATCCCGTGCCGCCGTAGGTGAAGTTCTGGACTCCGCAGGCGGCGTTGATGAACGCCGTGCCGCAGGCAGCACGGACCGAGGCCGGGACGCTCCCGTCGAGGGCGGCCACGTTCTGGTCCCCGTTCGGGCTCCCGATGACGAGCGGAGTGCCGGCGAGGGTGCTGTAGTTGGTGATGTCACCGAAGCCGCTCCCGTCCGGAGGGAGGTAGCTGTCGAGCTGGTGGTGCCAGCCCACCTTCACGTCGAACAGCAGGCGCTTGTCCAGGAAGGAGCTGTTGAGCTCGCCGATCACGTCGTAGGCGTCGTCGCGGGTACTGGCGGTGCTGGAGTTGAAGGTCCCCGACGTGACGAGGGCCGCGCTCTGGGGAGACCGGCCGTTGAAGGCGTAGACCGGGAAGGAGCCGCCCCCTCCACCCGAGGTGGGCGTGCCGAGGAAGGTGAGGCTCGCCCGGATGTCGGGGGAGATGAGGTAGGTCAGCTTGCCCACGAAGTTGAGCGACTTCTGGTCGGCGAAGCGCCGCTGCTCGCTGTTGGCGATGGGGGTGAAATCCCCGGTCTGGTTCCCGTCGCTGTCCAGCGTCGCGAGGTTGAAGCTCCGGGTGTAGCTGTAGCGGGTGAACGAGGGCTGGAGGCCGGCGAAGAACCACAGCTTGTCCTTGATGATGTAGCCGCCGATGGTGGCGCCGAAATCACCGAAGTTGCCGATGTTGATCGCCCCGGTCACGACGCCGGTGCCGGAGCTGATCGGCGCCGCGGCGCCGGCGAGCGCGCCCGGAGTGAAGGTGCCCCAGATCGAACCGTGGAACTCGTTGCCTCCGGACTTGATGACTGCCGAGATGGTGCCGCCGGTGGTCCGGCCGTACTCCGGCATGTAGCCGCCAGTGACGACGTTCACCTCGTCCACGAACTCGGCGGTGAGCGGGGTTCCCAGCACGCCGTAGGCGGGGTTGTTCACCGAGAGGCCGTCGATCAGGTACTGGTTCTCGGGCGAGGTGGCCCCGCTGATCCCCACGCCGTAGACGTCGGCGCTCGCCTCGGGGGCGACCGTGGCCAGCGAGTCGAAGGAGCGGTTCGCGCCGCCGAGGCCACCGGGCCTGGCGAGGGCGAGGTTCTTCTGGAAGTCCTGGGAGACCGTGGCCCCGAGCGTGGACGAGCCCACGTCGATGGTCGGCGCCGTGCCGACCACGGTGATGGTCTCGGCGCCGGCGGTCTCCGGGAGCAGCTCGGCGTTGTAGCGGAGGGTGCGGTCGGCGGCGACGTCGATGCCGGTCCGGGTGAAGGGCCGGTAGCTCTCCTTCTCGAACCGGAGGGTGTACGAGCCCGGCGGCAGCTGCGGGACGCGGTAGAGACCGCTGCTGTCGGTGACCACCACCTGCTCGCCCTGCATCGCGGGCGAGGTCGCCGTGACCACCACGTCCGCGACCGGGGCCTTCGTCGAGGCGTCGGTGACCGTTCCGGTCAGCACCGAGGTCAGCGCCTGGGCGTGCGCGACGCCCCCCACGGATAGGATCAGCCACCCGACGACGGTCGTTGCATGAGAAAAGAATCCACTGCGAGCGGTTTTCACCACATCCCCTCCCTCGCGACTGAAAGGCCGAACCATCCCGGAAGTGGGGAGGACGAGTCAACGCGCGTTGGCATGTTGCAATCCTGCGGAAAGAGCCACTTTTTTGTGTCTGGCCGCCCGGCCACCGGCCGGAGGAGGGCCTGGACGTGACCCGGCATGCGTACACGCTGAGCGCGGTGCAGCACGCGGCCACGCGGGCCGTGCAGCTGGTCCACGCCCATCTCCTCGAGGAGGTCGCCGGGTCGCGCCTCCACGACGTCCAGGAGGACCCGAGGTTCCAGCACCGCGGCGTGGACCTGCTCTGGGAGCAGCCGGGGGGCGAGGTGCTCGGCGTCGAGGTGAAGGGCGACCGCCAGGGCCGCCGGGGCACCTACTTCCTCGAGCTGGTCTCCAACCTCGAGAAGGACACCCCGGGCTGCTTCCTCTACAGCCGGGCCGATCT
>DATJVY010000134.1:0-13929 GCA_035501615.1 Myxococcaceae bacterium
GTGAACCGGCCGATGACGGCGCGCCAGAAGGCGATCGCCGGCGCGTTCCCCGGCACCTGGCCGATCTCCCACAGGCCATGAAAGCGGCGGAGGATCCGGCGCGCAACGGTCTCGCCGATGCCGCGGCGCCGCGCGTGGGGAACGACGTAGAACTCGGAGAGGGTCGCGTCCGTCCCCGGCGACATCCACGACGCCGGCCGCAGGCCGACCATCGCGAAGCCCACCGGTTCCCGCCCGAGCCGGAAGATCAGGACCACGTGCTCGATGCCCGGGGAGAGCCAGTAGGGCAGGTGGTCCAGGTCCCAGGAACCGCCGGGTGAGCGGTACTCCCAGCGTCCGTCGTCCCGGCGCCGGCAGGCGGCACCGAAGGTCACGAGCTCGGCGAGGTAGGCGTCGTACAGGCCCCGCAGCAGCGCGTGCTCGCCCGTCCGGAGGCGCGTGATGCGAAGGCTCGGCCGCCTCATGACCCGCGCGCCGCTGCGGCCTCGGCGCGTCGGAAGACCTGCTCCAGCGCGCCGGGGACCCCAGGAGGGATGAGCTCCGGAAAGACCTCCTGGCCGACCGCGAGGAGCGCCCGTGCCGCCCGAGGCACCGGGAGGAGCAGCGCCGCGTCGATGCGCCGGGCGAGATCCGGAGCCGCCTGCTCCACGCGCCGGGAGACGTCGAGGCCATCCAGCACGGCCCGTGCGCCCGGCGAGGCCCGCAGCTGCACCAGCGCGAGGAGGTGCTGCACCGCCTGGACGCGGACGCGGAAGTGGCCGGACAGCCGCTCGCCCCGTCCGTGGCGCCCGGCGCCGAGGACCAGCTCGACCAGGAACTGCCCGGCCAGCCAGCGCGGATCGGAGGTGGCGATCCCCTGGGCGGCCGTGGCCTCTCGTACCCGCGCCATCCGGACCCGGACGTCCCCCCGGTCCAGCGGAACCGAGTACCGGTTCACCCGCGCGAGCGACAGCTCCTCCAGGTCGAAGACCGCGAACTCGACCAGGTGCCCGCTCCGGTCGAGGGCCCGGACGCCGTGGGCGGTCTCGCGGAAGGACAGGACCAGGTCCGCCGCACCGGGCAGCCACCCGAGATCGCTCCGGAAGCGCTCCTGGGCCCCGGGGCGGGTCACCACGAAGAAGTCGTGGTCCGAGAACTCGTCCGGCAGGGGTGGCTCTCCCGAGCTGGAGCCGAGGAGCACGAGGCCGAGCACGTCGGGCTCGGCGTCAAGGCGTTTCAACAGGGCGGTCGTGAAGGCCGCATGTGCTTCCGGAGTCATCTTGACGCATCACGTCAGCGGTTGTTTGCGCGTGAGATTTTCCCCGCGGCGCGTGCCGGAGCGTGAAGAATGCCACGCTCCAATGGCCTCGGTGATCCTCAAGCAGGTCACGAAGCGCTTCGGACCCGTGAGCGTCATCGAGGGGCTCGATCTCGAGATCCGTGACCACGAGTTCATGGTCCTGGTGGGACCGTCGGGCTGCGGGAAGTCGACGGCGCTGCGGATGATCGCCGGCCTCGAGGAGATCACCGGGGGTACCATCTCCATCGGCGACCGGGTGGTGAATGACGTCCCGCCCAAGGACCGGGACGTGGCGATGGTCTTCCAGAGCTACGCCCTCTACCCCCACATGACGGTGCGGGAGAACCTCGAGTTCGGCCTCAGGATCCGCAAGACGCCCAAGGAGGAGATCGACCGGCTGATCCCCGAGGCCGCGCAGGTGCTGGGGATCCAGGGGCTGATGGACCGCAAGCCGAAGGAGCTCTCCGGTGGCCAGCGGCAGCGGGTCGCTCTCGGCAGGGCGATCGTGCGCAAGCCGTCGGTGTTCCTCTTCGACGAGCCGCTCTCCAACCTGGACGCGAAGCTGCGGGTCGAGGTGCGCGCGGAGATCAAGAAGCTGCAGGCCCGGCTGCAAGTCACCACCGTCTACGTCACCCACGACCAGGTCGAGGCGATGACCATGGGCCATCGCATCGCCATCCTCAACGCGGGGAAGCTGCAGCAGGTCGGGGCTCCGCTCGAGGTCTACGAGAAGCCGGCCAACCTCTTCACCGCCGGATTCATCGGAACCCCGCCGATGAACCTCCTGAACGCGACGCTCGGACCCGCGGTGGCCCGGACCAGCGGCTTCGAGGTGCCCGTCCCGGCGGCCGCCCGGGGCACGGCCCGCGAAGGGGCGAAGGTGGTCCTCGGCATCCGACCCGAGAACGTGGTGCCCCCCGGGCGCGTGCCGCGAGGCGATACGCACACCGTGCGGCTGGTGGTGGAGATCGTCGAGGTGCTGGGGGACGAGATGGTCGTCCACGGCCGAGCCGGCGACGAGACACTGGTGTTCAAGCAGGACCCGCACCGCGCCGCCGCGGTGGGGAGCACGATCGAGGTGCAGCTCGAGCTGGAGGCGCTGCACCTCTTCGACGCCCAGAGCCAGCTCCGCCTGGGCGCCTGAGGGCGAGGGGGCAACAGCGGAGGGAAGAGGCATGCGCAAGCTCGTCGTGCTGCTGGCAGCGATCGTCGGGGTCCTCCCCGGCGTCGCGGACGCACAGGCCAAGCTGGTGGTTTGGCACTCGTACCGCGGTCTGGAGAAGGCTGCGTTCGAGAAGGTGGTGGCCGCCTTCAACGCCCGCCCCGACACCAAGATCAAGGTGGACCCGCTGGCGGTTCCCTTCGACGCCTTCGCGGACAAGATCTCGGCCGCGGTTCCACGGGGGAAGGGGCCGGACGTCTTCATCTACGCCCAGGACCGGATGGGCGGCTGGGTCGAGGCCGGGAACACCGTGGAGCCGATCGACTTCTACGTCGACGACGCGCTCAAGGGACGGTTCATCCCCACCACCATCGAGGCGCTGACCTACCGAGGCAACCTCTACGCGCTGCCGTTCAACTACAAGGTCATCGCCCTCATCCACAACAAGAAGCTCCTCAAGACGCCTCCGAAGACCAGCGCCGAGCTGGTGAAGGTGGCCCAGGGGCTGACCAACAAGGCCGCGGGCAAGTTCGGCCTCGCCTGGTCCTACGGCGACTTCTACTACGTGGCCTCGCTGCTCAACGCGTTCGGGGGTGGGGTGTTCGACAAGGCCACCCAGCCGACGATGAACTCTCCGGCCAACGTGAAGGCGCTGGAGCTGCTGGTGCAGTGGGAGAAGGCCGGGTTCATGCCCGCCGAGCCGTCCAGCGCGCTCATCACCTCGCTGTTCAACGAGGGGAAGGCGGCCATCGTCTTCAGCGGCCCGTGGTTCCTGGGCGAGGTGGCGAGCGACATCGACTACGGCGTCGCCCCGCTCCCCACCCTCAACGAGGCGGGAGGCAAGCCGATGCGGCCGTGGATGACCGTGGAGGGCGTCTTCGTCTCCGCCCAGTCGCAGCACAAGGACGGCGCCTTCGAGTTCGTGAAGTACGCGACCGGCCTGGAGGCCGGGAAGGTGATGGCCCTCGAGGGGCGGCAGAGCCCGGCGGTGAAGGCGGTCTACGATGACGCCAAGGTCGCCGCGGATCCGGTTCTGAGCGCCTTCCGGAAACAGGTCGAGGTCGCCATCCCCATGCCGAACGTGGCGGAGATGACTCTGATGTGGTCGCCGGCGACCACCGCGCTCAACAAGGTCAACGCCGGGAACTCGCCGAAGGAGGCGATGGACGTGGCGCAGAAGGCGCTCCAGAAGGACGTGGACGCGCTCCGGAAGAAGAAGTGAGCCCGGCGGGTCCTCCGGCCTCGCGGCTGCGGTTCGGGCTCGGCCTGTTCCTGGGGCTGCTGGTGGCCCTGGGAGGCGGGTGGGGTCTGCTCCGCGGCGCGCGGCGGCAGCTGGAGGACGACTGGGCCACCCGCCGGGCCATCGTGACCGCGAGCGCGCTCGGCTCGATGGTGGCCCGGGCCGCCGACGACGCGGCCGTGCGCCGGACCGTCGCCGCCTGGCAGGAGGTGCACGCCCCGGGGACGCAGGTGCGGGTCGTCCGCGGAACGGCGCTCGAGGCCTCGACCGTTCCCGCGGACACCGGAGACAAGGCGGCTCCCCGACGGCTCGCCCGCGAGGAGAAGCCCCTCTTCGACCAGGCCCAGCGGCTGCGGGCCGGGGTGGAGAACAACCGCGACGGCGGGGCGCCGAAGCCCGAGCTGGAGGTGGAGCGCGAGGCCGCCGGGCGCCGCGTCGCCGTGCCGCTCGAGTCCGAGGGACGGGTGACGGGGATGGTCCAGGTGCTCGTCCCCGCCGAGGGGTCGAGCTCGGCCCGGGCGCCCTTCCAGGCGCTGATCCTGCTCGCCCTGGCGATGATCCTCTACGGGGTGGCGGCGTGGCTGCTCCCGCCCCGCGTGGCGATCCTGGCCATGGTCGGCACGGCGCTGTTCTGCCTGGCGGCGGCGTTCTTCGTCGGCGGCGAGCTCCGGGCGCTCGGCCTCCTGGAGCGGGACGGGCAGCGCGCGCTGGCGCGGACGGTCTCGGTCGAGATGGAGCGGGCGCGCGTGCTCGGCGCGGGGACGGTGGACGGCTCGGCCTGGGACACCGACGTCTACCGGAAGCCGCACGGGCTGGTCAGCGCCGCGGGCAGCGTGAACCGCGAGCAGGGGGAGGCGCGGGCGCAGGAGGTGCGGCGAGGGGCGCTGCGCAGCCTGCTGGCGCTCTCGGTGCTGGGGCTGATCGTCCTCGTGGTGGTGGGCTTCGGAGGAGCGAACCGGGTGGGGCGGGCGCTGGTCACCAACCGCCAGGCTTACGCCTACATCGCCCCGGCGATCGTCGGGACGACGCTGCTGGTGTTCTTCCCCTTCTTCTACGGCATCGCGCTGAGCTTCACCGACTCGAACATCTACAACACCAACCTGCCGCTCTCGGAGCTGTGGATCGGCCTCCGCAACTACACCAGCATTCTCGGCGACTTCGGCTTCATGCGCCGGGCGGCGGACGGGCACTGGGTCTTCAACTACCTGAACTTCTACTGGACCTTCCTCTTCACCGTGATCTGGACGATCACCAACGTGACCTGGGGCGTGTCCTTCGGGCTGCTGCTGGCGCTGGTGCTCAACACCAAGGGGCTGGCGCTCCGGCCCATCTACCGGGTGTTGCTGATCCTCCCCTGGGCGATGCCCAACTACATCACCGCGCTCATCTGGAAGGGGATGTTCCACCGCCAGTTCGGCGTCGTGAACCAGGTCCTGGCGATCTTCGGCGCCGAGCCGCTGTCCTGGTTCGACCGGCCGTTCACCTCGTACCTCACCGCGCTGGCGACCAACGGCTGGCTGAGCTTTCCCTTCATGATGGTGGTCTCGCTGGGGGCGCTGCAGTCGATCCCCGCCGACCTCTACGAGGCGGCGCGGGTGGACGGGGCGAGCCGGTGGCAGCAGTTCCGGGCGATCACCCTTCCGTCGCTGAGGCCGGCGCTGGTGCCGGCGATCATCCTCTCGGTGGTGTGGACCTTCAACATGTTCAACATCATCTACCTGGTGACCGCGGGCGAGCCGGGCGGCTCGACGGAGATCCTGATCACCCAGGCCTACAAGTACGCGTTCCAGCGCTACCAGTACGGATACGCCGCGGCCTACGCGACGATCATCTTCGGCATCCTGCTGGTCTACGGGAGCATCCAGAACCGCGTGACGCGGGCCACGGAGGCGCTCTGATGGCGACGCAGCGCGAGGAGCGGACGCCGCACTGGGTGCTGCACACCTTCCTGATCGCCACGGTCCTCTACACCGTGTACCCGGTGCTGTGGGTGATCACCATCGCGCTCTCGGGAAAGCAGAGCCTGGCGATCGCCGACCTGCCGGCGGACCCGACGAAGCTGGACCGGGCACGGGCGGTGCTGCCCTGGCCGACGCGCTTCGCCTTCAGCAACTTCAGCTCGGTGTTCACCGATCAGCCCTTCGCCCGGTGGATGCTGAACAGCGCGATCGTGGCCATCGGGGCGACGGTCGTGGGGCTGGCGCTCTCCTGCACCGCCGCCTACGCCTTCTCCCGCTTCAAGTTCCCGGGGCGGCGGTTCGGGATGATGTCCTTCCTGGTGTCCCAGATGTTCCCGGGCACGCTGACCCTCATCCCGCTCTACATCATCATCGTCCAGTGGCTGGGGCTCGGCTCGACCCTCTCCGGGCTGGTCATCGTCTACGCAACAACCTCGATTCCCTTCTCGGTGTGGATGCTGAAGGGCTACTTCGACACCATCCCCAAGGAGCTCGAGGAGGCGGCGGTGATGGAGGGGGCGGGGCCAGGGAAGATCTTCTGGAGCATCGTGCTTCCGCTGGCGAAGCCGGCGATCGCGATCACCGCGCTCTTCTCGTTCATGACCGGCTGGAACGAGTTCATCCAGGCGGCGACGTTCATGGACAAGGAGCAGATGTACACCGCGCCGGTGGGACTGCGGTTCTTCGTCGGCGGCTTCCAGCAGCAGTGGGGCTACTTCGCCGCGGGGTCGATCATCGTGTCGATCCCGGTGGTGCTGCTGTTCCTTTACTTGCAGAAGTACCTGGTCTCGGGACTCACCGCGGGCAGCGTGAAGGGGTAGGGCACGCTGCTCAGTGGGTCTGTCCCGGCGAGAGCGTGGAGAACTCCACGCCCATCCCTGGCCGGATCGCATCCCCGCCCTCGACCGCGCGGCCGACCACGCCGCCCTCGATCACCTGGGTGACGATCACCCGGCCCACCGCCGCGCCGTCGGGGCCGAGCACCTTGCCGATCTGCATCACCCCCACGCCCTTGCTCGGTCCCTTGATCGACACCACGCCGCTCGAGACGTCGGCGACGGTGAGGGTCGGGGCCGCAGGCTTCTCCGCCAGGGCCTCTGCCTCCGGCGGCGGCGCCACCCCCGAGCCGTAGACGAAGGGCACCTTCGCGTAGGCCCCGGTCTTGGTGTCGAACGAGCCGAGCACCTTGGCCTGGCTCACTCCCGGGGGGAGCAGCACGTCCACCACGAAGGGGTGTGCCTTCCCCATCGGCGCGCCGCCGAACATCCACGCCTCGCGCACGCCGATGACCGGCATGGTGTACGCGTCGGCCTCGTGACGGCCGGCGAGCCGGTCCACCACCGAGAAGCTCCGCTCCCAGCGCGCGCCGGAGACGTGCACCGAGTAGCCCCACTCCTTCGTCGGGTGCCCGCCGAAGAACGTCCAGGGAATGCGAGCGATGATGGTCTTGCCCTGCGACTGGAGGTTCTCGGGGAAGAGCACCCGCCGCGCCGCCTCGCCCAGCACGCCCTGGGTCACCGACCGCGCGGGCCCCGGCTGCGGCGTCAGCACCACCGCGTACTCCCAGGTTCGGCCATCGGCGAAGGCCACCCGCCGGCCGGGGATGCAGACCGAGTAGCCCGAGCCGGGGGTCTGGTCGGTATCGACGTAGATGTCGATGTTCTGCATGTAGATGTTGTTGTTCAAGTCGAGCGGCGTCGAGTTGTAGCGCTGCGTGCTCGGCGGATAGCGGAAGTTCTCCGCCATCGTGACCTCGAAGACCACCTTGTCGCCCTCCTCGTAGACCTGGAACTGCCGGAGGTCGAAGTCACCGGGGAGGAAATCGGTGTCGCCCGGTGGCTCGTAGTAGCCGGGCCCGTTGGCGTCCCCCGCAGGGTCGTCAAAGCTCGCGATCAGCTTCCGGTCCGCCCCGAGGACCGGGACGGAGAAGGCGAGCGCGGCGAGGAGGACGGGACGGAGAGGACGCACGAGGGAAGCCTTTGCAAGAAAAGGAGGAGGCCGGCAAGCCCTGCTGCGCTTGCCGGCCCCCGGATGCTGATCCGTTCCCCGGCTACGGAACGGTGATGTAGGTGTTGCCGCTGCCCAGACCGGTGCCTCCGGTGATCTGGATGGTCGCGGGGGTGAAGCTGCTCGCGCCCGAGGCCTTGGTGCCCGCGGTCACGCCGGCGGTGTTCGCGTTGCCGGTCCCGTCCTTGTACTCGACCCCGTTGAACACGAAGATGAACTGCGGCTGGTCGCCCGACTTGAGCAGGCCGGGGTAGGGCGGCGCGCTCTGGTTGAGCTCCGCCGACATCACGTAGGTGTACTTGCCGTCGCCGGAGGTCGCGTCACCCTTGGTGCCGTCGTCGAGGAGCGTGGACGAGTTCCAGCCCCAGGCCGAGCCCTTGACCTCCACCTTCGACGTGTCCCAGGTGCCGGTGGCGAGGGCGTTGGTGTCGATGATCAGCTGCAGGTCGATCGTACCGTGCGCCGGGAAGGCCATGCCAGCAGCGGTGACCGCCGCGGTGGCACCCGGGGCGACGGTGAACGAACCGTTGTTGCCGATCCACACCCACCCGGAGTTGATCTGGTCGGGGTTGGTCGCATCGTTCAGGCCGTACGAGTAGACGTCGCCGGTCCCGGTGGTGGGTGGCTTCACGAACACCGTCACCCCCAGCTTGTGGTCGTTGGCGACCGCGCCGATGGGCTCGTGACCGCCGGTGTTCCAGGGGCCGTCATCGTAGAGCAGTGCCCAGGGACCGCCCCAGGTCGAGTCCATGGTGATGATCCGGGTGGTCGAGTCGAAGAGCATCGAGCCCTTCCACGCGAGCTCCGTCGACTTCCAGTTCTTGTTCGCGGTGTCGTCGACCTCGAAGTTGACCGGAACGGTGCCCGCCGGCTGCGCGAACCCGCAGACGTTGGCCACGCTGTTGTTGCTGCCGGTGCCGCAGGCCAGCCCGGTCGCACAGCTTCCGCACTGGAGCGTTCCGCTACATCCGTCGCTGATCGAGCCGCAGGTCGCGCCCTTGGCGGCGCAGGTGGTGGGAGTGCAGCTGCTGCTGCTACTCCCGCACCCCGCCAGCAGGCCCGCTGCCAGCAGTAGACATCCTAGGACCTTCTTCATTGTTGCCTCCCTCTCTCCGTGACCGTTTCCCCGGGATCGCCGGCGGTCGTCTTCACTGGGTACATGAGACGTTGATGGGCCCGATGCCCTTCGGTGTCTCGATCGTGCTGTCACAGCTGCAGGTCTTGAAATCGTAGGTGTTTTCCCGGGCCTCCGGTCCGCATCCGTGCAGATCGGTGGTCCAGGTGATGGTGCCGCCACTCTTGGGATTCAGGTTCGATGCATCCTTGTTCGTTGCTTCGTCGCCGAAGGTCTCGTGCCTGTAGACGTATCCGTCTCCGTTCACGTCGACGATCTCTAGGATCCGGGAGTTTCCGGGCCACTCCTCGCTCCCGGTCCACACTGCTCCCTTGGTCCCCCAGGTGAACTTGTAGCCGATCCGGAAGTACTTCCCGTTCGCCGGATCGCCCCTGGGAATGACGAAGGTGATCGTCCAGATGTTGTCTCCGGCCACCTCGTCGCCGTTGGTGCCGTCGTCGTACATCTGGATCTGGTTCGGGGTGCTGGCCCCCAGGAGGTTGTTCACCGCCGGATCCTGGAGCGGCGACTGGAGGTGCACCCAGCCGACGAAGAACATGGACTTGCCGGGCTTGTCGGTTGCCCACTTGAACTTGTTGACCGTGGCGCACACGCCGTTGAGCGCGCCGTTGTTGAAGTCTGCGGTGAACACCACCCGGAGGTTGTTCGGGTCGGGGCAGCCCTGCGGGCGGTAGAGCTTCGCGACCGTGGCCAGCTGGTTGTCGAAGGCCACCGAGTCGTTGTCGACCTTTCCGTCGCCCGTGTAGTCGATCTGGCTCCGGGCGATCAGGCTCGGGTCCACCGCGCGGTTGATCACGTTGTAGCTCGAGTCGTACTGGGGAACGTTGAAGAGGTCCGGATTGGGCTGACTGATGGTGGGGTCGTAGAGCGTCATCAGGCGCTTGACCATGTTCAGCAGATCCTGGGTCGGCCCTGGCTCGTTGTAGGCGGCGTAGATCAGGTTTCGAGTGCCCAGGTACGCCGCCGGGGTGATGTTCTTGAACGAGTTGCCGTCCGCGCTGAGCCGGGCCTCGACGATCATGGCCTCGGTGATGGCCTCGGCGTCGAGGTTCACGTTCGAGACCGAGCTCTCCGGCCCGATGGAGGGCACCAGTGCGCGCAGGGTCATGTTTCCGACCACGGCGTTGACCTCGATCATCGAGTAGTTCGAGGAGAAAAGGCGGACCTCGTAGCTCGTCCCCTGGGCGGTCAGGAGGAGGCAGTCCGTCGCGGTCGGCGACGATGCCAGGGTGCAGGGCGCGTAGGTCTTGTCGCCGAGGGTGACGGTGAAGGCAGCTGTCTCGGAGTTCTGGAAGAAGGTCGTCCCGCTGATCGTCGAGGCCGGTCGGGCGTACTCGCTGCGTCCGGTGTTGGTGAGGTTCTCCAGGCCGCAGCCGCACAGCGCGACGGCGAGCAGGGGCAGAAGATGTCGGTTCGAGGAGAACATATGCTTCACCATGCGAGCTCGATGGTTCCCTTTGCCCGCCAGACGTTCCAGATCATGTTGTAGTAGCCGCCGTCCGGATCGCGGAGCAGGTTCTTGTGGAAGTACTCGAGCGTGTATCCGCAGAGGACTCCCCCGAAGGCGTAGGTGAATCCGAAGCGCGCGGTGTGGCGCTGGGTGCGGGCGGGCCAGAATCCGGCGGCCTCGGATCCGTTCCGGCCGTCTTCCGACCAGTGGCTGTACTCGTAGCCGATGAAGGTCTTGAGCTCGTTGGTGGGCTGGACGGTGAGCTGGATGAAGCCCATCCACATGCGGCCGATGTAGTCATCCTTCGGATTGGTGATGTCGCGGTTGTCGCGGTCGAAGACGTACTTCCCCTTGATGTTGATGAGCGGGCTCCAGGCCATGGAGATCGGGATCTGCGCGTTCAACACGCCGATGTGCGTGTGCCGGTCCTGGAACTGGTCGTAGACGCTCCGGGGATCCTTCCCGCGGTCGTAGACGTTGGCGTAGTCCGAGTCGGCCGTGTACGCGGTCGTGTCGGTGAACCCGTGGGTGTAGAGGAAGGTCGGGTACTGGTTCGTAATGTCCCGGTTCTGCATGTTGGTGTTGTACCCGACGTAGGTGTACTCCCCGGACAGCTTTACCGTTCCGAGCACCTGCTCGAGGACGGTGGTGAAGCCAGTCCAGCCGATCACCGTCTCGTACCAGGGCTCGTCCCAGTCCTGGAACTCGTTGGCGACGTTCAGGGTGGGCAGCTGCCCGCCGCGGGTGAAGCCACCGGTGATGATGCCGTCGGTGAGGAGCACGTCCGCCTCGCGGCGGGCGCCCATGATCGCGTTGTACTCGCTGCTGATGTTGAAGTACTCGAACTTGGGCGAGAGGCCGATCTTGAACGGGTCGTAGAACTCGAGGTCCACCCGGCCCGCGCCGCCGACGGAGGCCACGGGATTTCCGTTTGCGTCGGTCTTGAAGACCACCGGTGAGAATCCCTGCCCGTTCCTGACCAGGTTGGTGGCGTAATTCGGGTTCACGTAATTGCTGGAATACGCCCCCAGCGCCGAGATGGAGAAGAGGTCCGTCCAGGACGGGGTGTAGAAGCCCTCCAGGGTCGCGTTGATGCCACGGAAGCGCGTCGCCAGCTTCACCGAGTGATCCGGGCACCCCGAGCCCGAGGTGTCGCACCGCGACGCGTCAGGCGAGCCGGTCAGGAACGGGCTGTACCGGTCGGCCTCCCAGTCCTGAGCCCAGGTGCCGATGGCGCGAATCCGCAGATCGTCGTACGGGCGGCTCTCCAGCTTCGTCGCGAAGGCCCAGTCGGTGCCGTAGAGGTACGCGAGGGGCTCGTTGTCCTTCAGGCCAGTGTTCCATCCCGGGCCCGCCCAGAGCTTGGGGAGGGCCATGGCGCCGATGGTGTAGTCGAGCTTGTTCTGGGGGATGAACGCTCCCTCGATGAAGACGCCGTTGCCGTTGTCCCGGTCGATGTACCGGGCCTTGCCGATGGTCCACTCGTTCCACATCGAGTAGTCGGTGGAACCGACGGTGATCCACTTCACGGTGGGAATCGGCGGGCCGAAGCGGATCCAGGCCGCGCGCAGCTTGATGTACTCGGCGTGGTTCATGCCCAGGCTCTCGCCCGAGGTGTCCGTCACGCCGGGCTTGAGATCGCCGTTCTCCCACCAGTCCTGCCACATCGCGCCCCAGCGACTCTGGAGCCGGACGCCGGCGGTGACCTTCGGCCCCACGTTGGCCTTGATGTTGAGCTCGAACTCGCTGCAGACGCCGTTGTGACCGCCGATGTTGTCGATCCAGAACGGGTTGGAGAGCGACAGGCACCCTTGGGTGTTGTCGTTCTGGTACATGTACTTCATGTAGATCTTCCCGCTCATGTCGAAGTTGAGCATGTCGGCACGAGCCGCTGGAGCGGCCATCAGCGCACCCAGCGTCGCGATCGTCGCAAGAACCCTCCCCGGTCTTGCCATGAGCGCGCTCCCCCTCACTTACCCGCGGCGTGCGGGTAGACCATCGGGACGACGGCGAGGTCCTCGGGCTTGCACGGCTCGGTCCCGGGGCCGCACTTCACGTTGTGGTTGTACTTGCTGAGGATCTCGTACTGCTTCTTCGTCGCGTCCCCGTCCGGTGGGACGAGGATGTCCATCACGTGCGGGTCGTTGTCGAAGTCGCTCCCGCCGCCGAACCGGTGCTGTCCCTCGAACTCGTTGACCTTCCGCGTCAGCAGGTCGTGCTTGTCGGGGAAGCCCTCGTTGGACTGCATCAGCACCTGGTAGCCCCAGGTGGTCTGGGGCGGCCCACCGAGCTTGTCGTTGTCCACCACCGCGATGAGCGTCTTGCCGGTGGCGCGGGTGACCTTGGGGACGATGATCCGGTCCTTCCACTGCGCCGCCTTGAGGCCGATCTCCGAGTTCACCCGGGTCGCGCCCTGCGGGGAGATGATGACCACCCGGTCCCAGGCCTCGTCCTCGGCGAAGCGGACGTTGGTCCCGGGGAGCCCGTCCTGGACGCCGCTGCCCTTCTTGTGATCGGTGTCGATGTGGATGAAGGCCATCTGCACCGAGAAGCCGTTTCCGCCCCAGGCCGGGCTGTCCCACGGGTCCTCGATGCGCGTGCGCACGGTGACGCGGAACTCGGTCTCGTTGCCGCGGGGCACCACCTCGAACTCGGTGATGTCGAAGGAACCGGGCTTGTACACCGCGTCGGTCGGATAGGTGTACGTGCCCGGGCCCTTGTCGTCACCGATGGGGTCGGGGAACTTGAAACCCTTCTCGTTCTCGGCGGCTGCCGGTAGGGCGACCGCGGCGCCGAGCATCGCTGCGGCTGCGAGGAGGCGACGGAAGCTGGGAGTCTTCATGCCTGGGTCCTCCTTCGGGATGGGTCAGAGAGAGAGGTAGACGAAGCCTCGGGCGTCGAGGCCGGGAATGGTGACCGAGCCGGCGCCGGCGGTGGGCCCGCCGTCCAGCCCTTCCTGGAGCAGCACCGTGGGAGTGCTGGAGGTGACCGGGACCGTGAAGGTGGTCGCACCCGCGGTGCCGACGTTGGCGACGAAGAGCACCTGCTTGCCGGAGTCGGTGCGCACGAGGGCCATCACTCCCGCGGGCGTCCCGGTGAGGTTCGGCAGGTCGATGCTGCCCTTCGAGAGCGGCGTCTGGCCGTGCCGAAGCGCGATCAGCTTGCGGTACAGGTTCCAGAGCGAGCCCGGGTCGGCCTGCTCGGTGGCGAGGTCCACGCCTGCCGCCTCGGTCGCGTCATACCAGGGTGAGCCGGTGGTGAACCCGTGCCCGGGCCCCGCGTCCCAGCGGTACGGGGTGCGCTTGTTCCGGTCGTCGCTGCCGGGGCCACCCTGCATCCCCAGCTCCTCGCCGTAATAGATGAACGGCGTTCCGGGGAGCGCGAAGAGGAGCGCCGCCGAGACCCGCGCCGCCGGAGCGTCTCCGGACAGGGCCCGCATCACCCGCACCTGGTCGTGGTTGGAGAGGAAGGGGGCGTCGTAGCCGCGGTCCTTGGTGGAGAGCACGTCGTCGAGGTGGCCGAGCGTGCTGAGGATGAGGCTCGCGTTCCCGGCGGCCACCGCGGTCTTGATCGCGTCCGCGAGGTCGAACGAGAAGCCGAGCTGCACCTCGTCGCCGTTGCCGTAGTACGTCTCGGCGATGTCGATCGGGGCCCAGGCCTCGGCGACCAGGAGCGCGTCGGGATAGTCGGCCTGGAGC
>DATJVY010000135.1:0-15054 GCA_035501615.1 Myxococcaceae bacterium
TTCACCGGCTCGTTCGACGACGCCGTGGCGGTCTGGCAGGCGGACCCGTCGAAGAATGCCGCGGCCTGCACCTCGTTCAACTACGGCTCGCAGAACGCGCAGGCCCCCGACCTCTGCTGGGTGCGCAAGGACAACGTGAAGGTCGGGATCGGCATCGACGTCGAGCAGTTCGTCGCCAAGGACATCGGTCTGTTCTTCCGCGCGATGTACTCCGACGGTCAGTCCGAGGTGGACGCCTTCAACGCCGCGGACCGGTCGATGTCCTTCGGCGCGGTGGCCAAGGGGACGCTGTGGAACCGGCCCTTCGACGTGACCGGCGTCGGGGTGGGGCTGAGCTGGATCTCCTCCAGCCACGCCCGCTACCTGGCGCTGGGAGGAGTCGACGGCTTCATCGGCGACGGCGCGCTCAACCAGGCCACCGAGGGCGTCTTCGAGACCTTCTACAGCTTCAATCTCTTCAGGGCGATCTGGCTCGCCGGGGACCTCCAGGTCCTCTGGAACCCCGGCTACAACGCCGACCGCGCCGGGCCGGTGGTCATCCTGGGGGCGAAGGTCCATGCCGAGTTCTAGGGCACCGCGCGCCTGCGCCCTCGGGGCCCTGCTCCTCTCGCTCGCGGCGCGGGCGCAGACGCCGGTGCAGGGCTTCGACGCCGAGCGCTTCTATCCCTCGGCCCCGGGGGCGGGCTGGTTCGTGATGGACAGCCTCGACATGCACGGCGAGCTCGGAGGAGCGCTCTCGTTCTCGTCGCGGTACGCGCGCGATCCGCTCCGCGTCGGCGGGACCGCGGTGGTGACCGACTCGGCCTACGGACAGGTCGCGGCAGCGGTCACCTTCCGCTCCTGGCGCTTCTCGCTCGGGTTCGATTTTCCCTACGCGGTGACGGGCCGGACGGTCACTCTCGGTGGATACGCGTACCCCGGGCCGGACCTGGACCTCGGCTCTCACCCCGACACGCTCTCCGACGTCCGCGTCGGCGTCGACACCCGCCTGCTCGGCGCGGCCGACGGGCCGTTCCGCGTCGGGCTGGGGGCGCACCTCTGGATTCCGAGCGGGCCGGTCGACCAGTACGTCTCGGACGGCACCTACCGCGGCATGGTGCGCCTGCTCTTCGCCGGCGACGTCGCCTGGCTCGCCTACGCCGGCAACGTGGGGGTCCACGTCCGGCCGCGGGACGACGGGGGCGTCCCCGGAGGGCCGCGGGGCAGCGAGCTCCTCTTCGGGGTCGCCGCCGGCGTGAAGCTGCCCATCGGAGAATCGCACCGCGCGGTCATCGGGCCCGAGGTCTACGGCGCGACTGCGTTCGAGGGCTTCCTCAAGTCGGACACGACGAGCGCCGAGGCCCTGCTCTCGGGCCGCATCGAGGGGACGGGGGCGGGCACCCAGCTGCGGGTGAAGCTCGGCGCCGGCGTGGGCCTTGGCTCGAGCTTCGGCACCCCGGCCTGGCGCGTCATGTTCCAGATCGAGATGTTTGGCCAGAACGAGCCGGGGACCTCGGTGGAGACCACCCAGCGAGGTTTCGACGGGCCACGGAACGGAGCCGTGCAGCGGGTTTTCTGAGGCCGAGTGGGCTAGAGGGAACGGATGCTCGACACGCTGAAGAACCCGACGGTGAAGGCGGCGATCACGGCGCTCCAGGCCGGGGACCGGAAGGCCTGGTCCGCCCTGTTCGAGGCCGACGCCGAGCTGTTCGACGACGGCAGCCCGCGAAGCCTGGAGAAGTTCACTCGCGACGCCCTGGGCCACGAGCGGTTCCGCTCCATCGATCGGGTGGGGAGCGACGGCCTCGAGGTGATCGGCAAGTTCCACTCCGACCAGTGGGGCGACCTCCGGACGTACTTCCGGTTCCACCTCGGCCCGGAGGGGAAGATTCACCGTCTGGACATCGGGCAGGCGGACTAGAAACGGCCCGGTGCACACGGTCATCGTCATCGGCGTGGGCCTCGTCCTGCTGGCGGTCTGCCTGGCCGTGGCCCGCGCGGTCGGTGAGCCCGGCGCGGTGCGCTCCGCCGTCCTGGTGTTCCTCCCCCTCTGGCTGGCGGGCACGGTGGCGAACCTGGTCCTGGGCGTGAAGAGGGCCGGCTACACGGTGGCCGAGGAAGCCCCGATCGCGGCCGTCGTCTTCGCCGTGCCGGCAGTGGTCGCACTCCTCGTCTGGTGGCGCCTTCGCTGAAGGACCGGGCACCGTGACCCGCAACATCGCGTTCCTGACGACGCTGGCCATGATCTGCTTCGCCGGGAACTCGCTCCTCTGCCGGCTGGCGCTGAGGGGCGGGGGAATCGACGCGGCCAGCTTCACCGCGGTGCGCCTCGGCTCGGCGGCGCTGGTCATGTCCGTCCTGGCCCGGCTGCTCAGCCGGACCCGGGCGCACGGCGGAAGCTGGACGTCCGCCATCGTCCTCTTCGTCTACGCGATCGCCTTCTCGCTCTCCTACGTCCAGATCGGAGCCGGGATCGGAGCGCTGCTCCTCTTCGGCACCGTCCAGGTCACGATGATCGGCTGGGGCCTGATGCAGGGCGAGCGGCCGCGGCTCCTCGAATGGGTCGGCATCGTGCTCGCGGTGGTGGGGCTGGTGCTGCTCACGCGTCCCGGGGTCTCCGGATCGCCGCTCTCCGGCATGGCGCTGATGATCGTGGCCGGGATCGGCTGGGGGATCTACTCGCTCCGCGGACGCCGGAGCGCCGATCCCCTCCAGACCACGGCGGCGAACTTCGTGCGCACCATCCCCATGGTCCTGTCCCTGGTCGCGGTCAGCTTCGCCGTCGAGCGGCCTCACCTCTCGACGGTGGGGGTCACGGCGGGCATCGCCTCGGGCGGGCTCACCTCGGGCATCGGCTACGTCCTGTGGTACCGGGCGCTCTCGAAGCTCACCGCGGTGCAGGCGGCCAGCGTCCAGCTCACCGTGCCGGTGCTCGCCGCGCTGGGAGGAATCCTCCTCCTCGGCGAGGGGCTCACCGTCCGCCTGGTCGGAGCGGCGGTCCTCATCCTGGGCGGCATCGCGCTCGCCATCTTCGAGCACGCCCGGCCCGGGAGCCGTTGACGTCGAAATGTCCGGCGTGCACTGGGTCGGGCGTCTAACGCCCTGAACCGGCCCGAGGGCCCAGCGACGAGGTGGCATGACGATGAGCGAGTTCGTGTTTCTGTTCCGGGCCAGCGAGGAAGAGCGACAGGCGGCGATGGGAACGCCCGAGCGGGCGCAGAGGGCCATCCAGGCCTGGACCGCCTGGATGCGCGACCTCGAGTCCAGGGAGAAGCTCAAGGAGCGAGGCAGGCCGCTGCAGACCGGCGGCAAGGTCGTGCGGACGAAGGGCGTGACCGATGGCCCCTACGCCGAAACGAAGGACATCGTGCTCGGGTTCGTCATCGTCGACGCGCGCGACCTCGCCGAGGCGACCGAGCTCGCCCGCGGCTGCCCGATGGTCGAGGGCGGCGGGGGGGCCGTCGAGGTGCGGCCCGTGGACGCGACCCGTGTGCTGGAGCGGTGAGGCGGCGCTGGAGGACGGCCCCATAGAAACCATCGGTTCCGTGACGGTGCGGCAGGGCGACGAGGGCGCGCCCCCGGCGGAGCTCGGCGGGTGCTGGCGCAGCCTCCTGCTTGAAGTGTGGACGCTTCTCCAGGAAGCGGCGGACGACGTCCTCGTTCTCCTCGGGCCGCACCGTGCAGGTGACGTAGACCAGCCTTCCGCCGGGCCGTACCCGGCGAGCGGCGGCATCGAGCAGCGCGCGCTGGATCGGCGGCCAGCGCCGGAACGACCTGACGTCGAGCCGCCAGCGCACATCCGGGCCGCGGCGGAGCGAGCCCAGCGCGGAGCACGGGGCGTCGACGAGCACGGCGTCGTAGAGCTCGTCGCCGAGCTCGTGGAGGATGCGCACGTTCGCCGAGGCCCCCGCGCGTTCCACCCGGTGCCGCAGCCGCTCGAGCGCCTGGCGGTCTATGTCGTGGGCGTCCACCCGCCCCTCGCCCTGCAGCGCCGCGGCGAGGAGCAGCGTCTTCCCGCCCGAGCCCGCGCACAGGTCGAGGATGCGCATCCCGGGGCGCGCCCCGACCAGTGCTCCGGCGAGCTGACTCCCCTCGTCCTGGACCTCGAAGAGCCCCTGCTGGTGCGAAGGAAGCCCGAGGATGTTGGGCCGGCCCTCGAGATGGAGCGCGTCGGGAGCGTGCCGACCCGGTCGACTCTGCACTCCCTCGGCCCGGAGCCGCTCGGCGAGCGCGTCGCGGTCGGTGCGAAGGCGGTTGGCCCGGATCGTCACCGGCCCCGGGAGGTTGCAGGCGGCGGCGAAGAGCGGGGCCTCACGGCCGAGGGCGTGCTCGAGCTCCCGGGCGAGCGCCGGTGGCCACGAGAGGCGCGTCGGCCAGTCGCCGGGCGGTGGCCGGGGCTCGGGCGGCTGGGCGCCGGTCCAGGAGCGGACGCTCTTGACCGGAAGGTGGGCGACGTCGCGGAGCAGCGCGGTGACCAGGGCGAGCGGATCGTCGGAGCCCGCGTGGTGGGCGAGGCGCCTCCGCCAGAGGGCGACCCCGAAGACGGCCTCGGCGGCGATGGCACGCTGGGCGGCGTCCCAGCCGGTGTTCGAGCGGAGCAGGACGGTGAGCTGCCACGCGGCGTCGCCGCCATGGAGCACGGGGCCGATGGTCTCGAGCACCTCGCGCCGCACCTCGGGGAACCTCGACCAGTCGAGCCGCGCCAGGCGGTCCCGGAGGGTGCGCTCGAGCGCGTGCAGCGACGGGGCGCGCGTCCCCGTGGAGGCCCGGGGGGTCACGCCCCGGAGAATGCCCGATCGGTCTGCCGTCGGCGCCTCAGTCACCCGGGTGGCACAGCCGGCCGATGACCTCGTCGAGCGCGGCGCGCATCGCGGACGGCGATCCGGCGCGGAAGCGCTGACCGTGGCCTGGCAGGACCCACTGGAACCGGAGGGGACGGAGCCGCTCCAGCGACCGGAGCTGCTCGGGCCACGAGTACCAGCAGACGCCCCGGCCCATGTCGAGGCGTTGGTCGTCCTCGTCCCACCAGAGGTGATCGCCAGTGAAGAGGAACTTCTCGCGGTACAGGAGCGCCACGGAGCCCCGGGTGTGGCCGGGCACCGGAACGAGCGTGAGCTCGGCGTCGAGCGCGACGGGCCCGGTTCCCGTGATTCGCCGTTCGACGGCAAGCCCGCCAGCGTCGGCGGCGTGCATGATGCGCTCGCAGCCGAAGCGGCGGGCGAAGATCGCATGGTCGGCGACGTCGTCCTGGTGGGAGAGGACCATCGTCCGGACGCCGCCCAGGGCCTCGATGCGCTCGAGGAGCGGGCGCGCGGCGCGGGGCGAGTCGACGAGGACGTTCCCGGCCGGCCGGACGATGAGGTACGAGGACGCGCCGTAGGAAGACTCGGAGTGCCACCCGCAGTAGAAGATCTCCTCCTCCAGGCGCTCCGGGAACGCGGCGATCGCCCCGGCGATCGGCCGCTTCGGCGAGGTTCCGATGCTCGCGGTGGGGCAGGCGACGAGGGCCATGAGCGCGCGGTGCTCCGCATCGGCGGCGCTGGGCTGGGCGCTGACGAAGGACTGCCCGCGGCGACCGGAGCGACCGAAGGTCGCGGGCGCGATCTCCCGGCAGGCGCCACAGTCGATGCAGCTGTCGTCGACGAAGAAGGCGCCGGGGACGTTCTCGTCGAGCCGTGCGGCCAGGCGGGCCATCGGGGAATTCATGCTCCGCTTCCGCCGTCATTGCACGGCCATCGGCCCTGAGACGCCCGTGACTGTACCGTGCCGGGCCCGGGGTGCCTGTTAGCCTCGGCGCCATGCGGATCGCCATCCTGACCTTCGACGGGTTCAACGAGATCGACTCGTTCGTCGCCTCGTACATGATCAACCGAGTGACCCGGCCCGGCTGGAAGGCGGAGATCACCTGCCCAGGACCGGTCGTCGAATCCGGGAGGGGCGTCCGCGTCCACGCGCAGCAGCCGCTGGAGTTCACGGCCCAGGCCGACGCGGTGCTGGTCGGGAGCGGCAGCCAGTCTCCACATCTCAGCGAGGACCCCCGCATTCTTTCGCGGCTCGTGCTCGATCCCCGGCGGCAGCTCCTCGGCTCGCAGTGCTCGGGGGCGCTGATCCTGGCGAAGCTGGGGCTGCTCGAGGCGCGGCCGATCTGCACCGACCTCGGCACGCGCCCGCGCCTCGAGGCTGCGGGGTTTCACGTCCTGGAGCAGCCGTTCTTCGCCCGCGGAAACGTGGCGACCGCCGGAGGCTGCCTCTCCTCTCACTACCTCGCGACGTGGTTCCTCTGGACGCTGGCCGGGTCGTCCGCCGCGGAGGAGGCCCTCGCCTACGTGGCGCCCGTCGGTGAGGAGCGCGAGTACGTCGCGCGGGCAATGGGCATCGTCGGCGAGTTCATCGACCGGCCGGCCCGCGGAACGAGCCAGACCCGCCCCAGCCCGTAGGACGGGGACCGAGGACGTCGACACCAGCGGTGGGTTCTCGCCGACCGGCGGCGCGTCGTCGCGCTCGACGCGGCGCTCGAGCGGTCAATGCGCACCTCCGAGCGGCTCCGGTTGGGGAGCGAGGCCCCCATGAGGTGGAGGTAGCAGTCGCTCGCACCATCGCGCTCAAGCGTCCACCGGATTCCGTTATCGCCGGAGGCACGGGATACTCCTCTCGTGCAGAACCGGCCGTTCTCGGTCCTCATCCCATCCGCAGTCCTCACCTTCCTGCTCGCACTGGGCGTCGCGTCCGGCTGTTCTGGACGCATCGACACGCAATGCTCGGTGGCGTCCGACTGCAGCGCGGGCGCCTCCTGCATCCAGGGGGCATGCGTCCGTCTGCCGCAGTGCTCGCGCTCCGGCGACTGCGACGCGGGCAGCAGCTGCATCGCCGCGGCCTGCGTCCCGGTGGGCAACCCCTGCTCGAACAATCGCGACTGCGCCGCGGGGGCGACCTGCAGCAGCCACTCGGTCTGCGCGCCGCCCAGCTGCACCAGCGCCATCGACTGCGGGCTGGAGCAGATCTGCGTCCAGGGCTCCTGCGCTCCGGTGGGGACGCCGCTTCCCCCGGTGCCCGACGGCGGCTTCCCGCCTCCGCCACCCGACGCCGGCCCGACCTGCGTGAACCTCCAGTGTGCCCAGGTCGCCTGCGCCGACGGTGGGACCACCACGGTCATGGGCTCGGTGTTCGACCCCAGCGGGCAGGTGCCGCTCTACAACGCGCTGGTCTACGTGCCCAACGGCGAGGTGAAGCCCTTCACCCAGGGGGTGACCTGCGATCGATGCGGCAGCACCACCACCGGTGACCCGCTGGTCATCGCTCTCACCGACGCCACCGGCTCCTACACCCTGAAGAACGTCCCCGCCGGGACCAGCTTTCCCCTGGTGATGCAGATCGGGAAGTGGCGGCGGCAGGTCACCATTCCCGCGGTGCCGGCCTGCAGCGTGTTGACGCTCACCGATCCGAACCAGCAGCGGTTCCCGAGGAACAAGAGCGAGGGCGACATTCCGCAGATGGCCATCGCCACCGGCTCGGCCGACCCCTTCGAGTGCCTCCTCCTCAAGATGGGGATCGACACCTCCGAGTTCACCCGGCCCGACTCCACGGGCCGCGTGCACATGTACGTGACACCGCAGGGCAGCCCTCCGCCCCTCCAGCTCGACGGGGGCAGCGCGCCGGCGGCGAGCCTCTGGTCCGACGCGGGCACGCTCTCCCGGTACGACGTCGTGCTCCTCCCCTGCGAGGGCTCCGAGTACCGCAAGCCGGACGCGGGCATCCAGAACCTCGTCAACTACACCTCGGCCGGCGGCCGGCTCTTCGTCACCCACTACAGCTACGTCTGGACGGCGTTCAACGCGCCGTTCAACAGCGTGGCCAACTGGGTCCCCGACGCGCCCCAGAACCACGACCCGCCCGATCCGTTCAATGGACTGATCGACACCTCCTTCCCCAAGGGCCTCGCCTTCCAGGACTGGCTCTCCAACGTGGGGGCGCTGGACGGCGGCACCCTGCTCATCCGCGAGCCGCGCGACGACGTCGGGCCGGTGAACCTCGATGGCGGTACCCGGTGGGTCTACGGACCGAACCCGAACAACACCACCACGCCGGTCACCACCCAGCACCTCACCTGGAACACGCCGATCTTCCCGCCGCCACAGGCGGACGGTGACGCCGGGGTGGAGTGCGGCAGGGTGGTGTTCAGCGACTTCCACGTGACCGCGGCCGGCCTGCTCAACAACAAGGGACAGTTCCCCAGCTCCTGTGCATCGGGCGCGCTCACGCCGCAGGAGAAGGCGCTGATCTTCATGCTCTTCGACGTCTCCTCCTGCGTGCAGGACGACCACAAGCCTCCCGAGGTCTGCCCCGGGCTCGGCCAGTCCTGCTCCCCGACCCAGCCCTGCTGCGGCGGCCTCACCTGCCTCGGCCAGTCGCTCGCCGCCTGCGTCGGCGGAGAGCCCTGCTCCTGCACCGTTCCCATCAACTGATGAGCCCGCACCCTCGCTCCAGCCTGCTGCTGCTCGGCGCGGCCCTGCTCCTCGCCGCCGGCTGCCAGACCTACGACTTCGAGCCCGTCGCGCCGATCAGCCTCGGCCAGACGACGACCTCGGTCAGCATCACCGCCAGGCAGCTGAAGCCGAACCTCATGCTGGTCCTCGACCGCTCGGGGTCGATGAACCTGCCCTTCGATCCCACGCAGGCCGCCTGCGGCTCGTGCGGACAGTCCGGACAGCCGGCCTGCGACCCGGTGGCCTGCCCCACGCGGTGGGACACCCTGATCGGCACCGCCGACGACTTCCTCACCAAGCACGGGACGGTGGCCCGGATGGGGGTGGCGTTCTTCCCCTCGCTATCCACCGCGACGATCACCGACCCCGGCAGCGGAGTGCAGAGCGGCTTCTGCGGTCCGGCGAACGGGATCGACGTGGCGCTTCCGACCGCGGACGACGACGCGACGCTGACCGCCAGCGCGAACGCGGTGGACTTCGCGATCAAGCGCGTGGGGGCGACCGACTCCCCGCTCTCCGGGGGCGTGGGAGGCGGAACGCCCACCGGCGACAGCCTGACGTTCGTGGCGGACCACGCCGGCTTCGGGCCCACGATCCAGCGGCAGAGCTTCATCCTGCTCATGACCGACGGGCTTCCGAACTGCAATCCCAACTCGGGGCTCGACGCGAACGTGAACCCGGCCGCCTGCGACTGCACCGACGGCGCGACCTCCACCACCTGCACCTACTACCCGGTCCTCGACTGCAACGACTTCAACGAGACGGCCCGCAAGGTCTCCGACATCCGTTCCACCGGGGTGAAGACCATCGTCATCGGCTACGGGGACGTCTTCGGGAGCTCAGCCCAGCGCTCGCTGCAGCAGATCGCCCTGGCCGGGGACTTCCAGCGTCGCTGCGCCGCGGGTGGCGGTGAATGCGACCCGACCGACACCTCCTGCTTCCAGGACACCAACCCCAACCTGTGCAGCGAGCAGTTCTTCCGGGCGACGTCCAAGGACCAGCTCTCGGCTGCGCTGGCGGCGGTGAGCTCGGCCATCCTCCAGGGAAACCCCTGCGTCGTCGAGCTCGAGCCCGCGCCGGTGGACCCGACCTTCCTCACCGTGCTGGTGACCGAGCAGGGCGTCACGACGTCCAATCCCTACCCTTCCCCGCTGTGGACCTTCACCGCGGAGCCCGACGGGAACGCGACGCTGACCTTCAACGACCCGCTGTGCACGAAGATGAAGTCCGCCAGCGAGGACGTCACCTACGAGATCCGCTCGGTCCACCAGCTCTGAGCCGAGCTCGAGCGACACCGAGTCGGTGACACCTCTCACCGCCGCTTGAAGTACTCCACGGCGCGCTCGTGCCTCTCGGCGGCGGCGCGGCTCCCGAAGGTTCCGAGGTTCCTCCGCTTGCCGGTCCTCGGGTCCTTCTTCCTCGAGTAGAGGCGGTACTTCCCGGAGGGCAGACGGCGGATCATGGTGGTTCCTCCAGAGCAAAGCTGGGGACTGACTGGGCAGCCCGCAAGCGAGGAAGCGTCAGGAGCGGCCCGCCGCGGGCCCCGCCCCTCGACCGACGTGGCCTTCCGCGCGGCGCTGACCTAGAAATCTTCACGATGGCCGTGACGCCCCTCAACTCCCTGAACGCCTTCATCGCGGTCGCTCGGCGGCGGAGCTACGCGGCGGCGGCAAGGGACCTCGGCGTCTCCACCTCCGCGCTGAGCCAGTCCGTCCGCCAGCTCGAATCCCGCCTGGGGGTCACCCTCCTCACCCGGACCTCCCGGAGCGTGGCCCTCACCGACTCGGGGCAGCGGCTCCTCGAGACCGCCGGGCCCGCCGTCGACCAGGCGCTCGAGTCGCTCAAGACCGTCCGCGCCCGGCGTGGCGAGGTGACGGGCCGGGTTCGTCTCACCGTTCCGTCTGTCGCGGTGTCCCTCGTCCTCGCGCGCCTCCTCCCCCGGTTCGTCGAACGCTACCCGAAGGCCGAGGTCGAGGTCCGCGTCGAGGACCGCCTGGTCGACGTCGTGGCCGAGGGGCTCGACGCCGGCATCCGTCTCATCGAGGCCATCGACCGCGACATGGTCCACCTCCGCCTCTCGGAGGCGGGCCGGCTCGTCGTGGCGGGCGCACCGTCCTACCTGCAGCGCCGGGGCACCCCGCAGAAGCCGCACGACCTCCTGGAGCACGACTGCATCTGCATGCGCTTCTCGCCGAGCGGACCGCCATGGGCCTGGGAGCTGGGGCGTGCCAAGCGAACCTGGCGGGTGCCCGTCCGCGGTCCGGTGACGACGAACAGCTTCGAGCTGATGCGCCTCCTGGCCGTCGCGGGGGTGGGCTTGATCTACGCGATGGAATCCAACATCGCCGCGGAGGTCTCCAGCGGCCGGCTCCGCATCGTGCTCGAGCCCTATGCGCCCGAGGTGCCGGGCCTGTTCCTCTACTTCCCCAGCCGGGCGCACGTGTCACCCGCGCTCCGGGCATTCGTGGGGGTGGCGCACGAGCTCACCGGGGACGCGCGGACCTCGCGCGCCTACCGCGGCCAGAGCCACCCGAAGGTGCCGCCGGTGAGCAGCGCATAGAGGAGCCCGTCGAACGTCGCCTTGATCGTCAGGCCCCAGCCGCGGCGGTACCAGATGGACAGCGGCCAAAGGGCCACGGTGTACGCGATGAAGGCCGTCGTCCCGGCGAAGCGAAACGCTTGAAGGTACGGAGCACCCGCGGGGAGAGCCCGGCCCGCGACGTAGGCGGAGAAGATCCCGACCACCAGGCAGAAGACGAACCACTGGGCCAGGTTTCTGCCCATGGACATCATGCCGCTGGGCATGACCGTCACCACCATCACCGGTCCCCGCTTCAGCTTCTCGAGGAACTCGGGTGAACGCATCTGCTCACGGCTGGCTGGACGGGGAACCATGTAGTCGCCCGGGGGAATGGCGAAGGGGCGCAGGACGTCCATCACCTTGTCCTGGTTCGGCATCTCCGGGTAATCGCTCTTGTGCCAGGGCAGCACCATGTGGACGAGCGAGCTGGCGACGAAGACGATGACCGCGGAGAGCAGGATTGGGAGCCACAGCGCAGCGAACCCGGTCACGACGACCTCCTGCGGAAGGCGGGGGCTCGGATCCTGCGGCCAGGCAAGTGCAGCGGCAAGCAGGAATCACTCGCCAGTTCTCTCCTGCCACCGTGCTCGGTGCTCGTGAGCTCGCCACGAGCTCACCGGCGGCCGGCGACCTTTCCGTGAGCGCGAAGTTTTTCTGAACGCCCCTTACGGTTCATTCAGGTTCCATCGGGGGCTGCTCCGTCCTAGGCCTCTCCTCGCCGGAACGGAGCACCCCGGCGAAGGAGCAGTGCAATGCAGATGCGAAAGCTTGGAACGAGCGGCCTCGAGGTCTCGGCGATCGGCCTCGGCTGCATGGGGATGAGCTTCGGGTACGGGCCGCCCGCCGATCGCCAGCAGATGATCCAGCTCATCCGGACGGCGGTCGAGCGGGGCATCAACTTCTTCGACACTGCCGAGGCCTACGGCCCGTTCACCAACGAGGAACTGGTGGGCGCGGCCCTCCAGCCCTTCAAGGGCAAGGTCATCATCGCCACGAAGTTCGGGTTCGCGCCTCCACCGGGCGGTGGTGGGTGGAGCGAGGTGAACAGCCGCCCGGAGCACATCCGCGAGGTCACCGAGGCGTCGCTGAGGCGGCTCCGGGTGGACGCCATCGACCTGCTCTACCAGCACCGGGTGGATCCTGCGGTGCCCATCGAGGACGTCGCCGGGACCGTGAAGGACCTCATCCGCCAGGGCAAGGTCAGACACTTCGGCATGTCCGAGGCCGCGGCGCGGACCATCCGCCGCGCGCACGCGGTCCAGCCGGTGGCCGCGCTGCAGAGCGAGTACTCGCTGTGGTGGCGAGCACCGGAGAAGGACGTCCTGCCGACGCTCGAGGAGCTGGGGATCGGGTTCGTGCCCTTCAGCCCGCTCGGGAAGGGGTTCCTCACCGGGAAGATCGACGAGACCACCCGCTTCGACGCGAAGGATTTCCGCAACGTCGTGCCGCGCTTCTCGCCCGAGGCGCGGAAGGCCAACCAGTCGGTGGTCGATCTGGTCGCCCGGATGGCCACGAAGAAGAAGGCCACGCCCGCCCAGATCGCCCTGGCGTGGGTCCTGGCACAGAAGCCGTGGATCGTCCCCATCCCGGGCACCACGAAGACGGAGCGTCTAGAGGAGAACATCCGGGCTGCCGATGTCGCGCTGACGGCCGCCGACCTCCGTGAGATCGAGGACGCCTCGTCAAAGATCGAGATCCAGGGCGCCCGGTATCCGGACTACCTGGATCGACTGACCGGCCGCTGAGGGGCGCCATGCGCATCGGGATCCTGGGCTCGGGGCTGATGGGCGCGAAGCTCGGAACGATCTTCGCGCGTGCGGACCACGAGGTGATCTTCAGCTACTCCCACAGCGAGGCGAAGCTGAGGAGCCTGGCGAGGAAGGCGGGAGGCCACGCGCGCGCAGGCACCCCGAGCGAGGCCGCGCAGTCGGACGCGGTCCTGCTGGCCGTCCACTGGTCCCGGGTGGACGACGTCCTCCACCAGGCCGGCGATCTTGCCGGCAAGGTCCTGGTGACCTGCTCGATGCCCATGAACGCCGACGACACCGAGCTGGTGATTGGGCGGACGTCGTCGGGCGCGGAGGACCTGGCGAGGAAGGCCCGCGGGGCGCTCGTCGTCTCCGCCTTCAACACCGTGCCGAGCGAGGTGCTGTTCGCGGTCTTCCACCGCCGCTCGAAGGATCCGAGACCGAGCCTCCTCTACTGCGGGGACGACGCGAAGGCGAAGAAGGTCGCCGCAGGGCTCATCCGGGACGTGGGGTTCGAGCCCGTCGACGCCGGCCCCCTGCGGATCGCCCGGTACACCGAGCCCTTCACCCTCGTCGTCGCACGGCTGGCCTACAACGGAGACCGCGGCCCGGGGCTGGCCTATCGCTTCGAGCACTTCCCCGAGGAGGAGTGAGCGTCTACACAGGCATGCCATGGGGCTCTTCGAGCTGGTGCTCGTGCTGCTCTTCGCCGGAGGGGTGTTCGCGCTCTGGTCGGACCGCCTCGGGGTGCCGTACCCCGCGATGCTCGCGCTGGTCGGCGCGCTGATCGGCCTGATCCCCGGCGCGCCCCGGGTCATGCTCGATCCGTCGCTGGCGCTGGCGCTGTTCGTGGCGCCGACCCTGCTCGACGCGGCCTACGACGCCTCCCCGCGGGACCTCAAGAACAACCTGGCCTCGGTCGTGGGCCTCGCGGTCATCCTGGTCCTGCTGACGGTGGCGGCGGTGGCCTGGGTCGCGCGCCTGGTGGTGCCGGACCTGCGCTGGGCGGCGGCGATCGCGCTCGGGGCCATCGTCGCCCCTCCCGATGCATCCGCGGCGACGGCGGTCCTGCGCAAGCTCCGGCCCCCGCACCGGCTGCTGGTCATCCTCGAGGGCGAGAGCCTGTTCAACGACGCGACGGCGCTCCTCATCTACCGGGTCGCGGTGGGCACGGCGCTGACCGGCGTCTTCTCCGGCTGGAGCCTCCTGCCCACCCTGGTCGTGACCTGCGGCGGGGGGGTGCTCCTGGGCTGGGTGCTCGCCCGCGGCTTCATCCGCCTCAGCACGTACGTGGACGACATCCCGGTGAGCGTGCTGCTCCAGTTCATCAGCACCTTCGCGGTGTGGATCATCGCGGACCGCCTGGGGCTGTCGGCGATCATCACCATGGTGGCCTACGCGATGACGATCGCCCGGCGCGTCGGCGGCCGCATGACCGCGCGGCGCCGGATCGCCTCCTACGCGGTCTGGGACGTCGCGGTGCTGGTGCTGAACGTGCTGGCCTTCGTGCTGATCGGACTCCAGCTCCGCTCGATCCTCTCGCGGATCCAGGGAGACGAGGGGCGGATCTACGCGCTCTGCGCCGCGGTGGTGTGTGCGACGGTCATCGTGGTCCGCATCGCCTGGGTGATGACCTACGGCGCGGCCGTGCGCTGGAAGCGGCGAAACTTCAGGGTGTCGCCGAAGCGGCCCGCGCCCACCATCTCCAGCGGCCTCCTCGGCTCGTGGTGCGGGATGCGCGGAATCGTGACGCTGGCCGCGGCGCTGGCGCTGCCAGCAGGTTTCCCTTACCGCGACCTGATCGTGTTCTGTGCCTTCTGCGTGGTGCTGACGACGCTGGTGATCCAGGGCCTGACGCTGCGACCCCTGATCGCGCGCCTCTGCCTGGACGAGGACCGCACCGTGGAGCGAGAGGTCGGGATCGCCCGCGCCGAGACCGCCCGCGCGGCGCTCCAGGCCCTCGACGGCAAGCCGGGGGCGGAGATCCTCCGCGGCGAGTACGAGGCCCGCATCCGGTCTGCCCAGGCCCAGCCGATGGCCGCCCCCGCATCCGGTCAGCCGGAGGGTAGCCTCGCCGAGCTCCAGCGACGAGCCGTTGACGCCCAGCGCGACGCGCTCACCGACCTCCGTGCCCGGCAGGTCATCGGCGACGACGCATTCCACGTCGTCGAGGAGGAGATCGACCTCCAGGAGCTGACCGCCGACACCCGCGTGCGGCCCGAGCTCCAGGCGTAGCGCGTCAGCGGTTCGAGACGTGGGGGAG
>DATJVY010000136.1:0-21282 GCA_035501615.1 Myxococcaceae bacterium
CCACCGAGCGCTGAGACGGAAGGGTCTGTGGAAGGAGCGACCAGCCCGGAGAGGAGCGCCTCGAGGTGGGCGGTCTGCTCCGGCGGCAGTGGGCCCTCGCGCAGCACCCGCCGGGCCGCGGCCATCGCCCGGTCCACCGCACGCCGGGTGCCGGTGACGCCGCCCCGCCGGCGGACGATGGCCTTGACCCGCTCCAGTTGCTCCGGGGCCGCCTCCGCTCCCAGCCTCTCCAGGCACCGCCGCTCCCGGGACGTCGCCCGCCGGTAGGCGAGGAGGAGTGGAAACGACTTCTTGCACTCCCTCAGGTCGCAGTCGCTGGGCTTCCCGGTGGCTAGCGGATCTCCGAAGAGGCCCGCCAGGTCGTCCTGCAGCTGAAAGGCCACCCCCGCGAACCGGCCCAGGCGCTGGAGCGTCTCCACGGAGGCGGCGGAGGCGCCGGCGAGCATCGCTCCACATCCGAGCGGCGCTGCCACGCTGTACTGGGCGGTCTTCAGCTCGGCGACCTTCAGGGCGTCGAAGGGGGTGACCTCACTCCAGGCGCGGCGGCCGAGCTCGATGTCGAGGAACTGACCCACCGCGGTGTGGCGACAGACCTTGAGGTAGTACGCCGCGGCCGCGGGCGCCGTGCGCAGCGGAGCGGTGAAGAGCAGCTCGACCGCCCGGGCGAAGAGGTGGTCTCCGGCGACCACCGCCAGGTTCTCGCCCAGCCTCCCCGGGCCCATCGACGGGTGGAGCGCCCGACCCCCACGGCGGATCGCCGACTGGTCGGCGACGTCGTCGTGGATCAGCATGAAGGTGTGGAGCACCTCCAGGCCGGTGGCGAAGGTCCAGAAGCCGTCCGGGGTCGGCTCGGTCCCTCCGCCCGCCAGGTAGCCGGCGTGGAGAAGCTTCGGCCGCAGCCGCTTGGCGGGTCGCAGCGCGAGCTCGGACACCAGCGCCTGGGCGCGGGTCCATCCCGGGTCCAGAGCGCTCTCGTCCGGGTCGAAGAGCAGCTCCCGGAGCTTTCGCTCCACCGGCGAGCGGCCCTCGCCTTCCTCGCGGGAGAGGGCCTCGTTCATGGCCAGCTCGCCTCGGCGCGGCAGCGGCGGTCGAGGCCGGCGAGCACCTTCTGCGCCTGCTGCACCCAGCCGGCCCGCTCCAGCGGGTACGACCCCAGCTCGGGAGAGCGCAGCACCCGTGTCGCCCAGACCCGGGCCTGCTCGCAGTCCCGCGCCTGGCTCAGGAACTGCGCGTAGGCGAGGGCATTGGCGGGGAAGGCAGCGTCCCGCTCCAGCGCAGCGCGGAGGTGCTGGCCGGCCTTCTCCAGGGAGCCGATCGACACGCCCCGGGGAGCCACCTGGTAGAGATGGCCGAGCGCCCGGTCCGCGGCGGCATGGTCGTAGTCGGGGTGTGCCGCGCGGAGCCGGAGCAGTGCCGCCTCGACCTCCTGGGCGATGCGCACGGCGGCGAAGGGGTTGAGCACACTGGCCTGGGATCCCCGGTGGGCCGACCACCAGAGGAGGCCCGAGGGCGCGTCGGGGTCGATCGCCAGGGCCCGCTCGGCAACGGCCAGCCCCTCCTGGTGGCACCGCTCGCGCTCCGCACCGTCCGGGGCGCTCTCGGCGAGGAAGTACAGCAGCCGGGACTCTGCCCCCAGTCGTTCCGGGGTCTCGGGCCCGGTGCGGAGCGCCGCCAGCTGGTCGAGGAGCGCGCCCGACGACGCCTGGGGTTGCCCCAGGAGCGCAAGGACCACCACTGCTGCGACGGGCAGGCCGGAATGCATGGCGGCCACCCTAATGACCTGACCTTGCTCCGGACAAGCGATTTGGCTGATTCTTTGATTGAAAAGCGTCCAAAGCGTCCGTAGAGAGGAGACATGGAGACCGTTCCGCCGGGGTACCTGGGCATCGCCGCGGCCGCGGACCGGGTGGGGGTCACCGTCTCCACCCTCAAGCGGTGGGCGGACGAGGGGCGGCTGCCCTGTCTGAAGACGCGGGGTGGGCACCGCCGGTTCCTCGGAACCGACGTGGAGCGGCTCCTGGCCGAGATGGCGGCCCGCAGCGGTCACGCCCTGAGTCGCGCCGAGGAGTGGCTCGCGCTCATCCTCCAGACCGACGTCCACCAGCTCATCGGCGGGCTGTACGCCGCCAGGGCCAGGCTGGGGGCGTGGTACCGGGTGGGCGAGGAGCTGGGCGAGGGGCTCCGGCTGCTCGGAGCGCAGTGGGCGCAGGGGCGGCTGGGAATCCTCGACGAGCATCTGGCCAGCGAGCGACTGCACCGCGCACTGAGCCACATCGCGGCGGGCATCTCCCTCCCGCCCGAGGCCCCGAGCTGCCTGCTGGCCACTCCCCCCGGCGAGGAGCACACCCTGGGGCTGTCAATGGCCGAGCTGTGTCTCCGCGAGGTGGGCTGGCAGTCGCTGTGGGGGGGCAGCGCGGTCCCGGCGGAGGAGATGAGCCGCCGGCTCTCGGCGCTGCGGGTCTCGATGGTGGCCGCCTCCGCCTCGGCCTCGAGCGTGCCCCCGCGGCGCCTCGCCCGCTGGGCCGTGAGGGTGGGCCGGGCCTGCGCGCGGAAGGGGATCCCCTTCGTGGCCGGGGGCGAGGGCAACTGGCCGGCCGAGATCGACGGCGGCGTCCGGCTGAAGACATTCTCCCAGCTTCACGCGCTGGTGGTGGGACTCGGGCCGAGCCAGTGACGCACGACGGCCAGGAAGCGCTCCCCGCTGTCCAGGCGGTTCAGGGCGGACTGCGCGCGCGCCGCCCCGGCGCGAAAGGCTCCGCCGAGGGCGGCCTCGACCTGTCGCCCGACCTCGGGCATCCGCTCGACGTGGGCACGGACCGACGTCCCCGCTCCGGCGGCCTCGATGGCCTGCGTCGCCAGGAGCTGGTCGAGGTTCCAGGGGATGCCGACCACCGGTCGGCCCTGGGCCAGCGCCTGGTAGCCAGTGCTGCTCCCCCCGTTGGTGATCACCACCGACGCCCTTCGCACCGCGGCCTCGCCGGGGAGGTAGTCGGCGACCAGGACGTTCGGCGGGACGTGCTCCAGTCGGAGCCTCCCCGCGGTCGCCACCAGCACCCGGACGGGAAGCCGGGCCAGCGCGTCGATGAGCGCCGGAAGCAAGTGGACCGGGCCCGACGAGCCGAGCGTCACGTACACGATGGGCGTCTGGTCGAGCGCCTCCCATTCCTCGGGCCAGGGGACCTCGGGTTGCCAGAGGACGGGGCCGAGGAAGTGGTGCGTCGGCGGCAAGGGGCCGGTGGGCACCAGCTCCGGCACGTCGGGGTAGAGGGTCAGCGTTCCGTCGGTCAGCACCTCGAGCAGCCCACCCAGCGGGGGCATCCGGTGCGCGACGCGGAGCGCATCCAGGGGTCTGGCGAAGTGGCGGAAGACGAAGGGCAGGGCCTTCTGGAAGTGGCGCCCGGCCAGCTCAACGCCCAGGAAGCGGACCACGGGATGGTGTGGCAGGGGAAACCCGTCGCGAATCGCGTGCGGGCTCCAGTAGGCGTTGATCAGCGTGGCCGTGGGCACGCCCCGCAGGGGGGCGCTGACCGAGAGAGACCAGCGCAGGTCTCCGACCACGAGGTCGGGCTGCACCGCGTCCAGGAGACGCAGGTCGTCCTCGACGTACCGGGCCAGCGTGCGGCGGGAGTAGAGACGCGTTCCCCGACGGACCGCTCCCTCGACCTGGGCCGGCGTCAGGGAGTGCAGCGGATGCCGCCTGAGGTGCTGGGCGTCGACCACCGGCCAGGCGCTCGTCGCCGCGGCGAAGTGAACGTCGAACTCCTCGGCGGGCAGCGCTCGGGCCAGGGTCAGCAGGCGGACCACCTGCGCCAGGGTCACCGCCTCGGCCACGAACAGGACGCGCTTCACCTCGGTGCTCTTAGGGACGGAAGGCACGGCCAGCAATGAGATTCCAGCTCCTCCTGGTCGGCGGCGGTCTGCAGAACGCGCTCATCGCGCTGGCGGTGCTCCGCAAGGACCCCCAGGCCTCCGTGGCGGTGGTGGAGCGCGACGGGCGCCTGGGCGGCAACCACACCTGGTCCTTCCATGCCGCGGACGTCGCACCCGGCCTGTCGGGAGTGATGGAGGAGTTGGTGGCCCACACCTGGCCGGCGCACACGGTGGCCTTTCCCGGAAGCAGCCGGACCCTGGAGCGGCCCTATGCCACCGTCCGCTCGACGCGGCTCCACGAGGTCCTGAGCGCCCGGTTGCAGGCGGGTCCCGGGGCGAGGATGTTGCTCGGCACGACCATCAGTCGCCTGGAGCCGGGCGCGGCCCACACCGTCGGCGGGCAGCGCATCGAGGCGGAGCAGATCGTCGATTCCCGTGGCCCGCCCGCCGGAGCCACCACCGGGGCCTTCCAGAAGTTCCTGGGGCTGGAGCTGGAGCTCGCTACGCCATGGGACTCGGCGCTGCCCTGCCTGATGGACGCCCGGGTGGAGCAGCGGGACGGGTTCCGCTTCGTCTACACCCTCCCCTTCGCTCGCCATCGCCTCCTGGTGGAGGACACCGAGTACTCGACCACGTCCCGGATCGACGCCGAGCGGAGCCGGGCGGACATCCTCTCCTACGTCGAGGCGCGGGGAGTGCGGGTGGCGTCGGTGTTGGGGGAGGAACAGGGCGCCCTGCCCCTGCCTTTCGAGCCCTTCGTCCCGTCGACGACGGGCGTGCTCCGGGGCGGATACGGCGGCGGCTGGTTCCACCCGGCGACCGGCTACTCCTTCCCCGCCGCGGCACGGCTGGCGGAAGCCATCGCCCGGGCCTGGCCCGAGGCACCGTCGCCGCGCGCGCTGGCCGAGGTGAGCACCGCCCTGGGCGAACAGATCCGGTTCTTCACCCTGCTCAACCGCCTCCTCTTCGAGGCCTGTGCTCCCGCGCAGCGCTGGCGGGTGCTGGAGCGGTTCCACCACCTCCCGCCCCGGACCATCGAGCGGTTCTACGCGATGCGCACCACCCGGCTGGACCGGGCGCGGATCCTCCTCGGCCGGCCGCCAGCGGGCGTCTCCCTCGGCCGGGCGTTGACCGCGCTCCGGCCCTCGCGAGGTGTCCCGTGAGCAGCGGGCCGCGGGCAGCGGTGATCGGCAGCGGGTTCGGAGGACTGGCCGCGGCGATCCGCCTCCAGGCTCTGGGCTTCCGGACCACGGTCTTCGAGGCCCGGGACAAGCCGGGCGGGCGGGCCTACGTCTACGAGGAAGAAGGCCACGTCTTCGACGCCGGCCCGACGGTGATCACCGCCCCGGGCTGCCTGGAGGAGCTCTTCGTCCTCGCCGGCCGCGAGCTCGCGCGCGAGGTCGAGCTGCTTCCTGTCTCCCCCTTCTACCGGTTGCGCTGGGCCGACGGAGACGCCTTCGACTACACCGGGGACTCCCAAGCGATGGAGCAGCAGATCCACCGCCGCTCTCCGGCGGACGTGGCCGGGTACCGTGCCTTCGTCGACTACTCGCGGCGGGTCTTCGAGAAGGGGTACCAGGAGCTGGCCGGCGTTCCGTTCCTGCGCTTCGCGGAGATGGTGCGGGTGGCGCCGCAGCTCATGCGCCTCCGGGCCGATCGCTCGGTCTACGCCGCGGTCGCCCGCTTCGTGAAGGACGAGCACCTGCGCCAGGCACTGAGCTTCCACTCCCTCCTGGTGGGCGGGAATCCCTTCGACACCAGCGCCATCTACTCGCTGATCCACTTCCTGGAGCGGAAGTGGGGGGTCTTCTTCCCCCGCGGCGGCACCGGCGCCCTGGTCCGGTCCCTCGTCGCAGCTCTGGCGTCGATGGGTGGGGAGCTGAGGCTTGCCGACCCCGTGTCGCGCGTTGCGCTGGAGGTGGTGCGGGGCAAGCCGCTCCACCGGGTCCAGGCCAGGAGCGGCGAGCACACCTTCGACCTGGTGGTCTCCAACGCCGACCTGCACCACACCTACGGCACGCTCTACCGCGACGTACCCGCGGCGGTCCCGGTCCGGCGGCGGCTGGAGCGGATGGCGTGGTCGATGTCGCTCTTCGTCCTCTACTTCGGGACCGACCTCCCCTACCCGGACCTGGCTCACCACACGGTCCTCTTCGGGCCCCGTTACCGGGCGCTCCTGGAGGAGATCTTCCATGGCGATTCGCTGCCCGAGGACTTCAGCCTCTACCTCCATGCCCCCACCGTGACCGATCCCTCGCTGGCGCCGCCGGGTCGGGGCACCTACTACGTGCTGGCGCCGGTGCCCCACCTCGGCAACGCCCCCCTGGATTGGCCAGCCATCGCTCCCGGGTACGCCGACCGCATTCTCGGCGCCCTGGAGTGCCTCATGCCCGGGCTGCGCCAGCACGTCACGGTCCGGCGCTGGTTCACCCCCCGCGACTTCCAGGGCGAGCTCGGCGCCTACCACGGCTCGGCGTTCTCGGTGGCCCCCACCCTGACCCAGAGCGCCTGGTTCCGCCCCCACAACCGCGACCCGCGGATCCCCGGGCTGTACCTGGTCGGCGCCGGCACCCATCCGGGCGCGGGGTTGCCGGGGGTCATCAACTCGGCGAAGGCCACCGTCTCGGCCGTGGCGGCGGACTTTGGGCTGGCCGGGCCGGGGAGGCTCGCATTGTGACTGGGACCGCCGTCCCCGCCGGGTCGAGCGCCGGGATGACGCCGGGAACGCTCGCCGTGTGCCATTCGGTGATGCGGCACCACGCCCGCACCTTCTCCCTCGCTGCGGCGCTCCTCCCGGCCGGCATCCGGGACGATGCCGCGGTCGTCTATGCCTTCTGCCGCCACGCCGACGACACCGTCGACGGCATCGAGGATCGAGCGGTCGCCGCCGCGCGCCTGCAGCGGCTCCGCGATGCGCTGGAGGACTCGGTCGGCCAGCAGCACACCGGGGATCCGATGGTGGCGGCGTTCGCCGAGGTGATGCGGCGCCGGGCGATTCCTCTCCACGTCCCGGAGGAGCTGCTGGCGGGGATGGAGATGGACCTCCGCCAGGCGCGGTACCCGACGCTCGACGGGCTCCTGCTCTACTGCTACCGGGCTGCGGGCACGGTGGGGCTGATGATGGCCCGGGTGATGGGGGTGTCCAGCGGCCAGGCGCTGACCCGGGCCATTCACCTGGGCATCGCCATGCAGCTCACCAACATCTGCCGGGACGTCCTCGAGGACTGGGGCCGGAGCCGGCTGTACCTCCCCTCCGAGCTGCTGGCCCGAGCGGGGTGCGCTGAGCTGGGGGAGCACCTGGGCCATCCGTTCCCCGGCGCCGCCGTGCCAGGGGTGGCCGAGGTCGTGCGCTTCCTCCTCGCCCTGGCCGACCGCTACTACGCCTCGGCCGACGAGGGGCTCTTGGCCCTCCCGTGGCGCTGCTCGGTCGCGGTGCGCACCGCTCGGGAGGTCTACGCCGCGATCGGCGAGGAGCTTGCCCGGAAAGGACACGACGTCCGCCTCGGGCGGGTGGCCGTCCCCCCGGCACGCAAGGGCTGGCTCCTGGTCTGGTCGGTGCTGAGGAGCCTCGGGGAGCTCCCCTCGCGGATGGCCCGTGCGGCGCCGTCCCATCCGGAACGAGGAGGCGTCGATGCCCACGACTTCATTCGCCTCTGAGCTGTCGACCTACCTGGGCCGGATCCAGCAGTTCGACCGCCGGGACTGGGGGGTCTACCTCGCCTGGGTCGGCCTGATGGTGGGGCTCACGCTCGTGCTGGCGAGCTTCCTCCTCCTGATGGCCGCCCGCGGGGCGACCCTTCCCCTCGAGGCCTGGCTCATCCCGGTGGGAGCCGCCACCTTCACCTCCGCCATTGCGGTGGACACCATCGGGCACCGCACCGTCTACAAGGAGAGCCTGAAGCGTGCCGAGGGCTTCGTGCACCAGATCACGATTTCCTGCGGCGTCGCCAGCTGCGTCCTGCTCTGCGCGGCGTACTCCCACCGGGGGCTGGCTTTCATCCCGGCGACCGTCTTCACCCTGCTCTCCTTCGTCTACAGCCTGGTCGACGAGGGCTTCCACTGGCACCGCTACTGGACCGGCGCGTCGGACCGGGTGGAGATGTGGAGCCACGTCTTCATCCTGGTGGGGCACGGCACGATGATCGGCGCCTGGTGGCTGTGGTGCGCCCGCGGTTACCCCGGCCTGGCACAGGTTCTGGGTGGCGCATGACCGCGCGGTCGCTGGAGACGATCGCTGCGACGCGCGCCGACATCCCGCTCACCGGGAACCCTCCAATGATGGACCGAAGGACGGGATGGGAAGAGAGTCGAGCGGAGAGAAGCTGGTGCCGGGGCTCCTGCCCGAGCGCTCGCTGCTCCTGACCGGCGCTACAGGCTTCGTCGGTGGCGCGGTGAGACCGGCCCTCGTTCGGGAGGGGTGGCGCGTGCGGTGCCTGACTCGGGATGCCGCGCGCGCCCAGAGGCGCGCGCCCGCCCTCGACTGGGTGCTGGGCGACGTGGGGGATCCGGCCTCGTGCGCCCGCGCTCTCGACGGGTGCCAGGCCGCGCTCTATCTCGTCCACGGGATCGGCGAGGGCGCGGACTACCGCCGGCACGAGGTGACGGCGGCTGAGACCTTCGCGAACGCCGCTGCCGCAGCCGGCGTCGAGCGCATCGTGTATCTCGGCGGCGTCGCCCCGAGCGGGACGGGCTCCGATCACCTGCGCAGCAGGTTCGACGTGGGCGAGGCGTTACGTGCCGGTTCGGTCAAGACCATCGAGCTGCGGGCAAGCATGATCGTCGGGCACGGTAGCCTCAGCTGGCTCATCGTCCGCGATCTGGCAGCCCGCCTGCCTTTCATGGTCCTGCCGCGGTGGCTGAAATCGCGCACGCAGCCGGTCGCGATCGACGATGTGGTCACTGCGCTGGTACGAGCGCTCGAGCTGCCGCTCGCAACCAGTGCGTGGTTCGACATTCCTGGACCGGTCACGCTCTCCGGAAGAGAGATCCTCGAGGAGACCGCGCGGGTCATGGGTCTCCGGCACCCGCGCATGGTCGAAGTGCCCCTTCTGTCGCCGCGGTTGTCATCGCTGTGGGTTCGCTTCGTCACGCGCGCGCAGTGGTCGGTGGCGCGCGAGATCGTGATCGGCCTGACCGAGGATCTGCTCGCACGAGACGACCGCTTCTGGATGCTCATCGGCCATCCGCATCGCTCGTCCTTTGCCGAGGCGGCAAGGGTGGCCCTCGATGCCGAGCGCGGCGACCGTCGCGTTCGAGGCACCTGGGGCGCCATCGAGCGCGTGCGGGGCCTGTCGAAGAGTTCGGCATGAACGCCGCCGCCACCAGCGTTCTGACCTCGAGGACGCGAAGCACGTCGCTCGCGCTCGCCTCCATGGTGGTGTGGCTCGCTGCTGCAGCGAGCACCGGAGCTTTCGGGATCTGGAGGACCATCGGCGGTGCGGCGGTCGCGCTCGGCGTGGCCGTCCTGCTCTTCGACCGCCCGGCATCGACGGCGCTGCTGCAGCCGAGCCCGAGGCTCATCCTGCTGGGTGCCACGTCGGGCGCCCTGATGGTCGTCGCCACCTACCTTCTCTATCCAGCGCTCGCGCGCGTCGTGCCGCGCATCGCGACCGACACGGCGCGGCTGTACGCGGCATTTCGGGCGCCGTCGCTCGTCGTCGCCTCGGTCGCGATTGTCCCCGTCATCGTTGGAGAGGAGCTGGTCTGGCGAGGCGCCGTGCAGGCTTCGCTCGTCGAGCGCCTTGGAGCTTGGAGAGGCGTCGCTCTGGCAGCGGTCGTGTACGCGCTGGTGCACGCGCCTCTCGGCTCGCCGGTGCTGGTGGTGGTCGCGTTCTTCTGCGGACTGGCGTGGGGCGCATTGCGCGCCAAGACGGCGAGCCTGGTACCCACCCTGGTGGCTCACCTGGTGTGGGACGTGCTGGTCCTGCTCTGGCTGCCACTGGACAGCGGATGCGGCATCCCAGGGCCTCGCACGATGGGCGTCCGCGGCGCGGACCTACCCGTCGCCCGCGAGCACTGCGCAGATCGCCTCGATGTCGGGCGGCTTGGCGAGATGCGCGTCGAATCCTGCCTCGCGGGAGCGCTCCCGATCCTCGGGCTGCACGTAACCGCTGAGGGCCACCAGGCGCGTCCCGCGGAGCGACTCGTCCTCCCTCAGCGCACGCGCGACCTCGAACGGGGCCGCGAGGCCGGGGCTAGCTCTGCCTGTTGCAGGGGTGCCAGAGAAACACCTGCTCGAGGTCGCCGAGCACGAGCGATCGTCGCTCGAGCACGAGAGGAGGCGCGCGGTCGGGTCTGGAGACCGAAAGCCGGTCCTCCTTGACACCGACGTCGCACCCTGGCCAGGCGCAGGGAAGCATGCGCTCCGGCGCGCCGGGGTGGTGCTGTCGGACGTGCAGGCATGGTCCCGAGCGGGCCTTGGCCTCCACCGCAAGCGCGATCAGCGACACGCCGACCTGCGCTTGCTCTCGAACGGGGGCAACGACCAGTGCCAGTGGCTCTGGTGGCCGAACCGCTCCTCGCGGAAGGTAATCACCCCCGACGAGGCGAGCTTGTCCAGCAGGGGCCGGAGCTGCGCCGCGGAGAGCCCGGTGGTGTGGACCAGCTCGAGGGTGGTCTTTCCACCGTCGCTCATCTCGTGGAGCACGCGGTGGACCCTTCGCTCGAGGGCCTGGCGCTCGGACCTCGCCTCCATTTCGCGGAGGCGTTGAGGCCCGACGCACTCCACGCACTCGTGGGTCTCCACCAGGCGGTTCTTGGAATGATGACGTCGGCAGAACGCCCCGTGGTAGATCAGCGGAAAGGTCGAGCGCGTCATCGTGGCCGGGCTTTGGACGGCGGCGGGATCACGCGGCCGCTCTCGCAACCTGACAGGTCGGACGCTTCTGTACAAGGCGAGGCGCCCAACGCGCGGCGGCGAGGGAGGAGCCGCGCGCATCCGCGCCTCGAGGGCATCGACCGACGAGGTAGCCGAGTTGCTGCTGCCCGGCGATCCTGATACGCGCTGTGGTTAGCGCCGTCTCGCGCCTGCACCTGAAGCCCCGAGGAGGCTTCGGACTCGCAGGACGGTTCAATTTCGTTCCGTCCGCACCGAGGTTCCCATGGCTCGCATCACGGTCGAGGACTGTGCCCAGTTCGTCGACAATCGCTTTGCCCTCTGCATCCTGGCCACCCGCCGCGCCCGGCAGCTCGCGTCTGGCGCCACTCCTCTCGTCCAGACCCAGCGCAACAAGTCGTCGGTCGTCGCGCTCCGAGAGGTGGCGACCGGGAAAGTCCGTTTCGAAGGCGACGTCCGGGAAGCGCTCTCCAGACCGCCGCCCAAGCGGGGCATTCTCGAGGCCGCGGTCAACGCCACCGAGATCGATCGAGCCAAGGGGCCCGACCCGTTCCACCGCTGGAGCCGCTGAGACACGCGGATCGATGACTGGGCGAACTGCCCGCGCCGGAGCGGTTGGAACACCGACGGGGACCGATCTCGGAGCCCGCTGACGTTGCCGCTCCAGATCGGGCGGTGCGACCGCCGCTGCTCCTGACCAAGGATGAAGCGGGACTCGACCACGGCGACGCTGTCTTCTCCGTTCGGGCGTTCCGCTGGTCGTCGTCCAGAAGGTCGTCGGCACCGGGACCCGAAGCTCCCCGAGGCCGTCCTGTCCCTCCGTCCCCGCGTGCGCCAACCTGGAACGCGCCAGCCGACAGATGCGTCGAGGGCAGGTCGATGTGGCTTGAGGCCGGCGCCTCGACCCCCCAGTGTGAGCCGCGATGAACGTGCCACGCCCCATCGACCCCACAGCGCCGGTCCCGGGCGGGGGCTGAGGCGGAAGCCACCCGAATGTTCTGGGGAACACTGCTCGGCGCGTTCTCGCGCCATCGCGCCCGGTCCGACGTTCTGTCCGGCCCGATCCACGGCGAGCTGCTGGGCGTCGAGGGACTCACCGAGCATGCCCGCACCATCGCCCGTCGCCAGCACGTCCGGCCCCGCCGGCGCATAGGACGGATCGGTCCGCTGCTGAGCCGGCTCGATGGGACCCTCTCGATCCTCGAGGAGGCGCACGCTCGGATCGCCGCCCAGTCGACTGCCCTCGACGTCGGTCCAGCCGGAGAGTGGCTGCTCGACAACTTCTACGTCGTCCGGGACCACATCGCTGAGGTCCGCCTCAATCTTCCGCGCGGGTACTACGGGGAGCTGCCCGACCTCTCCGACGGTCCGCTCGCCGGTTATCCGCGGGTCTACGACCTGGCGATCGGTCTCATCTCCCACTCCGAGGGACGCCTCGACGCGGAGAACATCGGCGCCTTCACCACCGCGTTCCAGGAGGTGGCACCGCTCGCCATCGGCGAGCTCTGGGCGCTGCCAGCGATGCTCCGACTCGGGCTGGTGGAGAACGTTCGTCGAATGACGCTGCGCACCGTCCAGCGCCTCGAGCAGCTCGCCCTGGCCGACGCGTGGGCGCACCGCCTCCGATCAGCCGACGCCGCGGGCCCAGTGGAGCTGGTCGAGGCCTTCCACGACTTCATCGGCGATCACCCCGCCCTGACCGCCGAGCTCGTCTCACGGTTGCGCGCGCAGCTTCGCAAGCTCGACGCCAGCGCCACCGCGATGACCTGGCTCGATCGCTGGCTCGACGACGAGGGCCATGGCGCCGAGGAGTCCGCCGCCCGCGCCACCCAGCGGCTTGCTCTCACCCAGGTGATGATGGCGAACAGCATCACCAGCCTCCGCACCCTGGGGGGGATGGACTGGCCCGAGTTCGTCGAGGCGCAGAGCGTGCTCGAGGCGGCGCTCCGCCTCGACCCGGCGGGGATCCATCCCCGGATGACGTTCGAGACGCGCGATCAGTACCGGCACGTGGTCGAGCTGCTCGCTCGACGGACCGGGCGACCCGAGGAACAGGTCGCGGCGACCGCGGTGGATCTCGCCCGGCGCTCGCCGCAAGACCCGTCGGCTGCCAGCTCTCACGTGGGGTTCTTCCTGCTCGGCGCCGGGCGGGCGACGCTCGAGCAGTCCGTCGGCTACCGGCCTCCCCTGGGCGAGCGCCTCCTCCGGGCTGCCCGGCGCCACCCCGACGCGGCGCTGGGCGGCAGCGCCATGCTCGGCACCGCCGCGGCCCTGGCGGCACTCCTTTGGATGGCCGGAGCGGAGGCCCGCCCCGCCTGGCTCCTGCTCGTCCTCCTGGCCCTGCTCCCGGCCAACGAGGTGGCGCTCAACGTCATCCAGCAGCTGATCACCAGCTTCCTCCGCCCGCAGCGCTTGCCCAAGCTCGACTTCCGCGAGAGCGGCGTCCCCGCCGAGTCACGCACCGCGGTGGTGATGCCCACGCTCCTCTCCAGCGTCGAGTCTGTGGAGCAGGGCCTGGAGAACCTGGAGGTGCAGTTCCTCGCCAACCGCGGAGCGAACCTCCACTTCGTGGTGCTGGGAGATTTCATCGACGCGCCGACCGAAGTGGAGGAGAGCGACGCCGCCATCGTGCAGGCCGCCATCGCCGGGGTGACCGCCCTCAACGCGCGCTACGGGCCGGAGGGCAACGCCTTCTACCTTCTCCACCGCCCGCGCCGATTCAACGCCCAGCAGGGGGTGTGGATGGGCTGGGAGCGGAAGCGGGGGAAGCTCGCCGACTTCAATCACCTCGTCCGCACGGGCGAGACGGGTGCGTTCTCGGTCGTGCTCGGGGACGTCACGGTCCTGCGCGGCGTTCGGTACGTCATCACCCTCGACGCGGACACCATCCTCCCTCCGGAGACCGCTCCGCTCCTGGTGGGCGCGATGGCCCACCCTCTCAACCGCCCCGGCTTCGATGCGGCGGGCACGCGGGTGGTGCGGGGCTACGGCATCCTGCAGCCACGGGTCGGCGTCTCGCTCCCCAGCGCCAACCGCACCCGCTTCGCGGCCATCTACTCCGGCCACCCCGGTGTGGACCCGTACACCACCGCGGTCTCGGACATGTACCAGGACCTCTACGGTGAGGGCAGCTTCACCGGGAAGGGCATCTACGAGGTCGATGCCTTCGAGCAGGCGACCCACGGTCGATTTCCGCCCAACACGCTCCTCTCGCACGATCTGATCGAAGGCTGCTTCGCCCGTGCCGGGTTGGTGACCGACATCCAGGTGTTCGACGACTATCCGTCGAGCTACCTGACCTGGACCCGGCGCAAGCACCGGTGGATTCGCGGCGACTGGCAACTCCTCCCCTGGACGTGGCGCACCATTCCCGGTCCCGCCGGCCCGGCGAGGAATCCGCTCCCGACGATCTCGCTCTGGAAGGTCGTCGACAACCTGCGCCGCAGCGTGGTGGAGCTCGCCCAGCTGGCGTTCCTGGTCGCGGGCTGGACGGTGCTTCCCGGCGCTCCCCTGCGCTGGACGGGGCTCTTCGTCCTTGCCGTGGCCGCTCCGTGGATCGTCACCCTGCTCCTTGGCGCGCTCCGTCCGCCGCTCGACCGCTCGTGGCGCGCCTACTACGCGGCCATCGGCCGTGACGCGATGACCAGCGCCCGGCAGCTCGGTCTGGCGCTGGTCTTCCTTCCGCATCAGGCCTGGATCTCGGCCGACGCCATTGTGCGGACGCTGTGGCGGATGGGGGTCTCGCGGCGAAATCTCCTCGAGTGGCAAACCGCGCTCCAGTCCGAGCGCTCGCGGTCGTCCTCGGGGCGCGACACCTGGCGCGCCATGTGGCCCTCGGTGCTCCTGTCGACCGGGCTCTTCGTCGCGCTGCTCGTTCGTCACCGCGCCGATGCCGGGCCATGGCTCTTCGGCTGCGCCGTGCTCACCGGGGCGTGGGTCGCCGCTCCCCAGGTCGCCCACTGGCTGGGCCAATCTCCGAGGCGTCGAGAACGTCGCCTCGCCTCCGCGACGAGGGCCGACGCGCTTCGCTACGCTCTCCTCCACTGGCGATTCTTCGAGCGCTTCGTCACCGCCGAGACCCACTGGCTGGCACCGGACAACGTTCAGGAGGGGCCCGCGCCGGTGGTGGCGATGCGAACCTCACCCACCAACATCGGCCTGCAGCTGTTGGCGACCATCAGCGCCCACGATCTCGGCTTCCTCCCGCTCGAGGAGATGGTGTCGCGGCTCGAGCGGGCCTTCGAATCGCTCGAGCGGCTTCCCCGGTTCCGGGGCCACCTCTACAACTGGTACGACCTCCGCGACCTCCGGGAGCTCACGCCGGCGTACGTGTCGACGGTGGACAGCGGTAACCTGGCCGGCCTGCTCATCGCGGTGCGCCAGGCCTGCCTCGGCATCCCCGACGAGCCGATCTTCGATCGGCGAGCCTGGCGCGCCGCCGAGACGGCCCTCGGAATGGTGGGAGTGACCGCCGGCGCCCGGATCGAGCCGAACCTCCGGCGGGCACGCTCGGCCATGGCGGCGGCCGAGCGGGCCACCGACCTCGCGGCGGGACTGGATGGCGTGCTCGGGCAGCTGGAGGAGCTGGAGCAGGCCATCGCCGCGCCGCGGGAGCCTCGCGCCCCGCTCGGGGCAGCCTCGGAGTGGGCCGCGTGGACGCGCCGGCTGGTCGCCGAGCAGCGGCGCCGGGTGGAGGGGTTGGAGACGACGGAGGGCGTCGGCCGGCTCGGCGAAGCGACCCGCGTCTTCCCGACGCTTCGCCAGCTCTCGGACAAGGCACCGGTGGCCACGGAGCTCGTGGCGCGCCTGGAGGCGCTGGCCGCCAGCGCCAGTCGCCTGGCGAGCGCGATGGACTTCAGCTTTCTGTACGACGCCCAGCGCGCGCTCTTCTCCATCGGATACCAGCTCACCAGCCACACCCTGGACCCGTCGTACTACGACCTCCTGGCCTCCGAGGCCCGTCTGGCCAGCTACGTGGCCATCGCCAAGGACGACGTCCCGGTGGACCACTGGTTCCACTTGGGACGCGAGCTGTCGCGCGCCGCCGGCGAGACGGCCCTGATGTCCTGGAGCGGGACGATGTTCGAATACCTGATGCCCCTCCTGTTGATGCGCTCGTTCCCCGAGACCCTCCTCGACCAGACTTACCAGGGAGCGGTCCGGCGCCAGATCGCCTACGCCGCGGGCCACGCCGTCCCCTGGGGCATCAGCGAGAGCGGTTACAACGTCCGCGATCGCTTCGGGACTTACCAGTACCGGGCCTTCGGGGTGCCGGACCTGGCGCTCAAGCGAGGACTCGACGCCGACCTGGTCATCGCGCCCTACGCCTCGGCGCTGGCGGCGATGGTCGAGCCGGCACGGGCGTTCGCCAACCTCCGGGCGCTGGAACGCAGGGGCGCCCTGGGGCCGTACGGATTCCGGGATGCGCTGGACTATACCCGGCCCGATCCGGGCAAGGCCTGGGCGGTGGTGGAGACCTTCATGGCCCACCACCTCGGCATGGGCCTCGGCGCACTCACCAACGCCCTCAGCGGCCAGATCTGGCAACGCCGCTTCCACGCCGATCCGCTGGTGCGCGCTGCGGAGCTCCTGCTCTACGAACGCATCCCGCGCCGGCTGATGCTCCAGAAGCCCCAGACCGCGCGCCCCGAGGCCGCGCTCCCCAACCCCGATCTAGAGGCGCCGGCGGTGCGAGAGCTCGACACCCCGTTCACGCCGCAGCCCCGAGTGGCGCTGCTGGGGCGGCTCCCGTACACGGTGATGCTGACCAACGGCGGCTCCGGGTACAGCCGCTACGAGGACCTCGCCGTCACCCGCTGGCGTGCCGACGGTACTGCCGACTCCACGGGGCAGCACTGCTACGTGAAGGACCTGGCGCGCGGGCGCATCTGGTCCTCGGCCCACCAGCCCGTCTGCGCCCGGGCCGACACCTACCACGTCTCCCTCGCCACCGATCGGGTCGTCTTCCACCGGACCGACGGGCCGATCGAGACGCGGACGGAGATCACCACCGTCCCCGACGACGCGGCGGAGGTGCGGCGGGTGACGCTCACCAACAACGCCAGCATCCCCTGCGAGATCGAGCTCACCAGCTACGGCGAGATCGTCCTCGCTCCGCCCGATGCCGATCGCGCCCACCCTGCCTTCGGGAGCCTCTTCGTCGAGACCGCCTGGCATGCCTGGTGCTCGGCGGTCACCGGCACTCGGCGCCCCCGCGCGCCCTCCGAGCAGCGGGTGTGGTGCGCCCACGTGGTGGCGACGGGGGAGGAGCGCGTGGGTGAGATCACCTGCGAGACGGATCGGAGTCGGTTCCTGGGACGGGGACGGTCCACTCGCGCTCCGGCGGCGCTCGACCATGGTGCGGAGCTGAGCGGGAGCACGGGCGCGGTGATCGACCCCATCTTCGCGCTCCGCTGCCGCCTCCGGCTGGACCCCGGACGCTCGGCCTCGGCAGCCTTCACCACCTTGGTCACCACCAGCGCCGAGCGAGCCTTCGAGCTGGCCGACCGCTATCGCGATCCCCGCTCGGCGCACCGCGCGCTGGATCTCGCCTGGACGGCGGCGCAGATCGAGCTGCGCGAGCTGAACACCTCGTCGGTCGAGGCGGGCGTCTTTCAGCAGCTCGCGGGCGCGCTCTTCTTCTCCGATCCCCGGCTGCGCGCGCCGGAGGCGGAGCTCCTCGCCAACCCCGGTTCCCAGCCCATGCTCTGGGCCGTCGGGCTCTCGGGGGACTGGCCGATTCTCCTGGCCACCCTCGACTCGACCGAGGGGCTGCCGACCCTGCGGGAGCTCCTCTCCGCGCACCAGTACTGGCGCCGGCGCGGGATGATGGTGGACCTCGTCATCCTGAACACCCGGGCCCCGTCCTACCTCGAGCCGCTCGGCGACCAGGTGACGGCGACCGTTCTCTCCTCGAGCGAGGCAGCGATGGTCGACCGTCCGGGGGGGGTCTTCGTCCGCCGCCGGGGTCTTCTCGCGCCCGAGGAGCTCCGCATGCTCCGCGCCACCGCGCGGGTTCACCTCCCCTGCGATGGCCGGCGCCTCGGGGCCATCCTCGAATCGCTGACCGACGCCACCGAGGAGCTGAAGGAGGTCCGCCCTCCTCCGCGCCGTCCGCTGCAGCGCACCCTCGCTGGTCTGGTGGAGCGGCTGCGCATCCCGCCACCGGTGGCGAGCGTCGGACGGGTGCCTGGGCGAGCCGGACCCGTGGACCTGGCGGCCGCGGGCGAGGGTGCGCCGGCCCCCATGGCCCTTCTTCTGGACAATGGGCTCGGGGGCCTCGACGCCGGAGGGGGATACCAGATCCGCCTTCGTGGCTCGGCCCTGCCCCCGGCGCCGTGGACAAACGTGGTGGCCAGTCCGGAAGGAGGGTTCCTCATCTCGGAACGGGGAGCCGGCTTCACCTGGGCCGGTAGCAGCTTCTTCTATCGGTTGACGCCCTGGCACAACGACCCGGTCACGGATCCGATGGGCGACGTCCTCTACCTCCGGGACGAGGACACGGGGGAGCTGTGGACCCCGACTCCCGCTCCCATCCGTCACCCCTCGGCCTACCTCGTTCGCCACGACGCCGGGACGTCCACCTTCGAGCACCGGCACTCCGACGTGGAGAGCCTGCTGACGGTGGGCCTCGCCGGCGGCTCGGCGACGCGGATCTCGCGACTGCGCCTGACCAACCACGGCCCAGGGACGCGCCGCATCGGGGTGACCGCCTACGTCGAATGGACGCTGGGAAGCCAGCGCGAGCACACCCAGCATCAGATCTGCACCGAGTTCGATGCTGCGCGGGGGACACTCTTCGCCTGGAACACCTTCGACCCCCAATTCTCCGGCTGGGTGGCGTTCTGCGCGCTCGCCCCCGAGGTGCAGGCCCACTCGGCCGACCGCCGCGAGTTCCTCGGTCGCCATGGGAGCGTCGAGGCTCCGGCTGGCATCGCGCACCTGAGCGGACGCACCGGCGCGACGCTGGATCCATGCGCCGCGCTCCAGTGTGTGCTCGGCCTCGGTCCCGGAGAGAGCCGGGAGGTGGCGGTTCTCCTCGGGGCGGCGCCGTCGGTGCAGCGGGCGCGGGAAACGGTGGATGGGCTCCGCGATCCGGCGCGGGCGGCGGCGGCGATCCACCAGACGGCGGAGGGCTGGCAACGGCGGCTCTCGATCGTCCAGGTGCGCACCCCTGAGCCTGCCTTCGACGCCCTGCTGAACCGCTGGCTCCTGTACCAGGCGCTCTCTTGCCGGATGTGGGGCCGCTCGGGTCTGTACCAGAGCAGCGGCGCCTTCGGCTTTCGCGATCAGCTCCAGGATTCGATGGCCTTCCTCCATGCCGCCCCGGACGTCGCTCGGGCCCACCTGCTTCGAGCCGCCAGCAGGCAGTTCGTGGAGGGTGACGTGCAGCACTGGTGGCACCCGGAGAGCGGTCGGGGCGTGCGCACGCGGTTCTCCGACGATCTCGCCTGGCTACCCTTCGCGGTGGACCACTACGTGAACGTCACCGGGGACCGCGGCGTGCTCGACGAGCCGGTGCCGTTCCTGATCATGCGCGCGCTCCAGCCTGGCGAGCAGGAGGCGTACGACCTGCCACAGACCTCCGCCGAGGTTGGGACTCTGTACGAGCACTGCCTCCGTGCGCTCCGGAAGGCCAGCACCCGGGGCGTTCACGGGCTCCCGCTGATCGGTGGAGGTGACTGGAACGACGGGATGAACCGGGTGGGTGCGGAGGGCCGGGGAGAGAGCGTCTGGCTGGCCTGGTTCCTGTCGACGACGCTCCGGGCCTTCGCTGCGCAGGCCGCTGCGCGAGGTGACACCATCGTGGCGGCCGAGCTCGGGCAGCACGCGGAGGACTACCTCGCCGCGGTGGAGGCGCAGGGCTGGGACGGGGCCTGGTACCGCCGGGCGTACGACGATGCCGGGGTGCCGCTCGGCTCGAGCGCAAATGAAGAGTGCCGCATCGATTCCATTGCCCAGAGCTGGAGCGTCATCTGCGGAGGTGGACGACCCGAGCGGAGGCTGCAGGCGATGCGCTCCCTGGAGGAGCATCTGGTGGATCGAGAAGCTCGGCTGGTGCGCCTGCTCGCGCCGCCTTTCGACCAGGGGCCGCAGGACCCCGGTTACATCAAGGGTTACCTCCCCGGAGTGCGCGAGAACGGCGCTCAGTACACCCACGCCGCGGTCTGGGTGGTGCTCGCCCGGGCGATGGCCGGTGACGGGGAGGGGGCGCTGGAGCTCTTCCAGATGCTCAACCCGCTGAACCACGCACGCACCTCGGCGGAGGTGGCGAGGTACAAGGTGGAGCCCTACGTGGTGGCGGCGGACGTGTACACCGCGGAGGGCCAGCGCGGGCGCGGGGGATGGACCTGGTACACCGGCTCGGCGAGCTGGATGTACCGCGTGGGCCTCGAGGCCATCCTGGGATTCACCCGGCGGGGTGCCTCGCTCCAGCTCCTCCCCTGTGTTCCGGCCGCATGGCGCGAATACGCCATCGACTACCGCTTCGGGGGGAGCCTCTATTCACTTCGGGTCGAGCGGGACGGCGGTGCGCCGGGCATCACGCTCGATGGAAGCAGCATCGAGGGCAGCGCGATTCCCCTCGTGGACGACGGCCTTCCGCACACCGCGGTGTTCCGCATCCGGTGAACGTGGACGAGAAGACGTCCAGCCGTGCCGTTCGCTCGGGTCCCTCGATCCGAGGCCCGTCGCGCAGCGAGAGCCCAAGACGCCCAACGCATCGGGCTCGAGTCGGCCGTGTTTGCCACCTCCCGTCGGAGGTGTTAGACGAGAAGGGACTTCCCGACCCGGTTGCCGGGCAACCCGAGGTCTGGGAGTTTCAAGTTCACATGTCCAGTTCTGATGAGTCAGCGTCCTTGTGGGGCCGCGATGGGGCACATTGCACTCATCTCCGGCAGCGGCACCCGCTCCATGACGAGGCGCTCCTCATCTGTGCCTGGCCGGGGTGCCCTGAGGGGACGCGGAATGGCGTGATCCAGGTGCCCGTCGCCGACGACTTCGGCAGTGCGCCTGTACTGGCTCGCTTCAAGCGTGAGACGCTGCAGCAAGGGGCACGCCTCTCCTTCCGCTGGAAAAACGCAGCGTGACGGAGCCCGCTCGCCGGATCGTCTGTAGCCAACTCACCGCCGGGGACCTCGGGCTGAAATTGCTCCTCTGCAAGACCGCGGACGGAAGTGACGGCAACGTCTCGTTCCACCCGATCGTCGCCTGGGCCACCCTCACCGAATCGGTCGAGGGAGCGCCCGAGACCGCCACCTCCAGCTGGGAACCGGTGGTGGTGTTCGAGCACGCGCTGCGGCTCGGACGCACCGTCCCCCACTACCGTGGAACGGTGGCCAAGGACGTCATCGGAAAGGTCGCTCTCGACCTGGTGAAGTCCCGATTCGTTGCCGCGCGCAACGAGCGGCGCTCGCACAGCCCGATCTGGAGCAGCAACATCAGCGGGCTCTGAGGAAGGCCGGACCGGGTCCAGGCATGGCGAGGGCCCGCCGCCAGCAGCTCGGCGTCGGGGCCGAACCGCGGCCGGACATGGCCGGCGAGCGAGAGTGCGGTGATGACCAGGGAGGTGACCAGGG
>DATJVY010000137.1:0-4696 GCA_035501615.1 Myxococcaceae bacterium
TGCACTTCCCGCGAAACCTGCAGGCCCGAGCGGAGCCGGTGCAAAGCTTGCGCTGCTGCTCGTGCGGCTGCTCGAAAGCTCCCGACACGCGGCCGGAATCCATCGGGGTCCGGTTCTTGCTCACGGGACGGTCGCCGGACCCCTGCCCGGGTTGCAGTGCGTCACGGCTGGTACTTCGGAAAGACGATCCCGATGAATTCGAGACTTCGACGGCAACCTCGAGGGGGTTTCATGAAAGCGCGTATTTCGTTGGCGGCGACCGTGATGGGCGCTGCCCTTGCCCTAGCGATGGCCTGTTCCGGGTCGCAAGGTCCAGCTGGCGCGACCGGCGCCACTGGCCCTACTGGTCCAACGGGCCCGACCGGCCCTGCCGGCCCCGCGGGCGACGCAGGTCCCCCGGGGAACCCCGCGACGACCCTGATCACCGTTCCCAGCAACGCGGACACGCCGACCGACGCTGCGTCCAATGCCTGGGCCGCTCTCGCACCCAAGGTGACGGTCCAGAGCGTCACCATCTCGAGCCCCCCGGTGGTGAAGTTCACTGTGACCGACGGCTCGGGCGTTCCGATCACCGGCCTCGGCAACACGTCCAAGAGCAGCACGGCAACGGTCGCTGGACTGACCAACCTCGCCTTCAGCATCGCGAAGCTGGTGCCCGGCACCAACAACGCTCCCAGCAGGTGGGTCAGCTACATCGTGACGACGGTACCGACGACGACCGCGGCCGCCGCACCCACCCGGCCGACCACGGACAACACCGGCACGCTGGTGGACAACGGTGACGGTACCTACGTCTACACGTTCTACCGCGACGTCCCGGGCATCAAGGCCCAGGTGGCGGCCATGAACGTCACCCTCCCCGACGGCGGCGGTCCCAACAAGGACGACCTGGGCGACCTCACCTACGACCCGACGCTGGTGCACCGGCTCACCATCCAGGTGTCGGGCAACGCGCCTGGCACCGGAAGCAACACCCCCACCGGCGTCACCAACGTCACGGGTGTCCCGATGCAGACGCCGTTCGATGCGATCTACGACTTCGTTCCCTCCACGGGCGCGGCAGTGACCGACTCGGGCCGGGACATCGTCGCCACGCAGAAGTGCAACGAGTGCCACCGGCAGCTCGGTGGGATTCCCGGGGATCCGAGCGACAGCTCGGCCGCGTCGTTCCACGGCGGCAACCGCAACGACACCAAGTACTGCGTCGTCTGCCACACCGATCAGCGCAAGTACGGCCAGGCGACGGCGACCTACAACGCGTCCACGCTGACCATCACCTCCAGCAGCTCGTACCGGTTCGGAGGGTTCGGCAACGTCGCCCTCGACCGCGCGGTCGGCAACTTCCCGAACCAGATCCACCACATTCACGCGGGCCCGGTGCTGGCCTACAGCGGCTACAACTACGGCGGCGTACTCTTCAACGAGGTGCTCTTCCCCCAGGACCTCCGGAACTGCACCAAGTGCCACGACGGCTCGGCGACCTCGACCGCGCCGACTCCCGAGGGTGACAACTGGAAGAACGTCCCCAGCCGGCTGGCCTGCGGCGGATGCCACGACGGCATCGACTTCGGGACCGGTCACGGCGTGACCCTGGCCGACAAGGCCGCGGGCAAGACCGAGACCACGACGTTCAACGGCTTCGCCCACGGCGGGTTCCAGCAGCCGGATGACACGCAGTGCGTGCAGTGCCACAGCTCGCTCCGCGTCGACATCGACACGGCCCACCGGCCGGTGACTCCGCCGAGCTCCGGGAGCGCCCTCGCCGTCACTGGCGGCAACGCCAACACCAACGCGGCGTGGATCGCCTCCAACCCGGCTCGCCTGCCGGCCGGAGCGATCGCGGTCACCTACGACATCAAGAGCGTCTCGGTGAACGCCAGCGGCCAGCCGGTGATCGTCTTCCGGATTCTTCAGAACGGCGCCCGGAAGGACTTCAACGACCCCGCGACCTCCACTCCCAACCCGGCCACGGGCCAGAGGGAGCTCTGGGACAACTTCATGGGAGGGCCGAGCCTGTACTTCGTCTTCTCGGTGCCGCAGGACGGCATCGCGGCCCCGGCGGACTTCAACGCCAGCGCCAGCGGCTACCTGAGGACCATCTGGAACGGCAGCGCGACGAGCGGCACCGGAGCGGGCACCCTCTCGGCACCCGACGCCAACGGGTACTACACGGGCACGCTCACCGGGGTGAAGATCCCCGCCAACGCGGTCATGCTCACCGGCGGCCTCGGGTACTCCTACAACTGCACCAGCACGCTCCCGCTGACGCAGACGAACCTCTCGGCGTACCCCGTCACGGCGCCCACCGCGACCGGACTGAGCTGCGCCACGTCGGCGACCAACGTCTGCAAGCAGGGCGGCCTCATCGTGATTGCCCCCGACGCGCAGAAGGTCGCGACCGGGTTCACCGCCCGGCGGCCCATCGTCGAGGACGCCCGGTGCAACGCCTGCCACCAGGAGCTCGGCACGTTCACCCAGGACGCCTTCCACGCCGGCCAGCGCAACGACGGGACAACCTGCAGCTGGTGCCACACCCCGAACCGGACCAGCAGCGGATGGTCGGCGGACTCGACCTACTTCGTGCACGCCATTCACGCGAGCGCGAAGCGGGCGAACCCCTTCACCTGGGACGCGAACAGCACGACCGACTCGTTCGCCGACGTCACCTACCCGGGTGTCCTGAGGGACTGCCAGACCTGCCACCTCCCCGGCACCTACGACTTCAGCGCGAGCGCCTCGGCGTCCGCCCTGCCGAACAAGCAGTACCGGACGGTGGCCACGGGCGCCTTCAACAACCAGGCGGGCACGACCATCACCAACTACACCTACAACTCCGGCAGCCAGAGCTGCGTCGCCAGTACGTCCGCGCCGCAGACTCCGCTCGGGGCGTTCGAGGTCTCCCCGTACGTGTCGAACTACCCGACGACCTACGGTGTCGGCTTCAACTTCAACGCCGGGCTCGCCGCGACCAGCCCCTCGTGCACGCCGGACGGGATCGTGGTGGCTGCAGTCCCCTCGCAGGGCACGCTCCAGGCCAGTGCGTCGACCCTGGTGAACTCGCCCATCGCCGGAGTGTGCGTCGCCTGCCATGACTCGCCGGCCGACCAGGCGCACTTCGAGCTCAGCAACGGCTCGATCTGGGAGCCGCGCAGCACGGCGCTCAGCAAGGTCGAGACCTGCATGATCTGCCACGGCCCGGGGGCCATCGCCGACATCAAGGTCGTGCACGCCCAGTAGGGCACCCCGAAGCGTCGTGGCCACGGCGCTGGAGCACCCCAGCAAGGTGCTCCGGCGCCGCTGTCTTTCCTGGGCCCTGAGCGGTGCTCAGAACCGCGCGCGGAAGCCGACCGCCACTCGCCCCGAGAGCACCGTGGTGCTCCCCGAGTCCGCCGAGAGGGCGGACGGATCGGAGAGGAGGTCCCACTGGGCGCTCCCCGAGACCCACAGCGTCCAGGCCGGCGGCAGGCGCACCTGGATGCGAAGGCCGACCACGTGGGCCTGGCCCAGCCCCGACGCGTACTGGAGGAACTGGTACCAGGGTCCGAGGCTCCACGCGCCCACCCGCTGCTCGAAGCTCGGGCTCACCGACCAGCGCACCGGGGCCAGGGGGAATCCCGCGCCGAGCGAGTCGGACGGGGTCGAGGCCCGCGCGGTGAAGAAGACCGCCGAGGTCGGGTCCTGGTCGTACCCGTAGTAGCTCCCGCTCAGCCCGATGTCGGTGCTCGGCCCCAGGGGCTGCAGCAGCGCCAGGGACACGCTCAGCTGGTTCAGGCTGTCCTCGCCGCCCTTCAGGTACGGCTTGAGGGTCCGGCAGGTCAGGCTCCGCGGCGCGAGCTTGCACAGAGCCAGCAGCGCGGTCCGGCTCACCGGCTTCTGCTGCTTGTCGACGATGGCGTCCACCCGCTGCTCGGTGGTGAGCAGCGTCCAGCCGAGGCTCAGGTCGATGACCAGCCCCCCGTTGACGGTTCCGAGGAACTCGTGTCCCCCCACGACGAAGGTCACCCCGCCGAGGAGGCCCACGCTCGAGCTGGCGTTGTAGAGGAGGACGTCGCTCGGGGGGAGCACGGCTCCGGCCGGAGTGGAGAGGGGCAGCGCCGCGTCGAAGGTCTGGCTGGCCTTCGGCGACCCCGAGCCCTCGAGGTAGACGTTGACCCGGGGCGAGACGTCCCATTCCAGCCCGCCCACCATGGTGAGGATCTGCGCGCTGCTGGTGCCGAACGCCCCTCCGGTCGGAGGGTCGGTCGCGGTGTCGTAGGTGTACGTTCCGCCCAATTTCAGGACCCAGTCGTCCGCGAGATCGAAGCGAAAGGTCAGCTGATCGGCCACGTGTGGACCGTGCGGCGATGCGGGCGTGTCCTCGCTCAGGCCGAGCGCCAGCTCGTTGCTGACCGAGTGCGCCCGCGCGGCGGATGCGCCGAGCAGCACCGGGAGCAGCAGCCGTCGGAGGCGCATCAAGGACCCCGCAAGGTTCGCACAGACCCGTAGCAACACGGAAAGTGGGGAAAGGTCTCGCCGCTCGATGGCGGGGGTGGGACCGGGTAGGACCAGAGGCCTACCCGGGTTGTCCGGACCCGCCCGGTCGCGCTACTCGTAGGGGGTCGTGACCCGAGCCGTGCTCGCCTCCGTGCTGCTGCTCGCCTTCGTCGCCCAGGCGGCGAGCGTGGTGCAGAGCCGCAGCTGTCCGATGCTCGAGCGG
>DATJVY010000138.1:0-12066 GCA_035501615.1 Myxococcaceae bacterium
GGCATTCCCTCGGTGCAGATGCGCAAGGCCACCGAGCGCCCCCAGACCTACGACGTGAAGTCGAGCGTGAAGTTCGACCCCACCCTCCCCGATCGCTACCCGGCCCGGACGGTCTTCGCCAAGCTGGAGTACCTCCGGGGCAGGAAATGGAAGCACGGGCTGGGGGACGGCTCGGCCTCGGAGCGGATCTACCGCGACGTGGTCGAACGATTGCTCACAGACCGCGTGGCGATGCACCGGCCACGCGACTACCACCTCGACATCCGCCGCTCCTACCGGGAGGACGGCATCGCTCTCCGCGCGCCCGGGGGAGCTCGCCAGCGCTCCTCCGGGAAGCCGTCGGCGCGGACCGCCTCGGGCGGCCGCCGCTAGCGGATGGCGGGCCTGCTTCGCCGAGCGTCGCCGCGTGCCGTCCTCGGCGTGACGTCGCTGCTCCTGGCCATCGGTGCGCTCCAGCTCTGGCGCGCCGGCGAGGTCAGCCTCGTGCTCGACGCGGAGATCGATCGGGGCAAGACGGTGGAGCTCTTCCACAACGAGCTGTGGACCGAGAGTCAGCGCCTACCCCGCCAGCCCGGGCGCCAGCTCTACCGGTTCGACGGCCTGCCTCCGAAGCTCTGGTCGCTGCGCCTCGACCCCAGCGACGATCGTTCCGCGCAGATCCGGATTCACGGCATCCGCGTCACCCGCGGAGCGACGACGCTCCGAACATTCACCCCCGCGGAGGTGGCCGGGTGGACGGCGGTCAATCTGGTCGTCACCGCCTCGGCGGCGGACGTGCTCGAGCTGCGTTCCATCACCGACGACCCGATGCTGCTCGCTCCGGGGACGCTGGTGTTTCCCACCCGGGAGATCCTGGCAGGGTTCCTCCGCGCGGTGGGCACCGAGCAGCTGTTCGGCCTGGGCTTCCTCGTCTTCCTCCTCGCCGGCGCCCTTCCCTGGCGGGGCGTCCCGGCGCTCGCCGCACCGGTGCTCCTCCCCTCCATCGCCCTACTGTCGGCGATCGCCCAGAGGACGATCACCCGGGTGGTCGGAGTCCGGCTCGGCGGTGACCTCCCGCCCGTCGAGGCGGTAGGCCAGGCGAGCTGGCTCGGCTACCCGAAGCTGGCTGACTTCCGGATCTACGCGCTGACCGTGGTGCTCTCGGCGGTGCTCGGGCTGCTGGGGGGGCTGGGCCTGGCACGGCTGGCCCGGCCCGGCAACGAGCCCGAGGAGTCTCCGCCCCCACCAGGACGGCGATGGTCGGCAGCGACAGTGGCCACGGTGGCGCTCCTGGTCGTCTACGCGGTGGTCGCGTTCCCCGACCTCTCGGGGCGCCTGGAGCAGCTCCGTCACCAGACCCACCGGCTGGCCTACGACGACGGCAACTTCTTCGTCTGGGCCTACTTCGTCCACAAGGGATGGAAGCCGTTCGTGGACTTCTGGTATCCGTACGGCGGCTACTCCCACTTCGGCCCGGGGGGATGGTTCCCCTGGGGATATCTCCTCGCCTGGGCACACGAGCTGTTCCTGCTCTGCGTCGCTGGCTGGGCCCTCCTCCGGCTGAACCGGCAGCAGCCGTCCGTCGCGCCGCTGATCCTCGCGATCCTCCTCGGGGGCTATCTCGCCGACGTCTTCGCCAGGGGCGATCGCTACCTCCTGGCGCTCGACCTCGCCCTGGTCCTGCTGGTGGCCCGAAGGGATGGATATCCGCGCCGCCAGCTCCTCTTCCTTGCCGCGCTGGGGGCGTACACCTTCCTGCTCGAGCCCACGCAGCTCGTCCCCGCGGCGCTCCCCATCCCGCTCTTCCTTCTCGCAGATCTGCGGGAGCGGCCGACGCCCCTCCGCCGCCAGCTGCTGCGGGAGCTGCTCCTCGCGCTGGGCGTGTTCGTCGCCGGGGTCATGCTCGTGCTCGTGCTCTGGGCGGTGCGAGGCCAGCTCGGCGGGCTCCTCGAGTTCCTCGGGCAGCTCGGGGTGATGAGCATCTACGGGGCCATGCCCGGTCGCTTCTCCGAGTGGTACCGGTTCACCGGTTCGGAGAGCAACCTCGTCCTCTGGCCACCACTGTTCCTGCTCGCTCTGGGAGCGGCAGCGTGGGCCTGGAGCCAGCGGCTGACGCCTCTGGCGGCGATCGCCATCGGCTTCGGGTTGCTGGGCGTCGTCCCGTTCAACAAGTTCCTGATCCGGCCTCACCTCGCGAATCAGGTGATCTGCTACTCCATCGTCGGTCTGGCGCTGGTCGCCTGCCATCTTCTGCCCCGGCTGCGGCTGGCCCAGCGCTCGATCCTCGCCGCCCTCGGAGCCGGGCTGGTCTGGGCGGCGCTCGATGCGGAGCCCGGAGCGCGGCTGGGAGACCGGGTCCGCGGTCTGCGCGCGCTGCCGGCGAATCTCGCGGCCCTGCGCGGTGACCATCGCGCGACGGAGCTCGCGTACTACGAGGACGAGAACCGGTACCCGGAGGAGCTCGACCTCATCCGCCGGCTGAAGGAGCTCACTCGCCCGACGGCGCCCGGTGGCGCCAGGGAGAAGGTGTTCGTCCTCGGGGACGATTCCTTCCTCTACGCGGCGCTCGCCCAGCGCGCTCCGTACTACGTGACTCTCTACAACGCCTCTCCCCTCGCAGCGCAGGAGCGGGTCCAGGCCTGGGTCGAGCAGGAGAAGCCCCGATGGCTTGTCTGGCGGCCCGAGTTCCAGAGCTTCGATGGAGTTCCGAACGCGGTCCGGGTCCCGCTGCTCTTCCGGACCGCGGTCTCGGAGTACGAGCCGGTCGAGCGGTTCGGTCGATTCGAGATTCTCCGCCGGAGGGCGGCGAGAGCAGGAGAGATCGACCTCGCCTTCTGGGAACAGCGGCTGGGAGAGCCGCTGGACCTCGGCGCCCTTCCCGCCCTCTCGCCGCTGAGCGGGTTCCAGCCCTGCACCTCGGGCGTCGACTGCATCGCTGCCCTGCGCGTCGACGTCGACCGCCCGGTCCAGGGCCAGAGGCGCCGCGTCGCGGTCCGGGTGGGGGAACGGCGCTTCGAGGTCTCGCTCACCGAGCTGGCCAATCGCAGGCGGTACCACATCCGGCTCGATCGTCTGTGGTTCTGGCCGGCGGTGGCGGGGGGCGACGGGCTCGAGATCGAGGCCGGACCCGGAGCGTCGGCGCAGCGGGTCTCGCTCTCCGGACGGCGCTCTTCCCTCTGGTGAGGAAGCGGGCTAGCCCGCGACGAGCCCGCGTGGCCGGTACCGGGTCATGGCGGCGAGCAGGGCGTACTTGAGGTAGGCGAGGACCACCCGGGGGCGATAGCTGAACTTCGAGCCTCCGGTCGCCTCGGTTCGCGAGGTGAGGATGTAGGGGATCTCCCCTGCGCGCGCACCCTTCCGCTTGAGGACGAGCAGCTCTTCCATGATCTGGGGGAAGCCCCGCTCCCGGAAGGCCACGTCGGAGACGAGGGCCAGCCGCACCGCCCGGAAGCCGTTGGTGCAATCCCGGATCCCCATGCCGAACAGCCGGCGGGCCAGCCAGTTTCCGGTCCGTGTCACGAGCTGTCTGCGGAGCGGCACCCCCTGCATGCCTCCACCGGCGACGTAGCGGGAGGCCTTGAGCAGGTCGTACTCACCGGTGGCGGCCCGCGCGGCGAAGAGCGGGATGAGCGCCGGGTCGTTGGTCAGGTCCGAGTCCATGAAGAGCCCGAACCCGAAGCCCGCCTCCCGGGCCGCACGCGCCCCGAAGGAGAGCGCCGCGCCGTAGCCGCGATTGTCCGGATAACCCAGGCGCGTGAAGGGCAGCGTCCCCGTGTCGAGGTCCTCGAGGATCGAGGCGGTCCGGTCGCGGCTGCCGTCGTTCACGACGAAGAGCCGCGCGCTGGGGAGCTCTCGCTGGAGCACGGCGCAGACCGCGCGGACGCACCGCTCCGCGTTCCGCTCCTCGTTGTACATCGGGATGATCACCGCCAGCTTCGAGGTCTCCATCGTCGCCCGGGGCTCGTCCCCACCGCGGTGCTACCAGCGCCAGCCAGGAGCGCGCCAGGGCTTGCGGAGCACGAGCGCCATCCGCGCGTAGCAGGAGGGATCGACCTTCTCCGCCCCACGGAGGCGATAGAGCGTGGGTGCCAGGCGCTTGCCACGGGAGAGCACACGGTCCACCAGGTGCTGGGCGTCGTAGAAGCGCCCATGGCGGTTCCCGTAGCCGCTCACGCAGCACACCAGCGCGTCGCTCTCGAAGACGACCTTCTGGGCAATCGCCACGGCGGGGTCGGTCATGACGCTGTACTGCTCGGCGAAGTAGAGGGGGACGATGCACACCGCCCCTCCGGGGCGGAGGATGCGCTCGGCCTCGGAGACGAAGCGGAGGTCTGCCTTGCCCTCGAAGTGCTCGAACGAGCAATGCAGCCCGATCCGGTCGACGGATTCGGAAGCGAGGGGCATCTTCGCCGCGTCGCTTCCGATGGTGCGCCCGTGGATTCCCTTCGGGTAGGCCAGGTCCTGTCGCCAGGACTCGACCGAGAAGATCTCCTCGTAGATCGCCGGCGCGGCGCTTCCCTCGCTGGCCACGTCGAGGTACCGCTGCCCGGGTGCGAAGGAGAGAAGGCGAGCGGCCACGTAGTGCTCCAGCGCCTTCTCCATCCGGTTGCCGGGGTAGTAATCGGCGTACCGGGTGGTGTAGCCCGCGCGCTGGATGTAGCTGGCCACGTCCGCGGGGTCGATGAACCAGTCGATCACCGGCACCCCGAGCCCCCGCAGGTGCTCGGCCAGACGGTCGGCCTCGACGTCGCCGGTGGCCGGTGGGCCGGCCCGCATCGGTGGTCGGATGGTGGGCGCCCGGTCGTCGGTGGCGGTGCGAGCTGGCGATGACGTGGAACCCGTCACGACGGCTCGGGTAGCACAGTCGGGACTTGACCGGCAAACCGCGTTGACCGCGTCGGTCGGCCACTGCTAACGACTCCGCGGTGCTGAGGTCCACGTGACACCGAGCGACCGTGCCTCGACGAAGGGAGCCACCCAGGAGGGGGGCCCCGATTCGCGGAGCGGGCCGACGCTCGAGACCCCGGCGGCTGCCTCGCCCCGAATCAGCCTCGTCGTGAACACGCGCAACGAGGAGGCCAACCTCCCGGGGCTGCTGGACTCGGTGACCGGCGTGGACGAGCTGGTCATCGCCGACATGGAGTCCACCGACCGGACGCTGGAAGTCGCGCGCGCCCATGGCGCCCGGGTGCTCGAGCTCCCCAACGCCGGCTGCTGCGAGCCGGGGCGTCAGCCGGCGATCGAGCACGCGACCGGAGACTGGATTCTCGTCCTCGACGCCGATGAGCGGCTTCCCCCGGGAGGCCTGGAGCGGATCCGCGCGCTCGTCGCCAGCGCGAGCCCCGAGGTGGGGGGGTTCAGCTTCACGTTCCACGTGTACGTGGGCGGGACTCGCCTCCTCTCCAGCGGATGGGACGTGGGCAACGAACAGCACCCGCGCCTGTTCCGGAGGGGTCAGGTGACGTGGCCGCCGCTGGTCCACTACGGCCCGACGGTCCACGGAGCGGTGGTGAAGGTGCCCGAGAGCGACGTCTGGATCGTGCACCGGAACTTCCAGGACCTCCACCACGCCCTCGAGAAGTTCAATCGCTACTCCAGCGTCGAGGCTCGCGAGCTCGTCGAGGCCGGCCGCGTCCCGGAGTCGCTGGAGGGCCTGAGGCAGGCCCTCGACGAGCTCGCCCGGCGATATTCGCCCCGGGAGGACGGCGCGCTCTCGCTGGCGCTGTCGTTCGGGATCGGCCTCTACCGGATCCTCGTTCAGGCGAAGGCAGCGGAGATGCTCGGCTGGCCCCCGGACACGCTCCCCGATCGGGAGGCACTGCTTCGCGGACTCCACGCCCTGCGCACCGAGATGCTCGAGAGCCCCGTCCTGGCCACCCCGGAAGGCCGTGAGGGGCGAAGCACTCCCGCGCCCGACGGGTGGTCTCCGGACCGCCTCGATTCGCTCCTTGGTGCGCCGCCGCTGGCCTCGCTCGACCTTCTCCGCGGATACCTCGAGCGCGTGCTGGGAACGCTCCGCGAACAGCGCGCCGCGCTCGCCGAAGGCACCCGAGCGCGTGAGGAGCTCCAGAGCACCCTCGCCTCCGTTCGAGGCGACCTCGCCTCCGTTCGAGGCGACCTCGCCTCCGTTCAAGGCGACCTCGCATCCGAGAAGGCCCTCCGCACCCAGCTGGCGAACGACCTCCACGAGGAGGAGCAGAGGCGTCGGGACCTGACTCTGAGCCTCGACCGAAGATCCCTGGAGCTGGAGCGCTCCGCCGGAGCGATCGCGCGGCTCGACCGGGAGGTGGAGGAGCTCCGGAAGGCGCTGGCCGAGGCCACCCGCTTCACCTGGGCCAACCTGCCGGGGAAGATCATCGGGCGCGTCAGGCGCTATTCACCCCGGAAGCTCCTCCGGCTGAGCCGGGCCGACGTCCGGGAGCTGTGGAAGCGGCGGCGCCTGGTTCGCCGCCTCTCTGCCTCCGGCCTCTTCGACACCGGGTACTACCTGGATCAGTACCCGGACGTTGCCGCGGGAGGATGGGATCCGGTCCTTCACTACGTGCTCCATGGCGCCTCCGAGGGCCGCAACCCTCACCCCATGTTCGACACCAGGTACTACCTGGACCAGGTGCCGGGACTGTCGGCCTCGGGGAAGAACCCCCTCCACCACTTCCTGACCCGCGGGGTGAAGGAGAACCGGCGCCCGCATCCGGCCCACCGCACCGAGGACTTCCTCGGCTCTCGCTTCCGCGGCGGCCAGTCCTCGACGCCCGAGTCCCCGCCCGGGGCGGAGGGTCCGACACCTGCCCAGGCGGAGCGCCCACCGTTGCCCGAGGGACCTCCGGAACGGTTCACCCCGCGCGCGCTCAAGCCGACGGCCCTCCCCCCGCCGGAGGTGCCTTCCCCCTCCCGCCTGCTCGTCGTGAGCCACGTCCTCCCCTTCCCGCCGCGCGCCGGCAACGAGTACCGCATCCACCGGCAGGTGAGGCACCTCACGGCCCAGGGGCACGAGGTCGTGCTGGTGGTCTCGCCTCTGCCCGGACCCGCGCTGGAGGGCAACGCGGTGGAGCGCGCCTCGGCCGAGTACCGGAACCTGATCGTCGTCCAGCGCGAGGGGACCGTGCTGCACTCCTGCGCCACTGCCGAGGTGCGGGCGTTCGTCGAATCGCTCGGCTCCGAACGGCCGCGCTCCCTCGCCGAGCCCGCCTCCTCCGACGGACTCGAGCGTCTGGCCGCGCTCGGGCGCGTCTTCTGTCCCGATCACCTGCTCGACCTGCTCACCCGGCTCGACCAGCGACTCCGTCCGGACGTGGCGATCTGCAACTACGTCTTCATGTCCCGGTTCCTTCCCTTCCTGCGCCCGCAGGTCCGGAAGGTGATCGACACCCACGACGTGTTCTCGACCAAGAGCGACAAGGTGGTGCGGTTCGGCATCGCCGACGATCTGGCGGTGAGCGGCGCCGAGGAGGGCGCGCTCCTCTCCCGGGCCGACCTGATCCTCGCCATCCAGCCCGACGAGCGCGAGGAGCTCCAGGCCATGGTCCCCGACAAGGAGGTTGTGACCGCGGGCGTGGACTTCGATCGCCCGGCGAGCGTCGCTCCCGTTCCGTCCGAGCCCGTCGTCCTCCTGGTGGCCTCCGACAACGCCCTCAACGTCGCCGGAGGGCGCGACCTGCTCTCGCTCGGATGGCCGCTGATCCGGCAACGCTGCCCGGGAGCGAGGTTGCTGGTCGCGGGAAAGGTCTGCCAGGCGCTCGAGGGACCCGGTGACGGAGTCGAGCTGCTGGGCCCCGTGGACGATCTCGACGCCCTCTACGCCCGGGCCAGGGTGGTCGTGAATCCCGCGGTCGCCGGAACCGGCCTGAAGATCAAGACCCTCGAGGCGCTGGCTCACCTCCGCCCGGCGGTCGTCTGGCCGTCCGGGATCGACGGGCTCCCGCCGCCGCTGAGCCGCTTCTGCGAGATCGCCTCCAACTGGTACGAGTTCGCGGAGAAGGTCGCAGCCAGGCTGGCTGCCTCCGGTCCGGGCGGTCCGTTCGAGCACCGGGAAGAGATCTGGAGCGAGCTCTCGCCGGAAGTGGTCTACGCTGATCTGGATCGCGCTCTGCCCGTGAAGTCCCGGCTGGAGCAGCCGGGCAAGGCGCAGCCCGGATGAGAGACGTTTCGTCGGGGGGGAAGCAATGACCGTGGTTGGCAGCGTGCTCATCGACCTGGAGGGGCGACCTCCCGGTCCGGCCCGGAGCTATCTCGAGGACCTCCAGCGGCAGCTCCGGCCGGAGCGCATCGACGTCCGCTGGCGCGGCGGGGAGCTGCGCGACCTCCCTCCCGGGGTGCGGCTCCTCCGGCATCCGAGCGGCGCGGACTCGGTGACCAGCGCGGGGAGGCGAGCCTCCGAGCGGGGGCACCTCCTGGTGCTGCTCGCCCCTCTTCTGCCGGACCCGTCGGTCCTCGGCGCGCTCTCTTCGGCGTTCGAGCTCGATCCCATGGTGGGCTTCGTCCAGCCGCGGTTCGGCGACGCCCTCGGCGAGGGGGTGTGGCAGCTCGCGGCCGGCAACGGCCCTTCCCCCGAGCTGCTCGCTCGTCAGGGCCTCTCGCTCCTCCCGGCGCACTACCTGACCACCGAGCGCCTCGCGGCGTGCATCTTGGTTCGTCGGGAGCTGGCCGCCGTCTTCAGCGAGGCCACCGACAGACCGGAGGATTTCCGCACCGCGCTGCTCCTCGAGCTGGTCCACGCCCGGCGCCGGGGATTCCGGAACCTCATCCTGAACCGGGTGGTGATCCCGACGGCCGAGCCGGGGGGATCGCTCTACCCCTCCCTCGACCCCAGCTCGCGACGCCGGCTCCACTCGCTCTGTCCCGATGCAGGCACCGCGGAGGAGTGGTTCCAGTCCGAGCCGTTCCACCGGCGGGAGCGGGTCGTCTCGGTGGCGCGCCGCCAGCGCCCCGCGTCGAGGCTCCCGGTGCTAATCGACTGCCGGGGCGCCTCCCCGCACCACAACGGGACGTCCCAGGCGATGCTGGAGATCATCGCCGGACTCGAGGCCGACGGGCCCCGCTGGGACATCGACCTGCTCTTCGGGAGCGAGGCGGCGAGGTACCACGCGGTGTCGAGTCGGTTTCCCTCGCTCAACCTCCTCACCACGTCGTCCACCGCGGTCTACGCCGCGGCGGTCTGCCTCAACCAACCCTGGCACCTCTCGACGGTGGCGGACCTGCACGCGCGCGCGGCGGCGATCAGCTTCAACATGCTCGACACGATCGCCTGGGACATCGTCTACCAGTGCAATCCCGAGGTGGAGAAGGCCTGGAGCTTCATCGCGCAGCACGCAGATGGGCTGCTCTACATCTCCGAGTTCACCCGGGACCGCTACCGGTTCCGCTTCCCGGTGAGCCCGGCGGTCGCCGAGGAGGTGATCCACCTCGGCCTGGAGCCGTCGGAGTACCGGAACCCCGCCACCACCAACCTGCCCGGAGCAGGCCACATCCTGGTGTTCGGGAACCACTACGAGCACAAGGCCGTGGCCCCGACCGTGGACCTCCTCGGCCGCGCCTTCCCCTTCCAGCCCATCCGGGCGATGGGCGCCCGCTCGGAGAGCTACCGGAACATCGCCGTGCTCGAGAGCGGGCACCTGCCCGAGGTCGAGGTCGACCGGTTGATCGCCACCGCCCGGGTCGTCGTCTTTCCGTCGTACTACGAGGGGTTCGGGCTCCCGGTGATGAAGGCGCTTGCCTATGGTCGGCCGGTGGTGGTCCGTTCCTCCCCGCTCTGGCACGAGCTCGCCGCGCTGACCCGTGCCCCGGGGCGCCTCGTGGAGTTCACCCTGCCCCAGGATCTGGTCCTCGCCGTCGGACGCCTCCTCGCCGAGACCGAGGTGGGCGCCCTTCCGTTCGGCGGACGCCTGGGGGACGCCCCCGCTCCGCGCTGGAGGGATTGCGCCAGACGCCTGGTGGCGCTGGTCGAACGGACGGTGGAGCGAACCGAGTGGCGTCGCTGGTCGGAGCGCGAGCGCGCGTTGCGGCTGGTCCACGGGTGACGATGCGGATCCTCACCCTCTTCGTCCGGCACGGAAGCGCCAAGTACCCGCAGGCGCTCGACGCGCTGCGAGATTTCCAGAGGCGCCGCCTTCCGGGGGTGACCCACGAGCTCCTGGTGATCGACAACGGGCCCGGCGAGCCCTCCTCCGTTCCCGGGGCCGAGGTGATCCGCGGGTCCAATCGCTTCTGGGAGTTCTCGGCCTGGGACGATGCGCTCGCCAGCGTCGGGGCGCGGATCCGGGACCACGACCTCGTCCACCTGGCGACCTCGGCCTTCGGAACGCTCTACACCCGGTACATCGACCGGATCGACCAGGGCGTGCTCGAGGAGATCGCCGGGCGCGGCGCAGCGCTCGGGCACATCGACTACTACGACGAGCCCGTCGAGCTGCTCGGGTACGCGGGGCAGGCCTGGCTGCGAAGCTCGTTCGTCTTCCTCCCCCCGGCGGAGCTGGCCACGCTCGGCTCGCTGGTGGGATGCACGGAGGTGGAGCGGATCTTCTCTCCGGATCCCTCGAGCCCGTTCCGTCCCGATGCTCCGGTCTCGGCCAACTACCGGAGATACGTGTACGACTGGCTGACCGGCGAAGGAACGGGCCAGGGCGTGACCTGGCACTCGCGCTTCGTCCTGGACCGGGAGAGCTTCCCGTTCTTCCAGGCCAAGGCGATGGCGATCTTCAACGAGCAGATGCTCGCCATCCGGCTCCGCCTACAGGGCTGCTCGATGGTCGACGCGACGTGGCTGGCCACCGAGCTCGGTGCCCGACCCTCGGGGCGGCGCAGGATGCCCTTCCCTCACTGGAGAGTGCAGCTCTCGCGCAGGGACACCGACGCGGTGCCACTCCCTCCCACCTGACGGCCGCCTCCGCATCGCCTGCCAGGGCCCAAGTCCTTCGGAGCCCCCGGGAATTGGACGCTCGGGCCCGGAACCTGTCCAATGCGAGCCGCCCGATGGCCACCCCGCTCCGCGCCCATGAGGCGCAGCCGCGCCTCCTGATCTTCGTCATCGCCTACCAGGCCGAATCCACCCTGGTGCAGGTCCTCGAGCGCATCCCGCGCGCGGTCTTCCGTGACTGGGACTGCGAGATCCTCGTCGTCGACGACGCCTCGCGCGACCGGACCTTCGACATCGGCCGCGAGTACCAGGAGGCGCACGCCGATCTCCCGCTGACCGTCCTCCGCAACACCTACAACCAGGGCTACGGAGGGAACCAGAAGGTCGGCTACGCCTACGCCATCGCCGAGGGCTTCGACGTGGTGGCGATGATCCACGGCGACGGCCAGTACGCGCCCGAGGAGCTGCCCCGCCTCCTCGAGCCGCTCCGGAAGGACCGGGCCGACGCCGTCTTCGGCAGCCGGATGATGACCCGCTTCGGCGCGCTCCGGGGCGGGATGCCCCTCTACAAGTTCGTGGGGAACCGCATCCTCACCGCGTTCCAGAACCGCGTGCTGGGAACCCACCTCTCGGAGTTCCACTCCGGCTACCGGCTCTACCGCGTGGCCACGCTGGCCCGGCTCCCGCTGGAGCTCAACTCCAACGATTTCCATTTCGACACCGAGATCATCCTTCAGCTGCTCAACGCCGGCGCGCGCATCGTCGAGCTGCCCATTCCCACCTACTACGGCGACGAGATCTCACGGGTGAACGGCCTCGCCTACGCGAAGAACGTGGCCCTGGCGACGCTCCGGAATGCCGCCCACCGCGCCGGCATCCTCTACCAGCGGAAGTACGACGTGGGCCCCGCGGACGACCACGCTCACTACGAGCCGAAGCTGGGCTACGCCTCGAGCCACACCTACGCGCTGGACGCCGTCCCGGCGCGGAGCCGGGTGATGGACCTCGGCGCGGGACCCGGCCACCTGGCCCGGCAGCTGGTGGACAAGGGCTGTGCGGTGACCGTGGTCGACCGCCTGCCGCCGACCGAGGTGCCGCGCGGAACCGAGGTTCTCCTCCGCGACCTGGACGCCGACCCGCTGGAGCTCGATCTCTCGCGGGTGGATGTCATCCTGCTCCTGGACGTCATCGAGCACCTCCAGGAGCCCGAGCGCTTCCTGGCCGCGCTTCGCCGC
>DATJVY010000139.1:0-13431 GCA_035501615.1 Myxococcaceae bacterium
GCCCCTCTCGTGCTGGCGAACTCGGCCTCCAGCGCGCCTCCAGGCCGTTTGACGCACATGCCTGTGCGGGCTACACCGCAGCGCCGGGCGGAGCGGGCGGATGTCTCCTCCGCAGGAGACGATGGGCACATGGAATTCCGCATCGCTGCGGAGGAGCTGAAGCGAGCGCTGTACCGGGCCCAGGGGATCGTGGAGCGGAAGACCACGATGCCCATCCTCTCCAACGTGCTGGTCAACGCGACGAAGTCGGGCGTGCAGATCACCGCCTTCGATCTCGACGTGGGCATCGTCAGCGAGCACCCCGCCGAGGTGACGAAGCCCGGGAGTCTGACCCTCTCCGCCAAGACGGTCTTCGACATCGTCCAGAACCTTCCGGAGCCCCACGTCACCGTCCGCAAGCTTCCCAACCAGTACGCCGAGCTCCAGAGCGGCAGTGCGCACTTCAAGATCGTCGGGATGTCCCCCGACGAGTACCCCAAGCTTCCGAAGGAGGAGAGCGCCCATCTGGTCACCGTGGCAGGACCGGTCCTGCTGGAGATGATCCGCAAGACTTCCTTCGCCATCTCCACCGACGAGACCCGCTACATCCTCAATGGCGTCTTCTTCGAGCCGCGCGAGGGTGGCAAGGTCCGGATGGTCGCCACCGATGGTCACCGGCTGGCCCTGGTCGAGCGGGAGCTGGCGGGCGACTTCAAGCTCAAGAGCGGAGTCATCATCCCCCGGAAGGGCCTGCACGAGCTCCGCCGCCTCCTCGACGAGGCCCCGGATGCCGAGTGCAGCCTGGGCTTCGCCGAAAACTCGGCGCTGTTCCGGAAGCCTGGCCTGACGATGGTGATGCGCCTCATCGACGGGCAGTTCCCCGAGTACCAGCGGGTCATTCCCAAGGAGGGTGAGCGCAAGGTCCAGATTCCCCGGGTGCGATTCCAGGACGCGCTCAAGCGCATCGCGCTCCTCAGCGTGGACAAGTCGAACGCGGTGAAGATCGGCCTCACCACCAACCAGCTGCGGATCAGCTCTCAGAATCCCGACCTGGGCGAGGCGAAGGACGATCTCGAGGTCCGCTACGACGGAGCCGAGATCACCATCGGATTCAACGCCCGCTACCTGACCGACGTGCTGGCGGTGCTCGATACCGACGAGGTCGCGTTCGAGCTCGGGGACGACCACAGCCCGGGTGTTCTGCATGCCCCGGGCGATCGCAGCTACACCGCGGTGGTCATGCCGATGCGGGTGTAGTGCTCCTCGAGCGATTTCAGGCTTCGGATTTCCGGAACCTGCGCGCGGTCTCCCTCCAGCCGTCGCCGCACGCGACCGTCGTGGTGGGCAACAACGGTCATGGCAAGACCAGCCTGGTCGAGGCGGTGTACTTCCTCTGCACGCTCCGCCCGCTGCGCGCCAACCGTCTCTCGGAGCTCGTCCGCTTCGGCGCCCAGGAGACCGTGGTCCGGGGGCGATTCAGCCTCGGTGGAGCGGAGCGGGAGATCGCAGTGCAGGTGGTGGCCGGGCTCCGCCAGGCCTTCGTCGACGGGAAGAAGGCGGCGAAGCTCGAGGACTACTTCGGCGGGGTGAGCGTGGTGGCCTTCACCCCCGACGACCTGGCGGTGGTGAAGGGCGCGCCGGACGTGCGGCGGGCCTTCCTCGACCGGGCAGTGTTCAACCGCTTCCCGGCCTACTTGCGAGAACGCCGCGCCTACGAGCGGGCGCTCAAGAGCCGGAACCGTCTGCTCAAGGAGCACGCGGCGGCGAGCTACGTCGAGGCCTACGACGAGGCCGTGGCCCGGACCGGAGCACGGGTCCTCGTCCGCCGGCGCGCGCTCCTGGACGAGCTCGGTCCGCGCGTGGTGGCCGCCGTGCGAGCCATCGCGCAGCTGCCGGACGTCGCCGTGGGCTACACGGCACTCCACCTCGGCACCCACCATCCGCAGACCGAGCAGGGCCTCGAGGGAGCGCTCCGCCACGCGCTGGCGGAGCGCCTGGAGCGAGATCGCGAACGGGGCTTCACCTCGGTGGGACCCCACGCCGACGATCTCCAGCTCACCCTCGGCGGAAGGAGTGCCCGTGCCTACGCGTCGCAGGGCCAGGGCCGGGCGCTGGTCCTCGGATGGAAGATCGCCGAGATCGAGAACGTGCGCGCCGCATTCGGCCGTCCGCCGCTGCTGCTCCTCGACGACGTCTCGAGCGAGCTCGATCCCGAGCGCAACGCCTTCCTCATGCACACCGTCGCCGAGAGCCGGGCGCAGGTGCTCCTCACCACCACCGACGCCACGCTGGTGGCGCGAGCGGCGGGCCCGGACACGCTCTGGCTCCGAGTCGACTCGGGGGTGGTGACGGAGGATGCTCGGCTCCGGCCCGCGCGGATCGCATGACGCCTCGGTTCTTCGCCTACCGACCCACCCGCCTCCGGGCCGTTCTCGCGGCGTTCGCGGTGATGGGGACCGCGCTCGGACTCGCTGGATTGGCTCGTGCTGGGCTTGGCAGCCCCACCGCCTCCGCACGGGGCGTCGCCGGACTCGCGCTGGGCGTGGCGTTCGCCTGGCTGGCCTGGCGGCTCCGGCCCCGGACGGGATACGGCGTCCGCGTGGACCTCGCCGGGGCCGAGCTCGCGGGGCCCATCGACGGGCGCATCGAGCGCCTGCTCTGGGGACACATCGCGGCGGTGCGCCAGGTCGGCCGCTGGGCCCCTCGCTGGGAGGTCACCCTGACCGATGGAACGCATCGCGAGCTCCCCCGCGCGTTGTTCTCCGATCCCTCCGTCTTCGCCGATCTTGGGCGTGTCCTGAGCCGTCCGGAGGGCCCCTCCGGGGCATCCGCCTGAGGCCCGAAATGGGGCGGTTCGAGCCCCGGACCGCGGGCCGAATTCGGCTGACAGTCCAGGCACTTGGACCGCCGCCGCGGCCTTGTGAGCGTGGGGGGTGCGTGTTAGGAAAGAACGCAGAAAATCCCTTGAACGGTACGAACAAACACGAAGCCGCTGCCCAGGCCGCGGTCGGGACCTCCGCGCCCGAGTACGGCGCCTCCTCCATCACGGTGCTCGAAGGTCTGGAGGCCGTCCGCAAGCGCCCGGGCATGTACATCGGCGACACGAGCGTCTACGGGCTCCACCACCTGGTCTACGAGGTCGTGGACAACAGCGTGGACGAGGCGCTGGCCAAGGCGGCCACCGAGATCGTCGTCACCATCCACGTCGACGGCAGCGTCAGCGTCAAGGACGACGGCCGTGGTATCCCGGTCGGCCCGCACCCGACCGTGCGCGGGATGGACACGGTCGACGTGGTGATGACCAAGCTCCACGCGGGAGGCAAGTTCGAGAACAGCGCTTACAAGGTCTCCGGCGGCCTCCACGGCGTGGGCGTCTCGGTGGTCAACGCGCTCAGCGAGTGGCTCCGGCTGGAGATCTCCCGTAACGGGAAGGTCTACCAGCAGCGGTACGCGCGCGGCATTCCCCAGGGACAGGTCGCCGAGGTGGGCACCACCGACAAGCGCGGGACCACGGTGTGGTTCAAGCCCGACCCGACGGTGTTCGAGACGACCGACTTCCAGTTCGACACGCTCAGTCAGCGGCTGCGCGAGCTCGCGTTTCTCAACGCCGGGCTGAAGATCAGCATCACCGACGAGCGAAGCCAGAAGAGCCACAACTTCGAGTTCCAGGGCGGGATCGTCAGCTTCGTCGAGTTCCTCAACAAGTCAAAGGAGACCCTCCATCCTCCGGTCTTCTTCAAGGCGGAGAAAGACGACGTCGCGCTGGAGATCGCGATGCAGTGGAACGATGCGTACGACGAACGCATCTACACCTTTGCCAACAACATCAACACCCACGAGGGTGGAAGCCACCTGGTGGGCTTCAAGAGCGCGCTCACCCGCACCATCAACGGCTACGCCGAGCGCGGAGGGCTGTGGAAGGACCTGAAGGAGACGCCGACGGGCGAGGACGCCCGCGAGGGTCTCGCCGCGGTCATCTCGATCAAGCTTCCCAATCCCCAGTTCGAGGGCCAGACCAAGACGAAGCTCGGGAACTCCGAGGTGAAGGGCCTCGTCGAGCAGATGGTCAACGAGCAGCTGATGATCTGGCTCGAGGAGAATCCCACCGGAGCCAAGCGGATCGTCGCCAAGATCGGCGACGCCACCCGGGCACGCATCGCCGCGCGCAAGGCGCGGGAGACGGTGCGCCGCAAGGGCGTCCTGGACGGGATGTCGCTCCCTGGCAAGCTCGCCGATTGCCAGAGCCGCGATCCGAGCGAGAGCGAGCTCTACATCGTCGAGGGTGACTCGGCCGGCGGTTCGGCCAAGCAGGGCCGGGACCGGCGCAACCAGGCCATCCTCCCCCTCCGCGGGAAGATCCTGAACGTGGAGAAGACCCGCTTCGAGAAGATGCTGACCTCCCAGGAGATCGTCGCGCTGATCACCGCGCTGGGAACCGGCATCGGCAAGGAAGGGGAGTTCGATCCGGACAAGTGCCGGTACCACCGCATCATCCTCATGACCGACGCGGACGTGGACGGAAGCCACATCCGTACGCTCCTGCTCACGTTCTTCTACCGGCAGATGCAGGACCTCATCTCCCGCGGATACCTCTACGTCGCGCAGCCGCCGCTCTACAAGGTGACCCGAGGGAAGAAGGAGCTGTTCCTCAAGGACCAGCGCGCCCTCGACGAGCACCTGATGCGCATCGGCGTCGATCGCTGCGCGGTGTTGCCCTCCGAGCCGGACGGCGTCGCCGAGATCCGTGGCAACGACCTGCGGGCGCTGCTCGAGGCGATTCGCCAGTACGACGAACGGCTGGGCAAGCTCGCCCGTCGGCGCGATCCGCGCATCCTCGACGCCCTGGTGCAGGCGGCCCGGGTGGACGAGCACACGCTCCTGGACATGGATCGGCTCAACGCCGAGGTGGAGAAGGTCCACACCTGGCTGCGCGAGCGCTATCCCGAGGTGCTGGCCCAGCTGAAGGCGTTCCGCAAGGACGACCCCGAGCACCAGGCCAAGAAGCTGGTCTTCCGCACCGAGGTGAACGGCAGCCCCAAGGAGACGGTGCTCGACCACGCCTTCCTCTCCAGCCCCGAGTACGCCGAGCTCCTCCAGCTGCGCCGGACCTTCGAGCTGCTCGGCCCCGCCCCGTGGACGGTGAAGCTCGAGGAAGGGGAGCGAGTCGCGCTCCGGGTCCAGGACCTCCTGGCCGCGGTGCTCGCCGACGCCTCCCGCGGGCTCGCGATCCAGCGGTTCAAGGGACTGGGCGAGATGAACCCGGAGCAGCTGTGGGAAACCACGATGAATCCGGACTCGCGGACGCTCCTTCAAGTCAGGGTCGAGGACGCAGTCGAGTCGGACGAGATCTTCAGCCTGCTCATGGGCGAGGCCGTGGAGCCGCGACGCGAGTTCATCGAGAAGAACGCCCTCGACGTTCAGAACCTCGACATCTGAAGAAGCCGAAGCCCTTCCACAACCCCTTCCAGGGGCTCACGCTCCCCAAGCCTGCGGCGCCTGCGCAGCCCGCCCGGCCGGCGCCGCCGCCCCGGTCTCCCGCGCCTCGGGAGCCGGACGAGGCGGCGCAGTTCCTGGCCGCGGTCGGTGAGGTGCAACCGGTCCGTCGCGGGGCGCAGCGCGTCGAGCCGGCCAAGAAGTCCGTGCTTCCGCCCCGGACGGACGAGGACGCCGAGGTGCTGGCGCAGCTCGCCGAGCTCGTCGCCGGCGAGGCCCCGTTCGACCTCGCCGACTCGGACGAGTTCATCGAGGGCGCCGTTCCCTCCCTGGATCCGCAACTGCTCCGGAAGCTCCGAAAAGGTGAGATCTCGGTGCAGGGCCACCTCGACCTGCACGGGCTCACCCGGGAGGAGGCGAGGAGCGCGCTGGAGCGATTCCTCCTCGCCTCCCGTCAGGGTGGAAAGCGGTGCGTGCTGGTGGTGCACGGTCGCGGCCTGCACAGCAAGGATCAGATTCCCGTCTTGAAGGCCAGCGTTCAGCTCTGGCTGACCCGTGGACGGATTGCCCGGTGGGTGCTCGCGTTCACGACCGCGCGCCCCCACGACGGTGGGTCGGGAGCGGTCTACGTGCTGCTCCGACGGTAACGGCCGGTCCGTCGCTTGCTTTGGTTGGGACGGGCGAGGGAAGCCCTTATGCTGGCCGGCGGCAGTTGCCGCACCGTCCTGGGGCGTCGTCTAACGGCAGGACGTCAGACTTTGGATCTGACTATCAAGGTTCGAATCCTTGCGCCCCAGCTTCGCTGTCGTTCGTAGGAGGGTCTGTCCGTGGGTCCGCGAGTGCTGCAGCTGGTCGCGATCGGCAACGCCCCGCTGACGCTGCTGCGGGAGCTCGAGGCACCCCTGACCACCCAGCTCGGGCTCACCGTGGGCTACGGAAAGCCGGCACTCACCTCGCCGGCGTACGCCTTCAACAAGGACCGCAACCAGTACCACTCCAACGCCATCATGCGCCGGCTGGTCCCGCTCCTCGACCGGGAGGGGACGGTGCTGGGCGTGACCGACGTGGACCTCTTCGTCCCCGACAGTCCGTTCGTCTTCGGGGAGGCGGACCGCGAGTCGCGCGTCGCAATCCTCAGTGTTTCCCGTCTTCGCCAGGGTGCGGACGAGGCCACCTTCCGGCGCCGGGTGCAGATCCAGGGCTTGCACCAGGCCGGCCACCTGGTGGGGCTGAGCTACTGCGAGGACGCCCGGTGCGCGATGTTCGCCGCCACCTCGCTGGCCGACGTCGACCGCCAGCAGCCGTCGCTCTGCCACATCTGCCGCAACGAGCTGGTAAAGCTCGGCCGCTGACAGAAAGAGCGCCTGGAGAGCCACACGCACCCACGTGGGATGCGTCCGCGGGGCCAGTGACGGGTGCAGCCGCGATGCGCGACAATCGACGTCGGCTCCGTCGATGTCTCCCGGTCTTCGTCGCTGCGCTCTCTTCCTCGTCCTGCTCTCCGTCCCGGCCCTGGCGGCGCCCGCGCGCGAGGATCGCCGCACCGCGCGGATCCGTCCTCAGGCCGCGCGTCCGGAGGTCGCCCAGGTCCAGCCCTCGGAGGCCATCCCCATCGCCGCGGCTGCCGCCGACGGGGGCGGCGTGGATCTCGCCGGGCTCCTGGGGATGCTCACCGCCCTCACGGGGACGTACGTCTATGCCCGGGGCCAGCGGATCGGCATGGCTGCCCGGAGCGTGGTCCGGCCGTCCGGGTCGTCGGCACCGCCGGATCGTCGCTAGCCCGGCCGGAGAGACGTGGCAGAACGGGGGTCGGAGGAGGCCCCCATGGCAGCCGAGGAATCCCTGCTCGCCGAAGTTCCGCTGTTCCAGGCGCTGGACCCCGCCGAGCGGTCGACGCTCGCGGCGGCGATGCGCCTCCACGACTTCCCGGCGGGCGCGCGCGTCTTCCGCCGGGGAGATCCCGGCGCGGCGCTCCACGTCATCGCTCGTGGCGCGGTGGAGATCTCGGTCGACACCACGACCGGGAGGCGGGTGCTCCTCGCACAGCTGGGGCCGGGTGACTTCTTCGGCGAGCTCTCGCTGCTCGACGGTCGCGAGCGGACGGCGGACGCGCTGGCCACCGAGGCCACCCGGACGGTGGAGATCGATCGCGCGGCGCTCGAGGCGCTGTTCCAGAAGCATCCCGGCTCCGCGCTCGACGTGCTGGGGGTGATCGGTCGCCGGCTGCGCGAGGCGGACCGGCTCCTCCAGTCGCAGTCCAGCGTCTCCCCGAACCAGGAGGTGGAGCAGCGGACGACGGCCGTCCAGCGCGCCGCGGAGTGGCTGGCGGCGTTCAGCGGCAGCCTGCCCTTCCTCGCGCTGCACGTGCTGCTCTTCTTCGCCTGGGTGCTGCTCAACGTCGGGCTGTTCGCCTGGGTCCGGCCCTTCGATCCCTTCCCCTTCGGATTCCTCACCATGGCCACGTCGCTGGAGAGCATCTTCCTGGCCTGCTTCGTGCTCATCGCCCAGAACCGTCAGGCGGCGAGCGACCGGATCCGCAGCGACGTCGAGTACGCGGCCAACCTCAAGGCCGGCCTGGAGGTGACGCAGCTCCACACCAAGGTGGACACGCTCTACGCCGAGACGATGGCCCGCCTTGCCGCGGTCGAGCGGGGGCTCGCCCAGCACCCGCGCTGAGCTGCATGGCTGCGCGCGGGCTGAAGGCCCGGCCGGCGACCGGATTGCGGCGAGCGAGCACGCCGCGAGGCTGGCGAGGTGCGCTGGCGCGCTGGTACGGTCCGGACTCGATCCGGGGGTCTCCAGCATGGCAGCTCCAGCGGCCACCGAGGTGGCAGTGCTTCAGCTCGTGGATCGCATCCAGCGCTCCTGGCAGCAGGGGCGCCCCGACGACATGGCCGCGCTGCTCGACCCGGACATCACCTTCGTCTTCCCGGGCTTCAGCATGCGGCTCAGCGGTCGCGAGCGGCTGATCGAGAGCTACCGCGACTTCCTGGCCGGCGCGAAGCTCCGTTCGTACCGCGAGGAGCGCCGGAACGTGGTGGGCGGTCTTGACGCCGCCCTGGTGGAGATCGCGTTCGACATGACCTACGCCCGCGGGGGACAGGACTGGCGCGCCCACGGCGTGGAGCTCTGGGCTCTCGAGCGCCGGGGCGGCAGCTGGATCGCCTTCTGGCGCACGATGCAGGAGCTCACCGAGGAGCCGGCGTCGTCGGGCTGAGCGGCCACGTCCGGCGCCATCTCCTGCTCGCGACCGTCGAGGGCGACGTCCTCGAAGACGCCGTTGCGGGACCCTCGAGGGCCCGGAGGCGCTAGGGTGGGCCACCGAGGCCCTCGCCGTGGTGATCCGCCAGCACTTCGACCCCGTGTCGAGCACCTACAGCTATCTGCTGGTCGACCCGGCCTCGCGGGAGGCCGTGCTGATCGATCCCGTCCTCGGCCAGCACCGTCGCGACGCGGCGCTGATCCGCGAGATCGACGCCCGCCTCCTGTTCACGCTCGATACCCACTGCCATGCCGACCACGTGACCGGCGCGTGGGCGATGAAGCAGGCCTTCGGCTGCCGCATCGGCCTGGCCGAGGTCTACGGGGCCCGGAACGTCGACCTGCCGCTCCGGCACGGGATGGAGGTGCGCTTCGGCGCCCAGGCGCTCGAGGTGCGGGCGACGCCGGGGCACACCGCTGGCTGCCTCTCCTTCGTCAGTGCAGACCGGGGCCACGTCTTCACCGGAGACGCGCTGCTGGTGCGCGCGGTCGGGCGCACGGACTTCCAGGACGGGAACGCCGCCCAGCTCTTCCACTCCGTCCGGGCGCAGCTCTTTTCCCTCCCCGACGACTGCGTCGTGCACCCCGCCCACGACTACGAGGGGCGCACCTCGAGCACCATCGGGGAGGAGTGCCGCCACAACCCCCGGCTGGGAGGCGCGGCGACGGTGGAGGACTTCGTCGGCTACATGGAGAACCTCGGGCTTCCCCACCCGAAGCTCATTGCCATCGCGGTGCCGGCGAACCTGAGCTGCGGCCGTGATGCCACCATCGACGAGCCCGCTCCGCCGAGCTGGGGCCCGGTCGTGGAGACCTACGCCGGTATGCCGGAGATCGCCCCGGAGTGGCTCGGGCGCCACCGCGAGGAGGTCGAGCTGGTCGACGTCCGCTCGCGGGCGGAGTTCGAGGGAGAGCTGGGCCATCTCGAGGGGTCGAAGCTCGTCCCCCTCGACGAGCTGCGGGTCCGGATGGACGAGCTCTCGTCCACCAGGCCCATCGTCCTCGTCTGCCAGACCGGGAAGCGCTCGGCGATGGCCGCGACCATCCTCCGCAAGGCCGGGCTCGCCCGGGTCGCCAATCTCGCCGGCGGGATGGTCCGCTGGCGCCAGCTCGGGTTGCCGAGCTGACGTGCACGGTCAACGTCCGGAGCGAGCTCCGGACGCAGCTCGCGCCGACGCACGCTGGGCGAGGGTTCGCCGCCTCCAGCGCGTGGCGACGACGGTGATCCAGGTCACGCCCACGAGGATGGCCAGGAGGATGCTCCCGATCACCAGGCCCGGGTGTGCATCCACCGTCTCCCAGGAGAGGAAGAACCACGGGAGCGAGATCACCGCCCCCAGCCCCGCGGCCATGCCCAGCACCGCGAGGAACTGCTTCGTGGACCAGCCCGGGTCCCCCCGGTTGAACACCACCGTGCTCCAGACGCTCAACCCGACCAGGACCACCCAGACGACGTAGGTCATGCGGACGCTCCTTCGTCGGTTGCGCCCGAGGGGTTCAACCCGGCGCGGGACTCGAGCCCATCGCCTCGGCCACCACCTCGGCAACGTCCTTCACCACGATGGCCTCGCGCCCGGTGTCGTTCGCTGCGTCGCGAAGCATGGTGCTGCAGAAGGGGCAGGCCACCGCCAGCATCCCCTCGGCCGGACCCTTGTAGTCGCCCACCTTGCCCGGCCGGTCCTTGTCGGTCGCGGAGGGATACGGGATCGACGGGTCCGTCGCGTGCGCCAGCGTGAGCGCCACCTCGTTCAGCCGGTTGTGATTGATGCGCGTGCCGAGGTGCTCCTCCATCCACATCCGTCCGCCGCCCGCTCCGCAGCAGAAGGACTCGCGACGGCTACGCTGCATCTCCACGACTCGAAGTCCGGGAATGGCGGCCAGCGCCGCCCGTGGCGCGTCGTACACCCCGTTGTGCCGTCCGAGGTAGCAGGGGTCGTGGTAGGTCAGCGTCGCGTCCTTCACCCGTGACAGCTTGATGCGCTTGTCGCGGATCAGCTCGCTGATGAGCTCGGTGTGGCTGATCACCCGGTACTCGCCGCCGAAGGCAGGGTACTCGTTCTTCAGGGTGTTGAAGCAGTGCGGGCACTGCGTGATGACCGCCTTCACCCCCAGCCCGTTGAAGGTCTCGACGTTGGTCTTCGCCAGCGTCTGGTACAGGTACTCGTTCCCCAGCCGGCGGGCCGAGTCCCCGTTGCACATCTCCTGCTTGCCGAGGATGGCGAAGGAGACGCTGGCCTCGCGGAGGATGCGCACCAGGGCTCGGCTGACCTTCTTCTGCCGGTCGTCGTAGCTCCCGGCGCAGCCGACGAAGAAGAGGTACTCGTACTTCCCGGGGCCGTCCCAGACCGGAAGCTGGAGGTCCTCGGCCCACTCGTCGCGCCGGTCCTGCCCCACGCCCCAGGGGTTGCCCTGGCGCTCCATGCCCTCGAAGACCCGCTGGATCTCCTGCGGGAAGTCCGACGCGACCTGGACCTGGTAGCGCCGCATGTCGATCAGCCGTGGAACGTTCTCGATGAACACCGGGCAGGCCCGCTCGCACCAGCCACAGGTCGTGCAGGCCCACACCGTCTCCGCCTGGAGCGCGCTCCCGATGATCGCCGGCAGCGCTGCGTCGGTTCCCGGGGCGAGGTGACTGTTCGCCACCTGCTCCTGATGGCGCCAGATCCAGTGCTTCAGATCCTGGTTCACGCCCTTGTGGGTCAACGGCTTGCCGGTGATGTACGTGGGGCAGTGGGTCTGGCAGCGCCCGCACTCGGTGCAGCTGTAGAGGTCGAGCCCGTTCTTCCAGGTCAGGTCGCGCACGGTGTGCGTGCCGAACTGCTCGGCCTCGAGGTTCGGCGTGGGGAGTGCCTTGCTCCCGTCCAGGGCCTGGAAGAACACGTTGGGCAGCGCGGTGATGACGTGAAAGTGCTTCCCCAGCGGGAGGAAGTTGAGGAACGCGAGGATGATGGTCAGGTGGACCCAGAACATCGCCGCGCCCAGCCCCCACACCACGTCCCTGGGCAGCGGGGAGAGAAGGGCCGCCACTGCTGACGTCGCCGGCTCCCAGGGGAAGAAGCTCCGGTGCTGGAGCACGAGGTGCGAGGCGCTGAAGATGAACTCGCTCACCATCAGCCCGGCGATGAAGCCGAGGATCAGGTACGCCTCCCACGAACGGGTGAGCCGGACCGGCTTCACCTTCGCCCGGAGCCAGGTGAAGTAGGCGACGCCGATCAGCGCACCGACCGCGACCACGTCCTTCGCCAGGAGGTAGACGTCGAAGATGCCTGCCGCGGCCGGATGATCGGCCCAGAACGGATCCGCCGGGGTGGAGAGGAGCTCCAGCAGCGTCCGGGAGAACCCCATTCCGAACAGCATCAGGGTCCGGAGCGCCAGGACCATGAAGGCGACGAAGATCAGGACGTGGGCGAAGCCCGGCCCGCGCTCCTCCGGATCCACCATGCGCTTCTGGCCGAGCCCGAAGCGGATCAGCGCCCGCGTCCGCTCGCCGGGGTGGTCCATCCGGTTCTCGGGCTTCATCGCCAGGAGAACCGAGGCGCGGCCGTACACGATGTAGATGAACACCGTGAGGCCGACGAAGACGAGCAAGCTGGCGATGAGGGGGTTCATGGCGAGTCGCGGATCAACCTAGGGGAGAGCCGCCGGGACCGGCAACGGCGAAGGAGGACGGCGCTCTTCCGGCGCCGTCGAGGAGAAGGACCGGCCGGAACCCCGCTGCGTCGGCCGAGGCCAGCACGTAGCGAACGCCGCCGTGCTCGCCCTGGAATCCGGCGGCGATCCCCTCGGTCCCGTGGAGGTGTCCATAGACGCAGACCGCGGGCTGGAAGTCCTCGATGAGGGCGGAGAACACGGTCGGTGTGCGGTTGGCGTAGAGCGGCGGAAAGTGCACCGCGACCACCGGGGTCAGGCCGGGCGATCCGCGCAGGGTCCGCCGAGCGTCGTCGAGGGACGCCCCCAGCCGCCGCGCCTCGCGCTCGACGAGGCGTCCATCGACCTGCTCGTCGCCCATCTCGCCCCCGGGCATCGGTGGCGCCTGGGGCGTCGTCCACAGGCGGGACCCGGCGACGACGTAGGGTCCGATGGTGACCGCCGAGTTGTGGAGGAAGCCCACGATGGACCGGTAGGGTGCGAGGAGGGTCCGGAGCTTCGCCGCCGAGTCGCCCCACCAGAAGTCGTGGTTGCCCCGGAGAAGGACCTTCCTGCCCGGACGCGCGTCGAGCCAGGCGAGATCCTCCGCCACCTCGCCCGGCTTCGTGGCCCAGGAGATGTCCCCCGCGACGATGATCGCGTCCTCCGCGGTCACGCTCCGGTCCCAGGCGTCCGCCAGCGGGCCCGGATGGCCGATCCACCCGAAGCGGTCCATCGTCTTGCCGCGAGTGGACGGAAGATGGGTATCTCCGATGGCGAAGAGACGCATGGGCGGCGCGCACCCTAGGGCAGAACGCCGCTAGAAGCCCACCAGCGCGCGGAAGCCGACCTGGAGCGCGTCTAGAGACCGGCTGCTGTCGAGCGGGGGGCTCACCGCGACGTCGTCCGCGCTCTGGAGGCGGGTGTGCCCGAGCGACCCGCGGAGGAACGGCCCGAGGGCCACGAACCGGCCCACCAGGAAGTCCACGCCGAGGCTCAGCCGGGCGAAGTCGACGGCGTGGGCCGAGCTCCGGAACGAGCCGTCGGTGTACTCCAGCTCGACCTGGCCGAAGCCCATCCCGAGCGAGATCCACGGCCGGATGCCCGGGCCGGAATCGAAGCGCCACTGGA
>DATJVY010000140.1:0-23931 GCA_035501615.1 Myxococcaceae bacterium
GCTGTTCAGGCCTCGATCACGGAAACTGTACTGGTCTTCCGGGCGGGAGCCGGATACCTCACCGCCCTCAGCCGACAACCCCGAGGGAGGAGTCCCCATGGCCGTCGCCCGCGCCCACAAGCCGCTCCTGTTCGAGCAGGTGGCCGCGCGCATGCGCGACGCCATCCACGCCGGGATCCTCGCCCCCGGCGACCGGTTGCCCTCCGTCCGCGAGCTCAGCCAGCAGGAGCGGGTCAGCATCTCCACGGTGCTCCAGGCCTACCAGCAGCTCGAGGCCTGGGACCTGGTCGAGGCCAAGCCGCAGTCCGGCCACTACGTCCGGCTGCTCCGGCGCTCACCGCCGCAGGAGCCACCGGTCAGCCGCCCACCCGCCTCCGCCCGCGAGCCGAGCGTCGTGGAGCTGGTCCGGCGGATGTACATGGCGGCCGGCAACGAGCGCATCGTCAACCTCGGAAGCGCGCGACCGTCGAGCAAGCTGCTCCCCACCCGGAAGCTCTCGAAGCTGATCGCCGCGCTCGCGCGCGAGGCCGGCGGGGTCGGCGTGGAGTACGACATGCCTCCGGGGTGGCCGGCGCTCCGCCAGCAGCTCGCACGGCGCTCGCTGGCCTGGGGCTGTCAGCTCGGTCCGGACGACTTCGTCACCACCATCGGCGCGGCCGAGGCGGTGCACCTCAGCCTGCTGGCCACCTGCTGCCGGGGCGACATCGTCGCCGTCGAGTCGCCGGCCTACTACGGCACGCTGCAAGTCCTGGAGATGCTCGAGCTCCGGGCGCTGGAGATGCCCACCCACCCGCGGGAGGGCATGCAGCTCGACGCGCTCGAGGCAGCGCTCAAGAAGCAGCCGATCAAGGCGGTCCTGGTGGTGACCAACTTCTCCAACCCGCTCGGCGGCTGCATGCCCGACGAGAAGAAGGAGGCGCTGGTCCGGCTCTGCGAGCGCGCCGGCGTCCCTCTCATCGAGGACGACATCTACGGAGACCTCTACTTCGGTCCGGCCCGCCCCCGGGCGGCGAAGAGCTTCGACCGCACCGGCAACGTCCTCTACTGCTCAAGCTTCTCCAAGACGCTCGCCGCCGGCTTCCGGGTGGGCTGGGCCGCGCCGGGCCGCTTCCGCGAGCGGTTCGAGCTGCTCAAGTTCGCCCAGACCGTCGCCACCCCCACCCTGCCGCAGATGGCCATCGCCGAGTTCCTGCAGCAGGGCGGCTACGACCGCTTCCTCCGGTCACTGCGGCGCGAGCTGGCGAAGCAGATGGAGCACGTCCGCAACGTCGTGTGCGCCAGCTTCCCCGAGGGCACCCGCATGACCCGTCCCGAGGGCGGAGCCATCCTCTGGGTGCAGATGCCGGCGAGCGTCGACGCTCTGAAGCTGCACGAGGAGGCGCTCCGGCGGGGCATCAGCGTTGCCCCGGGGCCGATCTTCTCCTCCAGCGGGCGGTACCGGAGCTGCATCCGGCTCAACACCGGCAACCCGGACCTCGAGCAGGTCGAGGCGGCGGTCCGGACGCTGGGCGGCATCGCCCACCGACTGGCCGAGTCCGCGCCCCGGTTCCAGAAGAGCGCCTGACCCGGGCGGGGAACTCCAGCGCGGCGGAGGGCGGGGCCGTGTACGCTCTCCTCCCGATGAGCAGCCCCCGGAGCGCCCGGTGACCGCGGGAGCCCAGTCCCTCCCCGGGAGGACCGCCTTCTGGAGCCCGCGGCGCGCCCTGGGGCGCCTGCTGCTGGGCGTGCTCGCCGGGGCAGCCACCGCCGCGGCGATCCCCGGTGCGGTGGGCGGGCCGCTGCGCACGGTCGCCGCCTGGGATGCGGGTGCGCTCGTGCTCCTGACCATGGTGTGGCGGCTCATCCTCGCCGCCGGGCCCGAGGAGACCGCCCGGCGCGCCGCCGCCGAGGACGTCGGACGGAGCTTCGTCTGGGCAGTGGTCATCCTCGGGAGCACGGTCAGCCTCTTCGCCGCCACCGTGGCCCTCCGCAACGCGCGCACGATGGCCCCGGAGGCCGAGCGGCAGCTCGCGCTGCTCTGCCTGCTCGCGGTCGCCACCGCCTGGTTCCTCTGCCACACCTCGTACGCGCTGCGGTACGCCCACCTCTACTACCGCGACGATGGCGACCTCGGCGGCCTGGGCTTCCCCGGGACCGAGATGCCGTGCCTGCTCGACTTCGCCTACTACGCCTTCACCATCGGGATGTGCTTCCAGGTGTCCGACGTGACGGTCACCCAGCACCGCATGCGCCGGGCGACGCTGGGGCACGCCGTGCTCTCCTTCGCCTTCAACACCGCGGTGCTGGCGCTGGCCCTGAACCTGCTCTTCGGCCAGCTCACCCCGCCGACCTAGGGACGCAGGACGCGCCGTACCCGCTGGCGGGAGCGCGCGCCGGCCCCGGGCGCAGCGGAGGGTCGAACCCGCGCGGCGAATGGTGCAATGTGGCCACCTCTCCTGCCGTTTCGCCCCGGATCTCCATGACCGCCCTGCTCGCGAGCCTCGTGCTCGCCGCCACCCCTCCGCTGGTCCAGCTCGAGCGCTACACCCTGCCGAACGGGCTGACCGTCATCCTCACCCCCGACCACCGGCTGCCCACGGTGGGCGTGAACCTCTGGTACCACGTGGGCGGGGCGAACGAGGCGCCGGGGCGCAGCGGCTTCGCCCACCTCTTCGAGCACCTGATGTTCCAGGGCTCGAAGCACCGCCCGGGAAACGAGCAGGACTTCGCCGGTCTGCTCGAGGCCGCGGGCAGCTCCGACCTCAACGCGAGCACCTGGAACGACCGCACCAACTACTTCGAGACGCTTCCCGCGAACCAGCTGGAGCTCGCGCTGTGGTTGGAGAGCGAGCGGATGGCCTTCCTGCTCGACGGCCTGGACCAGAGCAAGCTCGACACCCAGCGCGACGTGGTCCGCAACGAGCGGCGGCAGAGCATCGAGAACACCCCTTACGGAAAGGCCGAGATCCGGCTGGTCGAGCTGCTCTTCCCGAAGCCGCACCCCTACTACGGAGCGGTGATCGGCTCGCACGAGGACCTCCAGGCCGCCACTCTGGAGGAGGTGAAGGCGTTCTTTCGCACCTTCTACGTGCCCGCCAACGCTTCTCTGGTCATCGCCGGCGACTTCGACCCGGCCCAGGCGAGGACGCTGGTGGAGAAGTACTTCGGCCCCATCCCTCGCTCGCCTCCGCCGGCGCCCCCTGCGGTCCGGACCCTGCCGGTCCGGACGCAGATCCGGGAGACGCTCACCGACGACGTGCAGCTGTCGCGCCTCTTCGTGGGGGTCATCGCCCCACCCGCCTGGAGCGACGAGGGGTTCGCGTACGACGTCGCCCAGGAGATCCTCGCCGGGGGGAAGACCGGGAGGCTCTACCGGGCGCTGGTCTTCGACCACCAGGTGGCGCAGGACGTGGACATCGCGACGGACAAGAGCACCTTCGGAAGCGAATCCGAGATCCGGATCACGGTGAAGCCGGGTCACCTCCCGGCCGAGGTGGAGACGCTGCTCGACGCCGAGATCGACCGGCTCGCCAGCAGCCCTCCCACCGACGCCGAGCTGCACCGCGCCCAGCGCAACATCGAGGCGCGGCTCTACCGCGCGCTGGAACGGCTGAACGGCAACGGCGGCCGGGCGGACCTCCTCAACGCCTTCCAGATGTGGCGCGATGACCCGGGCTTCGTGAACCAGGTCGTGGCCCACTACCGCGCCGTCACCCCGGCCCAGGTGCAGGAGAGCGTGCGCAAGAGCCTTGCCCGGGATGCCCGGGTGGTGCTCATCGTCAACCCCGCTGCACCGCCCACCGCCTCGGCACGATGAGGACGACTCGCATGGCTCGCCTCGCCCCCGTCGCGCTCCACTTTCCGGCGCTTCTCCTGGCCTGCGCCACGCCGGGCCCCTCCGCTCCCTCCGCGACCTCCCCGGGGGCCCCCGCCGCGGCGCCGGAAGTCCACACGCCCGACGCGCCCTTCCGGCAGGTCCTCCCCGCGGCCGGGCCGCCGGTGGTCTTCCAGCCCCCGGTCCCCTCGGTCCAGACGCTGAAGAACGGGCTCACGGTGTGGATCGTGGAGCAGCACCAGCTCCCGCTCGCGACCGTGGAGCTGGTCGTCAGAGCCGGAGAGGACACCGACCCGTCCGGGCGGCCGGGCACGGCGAGCTTCGTCGCCGACATGCTCGACGAGGGCACCACCCTGCGGGATGCGCCCGCGATCGCCGCCGCGTTCGAGGACCAGGCGGCCCAGTTCCGGAGCCAGGCCGACAAGGATTCGCTCATCGCCGCGGTCTCCTTCCCCGCCGGCTCGCTGTCCCCGGTGCTGGACGTCTTCGCCGACTGCGTGCTCCGTCCGGCGTTCAAGCAGAGCGACCTGGAGCGGGTGCGCACGCTCCGCCTCGGGGACCTGGCGCAGCTCGAGGCGGACCCGGCGCAGATCGGAAGGACGGTGCTCAGCCGCACGGTCTTCGGCGACAACCATCCCTGGGCCTTCCCCGTCACCGGCACCGCCGCGTCGACCAAGGCCGCACGCGCCGACCAGCTGTCGGCCTGGCACCGCGCCTGGGTTCGGCCGAACAACGCGCTGCTGGTGGTGGTGGGCGATGTCCGCCCCGCGGCGCTGATGGCCGAGCTGGAGCGCCGCTTCGGAGGCTGGAAGGCGGCGGCGCTCCCGAAGCGCCGCTCGCTCGCGCCGGCCGCGCGCAAGTCGCCGCGGGTGGTGACCGTGGTGGACCGGCCGGGAGCGGCGCAGAGCCAGCTCTGGGTCGGCGAGCTCGGGGTGGGGGCGGCGAGCGTCGACCTCTACGCCGCGCAGGTCGCCGCCTCGGTGCTCGGGGGCGGCTTCAAGTCCCGGCTCAACGCCAACCTCCGCTCCGGCAAGGGCTACACCTACGGGGCGTTCAGCGCCTTCGACGTGCGGCGCGAGCCCGGGCTCTTCTTCGCGGTCGCGCCGGTGGTCGCCGACAAGACGCCCGAGGCGCTCCACGAGCTGCTGGGCGAGCTCGACCGGCTGCGCGAGGGCGGCGTGGACGACACCGAGCTCGCCGACGCCAAGTCGGGGCTCATCCAGAGCCTGCCCGCCGAGTTCCAGACCACGACCGCCACCGCGCTGGCGTTCGGGAGGCTCGTCGCGCTCGGCCGACCCGCGGACTACTTCGCGCAGTACGTGGCGAAGCTGCAGGCGGTGACCCGGGAGGACGTGGCCCGGGCGGCTCGGGCGCGCTTCGACACGAAGTCGCTGGCCATCGTGGTGGTGGGTCCGCTGGCCGACCTGCGGCAGCGGCTCGAGGCGCTCGGGCTCGGCGCCATCGCCCTGCGCGATGCCCGCGGCGAGGCGGTGAAGGCCGCACGCGCCGCCGGTTCCAGCTCCCAGTGACCTCCGGGCGGCCGAGCGGCCGCTCCCGCGGAGGGTCGGTCCAGGTCCCCACCGACGCGTCCCAGCGAGGCGTCTGACACCTCGTGGTTGGCCGGCGAGGTGACAGACACCTCGTCGCTCGTGACCTCATCACCCTTCGTCATGCGCTCGTCGTGGAGCGCCTCATGTCTTGCCGCCTTGCGTCATCCCAGGCCCCGCGCGCCGGGAAACGGCCTTGACTTCGGAATCGGTCGTGACGTGATGCGCGGTCCATAGGTCTCGAGGGAGGGGACGTCGATGAAGCGCATCATTCCAGCCGCGGCGGCGGCTCTGGCAGCGGTCCTGCTGAGCTGCACCAGCCCGCATCTGGCCATCTCCAGCACCGGCTCCGAGTCCGTTCCCGCAGGAGGCCAGCTCCTCATCCAGGCCCTGCCCCAGGACTCGAGCGGACTCGTCCTCTGGTCGCTCAGCGGGCCGGGCTACCTTCTCAACATCGCCGGCGAGGTGAACACCTACTACGCGCCGGCGGAGTACGACCCGGCGCACACCAGCGCCACGATCACCGCCAAGCTGAGCGACGCGCCGGACGAGGTGCGGACCATCACCGTCACCATCACCCGCCCCAACCAGGCCATCAGCGGCATCCCCGGGCTCTCGACGACGGTGAACGTCGGCTACGACACCCGCGACATCCCCACCATCCAGTGCACCAAGACCGTCGATTGCTACGCGGTGCTCGGCTACATCCACGCCCGCGACCGGCTCTTCGAGATGGACTTCTTCCGCCACGCTGCCCGGGGCACGCTCTCCGAGCTGGTCGGGGACTCGGCGCTGTCGCAGGACGAGGCCATCCGCACCTTCTTCGTCACCCGTGACGGCCAGTCGATGCCCACGGCGTTCCTCAACCACGTGATGACCGACCCGGAGGTGGGCCCGCGCCTCGATGCCTACACCGCCGGCGTCAACACCTTCATCGCGCAGGTCCGCGCCGGCGCGGTGCCCCTGCCGGCTGCCTACGGGCAGCTGGTCTATCCCATCAACGGGAGCAGCACGGACGACCTCCCCGATTGGTCCGACACCGACACGGTGGCCGTGGTCCGCCTCTTCCAGTTCGAGCTCTCCGAGTCCGCGGAGCAGGAGGCCGACTACGGGCGGTGGGCGCAGACCTGGGCCGCGCTCATCGGGAGCGGCACCGCCATGGACCCGGGGCAGCTCACCATCGGCCTGTGGATCCAGGCCAAGTCCCCCATCGAGTCCTTCACGCTCGCCGGCACCGGCGCACCCAACGCGCCCTCCCTCAAGGCATCGCCCCAGACGCTCGATGCGCTTCGCGCCGCGGGCCCCGTCCTCCAGGAGGCCCAGAGGAAGCTCGGGGCGATCCGTCAGCTCCGTGCGTTGATCGGCTCGCCGGCCGGCTCCAACAACTGGGTCGTGGACGGGAGCCACACCGACATCGGGAAGGCCTTCGTGGCCAACGACCCGCACCTGAATCTGCAGTACCCGTCGAACTTCCACCTCTCCCACCTCATCGGGAGCGAGGACCAGATCAACGTGATGGGTTCCATCTTCCCCGGTCTTCCGGCAACCCTCATCGGGCGCGGTCCACACGTCGGCTGGGGCGTGACCGTGGTGGGCTACGACGTGACCGACCTCTACGTGGAGACCCTGGTGTTCCAGGGCCAGACGCCCGTCGGCACCTCGTTCAAGGGGAACACGGTCCCGTTCATCGTGATGCCCCAGACCTACCGCTTCCGCACCGCCACCGGGCTCGCCACCCTCAGCAACCCCAATCCGGTGCTGGTGGCCCCGCCGCACGGGCCGGTGATCTCGCTGGACGCCACGCACGGCACGGCCATCACCGCGCGGTGGACGGGCCAGGAGTACAACACCGACGACCTGCGGGCCTTCCTCCGGCTGAACAACGCGGCCAGCGTCGACGACGCCCGGCAGGCGCTCGAGGGTGACCCCGCTCCCGACGGGGGCCGGTACACCGGCTACTTCACCGGGGCCCAGAACTTCGTCCTCGCCGACGACAACGGGGACATCGGATACGTCCCGCACGCCTGCGTCCCGCAGCGGCCGTGGGCGGCGACCAGCGCCATCTACCCCTACCCGGTGGTGCCCATGGACGGGCGCGGGAACTTCGAGTGGGCCACCGGCCCCGACGGGGGGCTCCTCTGCGTGCCGGACGACAAGCTGCCGAAGGCCATCCACTCCAACAAGGGCTACCTGGCCACCGCCAACGCCGACCCGCTCGGCGTCTCCGCGGACAACGACCCGTACGAGAACAACCCGGGCGGCGTCCCCTACCTCAGCTACGAGTGGGACGACCAGGGCTACCGCATCGCACGCATCCAGGAGGTGCTGGACGCGAAGCTGGACGGCGGCGCCAAGGTCAGCCTGGCCGACATGCAGGCGCTTCAGACCGACCACGTCTCCATCGTCGCCCGTCCGTTCCAGGCCATCATCCAGGCGATCGGGGCCGCGAGCTCGCCCAATCCCAACGTGGCCGCAGCCGCCACGATGCTGCTCGGCTGGGCCGCTTCCGGCACCCCGAACGACTGCCCGACGGGGCTCGCGACGGGCTCGCTCGACCCCGCCGCAGGGGTCAACGACTCGAACGCCACCAACTCCGCGAACTCGGCGGCCTGCCTCCTCTTCCACACCTTCCTCCGCCGCGTGCTGGAGCAGACCTTCTCCGACGAGGAGGCGGTGGCGGGCGTGGGGCGAAGCCCGGGCAACGAGATCCGCGCGCTCTTGACCCTCTTCTCGGGCGCGGTGCCCAACCCGAACAACGTCTTCTGCCGCGACGTGAACGCGCAGGGGGCGCCGATCAACAGCAAGACCTGCGTGCAGCAAGTGACCGACGCGCTCGGCTGGGCGTACGCCACACTGAAGAACACCTACGGCGACGTCTCCAACTGGCGCTGGGGCCGGGTGCACACCGTCACCTTCGCCTTCGTCGTTCCCGGCTACCCGCTGGTCGACCCGACCTTCCAGCCCGGCCCCTATCCGCGGCCCGGCGGCGCGTGGACGGTGGACGTCGGTGCTCCGACGGGGCTCAGCTCGGCGGACCTGTCGTTCCGGATGGGTTCTGCCGGAAACGTCCGCTGGCTGGCGTCGCTCGATGGGACCGTGGCGAACACGTACATGCAGCTGCCCGGAGTGGAGAGCGGCGGTCCGTATCCCTTCGGTCAGCAGACGATGCTGACCGACTGGGTGACGAACACGTACTTCAACTTCCCCTTCCAGGCGTCCGACGTGGCCTCGGTGCGGACCGAGAGCTACACGCCGTAGCGACGGTGAAGGGAGGGGGCGTCCGGGCGGCGCTCCCTCCTGCTTCGGGGTAGAACGGCCCCGAGCGCATGCAGCCCGTCGACGTCTCCTGGCTGGTCCGCCTCCGCTGGGCGGCCGCGGCCCTGTTCCTCCTCCTCGCCCTCGCCGCGAAGTCGGTGTTCCACATCCCGGTCCCGCCCCTCGCGGTGGGAACGGTGCTGGCCATCCAGGTGGCGAGCAACGTCGCCCTGGCGCTGTGGGTGGGGCGAGGCCGGCCGGTGCGGGCCACCGCGGTGGCGGCGCTGATGGCCCTGGACACGGTGCTGCTCACCGTCCTGCTCGCTTGCAGCGGCGGCCCGAGCAACCCCTTCAGCGTCCTCTACCTCGTGGACGTCGCGCTCGGAGCAGTGGTCCTCACCCCGGCGCTGACCTGGGCGCTCCTGGTCCTGGTGGTGCTCTGCTTCGGCGCGCTCTTCCTTCCCGTGCCCTGGAGCCCGAGCGTGGCCCTGGGACACGCCGAGCTGATGCAGCTCCACCTCCGGGGGATGTGGGTCGCCTTCGCGCTCGCCGCGGGGACGCTGGTGGCCTTCGTCCTCCGGGTGCGCCGGGCGCTCGCCGACCGCGAGGCCGAGCTGGCCCGGGAGCGCGAGCGGGCTGGACGCCGCGACCGACTGGCCTCGCTCGCCACCCTCGCCGCTGGCACCGCGCACGCGCTCGGCTCGCCGCTCTCCACCATCGCCGTCGCCGCCCACGAGCTGGAGCGCCGCCTCGCGTCCCTTCCCGAGGCCGCCGAGGATGCCCGGCTCATCCGCGAGCAGGTCTCGCGCTGTCGCGAGGCGCTGGCGCGGATGTCCACCGAGGCCGGCCAGTCGCCGGGGGAGATGCTCCACCCCCGGCCCGTCTCGCTCCTCCTCGACGAGGCGCTGGAGGGGCTTCCCGAGGCCGAGCGGGTCCGGGTCGAACTCGAGGACGGCGTGCGCGAGGCCACCGCCGCGCTCCCCGTCCGCGCGGTGGGGCAGAGCGTGCAGGCCCTGGTTCGCAACGCGCTGCAGGCCTCGCCCGCGGGGGTGCCGGTCCACCTTCGCCTGGGCCTCGAGGGAGACCGCCTCCGCGTCGAGGTGGAGGACCGGGGCGAGGGAATGCCTCCGGAGGTGCTCGCGCGGGCGGGCGAGCCGTTCTTCAGCACCCGCGGGTCCGGCCACGGGCTCGGCCTGGGGCTCTTCGTGGCCCGGAGCCTCGCCGAGCAGCTGGGGGGCGACCTGAGCCTGGTCTCGGCCCCGGCCCGGGGGACCCGGGCCCGTCTGACCGTCCCCCTGGTGCCCGCCTCGTGACCGCCCTCTCCATCCTCCTCGTCGACGACGACGAGAACTTCCGCGAGCGGATGGCCCGCGCGCTGCGGGACCGGGGCCACGAGGTGCGCACCGCCGGAGGGCCGGCCGAGGCGTCGCGCCTGGCCACCGAGGACTCGCCGGAGTGCGCGGTGGTCGATCTCCGCATGCCCGGCGGCGGCGGGCTGGAGGTGGTCTCGGCGCTCAGGTCCATCGACCCGGGGACGGCGGTGGTGGTGCTCACCGGGTACGGGAGCATCGCCACCGCGCTCGAGGCGGTGCGCCGGGGCGCGCTCCACTACTTGCAGAAGCCCGTCGACGCCGACGAGCTGCTCGCCGCCTTCGCCCGGGGAGGGGTGTTGCCGGCCGACGAGCTGCCCCAGGAGCCCGCCGCGCCTTCGCTGGCCCGCGCCGAGTGGGAGCACATCCAGCGAGTGCTGACCGATGCGGGTGGAAACGTGTCGGAGGCCGCGCGCCGTCTCGGGCTCCACCGGAAGTCGCTGCAGCGGAAGCTCCAGAAGCACCCGCCGCGACGCTGAGGCGCGTCGCACGCAACCAAGAGGTTGCACGAAGGTGTCAAACACCTCCCGCAACCTGGCGGTTGCCTCAGTTCCCACTGGAGGCTGGCCGTGGCGGTCACTCCCACCGTCTGCTGCTCGAAGAGGCTGGTGGCGAACGGGATCTGCACCTGGGCGAGCAGCCAGATCGGCCCGGCCACGTTCCAGGCCAGCCCCGGAACCGCCGAGACGACCAGGCCGCCGGTGTTCTCCTGCGGCACGCCCTCGGACTGGTCGCGCCCGGCGTAGCGGCCGTCGATCCCCACCCGCAGGGCCAACGGCTCGACCACCCGGAAGCTCATCTGCGCGCTCCACAGCACCGCGTCCCCGAATCGGTATCCGTAGCTGTTCTCGGTACGGAATACGGGCTGTAGACCACCACCGGGCGCAGCGTCATCTGGGTGAGCGACTCGGTGCGGTCCGGCTCGTCGTCGCTCCGGGCGGTCGCGGTGAGATACTCGTACTCGAGCGCGAACCGTAACGTGTTCGCCACCGGCATCGAGTCGCCGGCGAGCACCAGCGGGTCCCCGCATCCGCACACCGAGCAGGCGCGCGCCGATCCCCATCCGCCACGAGGGTCTTGGGGCGATCGCGCCGCGAGCGGGATGCGGCAAAGCGTCGCGGATCCGGGACGACCTGCGTCGAGCGGCCGCACCTGCGCGCCGGCGGCATGGGTCAGCGCTGGTGGCGGCCCAGCACCCGGAGCACCACGCCCACCAGGTCGACCGAGTCGACGGGTCGGCTCAGCTCCGCGTCGTAGCCCTCGCGGCGCGCCCGGGCCCGCTCGGCCGGGCGTCCGGCCTCGATCAGCGCCACGGCCCGGAGGGCGATGCCCGACACGCCCCGCACCTGCGCCAGCAGCCCGCGCGTCGGGTCCCCGAACGCCATCTGCCCGCTCACCAGAACGTCCGGATGCGCCGCCCGTGCCTGGGCGAGCGCCTGGGACGGCTCGGCCAGGTCCACGTCCGCCCCGGCCCGGACCAGCGCCGCGGCCATCAGCTGGCCTGCGCTGCGCTCCTCGGGAACCAGCAGCACCCGGACCCCGGCCAGCGGCAGCTGCTGCGTCACCGGCACCGCCGTCACCGCCGGCGCGCCCTCCTGCGCGGGCGCGGGCACGAAGAGCCGGAAGGTGGTGCCCTGGCCGGCCGAGCTCTCCACGCCCAGCGTTCCGCCGTGGAGCGCGGCCAGCCGCCGGGCGATGGACAGCCCCAGGCCGAGCCCGCTCCCCCGCTGCTCCTCGCCGCTCCCCCTCCAGAACGGCTCGAACACGTGGGGAAGCGCCTCGGCTGCGATGCCCGGACCGGTATCGGTCACCTCGAGCGCCACGCCCCCGTCCGCCCGGTGCAGGCGGACCAGCACCGTCGATGCCGGGGGCGAGTACTTCAGCGAGTTGGAGAGGAGGTTCCAGATCACCTGCGTCAGCCGGCCCGGATCGCCGTAGAGCGCGGGCAGGTCCGCCGCCATCTCCACGTCGAGGAACACCTCGCGGTCGTCGGCCTCGGGCTGGACCGTCTCCACCGCGTCGCGGAGCACCGCGCTCGGGTTCATCCACTCGCGCCGGAGGACCAGCTTCCCCCGCGCCATGCGCTCGGCATCGAGAAGGTCGTCCACCAGCCGCGACTGGGCCCGCGCGTTGCGGATGATGGCCGTGGTCGCCCGCTCCACCGTGTCCGGGTCCGAGCGGCGTGCCTGGAGCGCCTTCGCCCAGCCGAGGATCGCCGCGAGCGGCGTCTTGAGGTCGTGGGCCACCGCCGCCACCGCGAGGTTCCCCCGGAGCGCCCCCTCGGCCTGATCCCGCGTCCGCTGCGCCTCCGCCAGCTCCTCCAGCTGGGCACGCTCGGTCATCCGCCGGGTGGTGATGTCCAGCACCAGCGCCGCGAGACCCCGCGCACGCCCGGCGGAGTCCACCAGGGGCCGGCCGTACCAGGCGTGCCAGCGGAGCGCGCCGTCGAGGTGGATGCACGGGTACTCGAAGTCGTGGGTGCCGCGGTCGGACAGCGCGCGCCAGAGCGTGTTCCAGACCCGCTCCCGCTCGTCGGCCTGCACGTGCTCCAGGAACGCGTCCACCGTGCGGGGAACGGTCCCGAAGAGAGCCTCGGCCCGATCGGTCCAGGTGAACCGGCCGGTCTGGAAGTCGTACTCGCAGCTGGCGAACACCGCCGCGGTGGGCAGCGGGCCCGTCTCGATGCGCTCGCTGTCCGACGGGTTCACCGCAAAAGCACCTCTCGGCTGCAACGCGCTGGCGTCAGCCGTCACCGACACCACGAGTGGAGAAGCGGCCGGCGCAGCGCCACCTTCGAAAGCACCCTAGCGCGCCGCTCGCGCACCGCGCCACGGCGGGTCCCGCACAACCCGTCTGGGCGGCTGCACGAGTCGTGACACACCGGTGGCGAGTCCAGCGGACCTCGCCTCCGGTCGTTTCAGGAAATACCGGACCTACTTCGGCTTCTCGAGAATCACCTCGACCCGCCGGTTCTTGGCCCTGCCCGCCGAGGTCTTGTTGTCCGCGATCGGACGCTCCTGACCCACCCCCACGGCGCGGATCTGCCCCTCGGGGATGCCGTTCTGGATCAGGTACTTCCGGACCGTCTCGGCGCGGGCCTGGCTCAGGGTCAGGTTCTTGTCCTTGTTCCCGGTGCTGTCGGTGTGGCCCTCGACCAGGATGGTGCGCTGGGTGCCCTTGAGCGCCTCGGCGACCACCTTCATCCGATCGATGGCGACGGGCTGCAGGTCGGCCTTCCCGGTCTTGAAGGGGATGCCGCCGGCGAGGGTGATGATGGTCCCGCGCTCGTCCTCCTTCACCTCGGCGAACTTGGCCAGGCGCTTGCGGGCCTCCTCTGCCTCGCGGGCCGCCCGCTCCGCCTCGGCCCGGGCCGCAGCGTCGTTCACCGCGGCGCCCTTGGCGGCCCACTCCTGCTGGAGCGCGGCCAGCTCGGCCTCCTTGGCCTTGCGCTCCGAGTCGGCCTTCGCCGCGGCGGCGGACTTGTCCGCCACCTCCGCCTTGTACATGGCCTCGGTGGAAAGCGTCCTGGGGATGGACGGGTCCTGCCCGCGCTCGAAGGATGCCTGGCCATCCTGCGCCGTCTGGGCGGCGGCGATCGACTTCTTCGCCGAGTCGAACTCCTTGGGGAAGTCGTCCGGGCTCCCGGTCTTCACCGCATGGGCGTAGGTGTCCTTCGCCTTCTGGAGATCGGGGTAGGTGAACGGCTGGGCGCACCCCGCGGAGATGAGTGCCAGGGTCGCGAGCTTGATCGGTCTCATGGTCGTCTCTCTCGCTTTCACTTGCCGAGCTTCGTCTTCAGGTCGGCGATCTGGGCGTCGAGGTCCTTGATCTTGGCGATGCTCGAGGCCTCGGTCGCGGTCACCTTCGCGTCGTCGGCCGCGGCGCTGGCGAGGCCGAGCTGACGGATCGCCTCCGCGGGGTCGCCCTTCTGGATCAGGCTCTGGGCGCTGGTCAGGTAGCCCTGCGCCTTGACGAGCAGGTCGTTGGCGGCGGGGAAGTTCGCGGCGCCGGCGGCCTGGGCGGCCTCGATCGCGGAAGTGGCGGCCTTCAGCTTCGGAGACGGATCGGGGGTGGAGCAGCCCACGGCGGCCGCCCCCAAGGCGAACAGGACAAGGATTCGACGCATGGGAGAAGTCCTCGGACGACGGGTTGTGCGGGCCCGGTGCGGCAGGCCCCGGACGGGAGCGGGAGCACCGGGTGACGCGTGTTCAACGACGCTTGCTTCAGCATCGGTTCGATCAGACATCGCTCGTGCAGTACTTGCAGCGGGTGGCCGCCGTGGGGAGCTGCTCTGTACAGCGTGGGCAGGCCTTGGTCGGCGCGGGCGGCGGGGCCTTGAGCAGGGCCTTGGTGACGAAGAAGACCACCAGGGCGACGATGGTGAAGTCCACGAGGCGTCCGAGCAGGTCGCCGTACTTGATCGCGTTGGTCACCTTGCCCGCGGCGTCGTGGGTGAGCGGCAGCTCCCAGGTCCGCCATTCCCCGCCGGGCAGCAGGATGCCGACGATGGGCATGATGATGTCGTCGACGATTGCGCTGACGACCTTCCCCACCGCCGCGCCGATGACGACGCCGACGGCGAGCGCGAGCGCGTTCTGCTTGAGCAAGAACTCGCGGAAGTCCTTCGCCAGACTCATTCGCGTCTTCCCCTCCTTCGGCGCGCTGAGGATGTCCTGCCCTTGTCCCGACCGAAAGGCAACAGGAACCTTACCGGGCTGCGCTTGACCGTCGGGCCTATTGCTTCCAAGGTCACTCGCGAGTCCGAACCGGAGGATTGTCACCATGCCCGACGATGAGCCGGACTTCTCCGACGTACAGGGTGGAAGCTCCAGCATCTCGACCGACACCGAGGTCGACCGGACCTACACGGTTCGCCCGGGGGATAGCCTGAGCAAGATCGCCAAGTCTCTCCTCGGGGACGCGAAGAAATGGCGGGTGCTCTACGAGGCCAACAAGGACGTCGTGGGCAGCAACCCGGACCTCATCAAGCCGGGGCAGGTGCTGAAGATCCCGAAGAGCTGACCTCGCTTCCGAGGAGGAACGCCGATGCTCCGAAACGCCGCCCTGGTGGGCCTGTCCCTGCTCGTGCTCTCCGGATGCAAGAAGGAGGAGCCTCCTCCTCCACCTCCGCCGCCGGTCACCCCGGCGCCGCCGCCGCCACCGCCGCCCGTGCCGTTCCGGGTCACCGGGGCCGATCTGGGCAAGGGCATCCAGCCAGACAACACCGTCCAGACCGTGACCGACACCTTCGGCCCGAAGGACACCATCTACCTCTCGGTCACCAGCGTGGGGATGGCGCCCCAGGCCGTGCTCGTCGCCCGCTGGACCTTCGGTCCGAAGGACGTGCCGGTCCACGACGAGACCCGGACGCTGACCCCGCAGTCCGAGAAGCCCCTCCACACCGAGTTCCACGTCTCGAAGCCCTCCGGATGGCCCCCGGGGAACTACAAGGTCGTCGTCACCGCGGACGGGCAAGCTGTCCAGACCAAGACGTTTACCGTGTCCAAGACGGCCGGGGCCCCGGGCAAGAAACACTGACGGCGGCGTCGGTTTCGTCGGACCGGGGGGCATGCCTACCGTGGCCCCTGCCATGCCTTCTCCGTTCCAGAACCGCTGGGTCCGCGTCGTCGCCACCGTCGTCGCGGTCCTGGTGGCGGTGGTCTTCGTCGCCTCGCTGGTGCTCGACTCCGTCCTCACCCGCCGGGCCCAGGCCCAGGCGGCGACGCTCTCCGAGCAGCTCGGTCGCCCGGTGCAGATCGGCCGCATCTCGACCACGTTCCTCACCGGCCTCGGGGCGACGGTCTCCGGCATCGAGGTGGGGGCCGGACCCGGGGAGGGCGTCCCGCTCGCCCAGGTGCAGGAGACGAGCGTCCGGGTGGCGGCGCTGAGGGCGCTGTTCTCCCTCGGCAAGGACATCGAGGTCCGGTCGATCGAGGTGGCCCAGCCAGTGGTGAACGTCGTCCGCCTTCCCGACGGCACGACGAACCTCGAGCGGCTCCAGAGCCGGCTCGCCGAGCAGGAGAAGACGAAGCCCTCCGATCCTGCCGCGAGCGCCCCGAGCGACCTCTCCGCCATCCGCGTCGAGCATGCCCGGGTGACCGACGGGCGGGTGCGCCTCCTGGACCGGAGCGGGGGCCAGGCGCATGAGCTCGGCATCTCCGACCTGGACGTGACGGTGGACGACTTGGAGGCGGGGAAGCCGCTCGACGTCGTGGTGAAGGCGGCGCTCCTGGCCGAGAAGCAAAATCTGGAACTGCGGCTCCACACCGCTCCCCTGCCGAGCTCGCTCCAGCCGACCCCGGAGCGCATCGTGGTGAAGATCCAGCCGGTGGACCTCGCCCCCCTCGGGCCCTTCCTCCCCAGGGACGCGCGCCTCGAGGCCGGGCGCCTCGACGCGGACTGGACCGCGGAGCTGGGCACCGCCGTCGCGGGCGGGAAGGGCCCGACCCAGGCGAAGGGCGGCATCCACGTCCGCGGCCTGCGCTTCGCCGGCACGGGGGCCGCTCCGGTGGACGTCTCGCTCGACACCGACCTCGACGGCAACACCGAGACCGGCGACCTGGACATCCGCACCCTGTCGGTCGCCCTGGGGCAGGCGGGCGTCACCGGGCACGGCCGGGTCCGCGGGCTGGCCACCGAGACGCCGAGCGTCCAGGGACTCGAGATCGTCGGGCATGACCTCGATCCGGCGGTGCTGGCCCGCTCTTTCCCACCGCTGGCGAAGGCGCTGAAGGGCGAGGTCGCAGGCCCGATCGGGCTCACCATCCGCGGCTCGGGAACCGAGGCCGCGCCGACGGTGGACATGACGCTCGACTTCACCCCGGTGCGTCTCGCCCTCCCGCAGCAGCTGGCCAAGGCCGCCGGAGCGCCGATGACGCTCGTCACCCACCTCCGGGGAGCAGGGAAGGGGACCTACCGCTTCGAGGCCGACCTGGACCTCGCAGGGGCCGACCTCCGTCCCGGGCAGCTCCTGGACAAGCCTCCGGGAAGACCGCTCTCGCTCTCGCTCGCGGGGAGCGCCCGCCGCGGGAGCAGCACGCAGGTGAAGCTCGACCGCTGGACCCTGCGCGTCCTCGACGACTCTCTCGCCGGGACCGCCTCGCTCGAGATGCAGGGCGAGGGCGCGCGCGCCACGACCACCTTCGCGCTCGACGCCCGCGCCCCGAAGCTGGACGTCGACGCCCTGCTGCTACCGACCGAGTCCTCGGCGAAGACGCCCCCGGCTCCGCCCGCGGACCCTCACCGCTTCGACGGCATGCGGGGGAAGGTCCACGCCGAGGTGGCCTCGCTCGTCTTCCACAAGGTCCCGTGGCGCAACCTCCTGCTCGACGCCTCGATGAAGGACGACCTCCTGCAGGTGGACCGCCTCACCATGGACGCCGCCGGCGGGCAGATGCGCCTCGACGGGACCAGCGTGCGCCTCGGTCCGGCCGACAAGCCGTGGGACGTGAAGCTCGGGGTGAAGAGCCTGGACCTGGAGCAGGCACTGACCTTCGGAGGAAAGGGCAAGGCGTTCGCCGGCGTCTTCGACGGGAACGTCGCGCTGTCGGGGAAGGGGGCCACCCTCGGGGCAGTGGAGAAGACGCTCGACGGCACCATCCAGGGGAACCTCAAGAACGGCGCCTTCCTCGGTGCCGACCTCGTCGCCTCCGTCGCCGGCCCGCTGGCCAAGGCGCTCCCCTTCGCCACCAAGGCGCTCGGGGAGAACGGTCGCACCCCCCTGGGGGAGAACCTCGCCGTCTCGCTCGCCGTCGACAACGGTGTGGCGAAGCTGACCAGGCCGCTCACGGTACAGCTGCCCCAGGCGGCGATCACCCTCGGCGGCGGCGTGGGGCTCTCCGGGACGCTGGCGCTCGCCGGCACGGTGGCGCTCACGCCGGCGACCATCAAGACGCTCACCGGCGGGAAGGTGACCCCGTCCGAGCCCATCCCGCTCGCGCTCAGCCTCGGCGGGCCGGCCTGGGCGCCGCAGATCTCCGGCCTGGACGTGAAGCCCGCGGCGCTGACCATCGCCCGGCTCGCCGGGGCCAGCACTCTCCGATCGCTCTTCGGCGATTCGGACATCGGCAAGGCGGCCGCCGGCGCAATCGGAGGGTCGGGCAACGCCGGAGGGGAGCAGACGCCGGGGGAGCAGAAGGCGCAATCGGAGGCCGACAAGCTCCGCCAGCAGGCGGCGGACGAGGCGCGAAAGCGGCTCCAGGACCTGTTCGGGAAGTGACCCGCGGCCCGGACCCGGCGCCGTTCCGATGGAGGTGCAGGCGGACTGCGACAGGAGGCCTCCGGGGGGCATCGCCGGGCTCGCGGGACCCGTCGATCTGCCGGTGCTCGCCCCATGCCCAGCCGTGGAGCGTCCAGGTACGGACCCACCCTGGCGTCGTGACGACATTCGCGGTGGACTGGGCGCGGCCGGGATGAATATTCCGCTCGCCGGGGACGTCCCGTGGGTCTCCGGCCGGAAGAGGAGGGATTCTCCGTGACTGCGCGCCGTACCCCCGTCGTCCAGCAGGCGGTGGCATCCCTTCTCGTGGCGGCCCTCGGCGGCTACCCCGCCCGCGTGCTCGCGGATCAGGGCGTTCCGGTCCAGGCGGTGCCCCCGCCCCCGGCCTACGCGCCACAGCCCGCACCCGCGCCGCAGGGCTATGCCCCGGCACCGCAGGGGTACGCCCCGCCGCAGGCCCCCGCGCCACAGCCGGCCTATGCGCCACAGCCGGCCTACGCCCCGCAGCCGGCACCCGCTCCGCAGAGCTACGCCCCGGCGCCCCAGGGCTACGCCCAGCAGCCCGCACCCGCGCCACAACCCACCTATGCACCGCAGCCGGCGCCTGCTCCGCAGAGCTACGCCCCGGCGCCCCAGGCGGCTCCCCAGGGTTACGCCCCGCCGGCCCCGGCGCCACAGCCCGCCTACCCACCTCCCCAGGGCTACGCCCAGCAGCCCGCGCCCGCTCCGGCGTATGCGCCACCTGCCCCGGCCTACGCGCCGCCTGCCGCCGCGGCACCAGCCTACGCCGCCCCCCAGGCCCCTGCGCCGCAGGGCTACGTCCCGGCTCCTCAGGGCTACGCCCAGCAGCCCGCGCCCGCCCCGGCCCCGCCGGCCTACGCGCCGCCGCCCCCGGCCTACGCGCCGCCAGCCGCCGCGGGAGCCGCTGCCGGGGCAGCCGTCGCGGCGCCGGGCTTCGCCGCTCCCCAGGCCCCCGCGCCGCAGGCGGCTCCTCAGGGCTACGCCCAGCAACCCGCGCCCGCTCCGGCTCCGCCCGCGTACAACCCGCCTCCCGCCGCCGGTGCACCGGCTCCCCCTCCCGCCGCCGCCCCCTCCGTCACGGCTCCGGCCGCAATGGGCGCTGCGGCCGCCGGCGCGGCCGCTGCCGGAGGCACCGTCCAGGCGCCCTCGGTCCAGGAGGCCCCGAGCGTCAGTCCCCGCCTCCCTCCTGGTGCGGTCCCGGTTCCCCAGAGCGCGGTGCCGGTGCCCACCAAGTCCGGCGAGCTGGACCTCGGCTCGGCACCCCCGCCCCCGCCCCCGCGGCCCCTGCCGCCCAAGGTGGATGACCGTCTGATTCGCCTCGAGTGGCGGCCCGCGCACGTCGAGGGCAACCGCGGCTGGGGTCCGATGATCCAGGTTCCGGTGATGGGCCCCGAGAAGACCCCACTGCAGGGGCGCTCGCTGTACCTCGCCCTTGGGCGGAACGACCTCGCCGAGGAGTACGAGCGGCGGCTGGCAGCCAAGCGCATCATGGGCGTCGGCAGCGCGCTGCTGCTCATCTCCGGCGTGGCGGTGGGGATCAGCGCACTGACCATCCATGGCTGTCCGACCAACGCGCCCAAGTGCTGGGACGACCGCGACCAGCAGCTGAAGGAGCGCTTCTACTGGTCGGGCGGGCTGGTGGCCGGCGGGGCGGTGCTGGGCATCAGCTCCAGCGCCTACAGCGCGCATCCGGTCTCGCGCGACGAGCTGATGGGTCTCATCCGCGATCACAACGCGAAGATCCGCAGCGAGCCCGGAGTCCGTCTGGGCGCCATGGCGGTGCCGGGAGGTGGTGGCCTCGCGCTCTCCGGAGCCTTCTAGGGCCTCGGCCCGGTGCGCTCCAGCAGTGCCACGAGCGCGTCGATGTCGAAGGGCTTCGAGAGCACCCCGGCCACCTGATCCCCCACCGCGGCGAGCGTCGCGGACCTGTCCGCGGTGGAGAGGATGACCGGGAACTCGCTCCCGCGCGGCAGCTCACGGAGGCGGGCGAGGAACGTCGGGCCGTCGACCAGCGGCATCCGCCAGTCGAGCAGGATGGGACAGGGCTCGGGCTGCTCCGCTGCGAGCCGGAGCCCCTTCAGCCCGTCCGCCGCGGACACCACCTGGTAGCCCATCCCGTCGAGCACCTCGGTCAGCGCCTCACGGATGGCGCTGTCGTCCTCGACGAGGAGGACGCGGCGGATGGGCGCGGCGGTGCTCACACGCCCGCCAGGTGAAGCAGGAACCGCAGCACCCCGCCCGCGGCGACCACCCACGCCGGGTTCAGGTCGTACCGGAACAGCGTCAGCGCCGCCGCGGCGGCGATCCCCAGGCTCACCGGGCCGTGGAAGCTCGAGCCCAGCACCACCGCCGCCGACGCCATGAGCCCCACGACCGCGGGCAGCAGCCCGTTCGCGGCGGCGCGGACGATGGGATGCTCGCGGACCCGCGCCAGCCAGCCGCCCGCCAGCTGCACCAGCGCCCAGGGCGAGGCCAGCAGCGCCACGGTCGAGGCCGCCGCCCCCGACCAGCCGTGGTGGACGTACCCGGAGAAGGTCGCGAGGAGCATCACCGGTCCGGGGGTCAAGAGGGCGACCGAGACCGCATCGGCAAGTTGCCGGCGGGTCAGCCAGTCCAGCGCGTCGAGCCGCTCGCTCAGGTGGGGGATGATGGCGATGCCACCGCCGTACGCGCCGAGCCCGGTCCGGAAGTAGAGCACCAGCGCCTCCACCACCTGCGTGTCGAGCCCGGAGAGGTGTGCCGCCGCAGCCACCGGCAGGGCCGCGACCAGAACCGAGCGCACGGTGCTCGCGCCCTCGGCCGGCGGGGGCGGAGAGGACGGTCCCTTCGTGCGTCGCCGGAGCAGCCCCAGCTCGACGAACACGCCGGTGGCCACGCCGAGGAGCACCACCTCGGTGGGCGACGCCTTCCCGGCCACGGTGAGGAGAAGCGCGCCGCCGGCCACCGCCATCTGCCAGCGGCTGTGCACCGCCCCCCGGACGCGGCGGAGGGCGAGGGCGAGGATGGCCCCCACGGCGGCGCCGCCGAAGCCGCGGAACAGCGGCTCGAGGCGGCCACCCAGATCGAACCGGACGTAGAGCCAGGCCACCACCGCCGTCACGGCGATGCCCGGAAGGACGAAGCCCACGTACCCGAGCAGGGACCAGGTCCACCCCCCGAGCTTCTGGCCGACGAACGCGAGCGTGTTCGCCGAGGGTGCACCCGGAAAGAGGTCGAGCGTCCGGAGCAGGCCGGTGTGCTCGTCCTCCGTCATCCAGCGGTGGTCCCGGACCACGGCGTCCTCGAGCGGGGCCTGCATCCGCTGGCTGCTCCCGAACGCCGACAGACCGAGCCTCAGCGCCGCGCGGAAGAACGCGAGCCGGCTCAGCGCCGGACGGCCGGACTGTGCCGTCTCGTCCACCTCGGTTCGGTCTCTAAGCCAAAGGGCGGCCGGTGCGCACCTCCCGCGTGCCCCGGTGGACGGGTCGCCAACAGCCCCGGGAGGGCCCCCTGACCCGTCGCCCGGGGCTGGTCCACGGCTCGGGGGGGTGTGTTGGCTGCACGGGATGCACCTTCCGGGGCCGGGATGAGGCAGACTGCTGCTCGAGGGGGGACCTGACGCCCGGGGGGCATCCCGGGTGAAGGCGCTCCCGCTTGCTGCAGCTCGGTCCTGCGCTGGAACTCGCGCGGCACGCGCACCCGGCGCTCCAGGTCGAACCCCGGGCGTTCCTCCGCTTCCTCTCGCGCCGGCGGCCGGCGCTCGATCCCGACGGGGTCCCGGTCCACGCCGCCGACCTCTACCTGGTGGCAGCCGCGCTCTCCCGCCACGCCCGGGCGCTCGAGCTGCTCGATGCCCGGCTGCGCGCGCTCCTCCCCCGGGCGCTGCGCCGGCTCCGGACGGACGAGGAGCTGCGGGCCGAGGTGCTCCAGCGCACGCGGGAGAGGCTCCTCGTCGGGCCACGCCTGCCGAAGCTCGCCGAGTACCAGGGGCGGGGAGGCCTGGACCCCTGGCTCCGGGCGGTGCTGCTCCGGGTGGCCCTGAACCTCCTCGAGGCGAGGCCGCAGGGCGAGGAGGAGCTCCGGACGCTCCACGAGCTCGCCGCGCCGGACCCGGACCCCGAGCTGTCGCTCCTGCGCCGCTCCGAGCAGGCGACGCTCCAGGCGGCCCTGGTGGAGGCGCTCGGGGGGCTCGATCCACGCACTCGCCACTTCCTGGTCCTCTACGTCCTCGAGGGGCTCACGCTGGAGGAGATCGGCCGCCGCGCGGGAACGCACAAGTCGACCGTCTCCCGGGCGCTGAGCGCGGCGCGGGTCCGGGTGATGACCGCGCTCCGCCGCCGCCTCCGGGCTGGTGCCGACGCAGAGACGGGAGGGCTGCTCGGCCTCCTCGGCGACGCCGGGTTGGACCTGCCGTTCGTGCTCCGGGAGCTGCTCGCCGGAAGCCGCTGAACCCGAGAGGGAGTGTCCCGGGCGCCGGCGCGCCTTCAGCCGAGCTCCGCCACCCGGCGCTCGAGGAAGCGGCGCTCGGCAGGGTGGCGCACCAGCTCCAGCGCGCGTCGATAGGCGGCTCGCGCCTGGTCGACCCGGCCGAGACGCCGGAGCAGGTCCGCCTGCGCGGCGGGGAGCAGGTGGTAGCCGGCGAGCGCGCCCGAGCGCTCGAGCCGTTCCATCCAGTCCAGGCCCGCCTCGGGTCCCCGCGCCATCGCCAGCGCCGCAGCGGCGTTGAGCTCGACGATGGGGCTCGGGGCGTGGCGGAGGAGCGCTGCGTAGAGGGCGGCGATCTGGGGCCAGTCGGTGTCCGGGGGACGGCGGGCGCGGGCATGGAGCGCCGCGATGGCGGCCTGGAGCTGGTAGGGGCCTGGGGCGCCGCGGCCCACCGCACGGTCGAGCACCGCGGTTCCCTCGGCGATGATCTCCTGGCTCCAGAGCGCACGGTCCTGCTCCTCGAGGGGGACCAGCGTTCCGTCGGCATCGGTCCGGGCCGGGCGGCGTGCGTCGTGGAGGAGCATCAGGGCGAGCAATCCCTCGGCCTCGGCCTGCCCGGGCAGCAACTCCACCACGAGTCGCCCGAGCCGGATGGCCTCGGCGCAGAGGTCAGGGCGAATCCAGGTCTCGCCCTCGGTGGCAGAGAAGCCCTCGTTGAAGACCAGGTAGATGGTGGAGAGCGCTCCCTCCAGCCGCTCGGCGAGCCGGTCGGCGTCGGGCACCTCGAAGGGGATGCGGGCTTCGGCGATCTTCCGCTTCGCCCGCACCAGGCGCTGCGCCGTCGTCGCCTCCGGCTCGAGGTGTGCGCGGGCGATCTCCTGCGTGGTGAGCCCGCACAGCGTGCGGAGCGCGAGCGCGACCTGTGCCGGCTGCCCCAGCGCCGGGTGGCAGACGGTGAAGAGGAGGCGCAGCCGGGCGTCCTCCACCTCGGGAGCGCTCTCCAGCGCCGGCTCCTCGGCGGTGGCCAGCGCCTCGGCCAGGGCTCCCTCGAGCGCGACCGACGGCCGCCGCCGCCGGAGCAGGTCGGCCAGACGGCGCCGGGCCACGGTGGTGAGCCAGCCTCCGGGCCGCTCCGGGAGCCCTCGCCGTGCCCAGGACTCCACCGCCTGCGCGCATGCGGCCTGGAACGCCTCCTCCGCCAGGTCGAAGTCCCCGCTCCAGCGGATGAGGCCGGCGAGGACCCGGGGGCCCTCGCGGCGCACGAGCTGGTCGACGGCGCGGGCGAGCATCGACCGGACGCCT
>DATJVY010000141.1:0-25481 GCA_035501615.1 Myxococcaceae bacterium
GGCGTCTCGCCGGATCAGGCGGCGAGCGGCGGGACCCCCAGCCGGTGGCGAACCTCGTCGACCGGGAGCTCGACCCAGGCCCAGTGGTCCCAGCGCGCGCTGAGGTCGTCCCGGCACGCTGCACCGCGTTCCGCGGCGCGCAGCACCTTGCGCACGTCGAGCAGACCGGTCCGCGGCGCGGCGACGGGCGTCACCTTGATGCCCAGGTGGAACTGGCAGATGACGAAGAGCAGGAACGAGAAGCCGTCGGTGCGGGTGAACCCGGCCTGGAAGGCACCCTGCTGGATCTCGCCTTCGGCGTCGGTCTCGTACCCGGACAGGACGTGGCCGAAGTCGTGGAAGACCATCCGCTCGGGAATGCCCCCGGGCTCGCCGGGGAAGGCGAACCGCCGCGAGGTGCAGAACTCCCAGTAGGCGCGGCCGAAGGTTCCCTGGGGCAGCAGGCCGAGCTGCTTGTAGCGCCAGGTGACCTCCGGGTCGTCTCCGGTGCCGAAGAAGATCGGGCCCAGGAACTTCCGGATCCCGGCCAGCCCCTCCTGCTTGCGGACGTCGCCGACGAACGGCCCCATGAGGCGCCGCATCACATGCACCCGGGTGAGGAGCTTGCTGTCGTTCACCACCCCGTGGAGCACCTTCAGGCTCGCCTCGTCCACCTCCAGCGCCTCGGCGATGGAGCGCACGGTCCGCTCCTGTCCGGCCGTCACCTCACCATCGACCATGGCCATGACCACGGCCATCTGGACGAGACGCTTGCGCTGGTGCGCATCGACCACCTGCGCGGCCAGCGCGACCGGGTCGGGCTCGGGGAGCGCATCGAGGTCGAGACGCGTTCCATGCATCTCGGCGACGAGCGCGAGGAGTGTCCGCTCCGGGTCGGTGAGCCTGCCGTTGCCATGAGCGACGGACTGGAGAGCGGCGAGAGAGGCCGGGACCTGCTTGGGATCGAGAAATGCGAGTTCCATTGTTTCTTGTTTTCCTCCGGCGCGTACTGATGCCCTGCGGGCCGGCCGGCCGCAACGCGAGATCGTGCTTTGGCGTGCGAGGTCAATTCGTTGTCGCCGAAGGTCAGTCGCTCGACTCCGTGACGCGCGGCGCGGTCGCTGCAGATCGTCGAGGGCCGCCCACATGGAGGTGGCGCGCGACGCGGCTCCGGTGGACGGTCCCGGCTGCGACGCGTGCTCCGCGGCGAGGCCTTCGAGGTCCTTCCGTGCTCGTCACCTCCTCCTCGAGAGCGCGCCGTCTCGCCCCCACGCGTCCTCCCCCGGGTTCAGGCTCTCGGCTCTGCGGGCTCGCTCGGAACCCCTGATGCCGGCGAGCTCGGGAGCGCTCCAGGCTCCGTCGACTCCCGTCGCAGCCGCAGCCCGGAGACCCTGAGCACCTGCGTCACCCCTCCTGGCGTCGAAGGTCACGGGCCTGGCGCCCGGAACCACTCTGCGACGCGTCAACTCGAAACCCTGGCGTCCGACGTCAATTCGTTGTCGCCGGACATCATCGTGAGCGCGGGCTGCGATCCGTACAAAGCGCATCCATGAAGACCGACGCCCGTCACACTTGCTGGGTCTGCCGCGCACGGCGGATCGCCGCTGTCCTCTTCTTCCTCTCGCTGCTCCCGGCGCTCGCCCGCGCTCGCGAGATGCAGGCGCCGCCGCCGGCGACGCTCCTTCCCCTCGAGGCCGGTGGCCTCACCGCCGAGGAGGTGGCACGGCGCGCGGTGGAGACCAGCCCCGACCTCGACGCCAGGCTCCGCGACGTCGACGCCGCCGCGGCGCAGGTGGACGCCGCCCTGGTGGGCTTCTTCCCCCGGCTGAAGACGCAGGCGACCTACAACCACCTCTCCCACGTCGAGCCAGGGAAGCTCCCCGCCGGCGTCCAGGCGCCTGGCGCCCCTGTCGGGCCCATCGCCCCCGGCACCGAGCTGGTCAACGCGGGGGCGATCGGCTTCCCCACCATCCGCAACAGCACGGACATCACCACCAGCCTCACCTTTCCGGTGAGCGACGTGCTCCTCCGCGTCTCGCGCGACCATGCGGCGGCGTCGAAGTCGGCCCGGGCCGCACGTCTGAACGCCCTCGCCACCCGGCTCAAGATCTCGACCGACGCCAAGCTGGCCTACTACGGCTGGCTGCGCGCCAAGCTCCAGGCCGGCGTCGCCGCCCGCGCCGTCGTGCAGGCGCAGCAGCACCTGGAGGACGTCCGGGTCGCCTTCCGCGCCGACAAGGTGGCGAAGGCCGACGTGCTCCGGGTCGAGTCGCAGCTCGCCGACGCCGAGCTCACCCACACCAAGGCGAAGAACCTCGTCACCTACTCCGCCACCCAGCTGGCGATCATCATGCATGTCGTCCCGGCCAGTGACTTCGGCGTCGGCGAGGACGTGCTCCAGCCGCTGAGCCCGTTCGCGGTCGGTCCTTCCATCGAGGAGCTCACCGACGAGGCGAGCGACAACCGGCCCGAGATGCACGCCCTGGCCGCGTCCGCGGAGGCGCAGAGGCTGCAGGCGGCCAGCGCGCGTGGCTCGGGCATGCCCCAGCTCGCGCTGGTGGCGAGCAGCAGCTACTCCAACCCGAGCTCGCGGGTCTTCCCCCAGACCGACGCCTTCACCTCCACCTGGGCGCTCGGGGTCCAGGCCTCGATCAGCCCCAACGACATCGCCGCCGGCATCCTGAACGGCAAGGTCTACGACTCGAAGGCCGCCTCGACCGAGGCCCAGCGGCGCGCCCTCCGCGACAGCCTCGCGGTCGAGGTCGCCCAGGCAGTCCAGGACATCGAGAACGCCGACGCCGCGGTGGAGTCCACCGCCCGCGGGCTCTCCGCCGCCCAGGAGGGCTACCGGGTCCGCCGCCTGCTCTTCCTCGCCGGCCGCGCCACCAGCGTGGAGCTCACCGACGCCGAGACCGAGCTCACCCGCGCCGGCCAGTCCGCCGCCGATGCCCGCGTCGACCAGCGCGTCTCGCGCGAGCGCTTCCTGCACGCCGTGGGGCGGGACGCGCCCACCGGCCCCCTTCCGTGATCACCCCGCACACCCACCCGCACCTCACGAGGTACTTCGATGACCCCCACCCGTTCTCTCGTCTTCTCCTCTCTCGTCGCCGCCGCTGGCCTCGCTGGATGTACGCGGCAAGCGGCCTCGACGGAGAAGCCCCCGGTTCCGGTGAAGGTCCACACGGTCGAATCCGGCGCCGGCGGAGCCAGCACCCGCTACTCCGCCGCCGTGCTGCCCGCCGTCCAGGTGGACGTGGCATTCAAGGTGACCGGCTACGTGGACGTCCTCGCCCAGGTGAAGCTGCCGGACGGGACGACCCGGCCGATCCAGGAGGGCGACCGGGTCACCCCGGGCATGATGCTCGCCCGCATCCGGAGCGAGGACTACACCCAGCGCCTCGCGGAGGCGGTGGCCAACCAGGCCGACGCCCGCGCCTCCGAGGTCGTGGCCGAGGCGGACCACAAGCGCACCGCCTTCCTCGCCGAGCAGGATGCGGTCTCCGGCTCCGATCTCGACAACCAGCGCGCTCGGAAGGACAGCGCCGTCGCCCGCCGCGTTGGAGCCGACGCCAAGGTCGCCGAGGCCCGGACCGCGCTGCGTGACTGCGTGCTCACCTCGCCCATCGAGGGCGTGGTGGTGAAGAAGCGAGTCGAGGTCGGCTCCTTCGTGACCGGAGGAACGGTCGCCTTCACCGTCGCCGACATGCGCACCGTCAAGGTGGTCTTCGCGGTGCCCGACGTGATGGTCAACACCCTCCACGGCGGCAGCCCCGTCGGCATCCGTGCCGACGCGGTGGGCGACATCGGCGGTTCCATCACCCGGATCGATCCCTCCGCCGACGCCAAGAGCCGGACCTTCGAGGTCGAGGCGAGCATCCCCAACGCCGACGGCCGCCTGAAGGCCGGCATGGTGGCCTCGGTCGGGCTGGGCGGCGAGTCGCCGTCGGACGTTCAGATCACCCTTCCCCTCGGCTCCCTCGTCCGTCCCGGCGCCGGCGGCCATGGCTTCGCGGTGTACCAGGTGCAAGAGAGAGAGGGCCGGACCAGGGTCGCGCTGCGGCAGGTGCAGCTCGGCGAGCTGGTCAACGACCGGGTCATCGTCCGCGAGGGCCTGGCCTCGGGCGACCGGGTGGTGACGCTCGGCGCGTCACTCCTCCACGACGGCGACGCGATCCGCGTCATCCCCTGAGCCTCTCCACCCTTCACTCCGGAACGAGCCCGATCATGGCCCACGACAAGACCGACGCGGAGATGATCCGCAACACCCACAACACCGCCCGGTACTTCACCGAGACCCGCGCGGTGGCCTGGGTGCTCCTGATCCTCCTGGTCGCCTGGGGGATCCACGCCTACCAGACCATGCCCAAGCGCAAGGACCCGGAGATCCCGGTCCGCGTCGCCGCCGCCATCGGCAACTGGCCCGGGGCGAGCTCCGAGCGCGTGGAGGACCTCCTCACCCGCCCGATGGAGGAGAAGATCGCCGAGAACACCCGGGTGGAGCGCATCGACTCCACCACTCGCAGCGGCACCGCGGTGGTCACCGTCACCCTCCTCTCCGACACCAAGGACACCGGCAAGGAGTTCGACGACATCCGGCTCAAGCTCGACACCCTCCGGAACCTCCCGGAGGGCGCGAGCATCACCTTCATCAAGGACTTCGGCGAGACCACCGCGCTGATGCTCACCGTCGCCAGCCCGCGGGCCTCGGCGATGGAGGTCCAGCTCCGCGCGGAGGCCGTCAAGGAGCGCATCCTCTCCGTTCGCCACACCGACGACGGCGGAAGCCGCGTCTCGCTCGTGGCCTGCTTCCCCATGTCGCTCCAGGCCGATTCGCTGGTGGAGACCGCCAGGGGCGTCATGGGCGATCTTCCTCCCGGCGCCACCGACCCGCGGATGTTCCGGGGTCCGGGCTTCATCGGCGTGGACCTGCAGTGGACCGGCACCGAGCAGGAGCTGCTCGAGGCCATCGGCGTCCGCGTCGGCCAGCGGCTCCACGAGAGCGAGCTCCATCCCGACGTGTGGCGCCTGGCGGCGATCAAGGACCCGGAGGACACCGAGTCCCGCCTCCAGCAGGTCGCCGGAGAGCGCTACACCTACAAGGAGCTCGAGCGCTTCACCGACACCCTGCAGCGTCGCTTCCGCGGGCTGTCCCGGGTGAGCAAGGTGGACCGCTCGGGCGTGCTCCCCGAGACCATCTTCCTCGAGTACTCGCAGGAGCGGCTCGCCGCCTACGGCATCAAGCCGGTCCAGCTCTCGCAGCTCCTCGCGTCGCGCAACGTCAATGCCCCGGGCGGCATCGTCGAGGTGGGGCGGAAGACGCTCCTGGTCAATCCGTCCGGCGAGCTCAAGAACGAGGAGGAGATCGGCTCGATCGTGCTGGCCACCAGTCCCTCGGGAGCGCCGGTCTACCTCCGCGACGTGGTGACCATCACCCGCGGCTACCAGACCCCGGCGGGGTTCCTGAACCGGTTCACCTGGAGGGACGCCTCCGGTCAGTGGCAGTCCACCCGGGCCATCACCCTGGCGGTCTCGATGCGCAGCGGGACCCAGGTCGCCGAGTTCGGGGAGGAGGTCGACGCCGCCCTGGCCGAGACCAAGGCCCTGCTCCCCGACGACCTCGTCTACGCCCGCACCTCGGACCAGCCGCGGCAGGTGGAGGAGAACGTCCACCTCTTCATGATGAGCCTCTGGGAGGCGGTCATCCTGGTGGTGCTGGTGGCGCTGGTGGGTTTCTGGGAGTGGCGCTCGGCGCTGCTCATGGCGCTGAGCATCCCCATCACCCTCTTCATGACCTTCGGGATGATGAAGCTCGCCGGCCTCGACATCCAGCAGGTCAGCATCGCCTCGCTGATCATCGCCCTGGGCCTGCTGGTCGACGACCCGGTGGTGGCCGGTGACGCGATCAAGCGCGACCTCGCGCTCGGTCACCCCCCGATCGTCTCCTCCTGGCTGGGTCCCACCAAGCTGGCGTCGGCGATCATGTTCGCCACGCTCACCAACATCGTCTCCTACTTGCCGTTCCTCACCCTGCCCGACGACAGCGGGAAGTTCGTGTTCACCCTCCCGGTGGTGCTCACCGCGTCGCTGGTCGCCTCGCGGATCGTGTCGATGAGCTTCATCCCGATGCTGGGCTACTATCTGCTCCGGCCGTCGAGGAAGCCCGAGCCCACGCTCGCCGAGAAGCGCTCGCGCGGATTCGGCCGGCAGTACGCCCGGCTGGTCGGGTGGACACTGGACCACCGGAAGACGACGCTGGCCATCGCCGGCGTGCTCCTGGTCCTCGGGGTGACGCAGGTGAAGACCCTGAAGCAGGCCTACTTCCCCAAGGACCTCTCGTACCTCTCCTACGTGGACGTGTGGCTGCCCGAGGACGCGCCGCTCTCCGCGACCCGTCAGACCGCCGATCAGGTGGACGCCGCCATCCGCCGGGTGGCGGAGGAGTACGGGCGCGAGCACCCCGCCAAGGACGGGAAGCCGCGCGAGGTCCTCGAGTCGGTCACCTCGTTCATCGGGGGCGGTGGCCCGCGGTTCTGGTTCTCGGTCTCGCCCGAGCAGCAGCAGCGCAACTACGCCCAGGTGCTGATCAACGTGAAGGACAAGCACGACACCAACCACCTGATCGAGCAACTTCAAGACACCCTCGCCCGCGAGATCCCGGGGGCGACGGTCGACGCCCGGCTGCTGGAGAACGGCGCCGCGGTGGGCATGCCGGTGGCGATCCGCCTCTCCGGCGAGGACATCCCGACCCTGCGGGCCCTGGCCGCACCGATACAAGAATCGCTGCGGAAGGTGCCGGGCGCCGAGCGGGTGCGCGAGAACTGGGGCGTGGACACGGTGACGGTGGCGCTCGAGGTCGATCCCGACCGGGCCAACCTCGCCGGGGTCACCAACCTCGACGTGGCACGCTCCTCGGCCGCCGCGCTCAGCGGGAACCGGGTGGGCGAGCTCCGCGAGGGAGACCTCCGCATCCCCATCGTGTCCCGGCTCAAGGGGTCGGAGCGCGCCCAGCCCTCGGATCTGCTGAACCTCTACGTCGCCTCGAGCAGCAGCGACGCCCGGGTGCCGCTGCGCCAGGTCGCCTCGCTCGAGGTTCGTTCCGTGACCGAGAAGCGCGTGCGCCGCGATCAGATGCGGACGCTCACCGTCCAGGCCTACCCCCGCTACGGAACGCTTCCCTCCGAGGTGATGGCCGGGCTCCGGCCGCACCTGGACCAGGTGCGCCGGTCCCTCCCGCCCGGCTACCGCCTCGAGGTCGGCGGCGAGGAGGAGGAGCAGCTGAAGGGGTTCCACAGCCTCCAGCTGGTTCTCCTGATCTGCGTGGTGTCGATCTTCCTGGCGCTGGTCGTCCAGTTCAAGAGCGCGACCAAGCCGCTGATCGTCTTCTCCGCCATCCCCTTCGGGGTCGTGGCCGCGCTGGTCAGCCTGAAAATCATGGGCGCCCCGTTCGGGTTCATGGCCTTCCTCGGCTGCATCAGCCTCATCGGGGTCATCGTCAGCCACGTGATCGTCCTCTTCGACTTCATCGAGGAGCGTCACCACGAGGGTGACTCGCTCCGGGACGCGCTGATCGACGCGGGCATCCTCCGGCTCCGGCCGGTGCTGATCACGGTGGCCGCGACGGTGTTCGGGCTCTTCCCCCTGGCGATGCACGGCGGACCGCTCTGGGAGCCCCTCTGCTACGTGCAGATCGGCGGGCTCTCGGTGGCCACCGCCATCACCCTGGTGCTCGTCCCGGTGCTCTACACCGTATTCGTGAAGGACTTGAAACTCGTGAAGTGGGACGAGGCGCCGTTGCAGTCGAAGGCGCCTCCGCCCGAGGCTGGCAGCATTCCCCCCCTCCCCGCTGCCGTCGTGGCCGGAGCCGCCTGAGCAGTTCCCCTCGAGTCAAGGAGAAGATCATGAACCTCTCGGGTCAGACCGCCGAAGCCCACCTCACCGTCCAGCAGAGCGACACGGCGGCGGCCCTCCGTCTCGGCGAGGGGGACGCCTTCCCGGAGGTGCTCGCCACCTCCCGCATGGTGGCGCTCATGGAGATCGCCGCCGCGCGGGTGTTGCGCCCGCTGCTGAAGGAGGGCGAGCTCTCGGTCGGCGTCTCGATCGAAGTGGGCCACGGCGCCGCGACGCCGGTCGGCTGTCCCGTCAGGGCGGTCGCCACCTACCTCGGGCCGGAGGGAAAGCTCCACCGGTTCAAGGTGGAGGCATTCGACGAGGGAGGATCGATCGGCTCGGGCCGCCACCTCCGCGCCATCGTGAGCGCCGAGCGTCTCGTCAGGGGGGCGCGGCGGCGCATCGAGTCCTCGCGCCGCTGAATCTCCAGCGAGGCTCCTCCGTCAGGCGCTCAGGGCCGTCGCGCGGTACTGCTGCGGCGTCTTCCCCGTCCACCGCTTGAAGGCCCGGAAGAATGTCGCCGGCTCCGAGTACCCGAGCAGGAACGACACCTCGTAGGCGGCGAGCTTGCGGTCGGCCAGGTACGACATGGCGAACGTCCGGCGCGCCTCCTCGAGCAGACCGTTGAAGGTGGCCCCTTCGGCGGCGAGCCTTCGCTGCAGGGTATCCGGCCAAGACGGGGTCTGCGTTCGGAAGGGGCCGGCCGAGGATCTCGGTCGGTAGCTCGACCGAGACCTCGCCCGCCTCGTGCAGCACCGGAGCACCGAAGTACCGCTCCAGCGCCGGCGTCCGGTCGGTGGCCCGGTACGGGAACCGGACCGCGATCGGGCGAAGCGAGGAGTCGACCGCGTTCCGGAGCTGGAGGACCATCCCTGCCAGCATCGCCTCCGGGAGCTGGGTGGCGAGAAGGGCGGGAGGCAGCTCGAACGCGACCCGCGAGCTGGGCGAGCCCTTGTGCAGCCGCGCCCGGGCGGCCTGGTTGACCAGGTGTGCGTAGCGGGTGGCCGTCAGGAGGGCCTCCTCCACGGTCCGGAGCTGCAGGAGCAGGAAGCCGAGGAGCCCGGCGTCGGTGATCTTCCAGGACGTGATCCAGTCGAGGGCGAGCACCCGCCCGGGAAGCCGCGTCGCCATGAGCTGCCAGGCCCGCGCGAAGGTGTCGACCGGGAGCCTTCCGTCCCGGTCCTCCAGCCGGGTGGGCTCCAGCCCGAGCTCGGCGAGGAACGCGTCGCGATCCAGGCCGCAGGCCACGGCCGTCGCGACCAGGCGGGCGACCAGCCACGAGACGATGGTAGGACGGCCGATCTCGGCCATGGCCGAACGTTCCCCGGAGGCCGAGCCGAGCGTCAAGCCTGCCGGCGGATCTGCGAGCGGAAGGCTGGAAACGCTCGGAAATCAGGCGAGAGCGCCGGGGCGCTGCTACGCGGCCCGGACCTTCATCGCCTGGCCGGCGGCCTTCTTCCGGGCGGCACGCTCGTCGAGCCAGATGGTGAGGGGGCTCGCGATGTACACGCTGGAGTAGGTGCCGACGATGATGCCGATGAGCATTGCCATCGCGAAGTCCCAGATCTCCCCCACCCCGAAGATGAGCAGACCCACCAGCGAGAGCGCGGTCACCCCCCCGGTCAGGATGGTGCGCGACAGGGTGTCGTTCACCGCGATGTTGATGATCTCCGGGAGCGGCTTCCCCTTGTAGCGGCCCATCTCCTCGCGGATCCGGTCGTAGATGACGATGGTGTCGTTGATCGAGTAGCCGGTGATGGTGAGCAGCACCGCGATGGAGGTCAGGTTGAACTCGCGGCGCGACACCAGGTAGTAGCCGCTGACCATGATCACGTCGTGGACCATGGCCACCAGCGCGCCCGGACCGAACTTGAAGTCGAACCGGAAGGCCACGTACACGAGGATGGCCAGCATCGCGTAGATCAGCGCGGCGATGCCCTTGTTCCGGAGCTGGTTCCCCACCTGCGGGCCCACGTAGTCCACCCGGCGCACCTGGAAGTCGGGCTCCTGGAGCCCCTTCCCCATCGCGGCGGTGATCTTGTCGGCCATGCCAGAGGCCACCACCTGGTAGTCCTCTCCCCCGCCCTGCGCAGCACCGAGGTCGCGGACCTCCTTCACCCCGGTGCCCGACGCGCTGATGGCTTCCCGGACCTTGTCGGCGTCCATCTTCTGGGCGGAGCGGAAGTTGATGAGGCCGTTCTGCACGTCGGTGTGGACGTTGCTCACGCCTCCCAGGGCCGTCAGCGCCTGGAGCGCGGTGACCGCGCTCTGCTCGGTGAGCTGGGTGACGCCGCCCAGCCGGAGCAGGTAGCTGTTGTCCGCGGACGAGCCGATGCCCTGCACGCTCACGTCGTGCAGCCCCGCCGCCTGGGCCCGGGCCCGGACCTCGTCGGCGCGGATGGCGTGGGCGAACTTCAGCTCCACCACCGTGCCGCCGGCGAAGTCGACGCCGAAGTTGAAGCCGAAGATCGCGATGCCCACCAGGATGGCGAGGTTCAGCACCGAGCTGATGAACAGTGCTGGCTTCCGCTTCCCGATGAAGTCGATGTTGGTCTTGTGCTTGAGGATCCGCATCGTCAGACCGAGACCGTCTGGGCGCCGCGCCCGTGGACGAAGTAGGTGGTGATCGCCCGGGTGACCACGATGGAGGTGAACAGCGAGGCCACCAGCCCGATGATCAGCGAGGTCGCGAACCCGCGCACCGGGCCAGTCCCGGTGGACAGGAGGATGAAGCCGGCGATCAGAGTGGTGACGTGGGCGTCGAAGATGGTCCAGAACGCCCGGTCGTACCCCTGGTCCACCGCCGCCCGGGCGCTCTTACCTGCGTCCAGCTCCTCGCGCACCCGCTCGTTGATCAGCACGTTGGCGTCCACCGCGATACCCAGGGTGAGCACGAAGCCGGCGATGCCCGGGAGTGTCAGGGTGGCGCCGAACAGGGCCAGCCCGGCCAGGATGAGCAGGCCGTTGAGGATCAGCGCCACGTCGGCGATGAGGCCCGACTTCCGGTAGTAGACCGCCATGAAGACCACCACCAGCGCGAGCCCCACGGTGGCGGCCAGGCTCCCCTTGCGGATCAGCTCGTCGCCCAGGCTCGCCCCCACCTGACGGATCTCCCCGGTGGTCACCGGGGCCGGCAGTGCACCCGCCCGGAGGACCAGGACGAGGTTGAGCGCCTCCTGGAGCATCTGCTCGTCGGTCTTCCCCAGCGCGTGACCGAGGGTGATGCGGGCCCGGCCGTTGGGAATGCGCTCGTTGATGCGGGGCGCGGAGTTGACGTTGTCGTCGAGCACGATGGCCATGTACCGGCCGACGTTGTCTCCGGTGAGCTTCCCGAACTCGATTCCCCCCTGCGTGTCGAAGGAGAGGTTCACCTCGAAGTCGTTGCTGGTCTGGCTTCGGCTGTAGTCCGCGGTGGCGAGGCTCTCGCCGGTGAGCGGGACCGCCTTGTCCACCAGGTAGGCGAGGTAGCTGTCGCAGCTCCCCTTCTGGGCCTGCGCGGTCACGCACTGGAGGAGCACGTCACGGTTCGCCGGGACCTCCTGGCGGGCGTAGGCGAGGAGCCCCTCGCGGTCCTTCCCTTCCAGCTGCTCGTAGCCGTTGGGATGGACGAGCCGGATGCCGGAGTCGGCCGGGGGTGGATGCTTGGCCACCAGCTGGCTGAAGTACGGGCTCTTCTCGTCCACCATCCGGAACTCGAGCTGGGCGGTGGTGCCGATGAGCTCCTTGGCCTGCTCCGGGTCCTGCTGGCCGGGGAGCGAGATCTGGATCGAGTCGGTGCCCATCTTCCGCACGTCGACCTCGGCCACGCCCCACTTGTCGATGCGGCGGCGGATGACGAGCATCGCCTGGTCGACCGCCTCGTCGCGGAACCGGGACACCTGGGTGTCCCGCAGCTGGTAGGTGATGGAGTCGCCGGCGCGCCCCACCCTGCTGAAGTCGTCGAACCCCTTCAGCTCCTTCTCCACGCTGTCGAGTCCGGCTGCGTCCGGGGCCTTGAGGGTGAGCTGGAGCCGGTTCGGATCGGTGGTGTAGGTGACGCCCTCGATCTTCTGGTCCTTGAGGTAGTTGACGATCTGCAGGCCACGGCGCTCGACCCGCTTCTGGAGCGCGGTCTGGGTGTCGACCCGCATCACCATGTGGATGCCGCCCTGCAAGTCGAGGCCGAGGTTGAGCCGGTGGCTGGCTCCCGGCGCCCAGCGAGGCAGCTTCGACTGGAGGAGCTTGAGGTCGTTCCGCTGCGCCTTGGGCAGCACGAAGAACGAGTAGTAGGTGGGGATGAGGTACCAGAGGGAGCCGAGCGTGACCGCGAGGATGCTCACCCACCGGCCCCAGTTGCCACGCCCCATCACTTGGACTCCTTCTCCGCCTTGCCGTCGTCCGACTTCGTCGCCTCGGACGGCTCCTTGAGGATCGTCTGGACCGACGTCTTCAGCACCCGCAGCTTCACGTTGCTGGCGACCTCGATCTGAACCTCCTTGTCGGCAACCGAGTAGACGCGGCCGATGATTCCCCCCTGGGTGACCACGTTGTCGCCCTTCTTGAGGTTGGCCAGGAGCGCGCGGTGCTCCTTCAGTTGCTTCTGCTGAGGCCGGATCATGAGGAAGTACATGATGGCGAACATCCCGGCGATGAAGATGAAGAGCGACTGCGGGCTTCCGCCGGCCGCCTGGGCCAGCAGGACTTGGTGGGTGAGCACGGGGGTGGACTCCGTCGGGGCCTCTCGAGGAACAGGGGAATCGTGAGAGGGCGCGCATCCTTAGCAAGAGGGCGCACCGGACGACAAGGCGCGTCGCTCCCCGGCTGAGCGGGCGGGCGCGAACGCCCATCCGGATCAGACCGGGATCAGAATTGCTCCTCTGAACGGACGTTCAACCGGCGATAGCCACCCGGGATTCCTCGGGAGTTCCCCGGGGCCGGATCAGAACGGGGGCGTCGTCCCCGAGCCCGGGCCGCTCCTGGATCAGCCCCGCCCCGGGGGACGCCGATGGGGCGGCGCATGGCTGCGCCGATCGACAGGGTTCAGGCCGGCGCTCGCCCTGACTCCCGGCGGCGCACCTCGGCGGCGAAGGCGCCGTACCGGTCGGCCTCGATGGCGGCGCGCGCCCCGCGCATCAGCTCGAGGTAGTGGTGCAGGTTGTGGAGCGTCGCGAGCCGCAGGGCGAGCAGCTCGTCGGCGGCGAAGAGGTGGCGGAGGTAGGCCCGGGAGTGTGTGCGGCAGGTGTAGCAGGCGCAGGCCGGGTCGGGCGGTCGTGGGTCGCGGGCGTGGGTCGCGTTCCGGAGGTTGAGCCGCCCCTCGGTGGTGAAGAGGAGGCCGTTGCGGGCGCAGCGGGTGGGGAGCACGCAGTCGAACATGTCGATGCCGGCCTCGATGGCGGTCACGAGATCGACCGGCGTGCCGACGCCCATCAGGTAGCGCGGACGGTCCGCGGGAAGGAGCGGCGCGACCTCGGCGACCGAGGCATGCATCTCTTCCGGGCTCTCTCCCACCGAGTAACCGCCCAGGGCATAGCCGGGCAGCTCCACCGCGCAGACCTCGTCCACGTGGCGCCGGCGCAGCCCGAGATCGAGCCCTCCCTGGACGATGCCGAAGAGCGCGCCCGCGCCCCGGGTCCAGGCCGCGGCGCACCGGCGGAGCCAGCGGGTGGTCCGGGCGAGGCTCTGCTCGAGGTAGCCGCGGTCGGCCTTCGATGGCGGGCACTCGTCGAAGGCCATGAGGATGTCCGCGCCGAGCCGCTCCTGGATGGCGACCGAACGCTCCGGCGTGAGCAGCCACCGGCTTCCGTCGAGGTGCGACTGGAAGCTCGCGCCCTCCTCGGTGATCTTCCGGTTCTGGGCCAGGCTGTAGACCTGGAACCCGCCGGAGTCGGTGAGGATCGCCCGGTCCCAGGCCATGAAGCGGTGCAGGCCGCCCAGCTCGGCGATGAGCTCCTCTCCGGGCCTGAGCATCAGGTGGTAGGTGTTGCCGAGGACGATCTCCGCCCCGAGCGAACGGAGATCGTCCTGTCCCACGGCCTTCACCGTGGCCTGGGTGCCGACCGGCATGAAGAACGGCGTCTCCACCGTTCCGTGCGCGGTGTGGAGGCGCCCCCGGCGCGCGCGGGTTCCGCCATCCGCATGGAAGAGCTCGAAGCGGACGCTCACCCGACCACCCCGGCGGCGATGAAGGTGGCGTCGCCGTAGCTGAAGAAGCGGTAGCGCTCGGCCACCGCTGCCCGGTAGGCGCCGAGCACCACCTCGCGCCCGGCGAAGGCCGAGACGAGCATGAGGAGCGTCGAGCGCGGGAGGTGGAAGTTCGTCAGGAGCGCGTCGACCACCTGGAACCGGTAGGGCGGGCGGATGAACAGCCGGGAGGTACCGGAGCCGGCGTGGACGCGACCGTTCTCGACCGCGCTCTCCAGCGTGCGGACGACCGTCGTCCCCACCGCGACGACGCGCCGCCCCTCCTTCCGGGCCCGGTGCACCGCCGCGGCGGTCTCCTCGGGGATGCGGTAGCGCTCGGGGTGCATCCGGTGCGTGGACTCGTCCTCGCCGCGGACGGGCAGGAACGTCCCCGGACCGACCTCGAGGGTGACGAAGCAGCGATCCACCCCGCGGGCATCGAGCTCGGCGAACGTCGCCGTGGTCAGGTGCAGTCCCGCGGTGGGCGCGGCGACGGAGCCGTCGGCGCGGGCGTAGACCGTCTGGTAACGCGTGCGGTCCTCCTCCGTCGGCTCCCGGTCCACGTAGGGCGGCAGGGGCACGCGCCCGGCCCGCTCGAGCAACGCGCCGAGGGGACTGTCGGACCGGAAGCGGACCAGGAGCTCCCCCTCCCCCGGCGCCTCGAGCACGGTCGCGGAGGCACCGTCGAGCTCGACCACCGCGCCCTCCCGGAGCCCCTTGCTCGCCTGGCCGAGACAGACCCAGGCCACGGCCTCGGCGCGGCCGTCCAGCGCCGCGGCGGTGTCCACCTCGGCCTCCGGTCGCACGAGGAGCAGCTCCACCCGTCCACCACTCCCCTGCTTCCGGCCCAGGAGGCGCGCGGGGAGGACGCGGGTGTCGTTCAGCACCACCAGGTCGCCCCGGCGGAGGAGCCCCGGCCACTCGCGAAAGCTGCGGTGCGCGAATGCTCCCGAGTCGCGATCGAGGAGGAGGAGGCGCGACGCGTCCCGCCGCTCGAGCGGAGTACGGGCGATGAGCGCATCGGGGAGCTCGAAGTCGTAGTCGGAGAGGGCCAACGGAGCGTGTCGCTATACCCGCAAGCCGTGCACCTCGACCATCCCCCAGAGCATCGAGCGGTCCTCGGCCGCGCGGTCGTCCGGAACGGGCGCGGCAGGCTCGGCGAAGCTCCGGAGGACGCGGACCGCCCCGGGGCGGGCCGCCCGGTCGACCGCGGCGAGGAGCCGGTCCCGGTACGCGGGCGGCGCGCCGTCGAGGACGTTGGAGAGGGTGAATCCTCCGAAGCTCCCCGGGGGGCACCTCTCGAGATGGGCCGCGGCGTCGGCGCAGACCAGGTCGACCGGGTGACCCGGCGGCGGCCCGGGCGGCGGTCGCTCGCCGAGCAGCAGCGCACGGGCGAAGGGGTTGGAGGCGTTGGGGTGCCGGGCGAAGCAGCGCTCCATCCGTCCGCGCATGACGCGCCCGAAGTGTGCGGGAAGGATCGCGAGAAAGGGCGACGCGTACACGGCACGGAGCCCGCTCACCGAGAGCAGCGCATCCAGCCCGGCCCGGAAACGACGCGTGTCGAGGCGCGCCCTCCAGTAGTCCAGCTGGGGAGCGACGGCCTCGAAGGCGAGGAAGGTCTCGAGGTCGCGGCGGCGCCAGCCGGCGAGGGGGAGGAGCGCGCGGCCCAGGGCGAGCAGGCGCTCGGCGCTCCCCGTCCGGGACGGCTCCCCGCCGAGGCGCCGGCGCGCGTAGTCGAGCTGGACGGGGTTGATGTCGACCGCCGTGACCGGATGGCGGCGGGCGAGCGCGAGGGCTGTGTCGCCGGCGGACGCGATGCAGAACACCGGAGCGCCCGCCGGGAAGACGCCGAGCTCGATCTCCGGGTCCTCGTACATCTGGCCGAAGAGCACCCGGCGTGGCCGGGCGCGCCGGTCGAACCGGCCCGCGGCCCAGGGCGTGTCCGACGACGTCGCGGTCATCCCCCTGCCCTGCCCTGCGCCGCCGCGACCCACATCAGGACCACGAGCGCGGCGTTCTTCAGCACCATCCCCGGAGGGTCGTGGATCAGCTCCCGGGCGAAGAGGAGCCCGACGGAGTTCATCGACACCAGCAGCGCCGTCTGCACGATCGCGGCCCAGACCGGCTCCCACCCGCTCAGCACCCAGAGGCCCAGCAGCGTCTCGACGACGCCCAGCGCCTTGAGGAACGCAGGTCCTGCACCCGGACCGAGGAACGGTACGGCCTCGGTGATGCGCCCCTGCGACGGCTGGCGGCCCAGCACCTTGCTCCACAGTCCCTCGTACAGCCACACCGCAGCGATGGCCGAGCGCACCAGCATCGGCGGGGGCATCCACTCCGTCGGAAGGTTCATCGTGCCCGGGAGGTGAGCACGCCCCGTGCCGACTTTCACCTCGGGCCCCTCAGTAGAGGGTCTGGAGCTCGGTGCCCGGATAGAAGTGGGCCAGGATCGCCCGGTAGTCCTGCCCGCCGTCGGCCATCTCCTTGGCTCCCCACTGGGAGAGGCCGGCGCCGTGGCCGAGCCCGCGGCCGGTGAGCCGGGCCCCGCCTCCCCGCTCCGGCGAGACGTCGAAGGCGAGCGAGCGGACCCGGTCGTAGCCGAGGCGCTGCCGGAACTCGACGCCGCTCAGGCTGCGGCCTCCGAGCTCGAGGCGGCGAACGCGGCCGGTCGGCGTCCGGGCGGCGACGCGGAGCTCGCCGTGTCCGCCGAAGGCCCGCTCGAGCGCGGAGGCGTCGAGGTCGGCCTTCCAGCGGGTGGAGGGTCCGGGACGGCACTCGCAGGTGACCGACTGCAGATACGGCAGGTCGCGGCCCAGGGCGTCCAGCCCGGTCTCGGTGTTCCCCTCGCAGGAGGCGTGGAAGTAGGCCTCGATGGGCGCCAGCTGCCAGGTGAGGATCTGCCCGGCGGTTGCGGCGGTCGCGGCGCGGGTGCGGGGGTTCTCGCGGTTCACGCCGCCGTAGACCTGGGCGAGGACGCTGCTGCCGAGGTGGACCGGCTGGCCGAGCGCCTCGAGCTTGCGCTGGAGCGCGTAGGTGCGCGCAGCGACGGCCTGGGCCTTGAGCGCCTCCTCGGGAAAGCTGACCGGCATCTCGCCGCCGAGGACCGCGGCCACGTAGTCCTCGAGCGGGAGGACGTTGACCAGGAGCACGCGGCTGCCCTTCGGAAGGGCGACGACCTCGCCACGGACCTGGACGTTCCCGGCGCGGAGGACGTGCGCGGTGTCGGAGGTCCGGAAGCGCACCGGGCCGTCGACCCGTGTGCCCTCGACCTCCATCGAGTCGCCCACGTGGCGGACGCGGACCTCGTCCCGGTCGAGGGGAACGAAGGGCCCGTCCTCGGAGTCCTGCCCGAGCTGCAAGCCCTTGCCCCGGATGACGACCTCCCGCTCGGGGCGCTCGCCCATCGCGATGCGGACGGTCTCGGCAGCGTGCGCGACGGTCGCGGCGAGGAGTGTGGCGAGGAGGACCGGGCGCATCCGGGGCCACGAGGATCGCCCGTCCCGACCGGGCAGGCCAGTTCCCGACGGAGGGAAGCCTCAGCGTGCTTCCTGGTTCGCGGGACAGCCGGTCGTCGGACAGCGATGGATGAACGTACCGGCGAGTCGGGCCGGGTCTCCCCTGCTGGTCAGGAAGCTCTCGGGAGGCAGGGGAGCGACGAACGCATCTGCGCCGAGCGCGCAACCCTTCTGGAAGAGCGCCGAGACGCTCTCCTCGCTCATGTTGTCCGAGTAACCCTGGCCGAGAACGACGTATGGCGTCCTCGGGGGGAGCGAGAGCACCTCGAGCGTGCAGCTTCCCAGCGTCCGGGCAGGGACTGCGGGAGCAGGCGTCACGTGGGCGGTGCAGGCCCAGAGGACCCCGACCGCGAGCACCGAGAGAACGATGCGCACGCAAGAGATCCTAGCATCGGTGTGTGGACGTGACGCTGTCTCCCGGGCGAGGGAGTCCGCCGACGCGGACGGAGTGGGGGGCCGCATGTCCGTGCGTCGGAGAACGACCCTACGAGTGCCGCGTCCACACCGCGTCGTACGGACAGCTGCAGTCGGTCTCCTCCGGCTCCGGGTACACGTACGGCTCCCCCCGGTAGTTCCGGAACACCGTCTCGTGCCCGCGCCGCTCCACCACGTACTCGGGCTGGAGCGTCACCTTCCCTCCCCCGCCCGGGAGGTCGACCGCGAGATGGGGGACGGCCAGGCCCGTGGTGTGTCCCCGGAGCTGCTCGAGGATCGCGACGCCGGCGGCGAGCGGCGTCCGCAGGTGCTCCAGCCCCTCCGCCACGTCCATCTGGTGGAGGTAGTACGGCCGAACCCGTGTCCGGAGGAGCGCGTGGTTCAGCTCCTTCAGGATGCGGGCGTCCGAGTTCACCCGGCGCATCAGCACCGACTGGTTCTCCACCGGCACCCCGTGATCGACCAGCCGCTCGCAGGCCACGCGGGCCTCGGGCGTCAGCTCCTTGGGGTGGTTGAAGTGGGTCACCACGAACAGCGGCGCGTGCCTGCGCAGCATGACCGGGAGCGCCACGGTCACCCGCATCGGGAGCGTCACCGGGACGCGCGTTCCGATGCGGAGCATCTCCACGTGGGGAATCGCCCGGAGCTCCCCGAGCAGCGCCTCCAGCCGGTCGTCGGCGAGCAGCAGCGGGTCACCTCCCGAGACCAGCACGTCCCGCACCTCGGGATGGGCTCGCACGTAGGCGACGCCCTCGGCCCAGGCCTCCCGCCCGAGCACCGCCTCGCCACCCTTCGTGATCCGCCGGCGCGTGCAGTGGCGGCAGTAGGTCGAGCAGCTGTCGAGCACGAGGAACAGCACCCGGTCCGGGTACTTGTGGACGATGGCCGCCACCGGCCGGTGCGGATCCTCGCCCAGCGGATCGCGCAGCTCCCCCGGCCGGACCCGCGCCTCTGCCCGGGTGGGGATCGCCTGCATGCGCACCGGACAGGAGGGATGCTCCCGGTCGACCAGCGACAGGTAGTAGGGCGAGATGCCGAGCCGGAACGTCTCGCGGGTCTCCTCGCAGCCCCGCCGCTCGTCCTCGGTCAGGGGAACCAGTCGCGCGAGCTGCTCCAGCGAGCGGACGGAGTGGCGCATCTGCCACCGCCAGTCGCTCCATTGCTCCTCGGTCGCCCCGGGGAAGAGGCCGCGCCAGTCCGGGCTCTGCATCGTGCTCTCGCGCCTCAGACGCCGGCGTGCTCACGCCACCACTGCTGCCCCGATTCGGGCAGCGTGTACACCGGGTCGTAGTACTCGTATCGGCGCTCGAGCGCGTGCGGATCCGACAGCTCGATGCCGGTGCGGTAGTTCTTGGTCCAGTAGGAGATGCCGTGCTCCCGGTCGTACTCCGAGACCTGGTGCACCCAGCGCTTTCCGACGAAGGGCACGTCACAGACGATGCGCGGGGTCGCGAACCCCGGCAGGTAACCCATGATGTCGTGCTGGAGCTGCTGCGCCTCCGCCACGCTCGTCCGCCAGTGCTCGGAGTTCGGGATCATGTCGCACATGTAGAAGTAGTACGGGAGGATGTGCGCGTGGTCCTGGAGCGTGAAGCACAGCTCCAGCAGGTCCTTCGCGGTGGCGTTCACTCCGCGCAGGAGCACGCCCTGGTTCCGGATGTCGCGGAAGCCCGCGTTGAGCAGCGCGTCGGCGGCCTTCTGCACCAGCGGCGTCAGCTGGCGCGCGTGGTTGACGTGGGTGTGGAGGGCGAGCTGCACCCCGCGCTCGAACGCCTTCTTCGCCAGGCGGGTGAGCCCCTCCAGTACCTTCGGCTGCAGGAAGTGCTGCGGCAGTCCCATGAAGCCCTTCGATGCCAGCCGGATGTCGCGGATGTTCTCGATGTCCAGGAGCTGGGAGACGAAGGTCTCCAGCGTCTGGATGGGGAGGTTGGCCACGTCGCCGCCGGAGACGACGACGTCGCGCACCCCCGGCGTCCGGCGGAGGTAGTCGAGGATCTTCTCGTACCGCTCGGGCTGGGGCAGCGCGAACCGGTGCTTCTCCACCTGGGGCACGTCGTTGCCCACCAGATCCATGCGGGTGCAGTGACCGCAGTACTGGGGGCAGGTGGACAGCATCTCCGCCAGGACCTTGGTCGGGTAGCGATGCGTCAGGCCCTCGACCACCCACATGTCCGCCTCGTGGAGGCTGTCGCGGCTCGCGCGCGGGTGGTTGGGCCAGTCGGTGCGCCGGTCCTCGAAGGCGGGGAGCATGTACCTGCGGACCGGGCAGTGCCACAGGTCCTCCAGGTCCATGGTGTTCAGCATCTGCGGCGGGAGGAGGATCGACATCGTCGCCCGCTCGCGCTGGTCGCGATCCACGCCGGCCAGGAGCGAGTCGGGGAGGAGGTGGCCGAGCGTCTCCTTCAGCTCCTTCAGGTTCTTGACCGTGTGCCGCCGCTGCCACAGCGCGCTCTCCCAGTCGGCCCGGGAGACGGAGCGGTAGCCGGGGATGCGGGTCCAGTCCGGCTCCCGGAACTCGCTGCGGAGCGGGTAGACGAAGGGCTGCGGCGCGGTCGCGGCCACCGGGGGGCGGCCGTCCGCAGGCGAGGTCTTCGCTCCGCGCGCGGGTGCGGGAGGGGGCAAGGGCTTCACGTCCATGTGATGAGCCGTCCTACTACAAGAACGCGTTTGCCGGGCCAGGCATGCCCTCCCCACCGACCCGCCCGTCCGGGGCGGGACCGGTTGTTGCACCCCGCAAGGAGTCCGTCCAGGAGAGCACCATGGCCAACGTTCTCGTCGTCTACGCCACCCGCGAGGGTCAGACCCGGAAGGTCGCGGAGCGGATCGGGACGACGCTCCGGCTCTCCGGTCACAAGGTGGACGTTCTCGACGTCGAGCGCGCACCGGCCCGCGTCGACGTCCAGCAATACCACGCGGTGTTCGTCGGCTCTCCGGTCCGGGCACAGCGCTATCTCCGTCCGGTGGAGCGATTCGTCCGGGCGCACCTCCCGGAGCTGCAGCGGGTGCCCAGCCTCTTCTTCTCGGTCAACCTCGCGGTGCTGAGCAGGACGAGCGATGGGCGAGGCCAGACGATGAAGATCGTCGACGAGTTCCTGACCAAGACCGGGTGGCGCCCCGTCCGGGTGGAGCTGGTCGCCGGCGCCCTCCCCTACACGAAGTACAGCTTCCTGGTCCGCTTCGTCATGCGGCGGATCGCGCGCAAGGAGGGCGGCGATACCGACACCTCGATGGACCACGAGTACACCGACTGGAACGCGGTGGACCGCTTCGCGCGCGAGTTCGTCCTCGAGGTGACCGCCCCGGTGGTGGCCCCGAGGGCCCGCCCCCGGGTGGTCGCCTCGCGCTGATCGTGAGGTGCAATCGCTGCGTGGCGCCGGTGCCTCGCGCGCACCGGTTGCGGGACGCTCGCGCCCCGATCGGTCCGGTCAGGCTCCATTCTGCTCGGACTGCCGTTCGCTCAGGAACACGAAGCACTCCGTCGACCCGGGCTTCATCGGGACGAGGAAGCTGCCCAGCAGCCGGAGTCCCCAGGCCTGCGCCAACCCGAGCACCAGGCTCCGCGGGAGCACGGCGGGGTACGCACCATGGAGCGCGCCGGCAGCCATCCAGCGCTCGAGCACCTGAGCATCGAGACAGCCCTCGGTCATGGCGTCGAAGACCACCCTCCCGCCCGGGCGGACCACCCGGGCCATCTCCCGGAGGTACCCGAGCGCGGTCAGGGTCGAGAGGGCCTCGAAGACCTTGTGCGCGTGGACGAGGTCCATCGAGGAAGAGGGAGTCGCTGCCAGCGACTTGCCGTCGGTCGGCTGGAGCACGACCCCGTGCTGCTGGACCAGCCACTCCGCCCAGTCGGGAGCCGTCTCGTAGATCTCGTAGTATCCGGGCCGGCAGATCGCCCGGATGCGGACGAGGTAGCGGCCGGTGCCCGGGCCGATCTCGCAGCTCCGCTCGATCGAACCGTCGAATGCGCCGAGCTCCCGCATGCGCTGGACCGCGGCCTCGGTCGCTCCGGGGACGTTGTAGGCCTGGTCCACGAAGTCGGGGACCGACAGCCCTGCCCTTCGAGCCGCGTCGAGCGTCGCGGCGAAGGGGATGAACGCGCGGGGGTCGTCGTTCCACTCGGTCACCCGCCGCAGCTCGAGGCCGGCAGGCTTGAGACCGTGATTGACGACGGTGCGTACCCTGCCGAGCAACGACATCGTCCCGCATACTAGCGAGCGCGGGCGGCTCGGGACACGAGTCGGCACTTGCTTGCGCAATCAAATGTTGCATGCCAATTGTCGAAGAGGTGTCGTTGCAAACTCACTCGAAGCGAAGCGCGTCGATCGGATCGAGCCGTGACGCCTTTCGCGCCGGGTAAAGCCCGAAGACGACTCCCACCATCGCGCTGAATCCGAGCGAGACGAGGACCGTCGCCACCCGGATGATCGTCGGCCAGTGAAACTCGCGGGCGAGGAGCAGCGCCGCACCCACGCCCACCGCCACGCCGATGACCCCACCCCCGGCCGAGAGCGCCAGGGCCTCGGCGACGAACTGCGCGAGGATGTCTGCGGGCTTCCCTCCCACCGCCATCCGGATGCCGATCTCCCGCGTCCGCTCGGTGACGCTCACCAGCATGATGTTCATGATCCCGATCCCGCCGACGAGCAGCGAGACCGCGGCGATGCTGGCCAGCAGCGCGGTGAGCACCTGGGTTCCCTGGGCCTGAGCACTGGCGATCTCGGAGAGGTTTCGAACGGAGAAGTCGTCCTCGATACCCGGCCCCAGCCGGTGCCGGTCGCGGAGGAGGCCCGAGATCTGCTGCTGGGCGCGGCCGGTGGCGTCGGCGGACACGGCGCCGACGAAGATCGCTCCGGGGATGAACTGGCCGAGCCCTCCCTGGATCTTGGCCTGGAACGTCGTGACCGGAACGATCGCGGTGTCGTCGTAGTCAGAGCCCATCGGTGACTGACCCTTGCGGGCCAGCACGCCGATCACCTGGTAGGGCACCATCTTGATCCGCACCGTCCGGCCCACCGGGTTGGCCCCGGGCCCGTAGAGCTTGTCGACCACGGTCTGTCCGAGCAGCACCACCTTCGTCCCAGAGGTCACGTCCTCCGCACCGAACTTCTGGCCCGCGGAGACGCCCCAGTTGCGGATCTGGAGGTAGTCGGGCGTGGTGCCCACCACCGCGGTGGTCCAGTTCTGCTCCTCGGCCTGCACGACGGCGCTCGCGCGGAGCACCGCGGCGGCGACCTTCACCGCGCTCAGCTCGGTCTGGATCGACCGGAGGTCGTCCCAGGTGAGAGTGGGCTGGCTGCCGAACCCTCCCTGCATGCCCCCCGTGGCCGACGAGCCCGAGAGGACGACCAGGAGATTTGTTCCCATGGCCTCGAAGGTCTGCTGCACACGGACCTTCGCTCCCTCGCCGATCGCGGTCATGGCGATCACCGCCGCGACGCCGATCACCACGCCCAGCGTGGTCAGGAAGGAGCGCATCTTGTTCCGCCCCAGGGCCCGTCCGGCGAGCCGTGCCAGCGTCCCGGGGCTCATGCCGTCGCCTCCGCCGTCAGCGGTGGGGTCCGGGCGGGGTCCGCCCGGAGCGGGGTCTGGCGGCGATCACCGAGGATCCGGCCGTCGCGCATGGTGACGATCCGCCCGGCGCAGCGGCCGATGTCGGCCTCGTGGGTGACCAGCAGGATGGTCACCCCGGCCCGTCCCAGCTCCTGGAAGATCGCCATCACCTCCATGCTGGTGCGGGTGTCGAGCGCGCCGGTGGGCTCGTCGGCCACGATGAGGTGAGGGTCGTTCACCACCGCCCGGGCGATCGCCACGCGCTGCTGCTGCCCTCCGGAGAGCTGGTTCGGCTGATGGTCCGCCCGGTCGGCGAGACCCACGCGCGACAGCGCCCGGAGAGCGCGCTCCTGCCGCTCCCGCGCCGGCAGCCCGGCGTAGACCAGGGGCAGCTCGACGTTCTCGAGCGAGCTGGTTCGCGGCAGGAGGTTGAAGTGCTGGAAGACGAAGCCGATCTGCCGGTTGCGGACCTCGGCCAGCCGCGCCCGCGAAAGCCCGCCCATCTCCTTCCCCGCGAGGCGGTAGGTCCCGGTGGTGGGCCGGTCCAGGCAGCCGACGATGTTCATCAGCGTCGACTTGCCCGAGCCGGAGGGCCCCATCACCGCCACGAACTCACCCTCCTCGATGGAGAGGTCCACGTGCTGGAGCGCCTGCACCTCCACGTCGCCCATCCGGTAGACCTTGCTGACGTCCTCGAGGGAGATCAGCGCCGCCACGACGGCCTCCTAGAACACCCGCCCATAGCTGCCCGGCCCGCTCTTCGAGGGCGCCACGGCCTCGGTCACCACCGTGGTGCCGGGCTCCAGCGCCCCCTCGAGGACCTCGGAGAGCACGCCGTCGGACACGCCGAGCCTCACCGCGACGGGCCGGGCCCCCCCGTCCCCGAGGACCCAGATCAGCCGCTGATCCGGGCGGAGCGGAGGGGCCGGAGGAGCGGTTCCGAGCATCGCCGGCGGCGCACGGAAGCGGACCGCGGCGTTCGGCACGCGGAGCGCGTCCGACCGGTCGGCGTAGACCACCGTCACGTTGGCGGTCATCCCCGGCTTGAGCTCGAGCGCGGGGTTGTCCACGTCGATCACCGCGTCGTAGGTGACGACGTTCTGGACCGTCTGGGGCGCGTTCCGGACCTCCCGGATGCTGCCCCGGAACGTCTTCGCCGGGTAGGCGTCCACGGTGAAGGTCGCCGTCATCCCGGCCGCGAGGCGGCCCACGTCGGCCTCGGCGACGTTCGTATCCACCTGCATCTTGCGAAGGTCCTGCGCGATGAGGAACAGCGTCGGGGATTGGAGCGTGGCCGCCACCGTCTGCCCCACGTCGACGTTGCGGGAGATGACCACCCCGTCGATGGGCGCGACGATGGTGGTGTAGGCGAGGTTGATCTCCCCCTGGTGCAGCGTCGCGCGGGCGTTGGCCTCCTGGGCGGCCGCGGCATGCGACTGCGCCTGGGCGACCCGCAGCGCGGTCTCGCTGTCGTCGAGCGTGGACTGGGCGACGAGGTTCTCCTTGCGGAGCGCGCGGTTCCGCTCGGCCTGCAGCTGGGCGTTGTCCCGCTGCGAATCGGCGAGCTGCCGATTGGCGACCGCGGTGAGCACGGCCGCGCGCGCCTGCTCGACGGCCGCCGCGTAGAGCGCGGGGTCGATGCGGGCGATGACCTGACCCCGGTGGACCAGGGTGTTGAAGTCCGCGCCCAGCCACTGGATACGGCCGGAGACCTGGCTGCCCACCTGGACCGTGACCAGGGCCGAGACGGTCCCCGAGGCGGTGACCCGGGCCTGGAGGGGTCCGCGGGAGACGGGGGCGGTCTCGTAGCGGAAGCCACTGCCCTTCGGCCGGGGGCGAGCGACCTCGAAGACGAGCGCCGCCACGAGCGCGAGGACCACGAGCAGGACGGGCAAGAGAACGCGCCAGTGCCGCCGCAACCAGCCAGGCTGCGCGCCATCCCGGTGGAGGGGT
>DATJVY010000142.1:0-33366 GCA_035501615.1 Myxococcaceae bacterium
GTCCCCCTCGGCCTGGCCAAGCCGCGCGCGGGCGGCGACCAGGTCGGGCGAGCGCGTCCACAGGAGCTCCACGAGCTCGAGGTCTGCGGGTGCGCTGGAAAGGTCGAGTGACTCCGGACTCGCCGCGGTCGCAGCGAGGAGGGAGCTCAGGACCCAGGGCGCGCACACGAACACTGCAAACTGCAAAGCAAGGACCCTGCCAGCTGCAAAATCAGGCTCTTAGGTCCTGTCTTTGGCCCGCAGTGCCAGTCTCTTGTAGGAGACACTGAAACGGGGTTTCACCAGCGTCAGAGTGCTCCGACGGGACCGCACATCGGCGTCGAAGTGCGCGCCGCTGCTCGCTGATTCTCGACGGACGGTTGCCCCGTCTGCGAGGATGCGAGCACCGACGCTGTACTCGGACCTCTCCCGATGGCGACCCGACCGAAGGCCCGAACCGACCAGCTGCTCGTCCAGCGGACTGGCCAAGAAACCCTGATCTACGACGAGCGGACGCACCGCGCGCACTGCCTGGATGCGAGGGCGGCGCGGGTGTGGGAGCTCTGCGACGGCGAGCGGACGGAGAAGGACATCGCTGCGGCCTACGGCGACGGCGCGACCGGCGTCGCCGTGGTCCGCTGGACGCTCGGCGAGCTGGAGAAGGCGGCGCTGCTCGAGGGCGATGATGGAGCGGAGGCCAGGGAGGCGCTGAGCCGCCGAACGCTGATGAAGACGGTGGGGCTGGCGGCGATCCCGGTGATTCTCGCGATCACCGCGCCGAAGGCGAGAGCAGCGGTGTCGAGCTGTTCGAGCACCGGACAGCAATGCGACACCAAGCAGTGCTGCGCGGGACCTCAGGCCTGCAACCCGGTGACGCTGGTCTGTCAGTGACGCGGTCACCGCCAGTCCTTGCCTCCCTCCTACGAGGGGCCTTCCGCGCGGCCCCAGTCGCTCCGGAAACGCTACCGGATGCCCTCCTTCGCTCGGCGGAGGTGTCTGGCGTGGAGGCGCTTGTGCTGCGGCGTCTGGCCGACGCCGCCTCGGACACCGAGCGCTTTCAGAGTCTCGAGTTCCTGAGGCGCGAAGGCTGGCTGGCGGCCGTGTTTGCTGCGCTCGCCAGGCATCGGATCCCCGCGGCCACGTTCAAGGGTTGGGCTCTCGCTCGGCTGTATGGAAGGCCTGGGCTTCGACCAGTCGGGGACGTGGACTTGCTCGTGCGTGGTGAGGATGCGGATCACGCCCGCTCCGTCCTCGCAGGATTCGAGGGTGGAGAGCAGGTGGATCTGCAGTCCGACCTTTCGCGCTACCTGCCGGACCGGAGCGCCGAGGCGCTGCTCGCATCCTCAGAAGACGTGCGAGTCTCCGGCGGAACTATCCGTGTTCTCGGCGCCGCCGATCATCTCCGGCTCGTCTGCCTTCACCAGCTCCACCACGGCTCATGGCGGCCGCTGTGGCTGTGCGATGTCGCGGTGCTCGTGGAGTCACTACCGGCTAGCTTCTCTTGGCAGGAGTGCCTGGTGGGAAGTCGGCACCTCGGAGACGGTGTGCTCGGGTGTATCGACCTCGCGTGCCGCTGGCTTGGTGCGCGTCCGGCCGTCCCGCCGCCGGACTTCGAGATGCCCCCCTGGTTCGAGCGAGCGGTCGCTCGGGCGTGGAAGCGCGGATACCGACCAATCCCGGAGCGACTGGAAGGCATCGCCCTCGCTCATCTGCCGGCTGCGTTGCGGGCCCGCTGGCCCGATCCGCTGTCCTCGACCCTTCACCTCGACGCCCCGTTCCATGGGGTTCCTCGGCTGCCGATCCAGGTGGCCGAGCTGGTCCGCCGCAGCTCGCGCCACGCCGTCAGGCGGTGGCGCTCGCGCGCAGCTGGAGTCGACGGAAGGGGGTAGCCGTGAGACGTCTGATTCCGCTGGCACTGGTCGCGGCCGTTCTCGCGGCACCACAGGCACGCGCCATCGCGCGCACCTGGACGGCCGGCAACGGGTCGTGGAACACGGCCGGCAACTGGACTCCGAACGGAGTCCCGACCGCGGCCGACGACCTGACGATCAACACTGCGGTGATCGTCTCGATCAACAACGGGGGCAACGGGCTAGCGAACTCCCTCACCATCACCGCCGGGGTGACCATCAACCGCGCGGGTGGGCGGGTGATGACGGTCACGGGCGGAATCGCAGTCAACACCTCAGGGAACATCACGATCACAGCGCCGTTCACCTGCGCCAGCTTGACCAAGGATGGCTCCGGCACGCTCACGCTGATGGGTGCGGGCCTCAGCTCGGCCCAAGAAGTCAGCGGCGCCGTCGACGTGCTGGGAGGCACACTCGCGCTGGCCGGGGCTAACGCCCTCAACACCGGAGGAGCGGTGACCGTGGAGACCGGGGCGACGCTGTCGCGCGCAGGCGGCGGGACCGTGAACCCGGGTGGATTGCTGACGGTCAACGGGACGATGAGCTTCGCCAACGCCGGTGGCCTAGTCGCAAGCGCGGCGGGGGTAACTGTGAATAGCGGCGGAACCCTCAGCTTCGCCGCGGGCGGTGGGCTGACGTCGACCGGCACGGTCACGGTGAACGGTGGAGCCCTCAGCTTCGGGGGGGCCGGTGGACTCACAGCGACCGGGCAGGCAGTGACCGTTACCGGAGGCGGGAGCCTCTCGTTCTCCGGGACCGGAGATCTTAGCGCCGGGAGCTTTAACCTCACTTCCGGCTCGACCCTCGGCCTGTTCTTCAACAACGGAACGACCGTCACCACGCTCACCTTGACCGATGCGGCAACTCTCACTGGAACGGTCAACATCGGTGGCGCGAATCCGAACACCGTCAGCTCTCCGTTCACGATCGTGACTTCGACCAACGGACCAGTGAGCGTCAGCGGAGTCTCCCTAGGGGCGGCGACCACAGGATTCGCCTTCGGCTTCCGTCCGTCTGGAAACAACATCCTGCTCGACGTGACGTCGAATCCGATCGTCCCGGACGCGACCGGGTCGGCGACGGGGAGCTGCGGCTCCCCGCTGACCTGGCAGCACACGATCACCTCGACCGGCAACGATCGATACCTCCTGGTCGGAGTCTCGACCGGCAACGCCGGGGGCAGCGTCGCTCCGACGTCGGTGACCTTCGGCAGTCAGGTGCTAAACCTTCTCGCCTCGGCCACGAACGGGGGCGCTGGCTCGTCACGCGCCTTCATCTACGGGATCGTCGCCCCGACCCGCGGGACGGGGACCATCACCGTCACCCTTCCGGCTGGCCCGTGTAGCGCGGTCGGTGGCTCGCTCTCTTACACAGGCGTGAACCAGACGACCTCGACCGGAACGGCCGTCGGGGCTGGTGGAACGGGAACCACGGCCTCTGCGACGGTCTCCACCATCCAGGGCGACAAGGTCATCTCCGTTCTCTCCTCGAACGCCGCGCCCACGGCCACTCCTCAGGCTGGTGCAACCGTCCGCTGGGCGGGAACACAAGGTACCGAGCTCGGCACAGGGAGCACGGTGGCCCGCTCTGGAGCAGGGACGGTCAACATCACCATGTCCTGGACGCTGAGCCCGTCGAGCGAGTGGGCTCTTGCGGCCATCCCGATTCGTGCTTCCGCCGCCACTCGCGCTGGAAGCGACGCGGCATCACTCCGTTGGTCGCCCGAGGGAGCCGCCGTCTCGATCCGGAGCTCGGCAGGCTCGGATCTGGTGGGCTTCCGGGTGTGGCGAGAGTCAGCCGGTCGCCGGGAGCTGCTCACCCCGGGACTGATTGCGGGTCCAGCGCTCATCAGCCGCGCCGCGCTGATGGCCGGCTCGGAATCTGGCTGGGTCGATCGCCAGCCGCTCGCTGGAGCCACCTACCTGGTGGAGTCACTTCACCTCGACGGGAGCATCCGGTGGACGCCGGCGACGCCGTCCTCGGGTAAGGCCCCTGTCCTCGCCTCGCTCGTCCTCGGTGAATCTCCGCCGGTGACTGTCGATGCGCCAGCGCTCCGCACGGGCCCCGCCGACCTTCCGATCAACTCTCCGCTCTTCGGCGCTCGACAGCTTCAGTGGCAGCTCGCCGACAGCGCAGCGGCGAAGATCTTCGTGAGCCAGTCGGGTGTCGTGCGGGTTTCGGCTGAGTCGCTCTTCTCGGCGGGGATTCCCGTTGGAACTCCGGTGGCCGCACTCCAGCTCTACCGGAACGCGCGGCAGGTTCCGCGGTCGGTGATCGCCGCGGACGGGGCCACGCTACGAGCCGGTGACTGGGTGGAGTTCTTTGGTTACCCGATGGACACCCGTTACTCGGGGCTCGCGGTGTACTGGCTGACGACAGGAATGGGGAGCGGGGTCGACCTGTCCGCGGCGGCGAATGCACCTGAGGAGGTGGGGACGGCGACGTACCAGGCCGCAGTGGAGATTCGCGAGCGGCTGACGTGGTTCGCTGGAGCCCGGAACGGAGACGCCGAGAAGTTCTTTGGTCCAGCGGTTCACACGCAGGCACTGACCAGGACGTTGACCCTCGACGCTCTAGACGTCCTCGGAGGCCCAGTGCGTCTCGAGGTCGCTCTCCAGGGAGTCACCGATGTCCCTCATACTGTCCAACTGAGCGTCAACGGCACCGCCGTCGGAACACTGAGCTTCGATGGCGCAGTCCCCGGTACGACCAGCATCCAGCTCCCGCCCGGAATGGTGGTGCCTGGTGACAATGTGGTGGCGCTGATGGCTCCCAGCCCAGGCGACCTCTCGCTTGAGCAGTACATTCGAATCGTCTACCCACGGCAGACGGTTCGAGGCACCGGACCGCTCGACTTCACCGTCCCCGGTGGGGCTGCGACCCGGCTCGACGGGTTCGACCCCGCTCTGACGCGGGTGCTCGACATCACCGATCCGGGCGCCCCGGTTCGACTCGCGACGTGGAATGTGTCGGGGGCGGCGGCGGTCTCGGCTCCGGGCGGCGGCACGCGCCATCTCCTCGCTTATCTGCCCTCCGATGTGATCGCTCCGGTGTCCGTTCGGGCGAACGTGCCCAGCAGCTGGCACTCCGCCGACGGTGCCGAGTTGGTCATCATGGGCCCGCGGGTGTTCTTTCCGGCCGTGCAGGCGCTCGTCGATCGCCGCCAGGCCGAGGGCCTCACGGTGGCGCTGATCGACATCGAGGACGTGTGGGACGAGTTCGCCTTCGGCGAGAAGAGCGTCGACGCCGTCCAGGCACTCCTCACCCAGGGACTGAAGGCATGGGCACTGCCGCCCAGGTTCCTGCTGCTTCTGGGCTCGGCGACGTACGATCCGCGGAACTACCTTGGCTATGGCGGCGACTTGGTGCCGAGCGCCATTGTCCAGACCGAGGCGCAGGAGGCGGCCTCGGATAGCTGGTTCGTTGCGATCCCGGGGGCCGACTCCTTGTCCGTGGGACGGCTGCCGGTGCGGACGCCCGATCAGGCGCAAGCGGTGGTGGCAAAGATTCTCGGACGGCAGCAGGCTGACGGGCGCTCGCCGGTCCTGCTCGTCTCCGATGCCGTAGGAACGAGTGATTTTCCCGAGATGACGGCCGACGTGAGGGCCACTCTCCCGAACGCGCAAGCGACCGTTCTGATCAGATCGGCCGACGGCGGTTCGACCGGCGATGATCTCCTGCATCAGCAGTTCATCGATGCTGCCAGGACCGGGCCAGCGCTCGTGAACTACACCGGCCATGCCTCCGAGTTCTTCTGGAGCGGCGACATCCACACCGTGCAGGACATCCCGCAGCTCGCCGGAGGCGGAACGAGCTTGTGGATCGACATGACCTGTCTCACCGGTTTGTTCCAGGATGCTTTGAATCAGAGCCTCTCGGTGGCGACGCTGCTTACCCCGAGCGGTGGTGCCTGGGGCGCGTGGGCGAGCAGCTCTCAGACCTACCCGGCTGAGCACTCTGCAGTGAATCGTGCACTGGTCTCTGCCCTGCTGCTCGACGGCAAGACCCTCGGCGAGGCGACGCGGGCGGCGCTGGCGGGAGTCACGGACCCGGACGTGGCGAGCACCTTCGTCCTGCTCGGTGACCCGAGCGCCCGGGCGGTGGCCACCACCTCCTCGGCACTGACCGTCTCCACGAAGTCGTCCGCCTCCTCCGGGTGCAGCACGACTCAGACCGGGTCGGGAACCTTCGTGCTCCTCGGAGCTCTCGCGCTCTGGTTCGCCACGCAGCGCCGGCGCGACGCCCGCTTTCACGACTAGAGCTGCGCCGGGTTCGTACCGGCGCACACACGTCAGCAGCCCGATCCCTCGGCCACATCCTCGACCGAGGCGGATCCCCCTGCGAAGATGCCCGGCATCGAACCTGCAAAGCCCTCGGCCGTAGTGTTCTCTCCGAACGACTTCCATCCGATGGCCGGCAACGTCGCCCCACGCCCGCGCCTGTTCTCGCACGGATCCGCCCTAGTCCGGCTCCCTCTACTGCTGGCTCTCCTCGCGTCCTCCGCACCGCGGGCAGCTGCGATCACCTGGACGGGCGGGAATGGCCGCTGGAACACCGCCGGCAACTGGTCCACGGGAACTGTTCCGACCGCGAACGATGACGTGACCATCACCGGCGCAGTGACCGTCCAGGTCCGGAACCCGGGCAACAACGCGGTCGCACGCACGCTCACCCTCGGGTCCGGAACGTCCATCACCTCGATGAACGGAAGGACGCTCGCGGTCAATCAGGGCATCACGGTCAACTCCGGAGATGCAACGCTGAACATCCCCTTCACGGCTGGAGGGGTCAGCCAGACAGGCACAGGGACGCTGACGATTGCTCAGTCCGGCACGGTGATCGGAAACGTCACCGTGAGCGGAGGTGGAACCCTCGCCTTTTCTGGGGCTGCCACCCTCTCGGCATCGAGTTTCAGCCTCGCATCCGGCTCGACGCTCACCGTGAACTTTTCGAACGCGACCACGGTGAGCCTCATCACAGTGAGCGGCAACGCGACCCTCTCCGGCTTCCTCAACGTCGCAGGGAGCAACCCGTCGACGGCGGGCTCTCCGTACACGATCGCCACCTCGACCGGAGGCACGGTGAGCGTCAGCGGCCTCACCCTCGGGCCGACGAGTCCGTCAGGCTACACCCTCGGCGTGAGGACGTCCGGAGCCAACGTCCTCCTCGACGTCACCCAGAACCCCGTGGCCGTCGACTCGATCGCCTCGACGACCGGAAGCTGCCCCGGGAACGTGACCTGGCAGCACACGGTCGGCGCCAACGCGACCGATCGCTACCTCATCGTCGGCATCTCCACCGGCCACACGGGAGCGAGCGCCGGCCCGACCTCGGTGACCTACGGCTCGCAGACGATGAACCTGGTCACCAGCGACAACGCGGGCACGACGCAGGTCTACATCTACAGCCTCCTCGCGCCGGCGCGCGGTACGAACACCATCACCCTGACCTTCCCGGCCGCGAGCACCTGCTTCGTGGTCGCCGGCTCGGTCTCGTACACCGGGGTCAACCAGGCGACTCCGATCGGAACCGCGGTCACCGCCACCGAAACGGGAAACACCCCCCTCCTAGCCACCGCCACCGTGAACGTGCAGCGCGGTGACAAGATCTTCGGCGTCCTCTCCTCGAACAGCGCCACCTCCGCCACCCCGGTCCAGTCGGGCGTGACCGCGCGGTGGGCCGCGCTCAACGGAACCGAGTACGGAACCGCGGAGACGTTGACCTACACGGGAACGACCAACTCCACTGCGACCCTTTCCTTCAACATGAGCCCGAGCTCCTCGACCTTCTGGTCGCTCTCGGTCGTGCCGATCCACGCCGCCAACCCCACCGAGTCGCGCGCGTCTGCACCGCTCGTCCGCGCCAGTCCGGCCGGGACTGTTCTCAGCTGGAGGCTCGCGCCCACCTCGGACGTGGTGGGGTTCCGGGTGTGGCGCGTGGCCGCCGGGCGGCGCGAGCTGCTCACCCCGGGCCTCGTCGCCGGTCCCGTGCTGGCCAGCAGAGAGACGCTGCTCGCCGGCTCCGAGGTCGGATGGGTCGACTCCGGGCCGCTGCCCGGGGCGAGCTATGAGGTCGAGTCGCTGCACCGGGACGGAAGCGTCCACTGGGCCACCGCGAGGCAGGCCACCGGGAAAGCACCGCCGATGGCCTCTGTGGTCGTCGGCGCTCGTCCGGCGATCGCCACGGCGCAGCCGGCGCTCCGGGTGACTCCCGCAGATCCGCCACCCCTGAGCCAGGTTTCGCCCGAGCGCGCACGGCAGTGGCAGCTGGCCGCGGGTCAGGCGGTGAAGCTTTCGGTCTCGGACGCCGGGGTGCTCCACGTCCCGGCCGAGTCGCTCTTCGCCGCCGGGATACCGGTGGGCGCAGTCGCCTCGAGCCTCCAGCTCTTCCGGGAGGGGCACCCGGTGGCGAGGACGGTTCTGAGCGCGGACGGGCAGACCCTGCAGCCGGGAGACGCGCTGGAGTTCTACGGGTATGGCATGGACACCCGGTACTCGGGCACCGCGGTCTACTGGCTGACCGCGGGAAGCGGGACCGGTGCCGAGACCGCGACGGCTGCGGCGTCCTCGGGGGAGGTGGGTCCGACCACCTTCCAGGCCTCGGCGGAGATCCGCGAGCGGCTCGCGTTCTTCGGCGCGGCTCGAAACGGGGACGCCGAGAAGTTCTTCGGGCCCGCGGTGTACGGCCAGCCACGGCAGCGGACCCTCACCCTCGAGGGCCTCGACCCGACCGCGACGGGTGCTCGTCTCGAGGTGGCCCTGCAGGGCGTGACCGAGGTTCCCCATTCGGTGCAGCTCAGCGTGAACGGACTGGCCGTGGGGACGATGGAGTTCGACGGAGCGGTCCCGGGCTCGACGAGCATCGCCCTTCCACCCGGGCTGCTCGTTCCCGGAGACAACCTCGTGGGGCTGGTGGCTCCGGCGGCCGGAGACATCTCCCTCGAGCAGTACGTGCGCATCGTGTACCCGAGAGTCACCATCCGGGGCACCGGGCCGCTGGACTTCACCCTGACCGGGGGAAGCGCGACGCGGCTCGACGGCTTCGACCCTGCGCAGACGCAGGTGCTGGACATCACCGACCCCGACCATCCGGTTCGCCTCGCGACCTGGTCGTCCTCGGGAGCGGCGGCGGTGGCGGCGCCCGGAACCGGCATCCGCCGGCTCCTCGCCTACCTTCCCGGTGACCGGAGCGGTTCATCGGCGGTGACGGCCAATCAGCCCAGCAGCTGGCACTCGGCGGAGGGTGCCGACCTGGTCATCCTCGGTCCAGCAGCGCTCTTCCCCGGGGTGAGCTCGCTCGTCGACCGGCGGAAGTCAGAGGGCCTCTCGGTGGTCCTCGTGGACATCGAGGACGTCCAGGACGAGTTCGCCTCCGGCGAGAAGAGCGTCGACGCCCTGCGCGCCTTCCTCTCGCAGGCGCTGCGTGCCTGGCCGGTACCTCCCCGGTACGTGCTCCTGCTCGGCTCGGCGAGCTACGACCCACGGGATTATCTCGGCCTCGGGGGAGACCTCGTCCCGAGCGCCGCGGTCGAGACCCAGGCGCAGGAAGCGGTGTCGGACAGCTGGTTCCTGGGCTTCCCGGGCGCGGATGCGCTCTCCATCGGCCGGCTCCCGGTGCACACGACCGACGAGGCCCAGGCCGTCGTCGCGAAGATCGTCGGCCGGACGGCGGCCACCGTTCACTCGCCCGTGCTCCTCGTCTCGGACGTCGCTGGGACCAGCGACTTCCCGGAAATGGCGAACGACCTGCAAGCCGAGCTCGCCACCGCCCGCTCGACCCTGCTGGTGCGAGGCCCGCAGCCGGACGACGTCTTACACCAGCAGTTCCTCGATGCGGCACGCGCCGGACCGGCGCTGATCGACTACGCCGGTCACGGCTCGGAGCTGTTCTGGGCGGGCGACCTCCACACGGTCGACGACACGACTGCGCTCGCAGGGGGCGGGACCAGCCTCTGGGTCCACATGACCTGCCTGACGGCCTTCTTCCAGGATCCGCGCCGGCAGAGCCTCGCCGTGGCCACGCTCCTCGAGCCGAGCGGCGGCGCCTGGGCCGCCTGGGGAAGTACGGGCATCACCTATCCCGCCGACCATCCGGCACTGAACCGCACGCTGGTCAAGGCGCTGCTCGTGGACGGCAGGACGCTCGGAGAGGCGACCCGCCTCGCCCTCGCCGAGACGGTCGACGAGGACGTCCAGGCCACCTTCGTGCTCCTCGGCGACCCGAGCGCCCGCGCCGTCAACTCCACCTCGGCCGCGCTCACCGTCTCCACCAAGACGTCGAGCGCCTTGGGGTGCAGCTCGCCCGGCGGCGGAAGCGGCACGCTCGCCGTCCTCGCCCTCGTCGGCCTCTGGCTCGCCGCCTCGAGGCGCCAGCCTGCCGTGGCCCGCCGGCGGCACCGCTCTCGCTAGTCCTCCAGCCGTTTCAGGAACGTCGGGTAGCTCAGACCCAGCACCCGGGCCGCCTCCACCCGCCGACCTCCGAGCTGGCCCAGCACGTGCCGGACGTAACGCTTCTCGATGTCCTCCAGCGGACGCGGGTCGCCGGTCACCACGAAGCTGCCCGGCGGCGCGGCGCCCTCCACCGGCTCGCGCCTAGCCTCCAGGAGCGACAGCGTCAGCTCGGGCCCGGGCTCGAGCACCAGCGCCCGCTCGAGCACGTTGCGCAGCTCCCGGACGTTCCCCGGAAACGGGTAGTTCGCCAGGCGCGCCTTCGCCTGCTCGCTCAGACGGAAGCCCTTCCGCCCCAGCTCCTGGCCCAGCTCGGAGAGGAGCTGCTCCGCCAGGGGGATGATGTCCTCGGCCCGGTCGCGGAGCGCCGGGACGTGGATGGCGAAGACGCTCAGCCGGAACCAGAGGTCCTCGCGGAAGCGGCCCTCGCGGATCTCGGTCTCGAGGTTCCGGTTGGTCGCCGCCACCACCCGCGCGGTGCTGCTCTCCTCGGTGCTGCTCCCCACCCGCCGGAAGCGGCCCGAGTCGAGGAAGGTGAGCAGCTTGGCCTGCAGCTGCAGCGGCAGCTCGCCCACCTCGTCGAGGAAGAGCGTGCCGCCACTCGCCACCTCCACCAGTCCGCGGCGTGCCTGCTTCGCGTCGGTGAAGGCCCCCTTCTCGTGGCCGAAGAGCTCGGACTCGACCGTGCTCTCCGGCAGGGCCGCGCAGTTCACCTGCACGAAGGGGGCGTCCTCGCCCGGGCCGCGCACGTGGACGTGGCGGGCGAGCACCTCCTTGCCCGCTCCGGTGGGCCCGAGCAGGAACACCGGGCTCCGGGGTGAGGTGGCGATCCGCTCCAGCATCTCCAGCACCTGCCGCATCGCCGGAGAGCGCGGAGGAACCAGCCGCCGGCGCCCGGACAGCTCGGCCTCCACGCGGCTCAGGCGTTCGCGCAGGTTCTGCTCGCCCATGGCCCGCTGGGCCCGCATCACCAGATCGGTGAGGTCCACCGGCTTGGCCACGTAGTCGGCTGCGCCGGCGCGGATGGCGTCCACCGCGCTCTGGATGTCTCCATGGGCGGTCACCATCACCACTGGGGTGCCGGGGAGCTGTGCCCGCAGCTCGGGCAGGTAGTCGAGCCCGTCGCCGTCGGGAAGGCGTCGGTCCAGCACCACGAGCTCGGGAGCGGCGCGCTCGACGGCCTCGCGTGCCTCGTGAAGCGAGCGCGCGAGCACCACCGGATGCCCCTCGCGAGCCAGCGCCGCCTGCGCCAGCGAGGAGAACCCACGATCATCGTCGACCAGAAGGATGGACCTGCTCATGAGGGAGGCGTTCCCAGCCCGAGCTGCACCGTGAAGCGGCTCCCCGTCGCTGTACGCTCGAAGGCCAGCGACCCGCCCTGTCGTTCCACCGCCTGGCGGGCCATGGACAGCCCGAGCCCGATGCCCCTCGGCTTGGTGGTGACGAAGGGCTGGAACAGGCCAGCCTCGAACCCCGGAGGTGGACCACCGGCATTATCCTCCACCTCGACCCGGACGGCACCATCCACTCGCCGCGTGGTGATGCGCACCCGCGGGCGGGCCTGCCGGCCGAGGTCCTTGGCTGCCACGGCAGCTTCCATCGCGTTGCGAAGCAAGTTGTCCAGCGCGGTGACCAGCAGAAGCGGATCGCAGTGGACCTCGAGCGAGGTGTCGAGCTCGGACTCGACCTCCACCTCCTCCGCCTCGGGAAGCACCCGCAGCGACTCGACCGCCTCGGAGACCAGCTGGCCCACCGGCGTGAGCAGGAACTGGGCATTGGCCGGCCGGCCGAAGTTGAGCAGCGAGGTGGCCAGATGGCTCAGCCGGTCGATCTGCCCGCGCATCGTCCTCACCGGAAGGGTGTGGTCGCCGCTGGAGGCCATCATCGAGGCTGCGGCCTTCATTCCGTTGAGGGAGTTCTTCACCTCGTGGGCGATCAGCGAGGCGGCCTGTCCGAGCGCGGCCAGCTTCTCGCGCTGTGCGAGGGCCTCGTCCATCTCCTTGTAGCGGAGATAGGTGCGGCGGAGGAACCAGCTGAAGAGGACGATCGTCGTCGACTGGCCCACCAGCACCAGCAGCATCTGCCAGAAGAATCGCCACCGGACCGGGGCGAGCATCGGCGTCTCCTCGGCGACCAGGAGGAGGCGCAGCCCGGTGTCCCCCACCTGGGTGGCCGCGGCGTACTCCGGCTCGCCGGAGAGGTCGGTGGTCTCGGCGCCGCCCCGGCGCAGCAGCTCGTGGAGGCGCTCGGGGAACCCGTCGGCCGCGGTCCAGACCGGCGGGGTGGCGGGGAGCAGCACGTCTCCCCGCTCGGTGGACACGACCAGGGTCGAGCCCTCGATGGTCGCCCGGCCGCCGGGGAGGCCCCGCTTGGAGGCGTCCACCAGGCCCACCACCGCCCCCGAGATCCGCCCGCTCCGGATGACCGGCGCGGCCACGACGAAGCTCCGGCTCCCCCGCTCGAGCGCGTCCACTACCGGGGCGCCGGTGCGGAGCAGCCGCTGGAACCACGGATCCCCGGCGCGGGTGGTGGGCGGGAGCACGCCGCGCGGCTCGCTCCACACCGGGAGCCCGCTGCCGTCCAGGAACAGGACCGCGGAGAAGAAGGGCGAGTTGTGGTGGGTGAACTCGAGGAGCTCGCGCTCGGGCTGGAGGTTCTCGTCCAGCAGATCCACCTGAGGGCGCGAGGCCAGCCGCTCCAGCTCGTGCTCCAGGGTTCCGAAGTGCAGCGCCAGCGCCTCGGCGTACACCGAGGCCTCGCGGGCGACGCGTGCCCGGAGCAGCCGCTGCGTCTCTCGCACCTCGTTGAGGTAGGTCAGCAGCGGCCCCACCAGGCTGATCACCGCCACCACTCCGAGGCCCACCAGCACCGAGCGCCCCAGGCGCCGGTCTGCCTCGCTCCCGGCCGGTGATCGCCGGGATTCCGCCGTCGTCAGGTTCTCGGCCACAGCCACGCTGGAGCCTACCCCCGTGCGGGGGCGGCCTGCGGCGACTCCAGGGGGGTCAGGTAGTTCCCGGTGAAGCAGGCGTTGCAGTGCGACTTCCAGGCAGGATCGCCCACCGCCTGGGCCAGCCCCTCGACCGAGAGGTAGCCGAGGCTGTCGGCGGTGACGTAGCTGGCGATCTCCTCGGTGGAGTGGCTCGCGGCGATGAGGTCCTGGCGAACCGGGGTATCGATGCCGTAGTAGCAGGGCCAGCGGGTGGCCGGGCTGGAGATGCGCAGATGCACCTCGGAGGCCCCGGCGGCCTTGATCATCTTCACGATCTTCCGGGAGGTGGTGCCGCGGACGATCGAGTCGTCCACGACGATCACTCGCTTGCCGCGAAGCACCTCGCGCACCGCCGACAGCTTCAGCTTCACCCCGAAGTGGCGAATCGACTGCTGCGGCTCGATGAAGGTGCGCCCCACGTAGTGGCTGCGGATGAGGCCGACGTCGTAGGGAATTCCCGACACCTGGCTGTAGCCGATGGCCGCGGGGACCCCCGAGTCCGGAACGGCGATCACCAGGTCGGCGCGGGCCGGCTGCTCCCGGGCCAGCTCGCGGCCGAGCGCCTTGCGCGTCTCGTAGACGCTGCTCCCGAAGAGCACCGAGTCGGGCTTGGCGAAGTAGACGTACTCGAAGACGCAGCGGGCGGGCCGCGCCGCCTGGAACGGCTTGCTGGAGCGGAGGCCCGAGCCGTCGATGACCACCATCTCGCCGGGCTCGATCTCCCGGACGTACTCGGCCTCGACGAGGTCGAGCGCGGTGGTCTCGCTGGCGAGCACGTACGCCTCGCGCAGCCGGCCGAGCACCAGCGGACGGAAGCCGTACCCGTCCCGCACGCCGATGAGCTGGCTCGGGGTCTCGAAGATGAGGCTGTAGGCACCGACGACCTGCCCCAGCGCCTCGACGATCTGGTCCTCGAGCTTCGCCGCCCGGCTGCGGGCCATGAGGTGGACGATGACCTCGGTGTCCGAGTCCCCGGAGAAGATCGCGCCCTCGGCCTCGAGCCGCGCCCGCAGGGTCTGGGCGTTGACCAGGTTGCCGTTGTGGGCGACGGCGAGCTTTCCGCCAGCGTACTGCATGGTCAGTGGCTGGGCGTTCTTGGCCTGGCTCACCCCGGCGGTCGAGTAGCGGACGTGCCCGATCGCCGAGCTACCGGCCAGCGCCTCGAGCTCGCGAGCGCCGAACACGTCCTGCACCAGCCCCATCTCGCGGCGCGCGTGCAGGCTCCGGCCGTCGGCGCTGACGATGCCCGCCGACTCCTGGCCGCGGTGCTGGAGCGCGTGCAGCCCGAGGTAGGTGATGTTCGATGCCTCGGGGTGTCCGTAGATACCGAAGATGCCGCACATGGTTTGCTCGAGGCCTCACATACACGGGAAGTGACCGTCTCGCATCCCCTGCCGGATGGGGCGCTGGTACTGTGCCCCCATGAGCGCCGAGTCTCGCCCAAGGGTCTGTCTGCTCACCGGAGCCACCCTCGGAATCGGCCGGGCGGCGGCCCAGGCCCTCGCTGCCACGGGGATGGAGCTGGTCCTGGTGGCCCGGAACCAGGCCCGGCTGGAGGCGCTGGCCTCCGAGCTCCGCGCGCGCACCCCCGGAGCCAGGGTGGGGGTGCTCGCCGGTGACCTCTCGCTGATGTCGGAGGTGCGTCGCATCGCGCGGGAGTTCCGGTCCACCCACGACCAGCTCCACGTCCTCCTGAACGACGCCGGGGCACTCTTCGCCAGGCGCGAGCTGACCCCCGAGGGGCTGGAGCGCACGCTGGCGCTCAACCACCTCGCGTACTTCGTCCTCACCGAGGAGCTGCTCCCCCTCCTGAAGGCCTCCGCGCCCTCCCGCATCGTGAACGTGAGCTCGGATGCGCACCGGTGGAGGCACGTCGACTTCGACGACCTCATGTCCGCGCGCCGCTACCAGCCCTTCATCGCCTACGGGCGCTCGAAGCTGATGAACATCCTCTTCACCCGCGAGCTGGCGCGGCGCCTCGCCGGGACCGGGGTGACCGCGAACACGATGCACCCCGGATTCGTCCGCACCGGGTTCGGGCAGAACAACCCCGGGTGGCTGGGGGGCGTCATCCGCCTGGGACAGGTCTTCGCCCGGACCCCCGAGCGTGGCGCGCGGACGCTGGTCTACCTGGCCACGTCGCCCGAGGTGGAGGGCGTCACCGGCGAGTACTTCCACGACGAGCGCCCGGCGGCGACCAGCGCGGCGGCTCGGGACATGGAGGTGGCGCGCCGGCTCTGGGAGGTGAGCGTGCGTCTCGCCGGTCCGGCGGCCGCCGCGGCATGAGGAGGCACGGCGCCCGGCGCTGGGGTCGGGCCGGCCTGATGCTGGTGGGGGCGGTGGGGCTCCTCGCGGTCGTTCCGTTCTCGCGGCTGTCACGCGCGCCACGGGTGCAGGGCATCGCCCAGGGCGCTGGAGGGAGGCAGCTGCAGGCCGGAGCGGCGACCGCGGACATCGCCTTCCCCCTCCCGGTCGAGACGGTGGGCTACGGGCTGGTCCGTCCGGAGGTCCACCGCGCGGTGCAGCCGCCGTCGGCCCGCGCGGTGGTGCTGGCTTCGGACGACGTGCGGGTGGGGCTGGTCACGCTCGATCTCTTGCTGGCCGACGCAGGGCTCGTCGATGCCGTCCGCGAGGCCGCAGCCCGCCTGGGGCTCTCGATGCTCTGGGTCACGGCGACCCACACCCACTCCTCGGCCGGCGGGTTTGCCTGGAACCCGGTGATCCAGGTGGCCGGCACCGGGCGCGTCCGGCCCGACGTGCGAGCGTCCATCGTCGAGGCCGCGGCGCGCGCGCTGGCGAACGCCGCCGGCGCACTCCGTCCGGTCCAGGCGCTGGCCGGAGCGAGCGAGCTGGCGGGTGCCACCATGAGCCGGGACGAGTTCCCCGAGGTGGACCGGAGGCTGACCCGCATCGAGCTGCGCGCCGACGCCGGCCCGGTGGCGCAGCTGGTGGTGCTCGCCGCGCATCCCACGCTGGTCGCGCGCCCCCCGCCGGGGCTGGACCCGGACTGGCCCGGGCGGCTCGCCCGGGCCGAGGAGCAGGGCGGGCGGGGCGTCACGCTCGTGCTCCAGGGGAACGTGGGAAACGTCACCGTGCAGCGGGCCAGAGTCAGCGAGGACGAGCCTGCCGAGGCGTTCGCACAGGTGGTCTCCGTGGCGCTGCGGTCCGTCCCGCTCCAGCCTCTGGGTCCGGGCCTCTCGTACTCGCGGGTGGAGGTGACGCTGCCCGGCCCGGACGCCTCTCGGCTCGTTCCCTGGGGGACGGCGACGCTGGTGGACAACGTGGCGCTCTGGCCCTGGGCGCCGGGCTGGGCCGAGGTTGCCCTCCTGAGGATCGGCGCCCTGCGGCTCCTGGGCGTGCCGGTGGAGACGACGGCGGCGTCGGGTCGGCTGCTCGAGGGCGCGGCGGGCGGTGCCCGGGTGGTGTCGCTCGCGAACGGCTACCTCGGCTACGTCGAGCCGGCAGACCGGGTAGTCCGGGGGGAAGGGGAATCCCGCCGCCAGCTCTTCGGGCCGGAGCTCCTCGAGTCGCTCCGGTTCGGCACCGAGGCGACCAGGGCCGCCCTCCGACCCAGCTCCGAGACGACCGACTCAACTCGTTGAAAACAGGTCACAAAACGAGGTGTCAGACACCTCGTAGTTCCCGCGGGGGGGCTCACCGGCCGCGCAGCCAGACCGAGACTTCGGGTGCCAGTCGCTCCCGGAGCGCGACGTCCTGTGCCAGCCGCTCGAGCGTCTGGGCGACCGCCTGCTGAGCCTCGGGGACCGGGTGCGCGGCGAGGAACGCCCGGGCCTCGTCGAGGTGCCGCCGCTCGCGCAGGTTCCCGAAGGCCTCCACGACCCGCCGGAGCAGCATCGGCGCGCCGGCGGTCTTCTCGGTCACCGTCGACCACCGGTCCCGGAGGAGAGCCCAGGTGGCCTCCCGTGCCACCCGGTTCGCCAGCAGCCCGTGGACGAAGGAGGCGAAGTCCTGGAGCGGGACCGCGCTGTCGAGGAGCATCGCCTCCGCCCGCTTCGCCAGCTCGGGCCGCTCGAAGGCGGTCAGCGCCAGGAGGTAGCGACGCTTGACCGCAGGGTCCGGCTCGCGGGGGAACGCGGCCCGGAGCCGGTCGAAGAGCTCGTCGTCGCCGTCGCGCGCGCTCACCCCCACCGCGGTGTCGAGAAGGTTCGGGTCCAGCGCGGTTCGCTGTCCGTTCAGCACCCGGTCCACGCGGGGAGCGATCTCCGCGAGCACCAGCTTCGCCCGCGCCACGCCCGCCACCGCGCGGAGCAGCGCCCCCCGCCGTAGCCGGTCTTGATCGGTCTCGCCGGCGACCGGATCCCAGCCCATCTGCTGCAGCCGCGGCAGGAAGAGCCGCTCGACCAGGCGCCGGAACCTTTCCAGATCTTCGCCGTCCACCAGGCGCGCCTCGACGTAGCCCAGCCGCCCCACCAGCTCGTCCAGCACGGCGTGGTCTGCCTCGTCTCCGAAGGCGAGGACCAGGTCGAGGAAGTCCGCGACCCGCGCCCGCCCGGCCCGCACCAGCGCCCACTGATCGGCGACCAGCCCGATCCGCTCCGCCGGAAGCAGCTCCCGGAGCGACCTGCCCAGGCCGGCCAGCAGCTCGGCCGAGTACGCCGCCCGGTAGAACCCGGTCGATCCGGCGTTGGCGTCGAGCCAGCGCACGGGCCCTGACGCCTCGAGGACGACCTCGCTGCTTCGACCCCCGAGGAGGAAGGTCCGGGTGTGGCGCCCCCGGTCGTCGCCCCAGGCCAGCACCAGGGGGACGGGCCAGGTCTCCGGTCCGCTCAGACCGGGCTCGGAGAAGAAGCGCTCCTGGCTCAGGCGCACCCGCGTCCCCTCCAGCGCCACGCTCACCACCGGGTAGCCGCTCTGGCGGATCCAGGCGTTCGCCAGCTCGACGACGGGGGCGCGCGACGCACGGGCCAGCGCTCCCCAGAGGTCGTCGGCCACGGCGTTCGCCCGGGCGTGCGTGCGCATGTAGTCCCGGATTCCCTCGCGGAAGACCTCCTCGGCGAGGAAGCCTTCGATCATCCGGAGCACCGCTCCGCCCTTCTCGTAGGTGATGGCGTCGAAGCTCTCGGTGGCCTCGGCGGCGTTGGCGACCGTCCCGCGGATGGGGTGGGTGGAGCGGAGCGCGTCGAGGTGGAGCGCGGTGGCCTTGCCGGCGTCGAAGTCCAGCCACACCCGCCACTGGGGGCGCCACTGGTCGACGATCTTGTAGGCCATCCAGGTGGCGAAGGCCTCGTTGAGCCAGAGGTCGTCCCACCAGACCATCGTCACCCAGTTCCCGAACCACTGGTGCGCGAGCTCGTGGGTCACCACCTCGGCGACGCGCTTCTGGATCGACAGCGGCGCGGTGGCCGGGTCGAGCAGGAGGGCCACCTCGCGGTAGGTGATGAGCCCGGCGTTCTCCATCGCCCCGGCCTCGAAGTCGGGGATGCCCACCTGGTCGAGCTTCCCGAAGGCGTAGGGGAGCCCGAAGTAGTCCTGGAGCCGGGGCAGCACCGCCAGCGCCGCCTGCTGCCCGAAGCCGAGGAGCGCCCGCTTCTCCTCGAGGCACCAGGTTCGGACCGGGACGCCGACCGCCATCTCCTCGCTGGTCGAGACCAGCGGACCGACCACCAGGGCCACGAGGTAGCTGGGGAGTACCTCGGTCTCGGCGAAGCGGACCTTCCGGTACGGGCCGTCCAGCTCCTCGGCGAGGATGCGGCCGTTGCTCAGGGCCACGAGCCCCGGCGGGACCTTCACCGTCAGCGCCCAGGTGCACTTGAAGGCCGGCTCGTCGAAGCAGGGGAACACCCGCCGGGCGTCGGCCGCCTCGAACTGGGTGGCCGCGACCGATCCCGCCAGGTAGAGCCCGCGCAGGCCCTCGGTGAACCGGCCGGTCCAGGCGACGACGAGGCGTGCCTTGCCCGCGGGCAGCGGGTCGTCGAGCTCGAGGACCACGGTCTCGCTCACCGGGTGCACCCGTGGCGTGGCGCGGATGACCCGACCGGCGACGTGCACCTCGGTTCGCCCGAGGTCGAGCTCGACCGCGTGGAGGACGAGGGTCCGGACCGGGCGCTCGACCGAGAGCGTGAGCTCGGCCTCGCCGGCGAAGCTCCGGGCGTCGAGGTCCAGGGTCAGGGTCGCCTGGATGCGCCGGGGAAGCACGTCCCGGGAGAGGCGAAAGTCACGGTCGTCGGTCGTCACGGAGGCCCGAGACTCGCACGGGCGGGCCCGTTTCGAGACGACGAATCTGCGGCCCGCGCCCCGGGGGCCGAGCGACCGCCCGGGCCGAGGACCACGCACCCCACACCCGGGGAGGCCCCCGGACCGTCCAACGCGACGCGGTAGCCCGAGCCGCCCGCGTCCGCAGGGTGTCCCTCGACGCCGGCCCGGGGGGCCTGGCGTCCCTGGCCCAGAGACGCGGGTGGGAGGCCGCGAGGTTCCGCGACAGGCGCTTCCGGGGCGGCTTCGGCCTCGTGGAAGTGGAGGAGCCGGATGGTGCTTCGTCGAGGTGCTCGGCGCCGCCCGCGACGGTGGCCTCGGAGCTTTCCTGGCCCGGGCCGGAACGGACGCGGGGCACCTCGAGCAGTGGCGTGAATGCGGCGGTCGCGTGGAAGGGGGCCGTCAGTCGTGCTCGCAGTCCTCGGAGTGGACGTGCCCTCCCGCCGCCTCCTCGGCGCGCTCCTTCTGGAGCTTCTGCATCCGCTTCCGGATGAGGCCACGCTTGAGCTGCGACAGGTGGTCGACGAACGTCGTGCCCTCGAGGTGGTCGATCTCGTGCTGCAGCACGTGCGCCAGCCGGCCCTCGGCGGACAGCTCCTGCTCGGCCCCGGTCCGGTCCCGGTAGCGCACCCGCACCTTGGTGAAGCGCGGGGTCTGCTCCCACTCGTGGGGGACCGAGAGGCACCCCTCCTCGAGGCTGACCGGCTCGCCCTTCTCCAGCACCGAGGGGTTCACGATCTCGAAGAAGGTCCCGTCCTCCCGGCCCACCCAGGCCACCGCGAGGGGGACGCCGATCTGATTCGCGGCGATGCCGATCCCCTCCGCCGCCCGGAGCGACTCCATCATCTCGTCGAGTAACGAGACGAGCCCGGGGCCGAACTCCGTCACCGGTCGGGTCCGGGTCGAGAGAACCTTGTCCGGCCAGATGACGATGGGCTTGGGCATCTTTCCTCGGGGCGGCTCTCTAGCGCAGGCTCCGCTCCTCTTCACGCTGGATTCGCCCCGGGAGCTCCACCATGGGCTGGCTGATGTCGCGGATCTACGACCGCTGCCTCCGTCCCGCCGAGGAGGCCGGCCTCCGGGATTGGCGCCGGGAGCTGCTCGCCGGGGCCCGGGGCGACGTCCTCGAGCTCGGCGCCGGAACCGGCAGCAACCTGGACCACTACCCGCAGGGCGTGACGCGCCTCGTCCTCGCCGAGCCCGACCGGCACATGCGCGAGATGCTCCGCCGGAAGCTGGGCGATCGCCCCGGGGTGGAGGTCCTCGACCTGCCAGCGGAGTCCCTCCCGTTCCCCGCGGCGAGTTTCGACACGGTCGTCGCCACCCTGGTGCTCTGCTCGGTCCAGGACCCGGGGCGGGTGATGGCCGAGATCCGTCGTGTCCTCCGTCCGGGCGGGTCGCTCTTGTTCCTCGAGCACGTCGCCGCTCCCGGAGGAACCTGGACCTACCGAATGCAGCGGCTGCTCGAGCCGGTGTGGAAGCGGATCGCCGGAAACTGCCACCTGACCCGCGAGACGGGCCCGCTGCTGGAGGCCGCCGGGTTCCAGCTCTTCCCCTGCATCGAGGCTCCGCTCCCCGGCGGAGCGAGCCTCACCGCCCGGAGCATCCGCGGCGTGGCGCGCCCTCCGGTGACGCGCGGCGCCGGAGCCTCTGGCAGAAGCTCTTGACAGCGGGGGGGAGCGCCCTGCCTCAATGCCCGCCTTCTCCGAGGGAGGGAGGCTCACCCCAGATGGCCGTCGAACCCGCGACGTCGAACACCGCCGCTGCTGCGCCGCCGTCTTCCGCCGCCTCCGAGGGCGAGTTCCAGCCCTACGTCCCCGACGCGACACAGCTCAAGGAGTTCACCCCGAAGGCGATCATCGTGGGGGTGATCTTCGGGCTGCTCTTCGGAGCCTCCACGGTCTACCTCGCGCTCCGGGCGGGGCTGACCGTCTCGGCCTCCATCCCCATCGCCGTCCTCTCGATCTCGATCCTGAAGAAGCTCGGCGGATCCACCATCCTCGAGAACAACATCGTCCAGACCATCGGCTCGGCGGGGGAGAGCATCGCCTCGGGCGTGGTCTTCACCCTCCCCGGGTTCCTCTTCCTCGCCGCCGATCAGCACACCCGGCAGAGCGTGGGCGCGCCCTACTTCAGCTACCCGGTCATCTTCACCCTCGCGGTGCTGGGCGGCATCCTCGGGGTGCTGATGATGATCCCGCTGCGGCGGGCGCTCATCGTCAAGGAGCACGCGAATCTCCCGTACCCCGAGGGAACGGCGTGCGCCCAGGTGCTCATCGCCGGCGAGAAGGGCGGGAGCTTCGCCGCAACCGCGTATCGCGGCCTCGGCTTCGCGGTGGTCTACGCGCTGCTCCAGCAGGTGTTCAAGGTGATCGCGGACACGCCGGGATACGTCACTCGCGCCACCAGCCGCGTCTTCCCCGCGGCCACGGTGAACGGCAGCATCACCCCCGAGTACCTCGGGGTGGGCTACATCATCGGTCCCCGCATCGCCGGGGTGCTGGTCGCAGGCGGCGTCCTGGCCTGGCTCGGGCTCATCCCGCTGCTGGCCTCGCTGGTCCATCCCCAGATCGTCGCGGTCCAGCTGCACAAGCTCGGCTACCTACCGGATCTGATGAGGCCGGGCCGCTTCGGCTGGAACCCGGAGACCCATGCCTTCGCCGAGCTCAACACCGCCATCTACTACGCCTACGTCCGACAGATCGGCGCCGGCGCGGTGGCGGCGGGCGGCTTCATGACCTTGCTGAAGACGCTGCCCACCATCATCAGCAGCTTCAAGAGCAGCATGGCCGCGCTGAAGGCCGGGCGCGAGGGGGTCACCGCCCGCCGGACCGAGAACGACCTTCCGCTCACGGTGACGGTGGGCGGGAGCATCGTCCTCGTCCTGATCATGGCCTTCCTGCCCTTCATCCCCGGAACCTTCGTCGGGAGGCTGATCCTCGGGGTCCTGATCATCGTCTTCGGCTTCTTCTTCGTGACCGTGGCTTCCCGCATCGTCGGCATCATCGGCACCAGCAGCAGCCCGGTCTCGGGGATGACCATCGCCACCCTCATGGCCACCTGCCTTCTCTTCATCGGCTTCGGGTGGACCGGCGACCTGTACCAGCCGATGGCCCTCTGCGTGGGCGGCATCGTCTGCGTCGCGGCGGCGAACGCCGGAGCGACCTCGCAGGACCTCAAGACCGGATTCCTGGTGGGGGCGACGCCGAAGTACCAGCAGCTCGGCTTGATCATCGGAGTGGTCGCCGCATCGCTGATCATCGGGATCACGGTCACCCTCCTGGACAAGCCCACCATCGACGCGGCCTCGGGCACGGTGCTGCACCAGATCGGGACCACCCGGTTCCCGGCGCCGCAGGGGACCCTGATGGCGACGCTGATCCGGGGGCTCCTCTCCTTCAACCTCGACTGGCAGTTCGTCCTGGTGGGCGTCTTTCTCGCCCTGACCATCGAGCTATGCGGCGTGTCCCCGCTCTCCTTCGCGGTGGGCGCGTACCTTCCGCTGTCGACCACGCTTCCCATCTTCTGCGGAGGGATGGTGAAGGCCGTCGTGGACTGGACCAGCGGACGGACCGGAACGGCGTCCCACGACGAGGAGCTGGGGTCGGGCAGCCTCTTCGCCACCGGGCTGGTTGCAGGTGGCACGCTGCTCGGGGTGGCGGTCGCGCTGCTCTCGGTCTCTGAGACCGTCGAGGCCTCGATGGCCAAGCTCGATCTCAGCGGCCCGATCAGCCGCGCCCTCGGTCGAGGAGGGTACGAGCTCCTGGGCGTGGCGGCCTTCACGCTGATGGGCGTGGTGCTCTACAGGGTGGCGAGGAAGCCGCTCGTGATCTGAGCGAGGAACGACCGAACCGATCGGAGATCAGGCGGCGGTCCGTGCAGGAAACCGTGCGGCCAGAAGAGGAATCCGAGGCCTGGCGGTACTCGCGCCGGGGCGAGCTGCTTCCCGCTCACTGCCTCGACTGTGGCGCGACGATGGTCGGGCCCTTCTGCGCGACCTGCGGCCAGCGGAACGAGCCCGAGCACCGCAGCCTGTGGCAACTGGTGAAGGACGCGGTCGGTCCAGCGGTCCTGCTCGAGGGAAAGCTCTGGCGAACGCTCTGGACGCTCCTCCGGCATCCCGGAGCACTGAGCGTGGCGTACACCGAGGGCAAGCGGAGCCGGTACATCCGCCCGCTCCGGCTCTACTTCTGGGTGAGCGTGCTGCTCTTCGCCCTGCTCTCGTTCGCGCATCCGCGCATCGTCGTGGTGAAGATGGACCAGGGCGAGCAGATCCGCCTGCCGTTCCTTCCCGGGCTCCGGCAAAGGCTCCAGACGAAGCTCGAGCAGCTGAAGACACCGCCCGGAACGTCGCAGGACGTCGGCAGCCGCGAGCTGACGCCGTCCGAGCAGCGGCTGCACGAGGAGTTCATCGGTCGGCTCCCGAAGGCGATCTTCCTGATGCTGCCGTTCTTCGCCGGGTTGCTCCGCCTGCTCTGGTGGAAGCGGCCCTACGTCGAGCACCTCATCTTCGCGCTGCACGCGCACACCGTGGTGTTCCTGGGGCTGATGCTCGGCCTCACCCGGCTGGCGCCGCTGGCGATCCTCGGGCTGCTGGCACCGGCGGCGTGGTTCGTCGTCGCCCTGCGCCGCTTCTACGGCTCCCCCTGGTGGGCGATCGGCCTGAAGACCTTCGCCCTCGGCGTCCTGTACACGCTGGTGCTCTCGGCGGGGATGGTGCTCACGGCGCTGATCGCCCTGCTCGCCACCTGAACGTCGCCGCGGTCGGCGCGCGCGAGCGTCACGGCCCCAGAGTGGCGTCGAACACCCTCCAGGACACGCCGCCGCGCAGGTCCCGGAGCACGACGTAGATGGTCACCGGCGTGACCACCTCGTGGGTCCGGAAGCGGATGTCGCTGGTGGCGCTGGGGTCCTCGGGGATGGGCTCGGCGGAGCGGAAGTCCACCACCTCGCCCGCCGTCGCTTCCCAGCTGTAGCTGAAGCGTTCGTGCTGCACGCCCCCGTCGAGGCCGACGTAGGTCTCGATTCCCCCCGGACCGCCGTCGGGGATGTGGGGATAGAGGTGGATCTCCTGGTTGAGCGGCAACGTCGCCCCCTCCAGCGGGGTTCCGTCGGCGAGCGTCACGTCGAGCAGCTCGGGATTGTGGTTGGGGGGGCCGGAGAGGCGTACCGCGAGGCGGTAGATGCCGCGCTCGTGGTCCGCCGGGTCGGTCCCGGCATCGATGCGCGCCAGCTCGTAGCCGATGGCGATCTGCGTGACCCCGGGCTCGTCCACGTTGATCCCCCCGTCGAGGGCGGCGAGGCTGCCGACCGCCGTCGCGAGGAAGGCCTGCACCTCCGGCCGGGAGGCGTCGAGGACCAGGTCCGGGAGGTCGAGCCCGTTGCTGCCCGGGCAATCGAAGCTCGCCGAGAAGGGATCTCCGGCCCCGCAGAGGGCGAGGCGGAAGATCAGCCCGCCGTCGGGGTAGGCGAGCGGGGTGAAGGTGATGGGCGGCGGCAGTCCTCCGTCCTCTAGGTTCGCCTCCGGTGGGTCGGCGCGGAGGGCGAGCAGCCGCACCTCACCGAAGAGCTGGCTCTGGTTCTCCAGCGTCGGCTGGCAGCTCGCGGTCGCCACGAGGCCGACTGCTCCGAGCGCCAGCGCAGAGAGCGTGCGCCGCATCACCACGTCCCCTTCACGCCCAGGATGGGCACGATCGGAAGGCCCTGGAAGTATGCCTTCTGCGAGTAGTTGTAGTTGTAGGTGGTGCCCTCGACCGATCGGGTGCTGGTGACGTTCTGGACGTCCAGGTAGAGGTCGAGCGACCAGGTGTCGAACGCCCAGACCTTGTCGATCCGCACGTCGAGCTCGGCGAAGGCGGGGAGCCGGACCGAGTTCACTGCGCCGAACAGGGGCACGTAGCTGTCGGTCAGGTCGTCCTTCACCGCGCCCACCACCGGAGTCTGCGGATTGCCGGTGGCGTAGCGGAAGCGTCCGCCGATCTCCCAGCCCGCGCCCAGCTTGTAACTGAGGATGGCGGTGAGCACGTGGGTCTGGTCGTAGTCGAACAGCCGCCAGGCGTCCCCGGGGTGATCGAGACGCTCGCTCCGGCTGAAGGTGTAGGCCAGCCATCCGAAGAGGCGGCGGGTCAAGGCCTGGCGGAGGAAGATCTCCAATCCCCAGATGCGGCCCCGTCCCTGGTTGACCAGGTTCTCGGGGACCCTCTGACCGCCACGCTCGACGACCGCATCGGTGGTCACGGGGATGTCCCAGAGCCGGTTGTAGAAGGCCTCGAAGGTAAAGAGGAGGTCGGGGCGGATGTTCCACTCGGCGCCGAGGCTGGTCTGCAGCGCGTAGCGGCTGCGGAGATCGGGATTTCCGAACGTCGCGTCCACCTCGCCAGCCTGGAGCTGGGGTGGCGAGTGGTAGAGGCCCACGCCGGCTTTGAGGGTGAGCGGCGGGAGGACGGTCCACCGCACCGCCAGCCGCGGGTCGGCGGTCACGATGGGCGTCTGCTGCAGCCGGATGGTGACGATGTCCACCCGCACGCCGGGGATGACCAGCAGGGTGGGCGCCGGCCGGAGGCGGAACTCGGTCCAGAGGCCGAGCTGGCTCACCCAGAACGGAGAGTCGGCGTAGAGGATCTGGCGCACCGGCCCGAAGTAGGGTGGCTGCCCCTCGCGCGGGGGCTGGGTGAGCGCCGCGCGGAAGGTGCCGCTGGTATAGGTCCAGTCGACTCCCCCCACGGGGGTGAGCCAGTCGGCGAGTCGGAGCTCGGCGGTGCTCCGCAGCGCCCAGGTGTTGGCGCCGAAGGTCAGGCCGCGCTGGCCGCCGATGTTCAGGTTGACGGCGGTGTGATCGAACCCGCCGATGGTGTCGAGCCGCCAGCGGCCGTCGACCAGGGTGTGCCGGAGCCGAGCCTGGTTGAACCCGGTCTCGTTCTCGAAGTCGCGACCGAGGGTGGGGTCGCCGGCGAGCGAGCTCTTGGTGATCAGCTGGAGCGCGTCCTGGCTGTGCAGGCCGAGCAGCTGCACGGTGTTCTTCGCGTCCGGCTTCCAGACCAGCTTCAGCTGCGCGTCGTCGTAGCGCGGCGCGACGGTGAAGGTGGGAGCGTCGCTGGAGAGGAACAGCGGGAGGAGCAGGTCGATGTACGAGCGCCGGTAGGCACCGGCGATGCTCAGCGTGTCGGTGATCGGCGTCTCGAGGACGACGTTGGCGTTGTAGGCGTTGACTTCAAGGACGCCGTGAAAGCCGTCGGTCTTGGGGTTCCGGCTCTTCACGTCCACGACGCCGCCGACGACGCCGCCGTAGTAGGAGGAGAAGTTGCCGGGGAGATAGTCCACCGACTCGAGCAGGTCGCTGTTGTAGACCGCGGTGAGCCCGCCGAAGTGGAAGAGCAGGGGGATTCGCTCGCCGTCGAGGAAGATGCCCGAGTCGCGCGGGCTGGTGCCCCGGATGACGATCAGGCCGCCGTTCAGAGGCGGTCGCGCCACGCCGGGAAGGTTCTGGATGACCTTCAGCGCGTCGCCGGTCGTACCAGGGATGCGCTGGATCTCCTCGAGCGAGAGGGTGGTCTCGCTGACCTCCTTCTTCTCCCGGTTGCCGTGAACCACGGTCTCGTACGGGGAGAAGAAGGTGCGGAGCACGTGGTACGTCACGCGGGTCAGCTTCCCGGGGTCGACGTGCTCCGTGGTCTCGAAGCGCTGGAACTCACTGGCGGTGACGATGACCCGGAGGTCCCCCGGGGGCACGTCCCGGAAGGAGAACTGGCCGCGGGCGTCGGTCACGGTGCTCATCCCTTGCGCGGGGAGTGCGACCTCCGCTCCGGCGAGGGGCTTGCGGTTCCCCCGCTCCAGGACCTGTCCCGCGAGATTGACCGGGCCCTCCTGCTGGACCTGCGCCTGGGCCGGTGGCGCGCGGAGCACGAAGTCGTAGGCGTAGGTGATGCGGACCGGGCCGGGCTTCCCGTCGACCTCGGCGGGGGTGAAGTGGAACTGCCGGACGGCGGCGAGGGCCGCCTCGTCGAATCCGTGGCCGGCCGGTTCCACCACCTCGGCCCGGGTGACGTCGCCGGTGGCGGAGATGTCGATGCTGAGGACGACCCGACCCTCGAGCTTCTGCGCCTCGGCCGCGGGGGGGTAGGGCGCCTCGACGAAGCGGTCCAGGGCAGGAGGGCGGGTGAGGGTGGGTCCGGAGGGCGCGGCCGCCGCGGGGGAAGGCTCGCCACCGGCCGGAGCGGGGGAGGGAGCCTGGGCGAGCGCGACGGCGGGTGCGCAGAGGAACGCGGCCAGCCACCTCGCCCGACGGCGCCTCCACACGCTCGTGCCCCTCTCCCGCGCTGGGGGCAGCTCCCGGTGCCCCGTGTCTGTCGTCGGGGCAGCTGCTTGCCCGCTCCCGCCGGCGCCGACAACGAAAACGTTCCGCCCTGGCGGCGATTCCCTTCGAGTGCTCTAGGAGCTCCGCACCGCCACGAGGAGCACCCGGCCCCCGAGCGCGGGACCGGCGGCGCTGAACGGGGTGCCCGTGCCGGGATGGAGCGCGGCCTCCAGGCGGAGCCCCACGCGCTCGAGGAGGCGGACCAGCTCGGTGATGGCGTAGACGCGGATCGACGCCGACTTCTGGCCCGAGCCGCCCGGACCGGCCCAGGACCAGGTGGTCTCCACCCGACCGGCGACCGGATCGAACCGCGGCTCCTCGATCATCAGCGTTCCGTCCGGAAGCCGGTGGGCAGGGATGGCCGCGCGGGCGAGCCGCGCGGCGAGCACGTCCCGGTGCATCGTGTCCACGGCGACCCGTCCACCGGGCCGCACCGCCGCGGCCAGCGTGGCGAGGATGGCACGGTCGTCGTCCTCACTCCCGTAGCCGAGCGAGCTGAAGAGGCTCAGCGCCACGTCGAAGCCGGACTCGCCGAGCGGCGCCCGGAGGTCGTGCCGGAGGTAGCGGAGACGTTCCGGACCGAGGTCACCGCGCCGGCGCTCGGCCTCGTCGAGGAGCGACTGCGACTGGTCCACCCCCAGGACCGAGGCTCCGAGGACGGCGAGGGGGAGAGAGACGCGCCCGTAGCCGCAGCCGGCATCGAGCACGTGGGCGCCCCCGGCGAGGGCGAGGATGCGGAAGAGCGAGCGTGCCTCCTCGTCGCCCGAGGGGAAGGCCTGGCCCCAGAGGCGGACGTACTCGGCGTCGAAGAAGCGTTGCCACCAGGGACCGGCCTCGCTCATCGCCGGCGCACGACGGTCAGCTCAGCCGCGAGAGGAGCAGCTTGCGCTGGAGCTGGAGCGTCTCGGGGGCGGACTTGCCGAGCATCTCGAAGAACTCGCCCTCGTTTGTGAGCTCCCGCTTCCACTCGTCGGGATTGATGCTGGTGGCCTCGTCCACCTGTTCGGAGCTGATGTTGAGGCCGGAGAGGTCGAGGTCGCCGGCCTTGGGCACCCAGCCGAGCACCGTCTCCTGGCCGGTGGTCCGGACGTGAGCACGGTCGACGATCCACTTCAGTACCCGCATGTTCTCGCCGAAGCCCGGCCAGAGGAACTTGCCGTCCTTGCCCTTCCGGAACCAGTTCACCTGGAAGAGCTTGGGCGGGTACGGAATCTTCGACTGCATGTCGAGCCAGTGCTGGAGGTACTCGCCCATGTTGTAGCCGGCGAAGGGGAGCATGGCCATCGGGTCGCGGCGGACGACGCCGACCTGGCCGACGGCGGCGGCGGTGGTCTCCGAGCCCAGCGTCGCTCCGAGGAAGACGCCGTGGGCCCAGTTGAAGCTCTGCAGCACGAGGGGCACGGTGCTGGCGCGGCGGCCGCCGAAGATGATGGCGCTGATCGGGACGCCCTCGGGGTCGTTGACCTGCTTCGAGAGCACCGGGTTGTTGGTCGCCGGCGCAGTGAAGCGGGAGTTGGGGTGGGCGGCCTTCTCGGTCGAGCCCTTCTTCCACGGCCGGCCCTGCCAGTCGATCAGCTCGTCGGGGACCTCGCCGTCCATGCCCTCCCACCACACGTCGCCGTCCTTGGTCATGGCGACATTGGTGAAGATGGTGTCCCTGGCGATGGTCTTCATCGCGTTCGGGTTGGAGGCGAAGTTGGTCCCCGGGGCGACGCCGAAGTAGCCGTTCTCGGGGTTGACTGCCCAGAGCCGGCCGTCCTTGCCCACGCGCATCCAGGCGATGTCGTCGCCGACGGTCCAGACCTTCCACCCCTCGAACCGCTTGGGGGGAATCATCATCGCGAAGTTGGTCTTCCCGCAGGCGGAGGGGAACGCGCCGGTGACGTAGGTCATCTGGCCGTCGGGACTCTCCACGCCGAGGATGAGCATGTGCTCGGCGAACCAGCCCTCGTCCTTGCCGAGCCAGCTGCCGATGCGGAGGGCGAGGCACTTCTTTCCGAGGAGCGCGTTGCCCCCGTATCCCGAGCCGAAGCTCCAGATGGTGTTGTCCTGGGGGAAGTGGCAGATGAAGCGGCGCTCGGGGTTGACGTCTCCCGTGCAGTGCAGGCCGCGGTTGAAGTCGCCCGAGTCGCCGAGCATGTCCAGTGCGGCCTTCCCCATGCGGGTCATGATCCGCATGTTGAGCACCACGTAGACGCTGTCGGTGATCTCGATGCCCACCTTCGATAGCGGCGAGCCGATCGGCCCCATGACGTAGGGGATGACGTACAGGGTCCGGCCCTTCATCGAGCCCTGGAAGAGCTTGGTCAGCTTTCCGTACGCCTCCTCGGGAGCCATCCAGTTGTTGGTCGGGCCGGCGAGCTCCTTCGTCTTCGTGCAGATGAAGGTGAGGTGCTCGACGCGCGCGACGTCGTTCGGGTTGGAGCGATGGAGGTAGCAGCCAGGGCGCTTCTTGGGGTTGAGCGGGATGAGGACGCCGGTGTCGACCGCGTGCTTGGTGAGGCGTTCCCTCTCCGCCTCCGAGCCGTCGCACCACACCACTCGGTCCGGCTGGACGAGGGCGGCGCAGTCGCGCACCCAGTCGAGCAGGGCCTTGTTGCGGGTGAGGGTCGTCGCGCTCCCGTCAATCTGGTTCGCCATCAGTTCATCTCCCGAACAAATGCCTGAGGAGAGGGTCCTCTAATACAAAGCTCCAGCCGATTTGAGCCCCAAAACCGCGCCGGCGAGCGGTGACGGATGGGGAGGGAACCTTGTGCGCTCATCCGGCGGATTAGCAAGGGTCCCGCGTGGTGACGCGCCGCGAAAGCGCAGCGCAGCGGACGAGGGTGGTGGCCGCGGGCCCGGGCGGCGAGGGGAGCTTCGGCGTGCAGGCCAGCAGCGCCGCGATGGTCTTTCTGGCACGTTCTTACGACACCCGGGACCGCCGACCGGTGCTGGGCTTTCGAGGTGTCAGACGCCTCGTCATGGACACCACGTCATGCCCCGTCGGTGCCGGGCCGGACCGTCGTGGGTCCGGTCGCCCGGTCCCCCGAGCTGTCACCGATAGGAGGGGCCTCTCGAGGTGTCAGACGCCTCGTCATGGACATCTCAGAGTGCCTCGTCGAGGGGCGTCGCGGCATTCACAGGTCATCGACCTCGCGAGATGGCCCCCTCGGAGTCCCTCGTCCTGGGCCTTCGGCAGCTGCGACGTGGGGCGCGACGACGCGTCCGCTTCGAGGTGTCAGACGCCTCGTCGTTGGCCGCCTCCCAAGCACCGTACCGGCGGGCCCCGGGATGGTGTGCGTCCCGGTGCGTCCGGCATGACCGCCGGGCCGTGACTGCTAACATCGCGGGCCCCGATGACCGCTCCCGCCGTCTCCGGCCCCGCACCGCTGACGTACACCCGAGATCGTCGCCGGCGCCGGGCACTGATCGCGTCGATCATCACCGGCACGATCATCGAGTGGTACGACTTCTACCTCTACGCAACGTTGCTGACGGTGATGCAGCCGTACTTCTTTCCGTCGAGCAACCCGCTCACTGGCTGGCTGGTTGCCCTGGCGGCGAATGCGACCGGCTTCCTGATCCGGCCGGTGGGCGCCGTCTTCTTCGGCCGCATGGGGGATCTCCAGGGGCGAAAGAGCGCGTTCTTCGTGACCCTGCTCCTGATGGGCGGATCGACCACCGTCATCGGGCTACTGCCCTCGTACGAGCGGATCGGCGTCCTGGCTCCGATCCTCTTGGTGGCGATGCGGCTCCTCCAGGGTTTCGCGCTCGGGGGCGAGTACGGCGGAGCGGTGATCTACGTCGCCGAGAACGTGCCCGACGGAGAGCGCGGCTACTACACCAGCTTCGTCCAGACCACGGCCACCGTCGGGCTCTTCATCTCGATGGTCACGATCCTCGGCGTGCAGCAGTACCTGGGCCCGACGGATTTCGCACGCGTAGGCTGGAGGATCCCGTTCGTCTTCTCGTTCTTTCTCCTCGCCATCGCCGGCTGGGTTCGAGCCAATCTGGTCGAGACCCCGATCTGGGAACGGATGAGGCGGGAGCATCACCTCTCGCCCGAGCCCCTCGTCGACGCAGCGACGAGCTGGAAGAAGCTGGTGATCGCGCTCTTTGGCGCGACCGCGGGCCAGGGCGTCATCTGGTACACGGCGCAGTTCTACTCGACGCTCTTCATGACCAAGACGCTCGGTCTGCCGCGAGAGACGGCGTGGCTGGTGCTCTCGGTCGCTCTCCTCTGCGGGATCCCGCTGTTCATCGTGTTCGGAGCGCTCTCGGACCAGGTGGGGCGCAAGCGGTTGATCGTCGCGGGGAACCTGCTCGCCGCCATCTCCTTCGGACCGATCTACATCCTGATGAGCAAGGCGGCTGCCCCGTTCAACCCGGTGCTGATGACCGTCCTCGTCTTCGCCCAGGTCGTGCTCGTCACGATGACCTACGGACCGATCGCGGCGTTCCTCGCGGAATGGTTTCCCGCGCGCTCCAGGTACATCTCCCTCTCCATTCCCTACCATCTGGGGAATGGGATCTTCGGGGGTCTGATCCCGATCCTCGCGACCAAGCTCGCGTTCGGCGCGAACAACCGATACGTGGGCCTGCTCTGGCCTTGCGGCGTGGCTCTGATGACGGCCATCGTCGGAGCATTCTTCCTCCCGGAGACGCACCGCATCCGGATCTGGGGCGAGCGCAGGAAGGGCTCGGGCTCGGGAACCGGCCCGCATCCGGTCCGCGAGCCCACCGGTCCGCACCAGCGAGCGCCGAGTGGCGTGCACCCGGTTCCCCCGGTCCCGTAGCGCGAGAGCAGGTCGCGGCCTCAGTGGATCGCGGCACGGATCGGCATCTTCCGTACCAGCGACGCCTCGGCCTCGAGCAGCTGGTCCAGCCTCGGGCCGACCGCCTCGCCGTGCACGCGGGTCGCGAGGCGAAGGAAGAGCTTCTGGTGGCCGTGCTCGCTCCGGGCGAGCTCTCCGTAGAGGCGGCGCAGGTCCGGCTCGGTCAGGCCGGTGGCGAGCAGCGCGAGGCGCTCACAGCTCCGGGCCTCGATGACCGCCGCGACGAGGAGCCGGTCCATCTGCCGGTGTGCCGCCGGAGTCCGGACCAGGGCCTGGAGGCCCTGCGCGTAGGGGTCGCCGGGGTCCCGGCCCAGCGTCAGTCCCCGACGCTCGAGGAGCAGGAGCACCCGGGCCAGGTGCCCACTCTCCTCGCGGGCGAGGCGCGCCATGTGACCGGGGAGTCCCGGCACCTCCGGGTAGGACTGGAGCAGCGAGAGGGCGTTTGCCGCGGCCTTCTTCTCGCAGTGGGCGTGGTCGACGAGGACCTCGTCGAGATGAGCGAGCGCGTGCGGGAGCCAGCGCGGGTCCGTGGCGCATCGGAGCGCGACGCGGTTCGACGCAGGCCGGGAGCTCATCGGGAGGGCGTCCTACCGCGAGCGCAGCGCGCCGTCACGGGAGACGCCCGGGGTCAGGGGAGCAGGGCCTCGCGAACGAGGGA
>DATJVY010000143.1:0-14784 GCA_035501615.1 Myxococcaceae bacterium
TCGTCTACTCGGCGCTCGACACCGTCAGCGCGAAGACCGGCCGCCCGCCGGTCGAGGTCCTGGAGCAGGCCGTGAAGACGGTCACGCCGGTGCTGGAGGTCCGCGGCCGCCGCGTCGGCGGCGCGAACTACCAGGTGCCGGTCGAGGTGCCGCAGCGGCGCGCCCGCACGCTCGCCGTGCGCTGGCTCGTCAACTTCGCGCGCGACCGCCGCGAGAAGCACATGTCGGACAAGCTGGCCGGCGAGATCCTGGACGCCCTCAACCAGCAGGGCGGCGCGTTCAAGCGCAAGGACGACCTCTACCGGATGGCGCAGGCCAACAAGGCCTTCGCCCACTACCGCTGGTAAGCGGCACCCCTCGTTGCGATGTTCGCACGGCCGGGCTTCCCGGCCGTTGTCATTTGTAGGTACGGCAAGAGACTCAGGTCATGGCCCGCGACTTCCCACTCGAGCGCTACCGGAACATCGGCATCATGGCGCACATCGACGCGGGGAAGACGACCACCACCGAGCGGATCCTCTTCTACACCGGCACCATCCACAAGATGGGCGACGTCGACGACGCGAACACCACCACCGACTGGATGGTGCAGGAGCGCGAGCGCGGCATCACCATCACCTCGGCGGCGATCACCGCCTTCTGGAACCGGCGCGACCAGCGCTACCGCGTCAACATCATCGACACCCCGGGGCACGTGGACTTCACCATCGAGGTGGAGCGCTCGCTGCGCGTCCTGGACGGGGCCATCGCGGTGTTCGACGCGGCGAACGGCGTCGAGCCCCAGAGCGAGACGGTGTGGCGCCAAGCGGACCGCTACGGCGTTCCCCGCATCTGCTTCATCAACAAGATGGACCGGCTGGGGGCCGACTTCGAGATGTCGGTCCGGAGCATCCGGGAGAAGCTGCATGCCAACGCGGTCCCGGTGCAGATCCCCTGGGGAGCGGAGGAACAGCACCAGGGCGTCATCGACCTGGTGCGGATGAAGGGCATCACCTTCGACGAGTCCGAGCTGGGGAGCCGGTTCGAGTTGGTGGACATTCCGGCCGCGCTGCTGGATGCGGCGAAGGCGGCGCGGGCACATCTCGTCGAGGCCTGCGCCGAGCAGGACGATCACGTGATGCAGCTCTATCTCGACGGGAAGGAACCGAGCGAGGAGGAGTTGCTGGCGGCGCTCCGCAAGGGCTGCATCGGCCGGAAGGTCTTCCCGGTGCTGTGCGGGTCGGCGTTCAAGCACAAGGGCGTGCAGCCCCTCCTGGACGCGGTCGTGGATTTCCTGCCCTCGCCGCTGGACATTCCTCCGGTGCACGGGAAGGACCCGAGGACCGGGGAAGACCTCACCCGCGAGACCAGCGACACCGCCCCGTTCAGCGCGCTGGCCTTCAAGATCATGACCGACCCTTTCGTGGGAACGCTGACCTTCATCCGGGTCTACTCGGGGCGGCTGGAGACCGGGATGGCCGCGTGGAACCCGGCCAAGAGGAAGCGGGAGCGCATCGGGCGGCTGGTGCAGATGCGGGCCGACAAGCGCGACGAGATCGACGAGGTCCTCGCCGGGGACATCGCCGCCGCCGTGGGCCTGAAGCTGACCACCACCGGCGACACGCTGTGCGACGAGCACAAGCCCATCGTGCTGGAGCGGATGGAGTTTCCCGAGCCGGTGATCGACATCGCCATCGAGCCCAAGACCAAGGCCGACCAGGAGAAGCTCGGGACGTCGCTGCAGAAGCTGGCGGTAGAGGACCCCTCGTTCCGGGTGCGGACCGATCCCGAGAGCGGGCAGACGCTGATCGCCGGCATGGGCGAGCTGCATCTGGAGATCATCGTGGACCGGCTCCTGCGGGAGTTCAAGGTCGAGGCCAACGTCGGCAAGCCGCAGGTGGCCTACCGCGAGACGATCACCCAGCCGGTGGAGGCGCGCGGGCGGTACGTGCGGCAGTCCGGTGGACGGGGACAGTACGGGGACATCGTTCTCCGTCTCTCGCCCAACGCGTCGGGGAAGGGGTTCAGCAGCAAGAACTCCATCGTGGGCGGCAAGGTGCCGAAGGAGTTCGTCGAGGCGGCGTTCCAGGGGGCCGAGGAGTCGATGAGCAGCGGGCCGCTCGCCGGCTACCCGATGGTGGACGTCGCGGTGGAGGCGATCGACGGCAGCTTCCACGACGTGGACTCGAACGAGGTGTCGTTCCGCATCGCCGGGTCGATGGCGGTTCGCGAGGGGGCGCCGGACGCCGGACCCGTGCTGCTCGAGCCGCTCATGTCCATCGAGGTGGTGACGCCAGAGGAGTTCATGGGCGACGTCATCGGCGACCTGAACGCCCGACGGGGGAAGGTCCTCGGGATGGAGCCCAAGAGCGGGGCCCAGCACATCCAGGGACAGGTGCCGCTGGCGACGATGTTCGGCTACGCAACGGATCTGCGCAGCCGGACCCAGGGCCGCGCGACGTACACCATGCAGTTCAGCCACTACGCGGCGGTGCCGAAGCAAGTCTCGGACGAGATCGTCGCCCGCATCCGCGGGCACTGAGCGATCTCGCCTCCGTCCTCCCAGGGTGGCCGGGGCCAGCCGGCCCCAGGGGGACTCCCGGTCTCGATGACCGGGTGAGGGTGTAAGGTCCGTGCCCATGCGCTTGGCGGCCGGGGTCCGGGTGGGGCCATACGAGGTCGTCGCCCTTCTCGGGGCGGGCGGGATGGCCGAGGTCTACCGGGCCCGGGACACCCGGCTGGGGCGCGAGGTCGCCGTCAAGGTCGTCTCCGAGGCCCTCGGCGCGGACGGCGGCTTCGTCGAGCGCTTCGAGCGCGAGGCCCGGCTGGTGGGCTCGGTCAACCACCCCAACGTGGTCGCCCTCCACGATGTGGGGCTCCACGACGGCAAGCCGTACTTCGTCACCGAGCTGCTCCAGGGCGAGACGCTCCGGACACGGATGGGCAAGGGCCCGGTGCCGCTGCCCACTGCGCTGGACTGGGCGACGCACATGGCACAGGGGCTGGCGGCGGCGCACGAGCGCGGCATCGTTCACCGCGATCTGAAGCCCGAGAACGTGCTGGTGACCCGCGACGGGCACGTGAAGCTGCTCGACTTCGGCATCGCCAAGGTCATCGCCTCGGCCCAGGATCCGCAGGCCCAGGCCGATACCGGCTCGCGCGATCTGCTCCAGGAGACCATGGCCTCGGGAGGCGGGAAGACCGTCACCGGCCTGGTCATCGGGACACCGGGGTACATGTCCCCGGAGCAGGTCCGGGGGGATCCGGTCGACGCCCGGACCGATCTCTTCAGCCTGGGGGCGGTCCTCTACGAGCTCCTCGCCGGGCGCCGCGCCTTCCCCGGGGCCTCGGCGGTGGAGAGCGGGTACGCGGTGCTCCACAACGAGCCCGAGCCGCTGCCGGCGACGGTTCCACCCGCCGTGGTGCAGGTCGTCCGGCGATGCCTGGAGAAGGATCCCGGGCAGCGCTTCCAGTCCGCCCGGGACCTGGCCTTCCACCTCGACGTGCTGCGTGCGCCGACGACCACCACCACGGTCACCGCTGGCACGGCTCCCGCGGGCTCGCACCGCGGGTGGTGGGTCGGCTCCGTGGCAGCCGCCGGCCTCCTCGCGGTAGCTGGCGTTCTCGTTCTCTCGGCGTCGCACCGGAAGGCCGCGCCCGCCACCGCGGAGCCCGTCTCCCGGGCGAGTCCCGGAGCGACACCCTCCATCGCAGTGCTGCCCTTCGTGAATCTCAGCTCGGACAAGGAGCAGGAGTACTTCTCCGACGGCATCACCGAGGAGCTCCTCGATGCTCTGGCTCGGGTGAAGGGGCTCAAGGTCGCCGGGCGCACGTCGTCCTTCCACTTCAAGGGCAAGAACGAGGACCTCCGCACCATCGGCGAGACGCTGGGGGTGGCCAACATCGTCGAGGGCTCGGTCCGGAAGCAGGGGAACCGGGTGCGGATCACCGCCCAGCTCATCCAGGTGGCGGACGGCTTCCACCGCTGGTCGAAGACCTTCGAGGGCGATCTGACGAACGTCTTCGACCTCCAGGAGAAGATCGCCCGCTCCATCACCGACGAGCTGAAGGTCGTCCTCCAGGGCGATCAGCAGAACCGGCTGGTCCCGGTGGCCACGAGCAATCCGGAGGCCTACGCGCTGTACCTCCAGGCGACGGCATTCTTCAACCGGCGGGACGGCGCGCGGTTCCCCGAGGGGATCGCGCAGCTCGAGCAGGCGGTGCACCTCGACCCGGGCTTCGCGCGCGCGTGGTCACGGCTGGCGACCCTCTGGGTCCTGACCCCCATCTACCGGCCGAGCGACTTCCGCTCCGCGCTGGGCTCGGCCGAGCAGACCGCCCACCGCGCCATCGAGATCGATTCCTCCCTGGCCGAGCCTCATGCCGTGCTCGGGCTCTCCTTCTGGGCGCGCCGGCGGCTGGTCGAGGCCGGGCCCGAGTTCCGGCGCGCGCTGGAGCTCGAGCCCGAGGACGTCACGTCGAACTTCTGGTTCGCCGCGAACCTGGTCTCCGCGGGCTACATCCAGCGGGCGAACCAGGTCCTGGACAGGGTGCTGATCATCGACCCGATGTACGGCAACGCGCTGAACTGGCGCGCCATGACCTCCTTCGCCGCCGGCGACCTCGACGCCGCGGAGCGGCTGGCCCTGCGCGCGCGTGACGCCGGCCTGACGCACGCGGGGATCGCGCTCTCCTACCTCGCGGAGGCGCGGGGTCATCGGGAGGAGGCGGTGACCCAGCTCGTCGCGGGCCTCACCCCGCTGGCGTTCGACCTGCCGCCCGGTGCCATCGACGCGATCGCGCGCGGAGCGCTCGGAGACAAGCAGGCCCACGATCGGGCACTGAGCCTGATCGACGCCTATCTCGCGACCCGGCCCACGGTGATCAGCGGGGCGGTGCCGTACGCGCTGATCCGCCTCGGGAAGCCGGTCGAGGCGCTGCAGCTGCTCGCCCGGGGAGCCACCGGCAACGACTCGCTGGCGATGCCCACGCTGTGGTGGCCGCTGGGCCGCGCGGCCCGGACGCTGCCCGGCTTCTCCGACGCCGCCGAACGGATGGGGATGGTCGACCTCTGGGAGGAGGAGGGTCCGCCGGACCTGTGCCGGCGGGTGGAGCCGCGGAAGTACGTGTGCCGGTGAAGCCGCCGGCGATCAGCCCCCGCTCTTCCCGAGCCGCAGGACGTGGTCCAGCAGAGGGCCGTAGTCCTCCTCGCGGATGACGTTCCTCCAGCCGGGCATCTTGGTGCCGGGCTTGATGCTCGGCGCGTCCTGGATCCACAGCTGGAGCGCTTCGCGGCTGGGGTAGTGCTCGCTCGCCTGGCGGAGGTCGGCGATCCCCACGCCGTCGTTCCCGTGGCAGGAGACGCAGCCGTACCGCTCGTAGAGCTGCTTGCCGTCCGCGAGGGCGGGGGAGCCCGGTGCCGGCGGCGGAGGGGGGAAGTTCCTCTCGACGGCGTGGCGGAGGGGCGGCACCGTCCGGAGGTAGGCGTGGATCGCGCCCAGCTCCTCGTCGCTCAGGGCGGAGAGGGGGAGCATGGGGTAGCGGAGCAGCCTCCGGTCGGGACGGAACCCCGTCCGCACGGTGGCGACGAAGTCGTGCTCGGACCAGCGGCCGATCCCCGTCTCGATGTCGGGGGTGATGTTGGCGGAGAGGATCGGGTGGCCACCCAGATCGAGGACGGCGTTCCCGCCTCCCAGGTAGCCCTCGGACTTCTCGGGCTCCCCGACGTTCATCGTCTTGAAGTCCGCCGAGTGGCATCCGTAGCAGTCCAGGCCGAACACCAGATAGCGCCCGTGGGCGACGCGATCGGTGAGCGGCGGGGCGGTGATGACGTGGTCGGGGTAGGGGAGCGGCTTGAAGGCGACGTGGGCGAGGAGCTTGGAGAGGAATGACGGCTGGGTGACGCCGGGCGGGTCGCGATCGGAGGCCTCGACCATCGGATCGTCCGAGCGGAGGAAGGCGATGATCGACGCGAGGTCCTCGTCGGAGAGATGGGGGAGCTTGACCATCCACGGCGGCGCGTACTGACCGGTGCGCTTGATCCCGGTGCGGAGGAGGTAGGCCAGCTCTCCGTCGGTCCAGCTCCCGATGCCCTTGCGGGCGCTGCGGGTGATGTTGGGGGCATAGAGCTCGCCGAACTGCTTCGGAGCGTCGGACATGTGCTTGCCGGTGAGGACCCGGGTCGTCGGGTCCATGTGGCAGCCGGCGCAGAGGAGGCCGGCCAGCTTCCGGCCACGCTCGATCCGTTCCGCCGTCGGCTCGGCGCGGAACTCGACCTTCTTGACCGGGTAGCGCGGGATGCCGTCGATCTGGACGTAGAGGAGAAGGGCGGCGATCAGCACCAGGACCGCTGCGAGGAGAAGACCGACGATCTTCAGGGCTCGGCGCATTCGGGACGGCATAGACCAGCGGCCCGAGCATCGCAGCTGGATTGCGTCACGGTCCGGTCGAGAAACGCATGGCTCCGCGGCTGTGCCGGGGCGGGTCGGCGTGGCAAGACACGGTCCCCATGAGGGCGCTCCACATCATGGCGCACGGCCCGCCGGGGACGCTCCGGACCGTCGACATCCCCGCCCCCAGGCCTGGGCCGGGCGAGGTCCTCGTCCAGGTCGAGGCCGCCGGCGTCAACCCGAGCGACGTGGTCAGCGTCGAGGGGCGGTTCCCCCAGGCCGTGCTCCCCCGGGTCCTCGGAAGGGACTTCGCCGGCCGGGTGGTCGACGGGCCGCCGGGGCTGAAGGGGCGCGAGGTCTGGGGCACCGGCGGCGATCTCGGAATCACCCGTGACGGGACGCACGCCGAGCTCCTCGTCCTCCCGGTCGAGGCGGTGTCCGAGCGCCCGAGGAACCTGACGCCGGAGCAGGCCGCCGCGGTGGGCGTGGCCGCGCTGACGGCGTGGACCTGCCTGGTCGACACGGCGAAGGTGCAGCCGGGAGACTGGGTCGCGGTCGCGGGCGCCGCGGGGGCGGTGGGCTGGGGGGCGGTGGAGCTCGCGGCGGCCCGCGGGGCCAGGGTGATCGCCCTGGTCAAGGATGCGACGGAGGCGGCGCAGCTGGACCGCAGCCGGGTCGCAGCGGTCGCGCGCTCCGACCTCGGCGATCTGCCCGCCGTGGCCCGGAACGCCACCGGCGGTCACGGCGTGGACGTGGGGCTGAACGGCGTGGGGGGACCGGTCTTCAGGCCGCTCCTGGACAGCCTCGCCAAGGAAGGCCGCCTCTGCATCTACTCCGCGGCCGCCGGGCGGGAGGCGTCGCTCGACCTCTTCGACCTCTACCGCCGCCGGCTCCACCTGCACGGGATCGACACCGGGGCCATCGACGCCGTGCGAGGAGCCCGGGTGCTCGACCAGCTCCGGCCGCTCGTCGAGTCGGGCCGGTTCCGGCCGCACCCTTCCATCCAGGCCTACCCGCTCGAGCTGGCGGCCCGCGCCTACGGGCAGGTGGCCGCGGGGTCGACGCGCAAGGTCGTCCTGCTCCCGACCCCGGCGCGCGTCTGAGGCAGATTCCGCGCTCCTGCCCGCCGCGGGCCGAGCTATAGGAAGGCAGGCGAGGAGGTCCGAGCATGGCCGAGTACTTGGTCGCCGGGGTGACCGGGCACACCGGGTCGGTGGTGGCCCAGACGCTGCTGGACAGTGGCCGCAAGCTCCGGGTGCTGGTACGGGATCCGCACAAGGCCGAGCGCTGGAAGAAGCGCGGGGCGCACGTGGCCCAGGCCGAGCTGTCCAGCTCGCATGATCTTCTCAACGCGCTCCGGGGAACCGAGGCCGCGTACTTCCTCCTCCCCCCGTTCCCGCCGAACACCACCGGCATCCGCGGGAGGGCGAAGAAGATGATCGACGCGATGGTCCAGTCCATCGGCGGGACGGACGTGAAGCACGTCGTGTTCCTCTCCTCGATCGGCGCCCAGCACGCCGACGGGACCGGGCCGATCGTCCTGCTCCACGACGCCGAGCAGGAGCTGCGGACCCTGAAGACGCCGGTCACCTTCCTCCGGGCCTGCTACTTCATGGAGAACTGGGCCCCGGCGCTCCCCGACGCGAAGGAGGGGCTGCTCAACAGCTTCCTCCCCGCCGACTTCAAGTGGCCCCAGGTGGCCGCGCACGACATCGGGCACACGGCGTCGCAGCTGATCCTCGAGCACCCCAAGGCCCACCGGGTGGTGGAGCTCGCCGGTCCAGAGGATGTGAGCCCGGCGGACGTGGCCCGGGTGCTGACCAAGCTGCTGGAGACCGAGGTCGAGCCCATCGTCGAGCCGCTGGATCAGGTCGCCGAGGCGTTCACCGGGATGGGGTTCTCGCCCGAGGCGGCGGGGATGTACCAGGCGATGTACCAGGGCCTCGCCTCGGGGCGCGTGCGCTGGGAGCATCCGGAGTCGGTGGTCCGGGGCAAGGAGACCCTGGAGCAGGCGCTCGCGGGGATGCTGGCCAAGCTCTAGGACGGAGCGCTCAGCTCTCGGCCGCGGCGAACGGCTGCCACTTCTCCGGGGCCGGAGCCGGAGTCAGCAGGCTCACCGCCGCCAGCGAGGCGACCGAGACCAGGAGCGCCGGGAAGATCGCGTCCCGGGCGAGCCAGCCGGCCGGCAGGAGCGTCGCGCGGTGCGCCTCGAGCGCCAGCTGCTGCAGGTTCCAGAAGACGGTGATGGCCGTGCCGGCGAGGATGCACACCACCGCTCCGGCGGCGGTCGCGCGCCGCCAGAAGAACGCCGAGAGCACCACCGGGGTGATGGCCGCCGAGTACACCGTGTACGCGTAGAGCGACATCTTGAGGATCGACTCGCTCACCGTGCCCTGGAGCAGGGCGAAGAGCCCCAGGAAGGCGATCAGGATCCGCGAGACCCGCAGCACGCTGCGGTCGGACGCCCGGGGATTGATGAACCGGATGTACACGTCGTTGACCAGGTTCGTCGCCGGCGAGAACAGGTAGTTGTTCGCGGTGGAGATGACCTTGGCGAAGATCGCCCCGACCAGGATCGCCCCCACCAGCGAGGGCATGCCGTTCCGGGCGGTGTAGGGGATGATCTCCCGGGCCTTCACCCCCGGCACGTGGAGGAACAGGGCGGCCCCGAGGACGGCGATGCCCACGATGAGGATCTCGAGGAGCACGGTGCCCCCGAGCCAGCCGAGGACGGAGAGGCGTGCGTCGCGCTCGGTCTTCGCGCTGAAGAACTTCTGGTAGATGCTCTGGTTCCCGAGCAGGAGCAGCATCGTCGGCACGAGCAGCTCCATCGCCCGGACGAGCCCGCCTCCGGCTCCGCCGAACCGTCCGAACAGCTGGAAGTACTGGGGGGGGAGCGCCGCCTGGAACCCGCTCCAGCCTCCCAGCCGCGCGAGGAGGAAGGGGACCGAGAGGATCGCCGCGAAGGCGGTGAGGCTCCCGATGACCACGTCCATGTAGGCCACCGAGGCCATGCCGGCGAGCCCGGTGAAGACCACCACGAAGGTTGCGATGATCACCATTCCCAGGGCGTGCTCCTTGCCGGCGGCGATCCCGAAGATGTCCCGCGCGGCGACGTCCAGCCCGGGGAAGATGATGTGCAGGATGTCGCCCCCGCCCTTGAACTGGTACGAGGCGATCGCGGTGAAGGCGAAGAGGATCGCGATGGCCCCGAGCACGCGCGCTCGCACGTCGTATCGGGTCTCCAGCAGGTCGGGGATGGTGTACTGGGCGAACTTCCGGGCGCGCGGGGCGATGAAGTAGATGACCAGCAGCCCGCACCAGCCCCCGGCCGGCTGCCAGAGCGCCGCGAACCCGTTGTGGAACGCGTTCTCGGCGCCGGCAAAGAGCGAGCCCGAGCCGATCCACGAGCAGAGCAGGGTGAAGACCAGGACGTACCAGGGGAGGGTGCGTCCAGCGACGAGGTAGTCGGCCTTGGTCTTGGTCTTCCGGACCTGGCTCACGCTGACCGAGAGCAGGGCGAGGACGATGAGAGCCAGCACCACCGCGTAGATGGTCATGGGCGGCGGAGCCTAGCCCGGAGCGGGCGGTTCGATGCGCTCGAAGGCGACGCCGGCCAGACGCGCCCGTCGAGCCTCACCGGACCGTGCCGAGCGAGGCCTCGGCGTGGCCTGAAGCCGAGCCTTCCGGCGGGCAGGGTGCAGCTGCGTTCGCCCACCGCGTGAACGCGGCCACGAAGTCGGCATGCGGCACCGCGACGGGCTTCCGCCCGAAGCCGGGGTTCCACGCCCACAGCACGAGCGGGTCGGTGCTCACGTGCTTGATGAGCGCCGGCAGCGTGAGAGCCCCATTTCGGGTCGGATCCTTCAGCTGCTCGCAGAGCTCGTGCGGGCTCCTGCCGACGAAGACCAGCGTCATGTCCGGTCCGGGGAGGCGCCAGTCGGTCGAGACGCCGGGCGGCTGGTGCGCGCCGTAGCTGTCCGGTGGATTGGCCTTCCCGTGGCACGTGCTGCACTGGGCGCCGGGAAGACCGTGGCCGTCCGGTCCACGCTCGACGCTCATCGTATGGAGGTGGCCGTCGTCGCCCTGGAGTGGCTGGTCCCCGGGGGGGTGGCAGTTCTGGCAGCGCGGGTCCTGGAGAACGCTCCGGACGGTCTCGAACGCGGCGAGCGCGTCGGACGCCGGGGCGGCTGAGGCCGCGGTGGGGCTCGGGGCGGGCACCTCGCTCGAGCCGTGCGAGCAGCCGGCCAGCGCCACGGCCGAACCGAGGGCGACGACGACGACGAATCGGGTGCGGATGCTGGGCGTCATGATCAGGCCAGCTCGAGGGGAAGGGCGCGGAGCCGCTTGCCGGTGAGCGCGAACACCGCGTTGCTCACCGCGGGCGCGATGGGCGCCGTCCCGGGCTCGCCGATGCCGCCCATCTTCGCGCCGCTCTTGACGATGTGGACCTCCACCTTCGGCATCTCGTCGATCCGGAGGACCTGGTAGTCGTGGAAGTTGCTCTGCTCGACGCGCCCGTCGCGAAAGGTGAGCTTGCTGTGCAACGCCGCGCCCAGCCCGAAGGCGACGGCGCCCTGGATCTGGGCCTCGACCCCCAGGGGGTTGATCGCCTGGCCGCAGTCGACCGCGCAGACGACCCGGTGGACCCGGATTTCGCTCATCCCCTCGACCGACACCTCGGCCACCTGGGCGATGATGCTCCCGAACGACTCGTGCAGGGCGAGGCCCATCGCCCGGCCCGATGGAGCGTGGCCCCAGTCGGCCTTCTCGGCGACGGTCTGGAGGAGCCTCGCGTGGCGGGCCGATCCCTTGAGCAGCGCCAGCCGGAACGCGAGCGGATCCTTTCCGGCGGCGTGGGCGAGCTCGTCGAGCATCGACTCCACGACGAAGGCGGTGTGGCTGTTGCCCACCGACCGCCACCAGAGCACCGGGATGGGACGCCGCGGCGAGTGGAGCATCACCTTCCGGGCGGCCACGCCGGCGAGATAGGGAGAGTCGACGATTCCCTCGACCGAGGTCTCGTCGATGCCGTTCTTGACCATCATCGGCTCGAACGGCGTCCCGGCGAGGATCGACTGGCCGACGACGGTGTGCTTCCAGGCGACGGGTCGGCCCTTGGCGTCGAGCGCGGCCTCGACGTGGTGGTGGTACGCGGGGCGGTAGTAGCCGCCGCGGATGTCGTCCTCGCGGGTCCACATCACCTTGACCGGGACCTGGGCAGCCTTGGCCACCTCGGCTGCCTCGCGGGCGAAGTCGGCCGTGGGGGTGGCCCGGCGGCCGAACCCACCGCCGAGGAACATGGTGTGGATGGCGACCTGCTCGGGCTTCAGACCCATGATGCCGGCGACGACCTGCTGGTCCATGGTCTGGAACTGGGTGCCGACCCAGACGTCGCACCGGTCGCCCTCGCGCTTGACGGTGCAGTTGAGCGGCTCCATCGGAGCGTGGGCGAGGTAGGGGACCTCGTAGTCCGCGGCGAGCCGCTTCGCGCCCTTGCCCAGGCTCGCATCGACGTCGCCCTTCGACAGCGCGACCGCTCCGTCGGTCCTGGACATGGCCTGGGCCTCGGCCCGCATCTTCTCGGTGTCCATGCCGGCGCCGGGGCCGAGGTCCCAGTCGGTCCGGAGGGCTTCGCGTCCGAGCCGCGCCGACCAGGCGTTGGTGGCCACCACCGCGACGCCGCTCGGCACCTGGACCACCTGCTCCACCCCGGGGACCTTCCTGGCCGCGCTGGCGTCGAAGGACCGGAGGGTTCCGCCGAAGACCGGGGACCGGGCGACCAGGGCCGTGCGAAGGCCGGGGAACTGCACGTCCATGCCGAACACCGCCCGGCCGGTGATCTTCTCCGGGGTGTCGAGGCGCCGCATCGGCTTTCCGAGCAGCTTCCACTTCTCCGGCGACTTGAGGGTGACCTTGGTCGGGGTGGGCAGCATGGCCGCGCGGGCGGCGAGGTGTCCGAAGGAGGCGCGCCGGCTCCCCCCGATGACGTATCCGTTCTCGACCCTGAGCTTGGCGGCGTCGGTCTTCCACTCCTGGGCGGCGGCGCGGACGAGGAGCTCGCGGGCGAGCGCCCCCACGGTGCGGTACCGGTCGTACTCCGACCAGGTACTGGTCGATCCGCCGGTCATCTGCATCCCGAACCCGGTGTGGGCGTAGACCGGCGCCGCCGGAGCGTGCTCGGCGCGGATCTTCGACCAGTCGCACCCCAGCTCCTCGGCGACCAGGAGGGGCAGGGTGGTCCAGATGCCCTGGCCCATCTCCGAGTGAGCGAGGAGCACCGTCACCGAGTCGTCGGTGCCGATGCGGAGGAAGGCGTTCGGCGGCGGCAGCGGCTTCGGCTTCTTCGCTGCTCCGGCCAGGAGGGCCTCGGCGCGGCCGGGGATGAAGAAGGCGATGACCAGACCCGTGCCGGAGGCAGACAGGAAGTCGCGCCGCGAGATGGCGGTCATGGCTACGCCCCTCCCTTGAGCTCGGCGGCGCGGTGCACCGCGGCCCGGATGCGCTGGTAGGCGCCGCAGCGGCAGATGTTGCCGGCGAGGGCGGAGTCGATGTCGGCGTCGGTCGGCCTCGGGGTCGTGGCCAGGAGCGCAGCGGCGCTCATGATCTGCCCCGACTGGCAGTAGCCGCACTGGACGACGTCGATCTCCGCCCAGGCGCGCTGCACCGGGTGCGAGCCGTCGGGGGAGAGCCCCTCGATCGTGGTGACCGCGCGGCTCCCGACGGCAGACACGGGCGTGACGCAGGCCCGGACCGCCTTCCCGTCGAGGTGGACGGTGCACGCGCCGCACTGGGCCATGCCGCATCCGAACTTCGTCCCGGTGTAGCCGAGGACGTCGCGAAGCACCCACAGGAGCGGCATGTCAGCAGGAGCGTCGACCTCGCGTTCCCGGCCGTTGATCACGAGCTTCATCGGGAGTCCTCCTCCACGGTTGAGCGCCGAGCCTGTAACGGCGGCGGCTCGTCACGCCAGCAAGGAATCGTGAAGATTCCCGGAATGGGCCGTCAAGCGATGCTGGTCCGCAGCGCTCCCAGGGCCTGGTCGACCTCTGCCTCGGTGTTGAAGATGCCGGCCGACAGGCGGGCGTAGACGTTGGCGTACGGGCTGGTGCTGCCGATGACCTTCTTGTCGAGCAGCGCCTTCACGACCTGGCCGGGCTTCTTGCCGTCCACCTCGAAGCAGCAGATGCCGGCGGAGAGCGCCGGGTCCCGCGGGGTGTGGAGCCGGACGCCGCGCATGGCGGCGAGCCCGTCCTTGATGCGGCCGTTGAGCTCGGCGATGCGGGCCGCGACGCGGGCCCGGCCCATCGCCTGGTGCATTTTGAAGGCGGCTGCGACCGCCCACTGATGCTCGTAGGCCTGGAACCCTCCGGGCGTCATCCGCCTGGCGTTGGTGGATCCCTTCACCGGCCGGTTCTCCGTCCAGGCGAGGTACGGCTCGTGGTCCGAGAACGAGGGGATGAGCGGCCGGAGGCGCGCCCACCCGTCGGGGCGAGCCCAGACCAGGCCCGTGCCCCGCGGGGCGAAGATCCACTTGTGGGTGCCGGCGCAGAAGTAGTCCGCGCCGAGCTCGGCAACGGTCTCGTCGACGCACCCGAGGCCGTGAACCCCGTCGACGACCAGGACGATCCGGTCCTGCGGATCGCGCTTCTGGTTGAGCTCCGCCAGGGCGCCGGAGATGGCGCGGATGGGCAGCCGGAGGCCCGACTGAGAGTGCACCCAGGTGACGCCCACCACCCGGGTAGCCGGGCGAACGGCAGACCGGATGCGTCCGACGATCTCGTCGACGGATGCCTTCGCGGAATCGGCGAAGAGGGGAATCTTCCGGAAGGTGGCCCCGGTGCGCTCGGTGGCGAACTGGATGGAGGTGTGATGCACGACGTGGTCGTGCTCCGTGGTCAGGACCTCCTGCCCGGGCTTGAGCGGGAGCCCGTGATAGACGAGGGCGAGGCTCGTGGTGGTGTTCGGGGTGAGGCACACCTCGTCGGGCTTCCCCCCGAGGTAGGCCGCGGCGGCCTCGCGGACCCGGCTCTGGACGTTCCTCGCCTCGTCCTCGAAGAGACCCTGGTCGACGACCAGGAACGGGTTGTCGTCGATGGCCTTGCGCCAGGACTCGATGGCGTCGCGCACCGGAGCGGGGTGCGTGGCGATGAAGAACCCGGCGAAGTGGAGGTAGTCCGGCGAGAGGCGGAACTGACCGCGGACCTTGGCCCAGTCGTCGAGCTTCGGGGCGGGCGGGGTGGCGGCCTCGAGGGCGGCGAGGAGCCTTCCGGGGATCAGGAGAGCGCCGGCGGCGGCCCCCTGGGTGGCGAGGAACGCGCGGCGGGAGAGGGTCATCTCGACCTCCGGGGAGGGTCGCGGGCGCGCGAGCATACGCCGTGGCCCGCACACTGTCTCACCTGGGCGGACCTGACCG
>DATJVY010000144.1:0-29601 GCA_035501615.1 Myxococcaceae bacterium
TCCACTGGCCGTCGCGCAGTCGGAAGACCTCGACCTGATCGTCCCGGGCCGAGGTGAAGAAGCCCCAGGCCTGAGGAGCGATGGTCTGGATCCTCAGCCCGGACGCCGCGGAAGGGCGGAATGGCGAGTCGAGCGAGGCGAAGCAGACCAGGGTGACGATCCCGGCCGCCGCGAACCGCGCCGCGACGCGTGGCTTCATCTCACTCCGGATGCGCGAGCGCGACGGCGACCGACCGGGAGAGCTGCTCCTGGAAGAGATGGCTCGTGAGGAGGTTCCACCCCGGCTGCGCCTGAGAGAAGGGAAGGTTGAGGCTGCGGTCGGCGGCGGGGAGGTTGAGGCTGCGGTCGGCAGCGGGAAGGTTGAGGCTGCGGTCGGCGGCGGGGAGGTTGAGGCTGCGGTCGGCCGCGGGAAGGTTGAGGCTGCGGTCGGCAGCGGGAAGGTTGAGGCTGCGGTCGGCAGCGGGAAGGTTGAGGCTGCGGTCGGCAGCGGGAAGGTTGAGGCTGCGGTCAGCGGCGGGAAGGTTGAGGCTGCGGTCGGCGGCGGGGAGGTTGAGGCTACGGTCTGCGGCGGGGAGGTTGAGGCTGCGATCGGCGGCGGGGAGGTTGAGGCTGCGGTCGGCGGCGGGGAGGTTGAGGCTGCGGTCGGCGGCCGAGGTCGATCCGACTTCGGCGATCACGCGCTGGAGCGCGGCCTGGACCTGAGCCGGGTTTCCGCTCCGGGCGGCGCCCGCGAACTCGGACGCGAAACCGGGGTGCCTGCTCTCGAGTGCATCGATGACGTTCGCCCGTGCATCGGCCATCGCGCTCAGCTCGCCGGAACTCTGTGCGTAGAGCTCCGGCGAAAGATGGTCGCGCGCCTCGGGTATCAGGCTCGCCACGGGGCCCGCTCCGAACACGACGCCCTCGAGGATCTGCCGGTCCGAATACTGGCCGGCGTTGACTGCCGTTCCCTGGCCGCAGCCCGCGAGGAGAATCGAGCTGCAGAGCGCGGCGATCCGGAGCCTTTCCTTGCAGTGCATGTGTTCCCCCTGGAGCTACAGGCCTGCAGCAGCTCCATGAGACACACGACTACGTACCTGCAGCAAGTCCTTTTCGACCCCCGACGATCGAGCGGCGACCCGTGGTGGGTCCGGCGCGACAGCGTGTGACGTTGTCACACATGCACGGAACCGCCGCTGCCTCTAGAGCGGGATGTTCCCGTGCTTTCGCGAGGGGTTCTCCTGGCGCTTGTCCTTGAGCATCTCCAGCGCCCGGACCAGCTTCTCCCGCGTCTGCTCGGGGCGGATCACCTCGTCGATGTACCCGAGCTCGGCCGCCTTGAAGGGATTCGCGAACTTCTCCCGGTATTCGGCCACCAGCCGGGCGCGCTCCGCCGCCGGGTCCGCTGCCTTTGCCAGCTCGTTGCGAAAGATGATGTTCACGGCTCCCTCGGGCCCCATCACCGCGATCTCCGCGGTGGGCCAGGCGTAGTTCAAGTCCGCGCGGATGTGCTTGCTCGCCATGACGTCGTAGGCACCGCCGTAGGCCTTCCGCGTGATGACCGTCACCTTGGGCACCGTGGCCTCGGCGAAGGCGAAGAGCAGCTTCGCGCCGTGGGTGATGATCCCGCCCCACTCCTGCGCGGTCCCGGGCAGGAAGCCGGGCACGTCGACGAACGTGACGAGGGGGATGTTGAAGCAGTCGCAGAAGCGCACGAAGCGCGCGCCCTTCACGCTCGCCGAGATGTCCAGCACGCCGGCCAGCACCGCCGGCTGGTTGGCGACGATTCCCACCGCGCGGCCGTTCAGCCGGGCGAAGCCGACCACGATGTTGCGGGCGTAGTGCTCGTGCACCTCGAAGAAGTGGTGCTGGTCGACCACTGCCCGGACGACCTCCTTGATGTCGTAGGGCTTGTTGGGGTTCGGCGGGACCAGCGTGCGGAGGGACTCCTCGACGCGGAACGCCTCGTCCTCGCAGGGGACGACCGGCGGATCCTCGGCGTTGTTCGAGGGCAGGTAGGAGAGGAGCTCGCGGGTGAGCAGGATGCTGGCTTGCTCGTTCTCCGCGGCGAAGTGCGCGACCCCGGACTTCTGGTTGTGCGCCAGGGCGCCGCCGAGGTCCTCCTTGGTCACCTCCTCGTGGGTCACCGTCTTGATGACCTCGGGGCCGGTGATGAACATGTAGCTGGTGTCCTTGGTCATCACGATGAAGTCGGTGATGGCTGGCGAGTACACCGCTCCCCCCGCGCAGGGCCCGAGGATGAGCGAGATCTGCGGCACCACGCCCGAGGCCAGCGTGTTGCGGAGGAAGATGTCCGCGTAGCCAGCGAGGCTCTCCACCCCCTCCTGGATGCGCGCACCGCCCGAGTCGTTCAGGCCGATGATCGGTGCCCCCACCCGGGTGGCCAGATCCATCACCTTGCAGATCTTCTGGGCGTACGCGCCGGAGAGCGACCCGCCGAAGACGGTGAAGTCCTGGGCGAAGACGAAGACCTGGCGGCCGTCCACCCGCCCGAAGCCGGTCACCACGCCGTCGCCGGGGATCCGGCGGTCGCCCATCCCGAACTCTCCGCTGCGGTGCATGACGAACTTGTCCAGCTCGGCGAAGGTGCCGGGGTCGAGCAGGAGATCCAGCCGCTCGCGGGCGGTGAGCTTGCCCGCCTCGTGCTGCTTGGTGATGCGCTCGGCTCCACCGCCGAGCTCGGCCTGCCGCTCCAGCGCGTCGAGGCGGGCGCGGAGCGGGTCTGGGTCGGGAGGGGCATCCATGGTGGCAGGCGCTTTACCACGTGTGCCAGGATGCTCTGCCCCTCGTCGGCGACCCGGTGACCGGCCGGACCGGACGCCCGCGCAGCCCGTCCCCGGTGAACCCGCTGACCCGCGCCTGCTGCACCGCCGTCGCCCTCCTCGCCTCGCTCTCCGTCCGCGCCGAGTCCGCTCCGCCGGCGGCGACTCAGCCGGTCCCCCCGCTCCTCCGCATCGGGGCCGAGACCGGAGGCGGCATCGTCGGCGGCGCCCTCCTCGGTGGGGCCGCGGCCCTGGTCATCGACGGCACCCTGAACACCGACGACGCCACGCGGCGCTCGGCGGCCCAGGTCGGCGCCGCGGTCGGCGTGTCGGTCGGCGCGCCCATCGGTGTCTCCCTCACCGGGAAGCTCCTCGGGCGTCAGGGGAGCTTCATCGTCAGCTGGCTGAGCAGCGTCGCGGGGCTCGGGGTCGGTTACGGCATCTACGGCCTCATTCGCGCCGGGAGCGACAGCAGCGCCGCCAAGGCGACCTACGCCCTGACCTTGCTCCTCCCCGTGGCGGGAGCGGTCATCGGCTACGAGCTATCCTCGCCGGAGGAGCCCCGGGCGGGGGCGACCTCGTCCACGGTGCCGCAGGTCCTCCCCGCGCTCGGCATCGGCCCGGGCGGCGCGACCTTCGCCCTGGTCGGGCGCTTCTGAGCCGCCCCTCGCCTCTCAGCCGTCGAGCCCGCGAAGGCGCGGATCGAGCAGGGCCTCCTCCCAGCGGGCGATCGCCTCCAGCCGCGCGGGTTCGGGCGCATCCGCCGAGTACCCGAGGGTGTCGCCGAGCGCATCCGCGAGCTCCTCGGCCGCCGCCGCGCGCAGCCACGGCTCGGGATTCCGCAGGCCAGCGAGGAGCCACTGCACGCGCCGGCGACCCCTGTTCTCCGCCCACCACGCCATCCAGCCGTGGGTGCTGGTGCCGAACGAGGCCCGGGTGATCTCGATCAGCGCCTCGGCCGCCGCCTGGGCGGAGAGCGCGTCGTCGCTCGCGGTCATCCCGATGAGCCCCTCGATCGAGGCGCGGTCGTGGAGCATGCCCAACGCCCGTGCGGCCATCACGCGGCGCTCCGGATCGCGGGCGACCAGCTCCTGCCGCAGGTCCGGCAGGGCCGCCTGGAACCGGGGGAGCCGGCGCAGCGCGGTCGCCGCCGCCCGCGCCGCCGACGCGACGTCCGGCTCGGGGTCGAAGAGCCCGCGGAGAACGCCTGCCACCAGCTCGGGATGGGGGAGGTTTCCGGCGGTGAGCAGCGCGATGTAGCGCGTGTCCGCATCCGGCGCGTCGAGGAACCGCGCCAGCGCCCGGGCACCCGCGGCGCCGAGACGGGCGAGCCCGGCGGGAACCGGGCCCAGCTCGTCGGGCGCGGGCAGCTCCTGGACCGGGACCCGGCTCCAGGCGCTCGGGCCGGGGAACTGCGCGGCCAGTGCCCTCGCCGCCGCGTCGGGCGCCCGCGTCAGGTCGGAGATGGCGGCGGCCCGCGCCGCCGCGTCGGCGCCCACCAGCCGCTCCAGGACGGGTCCGAGGTCGGCGGGCTCGGGGACGGGCGGTGCGCGGTCGAGACCCTCGAGGCTGCGCTTCGGCAGACCGCCCAGCCCGAGCGCGGCGGTGGGCTCCGGGGCCGCCGGCTCGTCGTCGGGGAACTTCCGCTGCTTCCGGAGGACGATGAGCTCCGCGAAGGCCGCGCCGAGGTCCTGGCAGAAGAGGATGAGCTCCGAGAGCCGCCGCTGGCTCACCGGCCGCTCGCCGCGGTCGCCGTAGAGCACCGCGACCAGCCGCCCGCGCACCTCCACCGGGAAGACGAAGACCGAGCGCGGCGCACGGCCCAGCGCCTCGAGCACCTGGCGGGTCTGGGCGTCGCCGGGCACCGGCCCCGCGTAGCAGGCGTGGGCCAGCGCGGCGGTGCGGAAGACCGAGGGGACGTCGAGCGGAAAGGAGACCTGGGCCACCGGAATGGACTCGGCGCCCTCGCCGCGCGCATCCCAGCCCATCGCGGCGCCCCGGATGACGGCGAACGCGGCGACGAAGTCGAACGTCCGCCGCGCGTAGCGGAGGACCACGTCCTTCAGCCCCTCGCGATCGCCGGCGACTGCGCGGAGCGCGGTGCGAGCCTCGGCGAGGCTCCAGTCCACCACCGGCTCCCGGGCGCGCCCAGTGTCGGGCGGGGTCGGGCGCGGGCGCTGCTGCTTCCGGGCCGGCTCCTGGCTCCAGGCGGGAAGCTCGGGCTCGGCCGCGGCCATGCCAGCCTCGAGCGCCTCGAGGAGCGAGCTGGCCGGCTCGACCGGGGGTGCCGGCTCGGCAGGTGGTGACGGTTCGGGACGCGGATTGACCAGGGCGAGCGGCTCGGCGGCCACTGAGCGCGCGGCCTGCTCGGCCATCTCGGTGGCGAGCCTCTCCTCGAGCGTGGGCCCGAGCATGCCCAGCAGGGCGGAGTCGCGCGCCGGCAGCGGCGCCCCGTAGATCTGCGCGCGCCAGGAGCGGACGCGCACGTCGGTGGACACCCAGGGCGCCACGGAGCGCCCGAGCTTGCGCACCAGCGCCTCCAGGCCTCGCATCGGCACGGGGTAGGGGACGGCGACGTGCAGCATCCCGTCCTCGATCGTGAGCGGGGCGAGGTTGAGTCGCTCGGCATCCTCGCGCGGGAGGGCCGAGGCCATCTGCGGATTGGGGACGTAGTCGGCCAGGTAGATGGGCTGCAGCCCGCTGACCTCGCCGAGCGCGGTGATCAGATCCTGCTCGCGCACGGCGCCCATCTCGAGGAGGAGCGTGTCCATCGCCCCGCCGACCAGCGCCTGCGACCGCAGGGCGTCGTCCGCCCGCTCCTGGGTCAGCAGACCGCGGGACACGAGGTGCTCTTCCAGCCGTTCGGTCATGCGCCGGGCGCCATTCTAGGCGCCAGAGGCCTCAGCCTGGTCGGACGACGAACGTCTGGGTGAGCTTGTCGTGAAGTGTCTGGCCGCGCCGGTCGAAGAGCGCCAGCCAGAAGCCCGCGAGGAAGGGGACGAAGGAGACCAGCGCCAGCACCGCGCGGGCGATCGCCCTGCCTGGCGCCGGGGCGAGCCCGCTCCGGTCCACGAGCCGGATGCCGAGCAGCCGGCGGCCCGGGGTGCGGCCGTTCCAGAGCAACGCGAAGGCTGCGGTGTAGACCAGCCCGAGCACGAGCGCCAGCGCGACGCAGGGCGCGAGCACCGAGTGCAGCTGGTGCACCCGGGCCATCAGGCCGTCGATGCCGGTGAGCTGCGTCGCGGGCACGCCCCGGGGCGTGATGAGCGCCGCGGCCAGGCCGACGTAGAGCGCCAGCACGCCGAACACCAGCGCGCCGTCGACGATGAAGGCGGTGATCCGCTGCCAGAGCGCGGCGGGACGGGCCCGGACCTCGATGACCTCGGTGGAGAGCGGGGTGACGGCCGGTGGGAGCTCGGTGGCTCCGGCCGAGGCCTCCCAGGGAGGCGGGGCGAGCGCGGCGGCCGGAAGGTCCGGGCGGGGCTCGATGCGAGGCGCCCGGGGCACGGCCGGAGTGAGCTGGGGCGTGACGGCCTCCGCGGGTCCGGGCACGCGCGGAGGAGGGGTCAGCGGCTCGTCGAGCGAGGGAATGTCGGAGACGCCCGGAGCGGACGCGCGCGCGCCCCCCATGCGGTCGACCATCGACGGGGTGGCAGGAGCCGTGCGGGGTGTCTCGGGGAAGCGCGGGCCTGGAGCCGGTGCCGCGCCGAGCGGCTCGTCCGGCGAGGGCGGGCTCGAGACGCGTGGGCCGGGGGTCCGGGCGCTCATCAGCTCGGCCATAGACGGAGCCGGGGCGGAAGGCGAGCGCGGAGTGTCGGTGGAGCGTGCGCCGGAGGACGGTGTGCCCAGGACGGCACGTGGGGCCGCGGAGGGCGTGGGGCCGGGAGCTGGCGGGGTCCGTGGTGGCTGGGCCGTCGGGGGCGGCGGGGACTCGGGGAAGCGCGCTCCAGCGGGAGACGTGGCCGCCGGAGAACGTGGGGTCTCGCGGAGCGCGGGGCCGGGCGCCGGCGTGGCGCGCACGGGCTGGGGCGCCGGGGTCGTCGAGCGGGGCGCCGTTCCGGAGGCCGGGGGAGCGCTCAGCAGCTCCGCCATCGAGGGCGCTCTCGGAGCAGGACTGGCCGCCGGCCGGGGCTCGGGCGTCAGCACCGGAGGCGTCCAGGGAGCGGCCGCGAGTCCGTGGGAGGGCGGAGCGGCGGGCCGGGGGCTGCCGAGGGGCGAGGACGGGATGGACGTGGAGCTCGGCGGGCGGCTGGCGGTGCTCGGTGAGGCGGGGACGGAGGCGGAGCTCGGCGCCCGCGCGGGCGGCGGTGGAATCGTCGAGCGCGGCGCGCTGGCGGCGAGTGATGGGTCAGCCGCGGAGCGTGGCGGGTCAGAGGAGACGGGAGCTGCGCCGGAGCTCGGCGCGCGCGCGGGCGGCGGGGGAACGGGGGCGCGCGGTATCGCGGCTCCGGCCGGGTGCGCGGCCGGGACGGAGGGCGTCGTCGGGTGCGCGGGCGGGCCGCTCGAGGTGCTCGGTGCTCGGGACTCGGCGCCGACCGGTGAGGAGGGACGCGTCGTGGCCGGCCACGCGGCGGCGGCAGCCAGCGCGGGCCCGGCGCGGGGATCGGCCGTTCGCGCACCCGGGGAAGTCGCCGGGGCGGGAGGGCCGCCTGTCCCACCGAGGGGGGAGGGCGTGCGGGGCGCGGCGGTCGGCGGACCGGCGCCGGTCGAGGTGGCGGTCCGCGGAGCCGGGAGGCCCGCGCCCGCCGGAGTGGCTGGAGCCCCGGGAGACGTCGGTGCGCGCGGGGCGGGTGTGGAGGGCGACGCGACGGGCGTCATCGAGCGCGGCCAGGAGGGCATGGTGCTCGTCGGGATGCGCTCGATCGGCCGTCCCGGAGTGTTGGGGCCGGTGCGATGGATCGTCGACGCCGGCATCCCGGGGGAGGTGACGGGTCGACCCGGGACCGGACCGGTCGGACCGCCGGGGGCCAGTCCCGGGGTGGCTCTCGCGGGGCCTGGGCTCGCGGGCGAGACCGCCGGGGTCGGGGCAGACGGCGTCAGGACCGGAGGCCGGGGGTCGAAGGCGGGGCCCGGACGCGGGATGGGCGTCAGCATCGGGATCTGCCGCGGGGCTCCCGGTGGCTCGAGCGCGAAGGGCGCGGGCGTCGCGCGTGGGGGGGCGGCCGGGGGCTGCTGCCGGCGATCGAGCGGGATCTCCCGCCTCAGCATCTCCGGTGGAGGTCGCGTGGAAGCGGCGCCCGGTTCGCAGGCCGTGCAGTCGCCCTCCGGCGGCAACTCCGCGCCGCATCTCAGGCACTTGGACACCCCGGCATGAAAGGCCGGATGCAGGGGGGACGCAAGAAACGGGCTGCCCGCCCGGCCGGGCAGCGCAGGGCGGAGCGACGCCTCGAAAACACCGCCGTGTCCGGGTTCGCACGGACGAGGTGGCCGGACGAGGTGCCAGACACCTCGTTACGGGCGCGGGATCAGCCCAGCAGCCCGTCGAGGTGCCGCAGCACCGCCAGCGCGGCGAGCCCGGCCGTCTCCGTCCGGAGCACCATGGGCCCGAGCGACACCGGCAGGCCGCCCGAGGCGCGCAGTCCCGCCACCTCCTCGCGGGTGAGTCCGCCCTCCGGCCCGACCACCAGCGCCACCGCCCCGTCGCCGGCACTGGCGCCCAGCCTCCGCCCGCGCTCCTCCTCGTCGAGCACCAGCAGCTGCATCCCGCGGTCGAGCGACCGGACCGCGTGCTCGAGCGGACGGAGCATCGCCACCTCCGGCACCTCGGCCCGTCCCGACTGCCGCGCCGCCTCCTCGACGATCCGCTGCCACCGCGCGTGCCGGGCACCGAGCGCATCGGGCCTCGGCCGCGCCACGGAGCGCTCCGTCAGCACCGGCCACACCGCCGAGACCCCCAGCTCGGTCGCCTTCTGGAGCACCCAGTCCAGCTTGTCGCCCTTCGGCAGCCCCTGGATGAGCACCACCGTCCGTCCCGTCGCGCCGGGGCGCTCCTCCCCGAGCCGCAGCAGCGCCCCGCCGTCGTCCTCCGACTCGAGCCACGCCGCCCAGGCGTGGCCGCGCCCGTCGAACACCTCCACCTCCTCGCCCGGGACCACCCGCGCCACCCGCAGGTGGTGCAGCGCCGGGCCTTCCACCCGGACATGCTCCGGAGCGGGTGTCGGCACGTCGAGGCGGACCCGGAACATTGGCCTCCCTCAGGAGCGTCGAAGATCCAGCCGCACCCAGTCGCCGTTCCGCGCGCGGCCCTCGAACACGGCGCCCGCCCGCTCGAATGCCTCGCGGACCTCGTCCTCCTGGTGCACCAGCACCCCCGCCAGCACGAGGCGGCGCCCCGTGCGGCGAACCAGCTGCGGCGCGAGCTCCACCAGCGTGTTCGCGAGGATGTTCGCCACCACCAGGTCGAACGTCCCCCCGAAGCGCGCCAGCGGCTCGCCCGAGAGCTCGACGCCCTCGACGCCGTTGAGCGCCGCGTTCTCCCGCGCGAGCGCGACGGACATCGGGTCGGTGTCCACGCCCACCACCCGGCCGGCCCCGAGCTTCCGGGCCATCAGCGCGAGCACCCCCGTCCCCGTGCCCACGTCGAGCACTGAGACCCCCGGGTGCGCGGTGCAGAAGGCCTCCACCGCCGCCAGGCACAGCGCCGTCGTCGGATGGTCGCCGGTCCCGAAGGCCATCTTCGGCTCGATGGTGAGCGCGACCGTCCCCGCGGGCGCGGTCTCCCAGGGGGGGCCCACCCAGAGCCTCCCAACCCGGGTCGACCGGATGCGTGCCCTCCACGCGGTGGACCAGTCGGTGTCCGGCGTCTCCTCCACGACCCCGCGCACCGTGGGCACCCAGGCCTGCACGTCCTCCAGCGCGGCCTCGGCGGGCGCGCGCGCATCGAACCACGCGACCACGATCGCCTCGCCCGGCGACGGCCCCCGCACTCCCGGCATCGGGGGCGCCTCGCGATCGCGGATCTCGAGCCCGGTCGCCCCGGCGTCCCAGAGCAGCGCCTCGACACGCTCGGCCTCGGGCTCGGGCACGTCCAGGCTCAGCGAGACGGCGCTCACCCGCGCCGGCCGTGGAGCTGGAGAGGAATCCAGGTGTCGGGCGTACGGCTCTCGATGATGCGGAACAGGCCGCGCTGCACGTACTGCTCGAAGTGAGAGCTGGCGCGGTGCGCCTCGAGCGCCTTCTCGTCGTCGTACTGCTCGTAGAGGAAGAAGCGCCGAGGCTCCTGCTGGCTCCGGTGCACCTGGTACATCCTGCAGCCCGGCTCCTTCTGGCTCTCCTCGGTCATCCGGGTGAAGAGGTCGATCGCGTCCTCCACCCGGTTGGGGAGGACCACGTAGGTGACCGCCAGGCAGATCATCGCTCCGCTCCTCCCCGGAACAGCACCCGCGAGGCCAGCTGGCGGTTCCGGGCCACCAGCCAGTAGCCCAGCTCCACCGCCCACACCAGCGGTGGAAGCCCCAGCACCCGCGCGACGAGAGGGTGTCCGGTCCGGGCGAGCACCCAGAGGCAGGCCCGACCCGCCCGGAGCACCCCGCCGTCCGGGGTGAGCACGTGCACCGCCCTCGCCGCGGCGGCACGCAGCGCCGGGGTCATCGGCGGCGACGGCGCCTGCTGATAGGGGACCGCCTCGAACGCGTGGCCGGTGTCATGGCGCTCGGCCCAGCGGACGCTGCGGCGACAGAAGCCGCAGTCCCCGTCCCAGAGGAGGAGCGCCGGAGCCGTCACGGCCCGACCACCGCCACCACCGCATGGTCCAGCTGGATGACCCGCCGGGCCACGCGCAGCACTTCCTCGGTGGTCACGGCCTCGATGCGCTCGGCGTAGCGCTCGAAGTTGTCCGGTCCCAGGCCGTAGGCGGTGTCGAGGGCGATGACCGCTGCGCGCGCCGCGTTGCGCTGCAGGCTGATCTCGTGCGTCCCGACGAGGTGGGCCCGCGCGCGGTCCAGCTCCGCCGCGGAGATCGGCGCCTCGAGCACGCGCCGCAGCTCGGCCTCCATCCCGGCCTCGGCCGCCTCGCGCTTGTCGGGACTGGTCCCGATGTAGACGGCGAAGTACCCGGGGTCGATTCCCTCCACGGCCATGCTGGTCACGCTGTAGGCCATGCTCCGGCGGTCCCGGAGCTCGGTGAAGAGCCGGCCGCCCATCCCGGACAGAACGGTGGAGAGGACCTCCAGCGCGTACCGGTCGGGGTCGAAGACGGTGAGCCCCTGGAAGCCGAGGACGACGTGCGACTGTGCGCGGGCCAGCAGCCGGTGCACGCGGCGGCGCTCGGTCGGGGGATCCTCGCGGGGCACCGCGGGCAGCGGCTGGGCACCTTCTCCGGCGGCGCCGAACAGCGCCCGTGCCCTGTCGAGCACCTCCGCGGCGTGGACGTCCCCGATGATCGAGAGCACCATCCGCGACGGGTCGTGGAAGCGGCGGTGGTGCGCGCGGAGCTCGTCGGCACCGAGCCGCTCGACCGTGGCCCGCTCGCCGATCTGGGGCATCCGGTAGGGATGGTGCTGGAACAGCGCCTTGGAAAAGGTGTCGAAGGCCAGCGACGAGGGGCGGTCCTCGCGCGCCGCGATCTCTTGCAGGAGCAGCGCTCTCTCCCGCTCCAGCTCCTCCTCGGGGAAGGCCGGACCGAGGAGACAGTCGGCGAAGACCGCGAACGCGCGCTCGAGGTGCCGGGAAAGGGTCTCCGTCCGCAGCGACACCGAGTTCCGGCCTCCCGCGCCCGCGATGGAGCCGGCGCAGGCGTCCATCACGTGCTGGATCTCCTCGGCCCCGAGGGTGCGGGTTCCCCGGGTGAGCATGCGGGAGAGCAGCGTGGTGAGCCCGTTGGTCTCCTCGGTCTCGAACCGGAGCCCGCCCACGAAGGCCGCCCGCATCGCCACCAGCGGCACGGCGTGCTCCTCGCGCACCAGGAGCGTGGCGCCGTTCGCCAGCGTCTCCTGGACGATGCGCCCGGCCTCGGGTCCACTCCCCTTCAGCTTCGGCGTCCCCGCGGAAGGAGCGGAGCGGGCACGGCGTGCCGGCGTGGTGATCCCCGGATCGCGACGGGCCTCGTCCAGCGCTCCGTGCACTTCGGCGTCGGTGAGCTGCGCGCCCGCGGGAAGCAACCCCGTCACCACCGCGGTGTCGAAGTCGAGGTAGCGCCGCGCCACCTGCCACACCGCATCCGGGGTGAGGGCGGCCACCCGGGCGTGGTACCGCTCCTCGGCCTCGAAGCCACCCAGTGTCGTCTCGTAGTGCCCGAGCTTCCGGGCCAGCCCCTGCACCGTCTCGCGGGCGTAGACCGCCTCGCTCTCCACCAGCGCCTGGATGGTGGAGAGCTCCTCGGCGGAGGGAGGCGCGGCCACGAGCTGGGCGAGCGCGCGGAGCGACTCGGTCAGGGCCGGGCGAACCTTCTCGCCGGGAAGCGTCATCCCGATGCCGAAGAGGCCGGGGTCCACCGGCGTGTAGGCATAGGCGCTGATCTCGTTCACCAGGCGTGCGTCTCGCTTCACCTGACGGAAGAGCCGGCTGGTCTCCCCTTGCCCGGCGAGCATCGCCAGCACGTCGAGCGCCGGCACGTCCTCGTGGTTGGCGCCCGGAATCGCGAAGGAGACGTTGAGCCAGGCCTCCTTCGCCTCGTCGGGGACGAGGTGAACGCGGCGGCCGGTCCGCGGAGGCTCGGGCGGACGGTGGTGGCCCGGTGCGCGGGGCCGCCTCCAGTCGCCGCCGAGAAGCTCCTCGGCCCAGGTGCGCACCGACTCGAGCGGGACGTCGCCCACCGCCACGAGCGTCATCGCCTCGGGGGTGTAGTGCCGCCGGTAGAAGTCGTAGATGCGCTCGCGGGTGGTGGCCCGGACGCTCTCCGGCGTCCCGAGGACCGGGAGCCGGTAGGGATGCACCTGGTAGCTCTCGCGGAACAGGTCGCGGGAGGCGCGGCGCGCCGGCGAGTCCTCGGCGCGCTTGATCTCCTCGACCACCACCTCGCACTCGCGCTGGAGCTCGGTGGGATCGAAGCGGGGAAAGCGGACCGCGTCGGCGAGCACGTCCAGCCCCTCGCGAGCGAACTGGGCCGCCATCACCGTGTGGTAGACGGTGTGGTCCCACGAGGTCCAGGCATTGACCTCGCCTCCGTGGGCCTCGATGTCCCGGGCGATCTCCCCCGGACCGCGGCGCTCGGTGCCCTTGAACAGCATGTGCTCGTGGAGGTGGGCGAGGCCGGCCTCGTCCGGGCTCTCGTCTGCGCCGCCCACGTCCACCCAGATCTGCCAGGCGACCACGCGGGCGGTGCCCTGGTGCTCGTGGAGGAGGGTCAGGCCGTTCTCGAGTCGGTGGCGGGTGGGCATGTGGGTTCAGGACTCCTCGGTGGCCGTGCCTTTTGGGGAAACCCCCGGAGGACAGGTAGTCTGCCCTGCTAGGCGATGCCCGGCGCACCGGAAGACGTCAACCCTCTTCAGAACTTGGACTTCGGCGACGAACCGCTCGCCCCGAAGGCCCAGGGTGCGCCTCCGCCCCGCCGCGCCCCCCCGGCTCCCCAGCAGGCTGCCTCTCCCGGGTCCCCGGCCCCGCCTCCGCTGCCCCGGAGGTCGTCGGGAAACAAGCCCGCCAGCGCACCGGCCCCGGCGCAGGGGCCTGCCGCCACGGGCGGACTCGTTCCGGTGGCCCAGGTTCCACCGGCAGCGCCGCGGCCCTCGGGAGACCCCTTCCAGGAGCCGCCCGAGCCCCGCCCCCCGCGCGGCATCGCCCTGGACGAGAAGCTGGAGTACTTCCGGAGCGTCCTGAAGCTGAAGGAGGAGACGCTCGCCCGGGCGCGTGGCGTCTACGAGCAGCGGGACCTCGAGGCCGCCCGCCTTCGCGAGGTGGCGGTCGCGCTCAAGGCCCAGCTGGACGAGGTGCTCCCCCAGCTCGGGCAGCTCCGGTACCTCCCCGCCCGGCTGGAGCAGCTGCAGGGCGCCCTCGAGCAGGAGCGCGCCCGGGCCGACGGGGCCGAGGGCCAGGCATCGGCCATGGAGCAGCAGCTGGCCTCCAGCGACGCCGACCGGCGTGACCTGGCCCGCGCGCTGGCCGAGGTGGAGGCCGAGCTGCCGGGAGTGAGGGCGGCGCTCGAAGAGGAGAAGCTGGCCCGTGCCGCGGCGCTCGAGGAGCTGGCCACCGTCAAGGACTCGCTGAACGCCACCGAGGAGCGGGCCCGGCAGCTCGAGGTGGAGAAGCTCGAGGCGCTGGGGAGCCTCGACGCGGTCAATGGCCAGTACCACGAGATCGCCGGGGTGGCCGACCGGCTCGAGCACGAGCGCGACCGGCTGGCGGAGGAGCTGAAGGCCCTCACCGCCGAGCGGGATGCGGCGGCGAGCGAGAAGGAGCGGGTCCGGACCGAGCTGATCTCGGTCACCACCGAGGCCAACCGGCTGAGGACGGACCTCGGCGGCGCCCGTCAGACGCTGACCGACCTCGAGGTCGAGCACGGCAAGAAGCAGTCCTCGATGACCGAGCTCGAGGGTCGCGTCCGCTACCTCCAGTCCGAGCTGGACGAGGCGCGCCAGCGAGCCCAGGCGCTGGAGGAGAGCGCTGCCCAGATGGCCGAGGCGTCCAGCGAGGAGCTGGCCGAGGCGAGCGCCGCGCTGACCGCGCTGAAGAGCGAGAAGGCCGCCCTGGAGAAGGAGGCCGCCGACCTCCCCCGGCTCCGGCAGGCCCTCGAGACCCAGCTGGGCAAGGTGCGCGAGCTGCAGGCCCAGCTCGAGGAGTCCCATCGGCACGGGGCGCAGCTGCAAGACCAGCTCCACGCGCACTCCGAGGAGACGGCGGCGCTCCGGGGCGAGCTCGAGGCCTTCCAGAGCCAGATGCAGGCCGAGGAGCAGCGGGCCCGGAGCGAGCTGGACGAGGCGCTGGGGCGCGAGGGCCAGGCCCGGAAGGTGCTGGAGACGAAGCTGGCGGAGCGGAGCCAGCAGCTGCAGGCGGCGAAGAAGTCCGAGGCCGCGGTCCGGCAGGAGAGCGAGTCGCGGGCCGAGCGGGTGAAGGCGCTCGAGCGGCAGCTCCAGGCCGAGGTCGAGAAGCGGACCCAGGCCGAGGCCAAGGGAGCCGATCTGCGCCGCCAGCTCGACGAGTACCAGGGCGCGCACGACGAGACGAGCACGATGCTGGAGACCCAGCGCCACCAGGCGGCGCAGCTCGAGGCGGCGCTCGGCGGCGAGGAGCAGAAGCGCAAGGGGCTGGAGCAGAAGCTGCAGTCGGTGGCCAAGGAACTCGAGGTGACCCGTTCCGCCGAGGAGAAGGCGCGGGCGCAGGCCTCGCAGGTCGCCAGCCAGGTGCAGAAGCTCCAGGACTTGCTCAAGGCCGAGCAGCAGAAGTCCACCTCGCTTCGCGAGCAGCTGACCGCGCAGCTCGCCGGGGGCTCCGAGGCCACCATCCGGAAGCTGACCGAGGAGCTGGAGCGGCTCCGGGGGGACGCCAACGCTCTCAAGAAGGTCCGCGAGGAGCTGGTGGACGCCAACCGCAAGGCGATGGAGTCCCAGGCCTCTCTGACGAAGGAGAAGCGCGAGCGCGAGGGGCTGCAGGCGCGGGTGGCCGAGCTGGAGAGCCGTCCGCCTCCGGCCGCCTCGGGCGCGAGCAGCGAAGAGGTGGAGAAGCTGCGCGCCAACGTGGCGAAGCTGAAGAGCAAGCTCGTCGCGGCGGAGAATGCAGCCGAGGACGCGGCGCTCCTCAAGTCCAAGGTTGCGCGGCTCGAGGCCCAGCTGAAGAAGAAGGGCTGACTGTACCGGTCGCTGCTTGTCAGGCTCCGGGGCGATGACCGCTCCTCCCCGTCACATCGGCATCGTGGCCTGCTCCGCCGAGGGCGCCGCGCTCTGTTACCGGACGCTGTGCACCGAGGCCCCGCAGCTGCTCGGCCAGCCGTACGCGCATCCCGAGGTGTCGCTGCACGGGCAGTCGTTCGCGCGGTACGACGAGCGCATCGTCCGTGGCGACTGGGCAGGGGTGGCCGAGCTGATGCTGGACTCGGCGCGAAAGCTGGCCGCCGGAGGGGCGCGGCTCCTCATCTGTCCGGACAACACCCTCCACCAGGCGTTTCCGTTCCTCGAGGGACGCGCGCCGCTGCCCTGGCTCCACATCGCCGAGGTGGTGGCCGCGGAGGCGGTGCAGCGTGGCTTCCGCAAGCTCGGGCTGACCGGGACGAAGTGGCTGGTGTCGAGCGAGGTGTACCCGGAGAAGCTCTCGGCGCGTGGGCTCCAGTGGGTCCGTCCGGGGGAGGAGGACCGGCTGGAGTGCAGCCGGATCATCATGGAGGAGCTGGTGAACGGCCGGTTCCTGCCCGAAGGCGTGCGGACCTTCCAGGCGGTCATCGGACGGCTGAAAGATGCCGGGTGCGACGCGGTGGTGCTCGGATGCACGGAGATCCCGCTCATCATCTCGGATGCGAACTCGCCGCTGCCGACGCTCGACTCGACGCGGCTGCTGGCGCGGGCGGCGATCCGGGCGTCGATCGCCTGAGGGGGGGCCACCGGACGCAGCAGCCCCGCGCCTGACGGGACCTCCGGGAATCTCCGGTCGACGCCGAGGCCCGAGCGCGGTCGCACTCCTGCCCGGGTGGGTGCTGGATCGGGACTGCGCGATCCCACGCGGCTCCGGGATCGGCCGTCGAGAGGCGCCGGTGCGTGAGTCTGCGGTCGTCCAGGTCCCCGCTCCCGGTCAGGTGCTGCCCGCAAGCGCAGAGGCGAGCGCGAAGTGCGGCGGGCGCGCGGAGCATCGGACAAGCATCGAATCCGGAAATCCTCGGGGTGAGGGCTCGACGAGGTTCTGCCGGAAGGCGTGCCTCGGGTCGCGTGAGAGCGGCGGGCGGTGTACAGCCCTTCCTCGATGGAGGTCGATCCGCTCACCGGACTCGAGGTCGCGCGCTCCGGGCTGTACGTGCACTTCCCGTACTGCCTCCGGAGGTGCCCCTACTGCGACTTCACCATCGCCATCGCCCGCTCCATCCCGGGCGCGCGCTATGCCGACGCGGTGCTGGCCGAGCTGCGGCTCCGGGTGGAGGAGCGGCCCGCATGGCGCGAGCGTCCGCTCGACTCGGTGTACCTCGGCGGGGGAACCCCCTCGCTCTGGGAGCCGCGGGAGGTGGTGCGGGTGCTCGCAGGCGTCGCGGCGCTCCTTCCGGTCGCGGCCGGTGCCGAGGTCTCGCTCGAGGCCAATCCGGAGGTCGCCGACGCCGCTCGGCTCGCCGGGTACCGGGCCGCGGGAGTGAACCGCCTGTCGCTGGGCATCCAGTCCTTCGACGCCGGTGTCCTCGCGACCCTGGGGAGATCGCACTCCCCGGAGGACGCGCGGGCGGCGTTCGGGGCCGCACGGGCCGCGGGATTCGAGAATGTCTCGGTAGATCTCATCCACGGCGCCCCCGGCCAGTCGCTCGAGCAGGCGGTGGACGACGCGCGGCAGACGGTGGCGCTCGGTCCGGAGCACGTCTCGTCCTACGTGCTGACCGTCGATCGCGATCATCTCGGCGCCGAGACCGTGTTCAGCCGCCGCCTCCGCCAGGGCCGGCTCGCGCTGCCGGACGACGCGGCCATCGTGGAGATGGTGGATGCCGTGGGTGACGTGCTCGCCGCAGCGGGGCTCGAGCGCTACGAGATCTCGAGTCACGCGGTGCCGGGCCGGCACTCGCGGCACAACGCGCTCTACTGGACCGGAGGCGAGTCACTGGCGGTCGGCGCGGGCGCGGTGGGCTTCCATCGCCAGGGCGACGGCGGGGTGCGCATCACCAACCTCCGGAGCACGCCGCGCTGGCTCGAGGCGGTGGAGGCGGGGCGAGCGCCCGGGGAGGACCGGGAGACGCTCGACGCGGACGCGCTCTACCGGGAGCGCCTGCTGCTCGGGCTCCGGCTGCGCTCGGGGCTCGATCTCTCCGCGCTTTGGGCGCAGCAAGGCATCGCGCCACGCTCCGTCGAGCTGGAGGCGCTGATCCGCGACGGCTTCCTGGAGCGCGTGGACGGGCGGATCCGCCTCAGCCGGCGCGGTGCGCATCTCCACCAGGAGCTCAGCGCGCGACTGGTGTGATCCCTCACCCGAGGATCGGCGCGGATGCGGGTGCACTGGCGTGCATGTCCGACAGTCGCGCGGCACGCCAGGTCGGAGGGCTGGCGTGCTACAAACACGTCGACTCCGCCACGTGCCGATGCACCGCTCCGTTGCCGAGCCTCTCACCGAGCCCGCTCCCGGCGAGAGCCTCGCCGCTCCCGCAGAAGACCACGCCGAGACCACGTCCGCCGCCGACGTGACGGCTCCGGCAGCGCCCCTCGCGCACGAGACGGTCGAGTTCCGTCGCCTGCTCACCCGGGCCTTCCTGGTGCCGGCCATCCTGCTCTCGCTCCTGGCGGTGGCGCTGGGCGGAGGGGTGGCGCTGCTCGTCCGGCAGGCTCGGCTGACGCAGCGCTCGGATCAGGTCCTGGCACACGTGGCCCGCCTGCGCGAGCTCCTGGTGGACCGCGAGACCGGGCTGCGGGGCTATCTCCTCTCGGGCGACCGCGGGTTCCTGGGGCCGGTGGAGCGTGCCGACCGGGAGCTGGCCGACATGGTGCGGGTGCTGCGAGGGCTGCTCCGGGACGATCCGGACCAGCGGGCGCGGCTGGAGATCGTCGATTCCATGGCCCACGAGTGGTCGGGCTACGCGCTCCGCGAGCGTGCGCTCTTCGAGTCGGGTGAGGACTACATCCGCCACTTCAAGGCGGGCGAGGGCGTGCACCGGCTCTCCACCATGCTCGAGGTGATGAACTCGCTCGGCGAGAGCGAGCAGGCGCGGCGACGAGAGCGGGCCGAGCGCGCGGCGCTCACCGGCCGGCTGCTGTTCTGGCTGTCGCTCGGGTGCGTGGGATCCCTGGCGCTGATCCTCGGATACACCAGCCGGCGCCAGCTCCTCGCCCTGGCCCGGAGCCACGGCGAGGCGGTCGCGGCGATGGAGGAGCGCGAGCAGCGCATCCGCGAGCTGAACTCCTCGTTGGAGCTTCGGGTGACCGAGCGGACGCAGGCGCTGGCCGCGGTGAACGCCGAGCTGGAGGCCTTCACGTCCACGGTGAGCCACGACCTGCGCGCGCCGCTGCGACAGCTGGGCGGATTCACGCGGCTCCTGGACGAGAGCGCCGGCACCCGACTCGACGCCCGCGAGCGCAGCTACATGGCGATGCTCCGCAGCACGGCCGCCGAGGCGGTCCAGATGGTGGACGACCTCCTGTCCTTCAGCCGGGTGAGCCGGGCGGAGCTCTGCAGCCGGTCCGTCGACCTGAACGCGGTGCTGAGCTCGGCGCGCGACGGCCTTCTCCACGAGCAGGAGGGACGGTCGATCGAGTGGGTGGTCCACGCGCTGCCCGTCGTGGAGGGTGATCCGACGATGCTCCTCCTCGTGCTCCGGAACCTGCTCGGGAACGCGCTGAAGTACACCCGGAGCCGCACGCCGGCGCGGATCGAGGTCGGCACGGTGAACGTCCCCGGCGCCGAGGACATCGTCTACGTGCGAGACAACGGCGTGGGCTTCGAGATGAAGCACGCGCACAAGCTCTTCGGCGTCTTCCAGCGCTTGCACCGGACCGACGAGTTCGAGGGGTCGGGCATCGGCCTGGCCCACGTGCGTCGCATCGTCCAGCGCCACGGGGGTCGGGTCTGGGCGGTGGGCGTGCCGGACCAGGGAGCGACGTTCTACGTGGCGCTGCCGCGGCGCGAGCAGCTCCCGGGCGACATCGCCATCTGAGCCGTCGCCGTGGGTCGCGGGCCCGCGAACCGCGCTCGTGCCGGCCGCCGCTTCCGGGTGCCGGGAGCTGCGCTCGACCTTAGGTTTCCGGGCCAGGACATCGGTCCGGGGAGAACCTCATGGCGAACGAGAACGTCGCGGCGCGCTGGCGGAGCTGGGCGCCCGAGCTGCTGAGCGTCCTGCGCATCGTGGCCGCGTTCCTGTTCCTGCAGTTCGGGACAGCCAAGCTGTTCGCCCTTCCCGGGCCGCTCCTTCACGGGGGCGGGGCCGTGCCGCTCGGCTCGCTCGTGGGCATCGCCGGGGTGATCGAGACGGTAGGAGGGGTGCTGCTCCTGCTCGGACTCTTCACGCGGCCGGTGGCGTTCCTGGTCTCGGGGGAGATGGCGGTGGCCTACTTCCACGGCCATGCGCCGCACGGGTTCTGGCCGGTGCTGAACGGGGGTCACCCCGCGGTTCTGTTCTGCTTCGTGTGGCTCTACCTGTCGGCCGCCGGGCCCGGCCCCTGGAGCCTCGACGCCCTCCGCCGGCGAAGGGGCTGAGCCGGGGGAGTGGCTGCCCGGTGACTCACACCCCTGGTACGAGCCAAACGACCACGAAACGGTCCGGTCCGAATGGGGACCGGACCGGAATCCCCGACGGTGGATCCCTCGAGGTGTCAAACACCTCGTTACACGGGCCCGACCGTCCCGGCGGTTCTGACGACCGCACCCGGGGTGCGAGTGCGGAGCCCGCCGGTCAGGATGGCCACGATGGGGAGCCCCACCACGAACGGGTGGGTACACAGCTGGATCCAGAACCACGGCGCGGTCGGCGGCGTCACCCGTGCGCGGCTCAGGGGGAGCACCACGGCGTCCATCAGCAGCCACACCACCGCCCCGTAGGCGAGCCCCACCAGGACCGCGCCCGGCCACGACTGCACCGCCCCGCGGAGCCGGGGGAACACCCGGAGCAAGCCGACGAACACCAGCGTCCATCCCAGCGCCACGCAGACGTGCAGCACCAGCCCCAGCGCCTCGACGCCCACCCCTCCGGCAAAGGCGGCCCGTCCGAGCAGACCCGAGGCGATGCTCTGGAGGATCCGCGGAACGGTGCTCCGCTGGAGGATGACCACCCAGACCACGACCGCATCGAGGAGGTCCGCCACGGCCACCACCCCGGCGGCCAGCAGCACCCGAGCGAGCGACGGACGGAAGGGCATCCGAGCGCGGACAGTGGCGCCCGCGCCGGCGAGCACGCGCATCCGGTCAGCGAACGGTCGCTTCTCCGCCGCCGGTGGGCCCCGGCCCCGCGCGACCAGGTCGAGAGTCCGACCGTCTAGCGCTCGGTCCGCCCCGCGGGGTTCTTCAGCGCTGCCTGCTTGAGGGCCACCAGGTCGCGGGTCTGGAGGAGGTCCACCTGCCCGGCGAACCCGGCGAACGCCTCGTACTGCTCCACCGGGACGCGCGCCATGTCCAGCCGGTACCGCTCCTCGACTCGGAAGACGTCGCTCTCCGCCTCGTCCCTCGTGAATAGCCCGAAGGCGCTCTCCAGCTTCCCGCCCTTGAGCGGATCGTCGATGTGCCAGCCGGGCGGAAGCCGCAGCGCCACGTGGCTCACGTTCTGCTCGGTCGAATCGATGAACAGCGGCGAGCGACGCGTCCCCACGGTGACGTACCGCCGGCCCACCTGCGCCGGGTAGGTCAGCGGCCCGAGCGTCATCCGCCCGTCGTCCACCCGCGCGAACCGCGGAGCGACGAAGTGATACCGGAGCGACACCGGAGCACCCACCGTCCGCTTCACCTCCAGCCGGAGCCCGGAGAGCTCCGCGCCGCCGAAGTAACGCGACAGCGCCTGCTGCAGCGCCTGGTCGCGCTGCTCCGTGGACACCCCCTCGAGCGTCTCGGCCAGCTGCGCCGCCTCGAACCCGCTGTACACCTCGAGCACGTCGCCGCTCAGGGTCCCGTCCTCGGCCAGAGCGAGGTCGAGCCTCACCTCCCGGCCACCCGCCGGCCCCTGCGCGGGCGTCTTCAGCGCCACCAGCGGCCGACCTGGCTCGGGGAGCAGGTACGCGTCCCGTCCGTTCGCCGCCTGCTCCGGAAGCACACCGAAGGGGCCATAGCGGATGACCGTGTCCAGCCACACCGCCCCGTGCCCCGGCACCTCGACCCGCAGGCAGACGTAGGGGAAGAGGGCGTCGTTCGGGAAGCGGTACGGGTTCGGATCGGTCGCGAACGTGCGCACCATCGCCAGCCGCGCCTGGAAGCCCTGCGCCTCGAGCGCCGCCTTGAGCAGCCACAGCCGGCTCCCCCGGTCCTGGGCGAGCGTGGACGCCGCGCTCATCCCGAGGCCCGCGTCCCGCCCAGGGATGCGGTCCATCACCGCCGCGTGCAGCGCCCGCACCGCCTCCAGCCCGGACTTGCCCGCGGCGGCAGCCTGGGCGAAGGCCTCCACCTCGTACGTCCGCTGGCCCCGGGCGATCATCGCGTCGGCGGTGGCGGTGAGGAGCCCACCCTGCCCGGTGTCGCCCGCGCCGATGACGAGGAACGGCAGCTCCTCGGTCCCGGACGGTGGAGCATTGGGCTCGGGTACGAGGGCCGGGACGCCGCGGACCTCCATGCGAACGACGTCCCGGTCACCCTCGACGCGGACGGGAGGCGTGGCCATGTTGTGCGCGTCCACCACCATCCCCGAGCCCTTCGGCGCATCGACCGCGTAGGTGGCCCAGTCGTCCGCCACCCCGCCCACCTGGAAGTAGAAGGCGCCGGCGGTCCAGCCGGGGCTCGCTGCGCGCCGTGACGGGTGCGCCAGGAGGTACTCGAACTCCACCGCGTCGCCCACCCCCACACCGGGGAGGCTCACCGTCTCCTTGTCGAGGCTCTCGGGCTCGAGCACCGAGCCGTCGGCCTTCAGGGTCCGGAGGGCGAGGACCTGTGCTCCCTGCGGCACCTGCACCTCGGCCACCCGCGCCACCCCGCTCTGATCGAGCACCTTCTCCACCGTGTGGACCCGGTCCACCATCGACCCGTCGGCGTAGGCCCGGGTGGCGGCCGCGTCCACCACCAGCACGCTCGAGCCCTCGACGTTGCTTCCCCGGGCCTCGAAGCGCTTCAGCGCCGCACGTCCGTCGATGGCATACGCGGCGAGCAGCTCCTTGCCGGTACGGGCGCGCTCCACCATCCGCCGGAGAGAGAGGTCCGAGCCGTCCAGCGCCAGTGCCCGCTCGCGCGCGGCGAGCGCCTCGGCGTCGTGCTTCCCGAGCGCCAGCGTGTCCCCCAGGCGCTTCCAGAGCGCCGGGTCACGGGGACGGAGCGGGGTGAAGCTCCGGAGCAACGCCACCGCGTCGTCGGTGCGGCGGAGCGCCACCAGGAGGTCCGCCTCCTGCGCCACCAGCGAGACGTCACCCGGAAGACGGGCGCGGACCCGGCGCATCTCGGTGAGCGCGCGATCCAGCTGGCCGCGGAACTTCCAGTGGTTCACCCGCCGGAGCTGCTCGCCGGGGCACGTGGCAACGGCATCGAGCAGCCCGTCGGTGGTGGCCACCGCATCGCGACGGCGGGCGACGTCGTAGCGGATCAGCAGAGCCTCGCAGAGTCCGGGCAGGCGCTCGAGGCTCTGACGCGCGAGCGTGTCCGCCTGGGAGTCGACCCCCTGGGCCAGGGCGATCCGGGACTCGAGCCCCAGGACCGGCGCGCCGACCGGGGTGTGCGCCGCGCGCGCCCGTGCCGCCAGCGCCACCGCCTGGTCCACCCGCTGGTCGTTGACCGCGAGGAGCCCACGCTCGAGGAGCGCCGCGACGTTGCCCGGGTCACGCTCCACGGCGACCTCGAGGTCACGCGTCGCTCGTCCCTGGGCCACCTTGGTGGGAAGGCTCCGGTCGCGGAGCGCCAGGTCCGCCGAGAGGACGTTCCAGGCTGCCGCCGGCGGGAGCGGACCGAGCGCCGCGAGGATGCGGTGCGCGCCATCGACGTCACGGCTCTCGGAGTCGCGGGCGGCGAGGAAGGTCGCCAGCGAACGGCCCGACTCCTTCTCCAGGGCCCCTTCGAGGCTCGCCGCATCGGGGTAGAAGCCGGGCGCGTCCTCGATCTGGAGGCCGTTCCAGCGCGGGGCCGGACCGCGCGCGGGCGAGAAGCGCACGCCCGAGGGCCGCCCGTCCGCTCGGGAGACGGTGAAGAGCAGCGAGCCCGTGCGCTCCTCCTTCAGGAGGACCGCCATCAGCCGGTGCATGCCGGGCTCCAGCCGCACCGCACGGGCCACGACGGTCGAGCCCGGGCGCTCGTAGGTGCGCCTCTCCTGAACGACCGTCCCGTCGAGCAGCATCCGGTGGGTGCTGGGGCTGAGGGTCTCGACGACGTAGAGCGCGGCCGCCGGCACCTCCACGTCCACCGCCATCACGTAGACGTCTCCGCCGAGCCCCTCGGCCTCGAGCGACAGCCGCCCCCCGGGAATGGCGAGGACGCGCGGCGTGACGGGGCCGTAGGGTCCGGTCATCGACGCGGGAATGGCGCCGGTCCGCTCGGGCTCGGTGCGCTCGCCGAAGCCGAGCAGGTGGAGCGCCGAGAGCGGACCGAGCAGCGTGAGCTCGGAGGGCACTCCGGCGGCTGCCCGGGTCTCGTCGAGGTCGGGCCGGTCCGCGAGGAACTGGACCTGGGCGAGGGCCGAGCGGAGCACCAGCGCGGTCTCTCCGCTCGCCCCGCCGGCGAGGGCCCGGGGCGCCTCGGCGAGGATGCGGGCGTCGAGCGAGCCGGCGAGACCGGCCAGCTCCTGGATCTCCCGCGCTGCGACGGTGGCCAGCGGGTGCGTCGGCGCCGCCTGGACCAGCCGCAACGCCGCGTCGAGGGCCGCCTCCGGATGACCATCCCGCCTTGCGAGCACGGCCTGCAGCGTCAGGGCGTAGGGCTCGCCCGGCTCACGGCGGAGCGCGTCCTCCGCGAGCGAGCGGGCGCGCTCGGCCTGGTTCTCCACCAGGAGGGCGTGGAAGGCGGCGAGCGCGACGGTGCGAGGAGGAGCGCTCGCGTCCCGTGCGCGACCTGCGGCGTCGTCGAGGACCGCGGTGGGCGGGGGCGGGGCGTGGGCGCAGGCGCAGAGCGCGAGCACGAGGAAGGTTGGGAGACGACGCATCGGGGGTGGCTTTCGTGCCCGGGCCGCGAGGCCGTTCGGGTCACTTCTTGGCGTGGCGGGTCGTGGGTGCCGGCGTCTTGACCGTCACCGGCTTCTTGTCCGCCGTTGTCTTGCGCTTCGGGCTTCCCTTGGCAACCGACTTCGACGATTTCGTGGACGGAGGTTCGGTGAGCACCATTGGTTCGGGAAGATCCGGCGGCTCCCGGCCGATCTCGTACCCCACTTGCCGGAAGGTGCACTCGCCGTCGATGCAGCCGAGCGCGGGTGTGGGCGGTGCGCCGAAGCTGTTCCGCCAGTCGGTGCCGAGGTAGAGCGGCTCGCCGACCGGGCGCTGGTCCGCATCCGTGCCCACCGAGGCCTGGAGCTGCCCGGCGCGATCCACCTCCAGCTTCACGTGGGCCGCTCCACCTGGAGGGCTCGGGGGGCCGAGCATCGTGCCCCGCCGCTCGCCGAGCGCCCACTCGAACGCGACCGGCTCGCCGGCGCCGGAGACGATGACCGCGACGTACCGCCCCGGGCTGCCGAGCAGCACGAGCGCGGATTGTGGATCGCGCGTGACGCCAAGCAGCTGCTCGCGGATGCCGGACCAGAAGGAGGAGGGCGGCGCGCTCGAGGTCACGTCGGCGATGAACTGAGCCGAGATGCCGTCCCGGTCGACCAGGTCGAGGTTGAGCCGCCCGACGCTCACGTCGTCGGAGCTGGCGGGGAAGCGCACCGTCCGTCCCTCCAGGCCGGGGATTCGCCCCCAGGCGATGAGCGGGATCGCGTCCGGTCCCTCGCCGAGCACCATCCGCCGGACGGTGCTGGTGTCGGCGATCCGGCCAGGGGAGGTGGTGGCGGTCTCCAGGCGCAGCTCGGGGGCGGTGAGCGCCGTTCCCGGCGACGGGCGCGGGGGTGGATGGTAGCGGCTCCGGGCCCAGCTGACGCCGAGGATGGCGAACGCGGCGACGACGACCGCGACCTCGGCGACCCGGAGCGTCTTGCGGAGCGCCGCGCGCACCTGGTTCTTCAGCTGCTCGACGCGGGAGATCTTCCGCGGGACCTGGCTGAACGACACCGGAGCGAACGGCTCGAGGTCGAGCATCAGGTCGGCCACGCGCTGGTACCGGTCGGCGGCCGCGGGCTTGAGGCAGCGAAGGACGATGGCGTCGAGACGCTTGTCGGTCCCCGGCCGGCGCTGGCTCGGGGGATCGAACGTGCCGATGGGCACCTCGCCGACGAGCAGCTCGTAGAGCATGACGCCAAGCGAGTAGATGTCGGCGCGGTGGTCGGCGTTCTTGGCGTCCACGCGCTGCTCGGGCGCCATGTAGCTCAGCGTGCCCATCGAGACGTGGGTCTCGGTGACGTTGAAGCGGCTGGTGAGCTTGCTGTCGTCGAAGAAGGTGGCCAGGCCGAAGTCGGTGACCTTGGCGATGCCGCCGGCCTGCTCGTCGAACAGGATGTTCTCCGGCTTGAGGTCGCGGTGGACGACGCCGCGGCTGTGCGCGTAGTCGATGGCCCGGGCGATCTCCATGATGATCCGGAGCGCGCCGGGGATGTCGAGGAGCGGCGAGCGCATCACCTCGCGGAGCGAGGGCCCGTCCACGAACTCCATCACCAGGTAGTAGGTGTTCTCGGCCTTCCCCTTGTCGACGATGCTCACCACGTTGGGGTGGCTGAGGGTGGCGAGCGCCGCGGCCTCCTTGTCGAAGCGGGCGACGAAGGTCGGGTCGGCGGCGAGCTCGCCGGAGAGGATCTTCACCGCCACCACCCGCCCGAGGCTCAGCTGGACGGCCTTGTGGACCTCGCCCATGCCCCCCTTGCCGACGAGCTTCTCCAGGCGATAGCCGGGGATGTGCGGCGGACCCGCGACCGACCGCGCCGGAGACTGGGTGGCTTCGAGAGAGGCGGACATCGCGGGGGACGAGGACGTCCGTCCGAGTCCGAGGCTACCCTTCGAGTGAATCCCCGGACAACCGGACGGACCATGGGCACCCCCCGGGAACGACTGCAGGAATTGCACGCCGCGCTGGAGGGTTGCCGGGCCTGCCCACGGGTGGCTGGGACCCCGGTGCACCCTTGCGCACAACCGGCGCGGATCCTCCTCGTGGGTCAGGCGCCCGGCCCCCGTGAGGCCGCCCTGGGGAAGCCCTTCGCCTGGACCGCGGGAAGGACGCTCTTCGGGTGGTTCGCGTCGGCGCTCGGTGCAGACGAGGAGGCGGTGCGACGCCACATCTACCTGGCGGCGGTGACTCGCTGCTTCCCGGGGAAGGCGCCGGGAGGCGGGGATCGGCGCCCTGACCCCGACGAGGTGTCACGGTGTCGGCGGTGGCTGCGTGCGGAGGTGGAGCTGATGCGCCCCCGCCTGGTGCTGCCGGTGGGCACCCTGGCCATCGCGGAGGTCATGGGGCACCGGGGCGGGCTGGCGGAGGTGGTCGGCACGTCGCACCGGCTGGTGTTCGAGGGGCACCGGACGGACGTGATTCCGCTGCCACATCCGTCGGGGGCATCGACCTGGCACCGGATGGAGCCGGGGAAGTCGCTGCTCGCGCGGGCGCTGAAGCTGCTCGCGGTACATCCGGAGGTGGTGCGGGCGTTCGGGAGGCGGAAGAGCTGAGCTCCGGCGTCGCGCGGGTGCGAGGAGGATGCCCCGGACGAGGTGCCGGACGAGGTGCCAGACACCTCGTTACGCGCTTCGGGGAGAACGTCTCGAGGTGTCTCGCCGGCTTCCGGTCGGGGGTGCACGCGGACGAAGTGCTCCGACGAGGTGCTCCGACGAGGTGCCAGACACCTCGTTACGCGCTTCTGGAGAACTTCTCGAAGAGTCTCGCGGATATTCCGGTCGAAAGTTCCCCGACGAGTTCCGGAGAGGGTGCCTGCCGGACGAGGTGCCGACGGAGGCGCCCAACGAGGTGCCAGACACCTCGTTACGGACACCTCGTTACGTGCTTCGAGGAGAGGATCCGGAGGCCTTCCGGGTGCCTTCGCTCTGACGTCCCTGGGAGGTGCCCCGGGGAGGTGCCAGACGCCTCGTTACAGACATCTCGTTACACGCGCCGCGGGGGTGTCTCGAGGCGCTTCCGGGTGGACCGACGCTTCTTCCCGGGCCCCGGGGTTCTTACGCGGAGAGGGACGCGCGCGCGTGGTGCTCGGTGCCGGCGGTGATGGGCTCGGGCACGTCCATCGTGCCGCCCAGGCCGGCCAGGTGCCCCGCGAGCCGTGCGATCCGCTCGGTGTCGAGCTGCAGCAGCGACCATCGCCCGCGGTGGATCCGCCGGATGAGCCCCGCACGGTGCAGCACGTTCACGTGGTGCGAGACCAGCGGATGCGCGCGGCCCACCCGCCCCTGGAGGTCGGAAAGACACAGGCCTGGCTCGCCGTCGCGAAACGGTCCGAGCCGGGGACCCGGAGGCCGGGCGAGAAGCTCGAGAATGCAGAGCCGGAGCGGTTCGCTCAGGGCACGAAGACAGCGGAGCAACTGGTCGGGAGGGAGCGCGTGCACGGTCCCTCAGTCCATGCGTGGCAGCCGCCGACTCCGCACCGGGTGCGTTCGCCCCAGTCGCCTCCGGTACGTCCCCCCCGGGTGTTGGCCCGTAGAACAATCGTTCCAGGGGGCTTCACCCGGATGGTGCAGATGCCCTACTGTTGGACGGGTCAGGGTTGTCTGCCGTCGGAGGGGAGCGCGATGGGGGCCCTGACCTCGAGCCTCGTTGGACCTCGTTGCTGGCTCCCTGATTTCCGAGATCGCCGAGTGGGCCTGTCAGGCGCAGGGCCGGGTGCGGTTCCGCGCCGGGGTTCTCGAGCGTCTCGTGTCGCCGCTGCAGCTCGACGCCGCGGCCTTCTCCAGCGTGCCGCCTCCTGCGGGAGGCGAGAGCGTGGCCGTGTGGAACGCCACCGTTCCGAGCCTCGTCTCTCTCTGGTCGAAGGAGGAGGCGGCGCTCCGGACGGCGCTCCGCACCATGCCCCGATGCCGGGTGAGCGGAGCAGGCGAGCCGGACTGGTCTGCCACCGGACGTGACCTTCACTGCTGCGTGGTCCGGGTGAGCGAGCGGACGCCGTCGGCGCTCGCGCTCTCGCGCACGAGGCCCTTCTCCGAGGACGAGCTCCGCTTGCTCGGCGCGCTCCAGCCGGTGCTCCAGCTCGGCGACGAGCGCCAGGTCGAGGTGGACGAGACCTTGGGCGCCCAGCTGTCGCCCCGGGAGCGCCAGATCTTCGAGTACCTCGTGCGCGGCTTCCGGAACGAGGACATCGCCCGCGCGCTCGGCACGTCTCCGGCGACGGTGCGCAATCAGCTGGTGCGCCTCTACCGGAAGGCGGGGGTGGCGACCCGCTCCGAGCTCGTCGGTCTGGCCACGGTCCGGCTGCTCGCGAACGGGCCGGCCGGCGGTGCGTCGTGATCCGCGATCGTGGGGGTCGCGGCGCTCGCCGCAGCAGGAGGCCGTCTTCGGAGATTCGCCCTGGGCCCGAGCGCCTCGAGTGGCCTCGTGCCCTCGCGGCGTTCGGAAGGGAAGGGGGGCGTCCGGAGCCAGGGGGGTGGACTGGCTCCGGACGCCACTTCTGAAGGCCGCCGCCCGGTCCGGAGCTTCGCCTCTGCCGTCGCGCCTCGGGTGATGCGGGAGGCACGTCGGGCGTCCAGGTGCGAGAGGAAATCGGGATTCCACCCTCGTCAGTTCCTGTCTTTCGTGCCTCACTTCCTGCCTTCCGCATCCCCGCGAATGGTCGCGGACGAGCGCGCCCGCGGTGGCCAGGCGCAGAGCTCGGCGCATCGGCGCGACGCCCGTGCTCACTGGGGAAAACACCGCCCAGGTGGTGAGCACCGACCACCCGGTTTGGCGTCGATCTCCGCCACAGTCTTCCCGGTTCGGGAAGAGAACAGCCTGCAACGGCCGCCTCGCTCGCGGGTCTTCCTGGAGGCGCCGCACCGGTGATCACGTGGGCTCTCGTCGCCCGCACGTCGCCGGAACGAGGCTTCACTGCTCGTGTCCCAGCCTGCGCCGACTGGGACCCGCAACACGTCAGGGGAGGCCAGCCCCGGCTCGGGGCGCTGCAGAGGTTTCGGGTGAGCGATTC
>DATJVY010000145.1:0-3659 GCA_035501615.1 Myxococcaceae bacterium
GACGACGCGGGGACGTGAACCCCGCCAGGTCCGGAAGGAAGCAACGGTAGCGCACCTTCGCGTGTGTCCCGGCCGTTCCATTCGAGTCCGTTCGTTCGCACCTTCGGGGAATCCCCCGGAGGTGCGGACGGACATGGCGGATACCACTCCAGAGACAGGACGCACGCGATTCGCCCGCGACCGCGCCGGCCGACTCTCGACGCTGCAGAGGCGAGGCCTCGCGGGGATCTTCCGCACCACTGCGGTCGCCACCCCACCTTCTCCCGCGGCAGAGACGTCGCTCCTCTGCCTGCGGGTTCGTGCGGCTCACGCGGCGACGCGCCCCGCGGCGGAATGAGTACCCGGCCTCCGGTGGCCGAGCGGGGGTGCGTGCCTAAGTGCACGAGCAACCCGCTCCGCACTCGCGGTGAGGTGACGACGAGGAGTCGGGGACTTGCGAGGCTCCGATTCGCACTCGGAGTCACCGAAGTTGCCAGTGCACCGATGCACACGGCCCCCCTCCGGCCACGGACCCGCCGAGTTGGTTCGGGCCGGCACGCGACTGGCAGTCGGCGGCAGGATGCCGCTCTCGCTTCGTCTTGCCGGGGAATGGGACAGGTCCCTGTCCCGCCGGAGCATCCGGATGGTCAGACGACTAAGGACGCTGGCCGGAGCCGGGGATGGCCACGCGGTCACTCGAGCGTTTGGCACGCCGGTTTCAGGGGTGTCGGCGACGCGCCGGGTTCGCTCGAACAGCACCTCACCGCTGTACGCCATTCGTCTCGCTGTGGGGACTCAGCGCGCGAGGATCGTCTCTCGCCCTTCCGTCCCGAGGACGTGGAAGCCCGCCGCCTGCAGCTCCGCCAGCGCGCGGCCCTCGAACGTCACGACCCGGTTGAAGCGCCGGTCGTGCATCGCCATCTGGAACGCCCCGTCGTGCGGCCAGTCGCAGGTCAGCCACGGGATGCGCTTCCCCACGTAGAAGTAGCCGCCCGACCCCCACAGCCCCTCGTTCACGATCAGGAGCCCCGTCGCCTCCACCGGACGGGTGGCCTTCACGATGGCCCGGAACTGGTCGCCGCGGAGGTCCATCGATGGCGGCGCCGCCCGGGCGGACACGACCAGGGCGAGCGCGGCAACCAGCCCCTGCCGCCAACCTTCCCGGAGCTGCCTCAGCAGCGCACCGAGCCCCGCCGACGCCTCCGCCACCCCCAGCACCACCACCGGATAGAGGAAGCGCTCCTCCTTGTGCGCCGTCTGCAGCAGCGCCGCCAGCATCAGCACGGCCATGACGAGCGGGACGCCCACCCGCGGCCTCAGCTTCCACGCGCCGTAGAGCAGCGCCGGCCACACCCAGAGCGGCACCTCGCTCGCGAGCAACGGCCAGTAGTACCCCGGCGGCTCCGCCCCGAACGTCCGCGCCGCCCCGCCGCTCCCCACGTTGAAGCGGAACCACGCCCTCACCGAGTGCCACGGCGCTCCCCAGCTCCACCAGTCGAGCGCTCCCAGCGCGAGCAGCACCCCGCCGAGCCCCACCCCCGCCCACCCGAGCAGCGCCCACCGCCGGCGCGCCGCCACCCAGGCCAGCCCCGCCGCCACCGCCGGCAGCGAGCCGTAGCGCACCACGAACGCCAGCCCCAGCGCCGCACCTCCGAGGAGCCCGCTCGCGCGCGGACGCTCCTCCCGCGAGAGCGCGTCCGCCGCCACCAGGAGCAGCGGCAGCGAGAGCGCCTCGCCCAGCGTCCGCCCCGCCGCCACCAGGAACAGCGGCAGGCAACCCACCGCGAACGCCGCCGCCCATCCGCCCAGCGTTCCTGCCCGGCGCCGCCCGAGCCGGACGGCCGCGACCAGCCCCCAGGCCTGCAGCGCCCAGATCGGCAGCGCGAGCAGCCCCCGCGCCACCCAGGGGTCCGTCAGCCGGAGCCAGCTTCCCATCTGCAGCACTGCCGCCAGGACCAGCGGCGCCGCCCAGTTCCGGAGGCCCATCTTCCACTCCCAGGCCAGCACGCCGTAGCCGTGCACCCGGGCGTAGGCCGGCTCGAGGAACTGGTACACCTCGTCCGGGTGCAGGCGGCCGAGCACCGCCACCGCCGTCACCGCAGGGACCAGCGCCAGCAGCACCGCCCAGCGCTCCGGCCTCGCCCACCGCCGCCACCGGGACGCCCCGAGCGCGCCTCCGGCCGACTCCGCCGGTTCGGGCTCGCTCCGCCCGGGTGAAAACGGTGCAGCGTCGGCGTCGGTCACGCTCGGCCGGCCAGTGTAGACGGGGGGAACGGCGCTGTTACATTGGCCCGCTCCACATGGGCTACCTCGTGCTGGCGCGGAAGTGGCGCCCCCAGACCTTCGACGACATGACCGGCCAGGAGCACGTGGTCCGGACCGTGGCCAACGCCATCAAGCTCGACCGGGTCGCCCACGCCTACCTCTTCTGTGGCCCGCGCGGAGTCGGCAAGACCACGGCCGCTCGCCTCCTCGCCAAGGCCCTCAACTGCATCCACGGCCCCACCGCCACCCCCTGCGGCGTCTGCCAGCCCTGCGTCGAGATCGCCGCCGGCACCTCGGTCGACGTCGCCGAGATCGACGGCGCCTCCAACAACGGCGTCGAGAACGTCCGCGAGATCCGCGAGAACGCCAAGTACCTGCCGCAACGCGACCGGCACAAGATCTACATCATCGACGAGGTCCACATGCTCTCCGGGGCGGCGTTCAACGCGCTGCTCAAGACCCTGGAAGAGCCGCCCGGACACGTGAAGTTCATCTTCGCCACCACCGAGCCCCACAAGCTCCCGGACACCATCCTCTCCCGCTGCCAGCGCCACGATTTCCGGCGCATCCCGGCCGAGCGCATGCTCGCCCGGCTGAAGCAGATCGCCACGGAGGAGAAGGCCGGCCTCTCCGACGCCTCGCTCGCCCTCATCGTCCGCCAGGCCGAGGGCGGCATGCGCGACGCCCTCTCTCTCCTCGACCAGGTGATGTCCGCCTGCGGCCCGGGCGCGAGCGACGCCGCGGTGGCCGAGGCGCTCGGGGCCATCGACCGCACCGTCGTCCAGCAGATGTGCGCCGCGCTCGTCCGGCGCGACACCCGCGCCCTCCTCGACTCGATCGAGGACGTCTTCATGCGCGGCGCCGACCTCCGCCGCCTCGCCGAGGAGCTGGCCCTCGAGCTCCGCCACGTCCTGGTCACCCGCGCCACCGGGAAGCCTCCCGCCGAGCTCGCCGAGGTGGAGCAGAAGACGGTCGTCGACCTCGCCCGCGAGGCGGATCCGGCCCAGCTCGCCCGGCTGTTCGACGTCGTCCACGGCTCGGTCTGGGACGTCGGCCGCGCCGCCCAGCCCCGGCTCGCCCTGGAGATGGCCCTTCTCAAGGCCGTCCAGCTCGCCCCCACCGCCTCCATCCCCGAGCTGCTCAGCCGGGTGGAGAAGCTCCTCGGCCCCGGCGCCGCGCCCGACCCACGCGCGACCGCCCGGCCCGGCGGGACGCCCGGAGGTCGTCCCGCTCCCCAGCCCTTTCGCGGCTGAGCCCCCGGCAGCGCGCTCCACGACGATCGCGACGAGAGCCGTCCGCACCACGGGAACGCCGTCCGCTCGCAGCTCCGACGGCACCGCCCTCGGAGCCACCCGCCAGCCGGCTCCAAGCACCACCCCATCCGAGCCGCCCTCGGGACCGTCCGGTGTCGCGCC
>DATJVY010000146.1:0-3740 GCA_035501615.1 Myxococcaceae bacterium
GGTGCGTCCGAGGTGCTCACCCACCACGGGTTCGCAGAGGAGCTGGCGGGGGCGCTGCGGGACCGGGGCATCGAGGCCCGGCCACTGGGGACGGTGCGGCAGCTCGATCTGTTCGGATGAAACGCCGCCGCGGTCGGCTCCGAGGAGCGGGGCCGGCTGCATCGGGGCTGCCCCGAGAGGACGGCGGTGCGTCCGGGGCCGGGGCCCTGCCACGCGCGAGCGGCCTGCGCGACCGTTCGGCGCTCCGGGGATGCGCAGCGGCACCGGCCCCGAGCGTGGACGGGGTTCGCATGCGTGAGCGTTCCTTCCGGGTTCCCAGACGCTGATTGGGACCATATTGGGACGGTCAGCCGGGGAGGGCGTCTCCTACAGGCCAGACCGAGGCCAGGGCCGTCGTGGCACTGCCCCGATGCATCGCCGTGCCGGCGTCCGCTCCGGGCTCGACCCCGCCGCGTGCTCGTGACCCTCCCGAACCTCGAGCTCCTCCTCGGGGGCGGCTCAGCCTTCCGGCGACTGGACCAGCAGCTTCTCCTTCCCGCACACCGCACACCGCAGGTGGATGAAGAGGTCCCCCTCGCTGTCCTCGGGCACCGTCCCCGCCGGTACTCCGAGCTCCGTCTGGGCGAGCTCGGCCACCCGCTTGGGCACCTCGGCGGCCGGGAACGCCTGGAGCGTCAACATCTCCCGGTCGTGGCACTCCCGGAACTCGGGCCCCTGCAGCCATGCCGGCTCCGTCCCCGCCGGGAGGCGTGAGAGCTGCTCCAGGTGCGTCGCCGACTCCGCCAGGTAGGCCAGCCGCCGGAGCCGCGCCTCCTCCGGTAGCGCCGCGTACGCCGAGAACGCCTCCCCGAGCCCCTGGCGGTCGTCCCCCACCGCCAGCGCCACCAGATCCAGCGCCGCCTCGTGCGCCTCCACCGCCTCGTCCCAGTTGTTCTCCGGTGTGAAGCCCGCCTCGAGCAGCGACTCGAAGAGCTGGGTCGCCGCGAGCCGCCTCCGCACCTCTCCCAAGGCCTCCTCGGCATTGTGCGCCAGGCGGAGCTCCCACATCGCGCCCGCCACCCGCGGGTCGACCGCGCCGGTGAGGTCGTCCACCTCGAGCTCCGCCCGGAGCAGCTCCCGGAGCGAGTTGGCCGCCGAGAACCGGAAGGCCGGCTCCACCCCGACCTCGCGGAGGTACATCACCGCGTAGGGCGCCTCCTTCGAGCCGAGCCGGAGCGCGTTCTGCGCCCGCTTCACCGCGTCGGGGTCCGTCACCGGCCGGCTTCCCTCGAGGCGCTGCTTCACCGCCTCGCGCAGCAGCGACTCCAGCCCCGCGCCGGGGGGCAGGCGCATCGGGAGCGGTGGCCGCAGACCGGGCGCGTCCAGCACCCAGGGTGGGGTGTTCCCCAGGCGCCTCAGCCCCCGGAAGAGCAGGGTGCCGGGCGGATCCTGCGGCTGGAAGGGGGGTGGCTCGTCTCCGCCCGAGCCGGCGAGGGCCGCCACGGACGCCTGCCGCTGCTCGCGGGTGAACGACGTCGAGCCGTGCACCGGCGGCGGGGGCGGCGGCGGCGCCTCCTCGCCGTCGAGCCCGTGCACCCGGTCCATGTCCACGTCGTCCAGCTCCAGCGCCTCGAGGCCTTGCGCACCGGAGAAGTCGCAGCGGAGTAGCTTCAACCGCTCGAAGGTCGCCCCATCGAGGTTGGCGCCCCGGAAGTCGCAGTCTTGCAGCCGCCCGCCGTGGAAGTAGGCGTTCGACAGGTCGGTGTCACGGAAGCTGACCTTGGACAGATCGCATCGGTCCCACTCGGTGCCCACGAGCACCAGACCGGACAGGTCGGTGTTGGCCGAGAACAGGTTCTCGAAGGTGGCCCCGGTGTGGTCCGTCGTGACGGTCCCGGACTTCCGCATCCTGTTCCATTCGGTGGAGCCGTTCTTGAGGAGCTCCTCGATTTTCAGGGTCTTCGGCATAGATGGATCCACAGTCTATCGGTGTGCTTCCATCCGCCGCCCGAGGAAAATGCTCGAGTTTCGCATCGACAGTGACCATGCGGGGGTCCGGCTCGACAAGGTTCTGCGCCAGCGCCTCCCGCGGGTCCCCACCAGCCACCTCCAGAAGATGATCCGCACCAAGAAGGTGCGGGTGAACGGCCGCCGGGCCCGGCCCGAGCAGGAGCTCGCCGAGGGGGACCTCCTCACCGTCCGGGGAGACGAGAAGGCCCTCCTCGGCGAGACGCCCGTCCCCGCGCGCGCACCGGCGCCCGAGGAGGTGGCTCGACTCCGCATCCTCCACGAGGACGACTGGATGCTGGCCGTGGACAAGCCCTCCGGGCTCGCGGTGCACCCCGGGAGCGGCATCCGCGGAGGAACGCTGGTCGACCTGGTCCGGGCTCACCTCGGCCCCCGCGCGGAGAGGAACGGGTTCTCCGCCAGCCCGGCCCACCGGCTGGACCGCGAGACCTCCGGCGTCATCGTCGTCGCCAAGCGGCGCCCGGCGATGGTGCGGTTCACCGAGGTCTTCACCCACGGCGGCGCCCGCAAGCAGTACCTCACCCTGGCTCGGGGCACCTTCCCCAGGGCCGAGGGGCGCATCGACCTGCCGCTCTCCGAGCACCAGCAGTCCGCCGAGTCGAAGGCGCGCCGGGGCGTCAACATGCAGGAGGCGGCCACCCGGTACCGAGTTCTTCGCCAGGGCGGGGAAGCGGCTCTGCTCGAGGTGACGCTCGAGACCGGCCGCACCCACCAGATTCGCCGTCATCTGGCCGCCATCGGCCACCCCGTCGCCGGCGACCGGAAGTACGGGGACTTCGGCTTCAACCGCGAGGCGCGCGCCCGCTGGGGCCTCCGGCGCCTCTTCCTCCACGCCGAGCGCCTCGATCTGCCTCACCCCGAGACCGGGGCCCGGATCCGCCTCGAGTCGCCGCTCCCTGCCGACCTGGTGGACGTCCTCCGCCGAGCCGGAATCCCACGCTAGGGCGACCGCGGCCGCGCCCGGGGGGGCCGACCGGAGCGCTTGCCATCGGGCGGCATGGACTCCTTCCGGGCCATCGCCAGCACCCAGTCGCGGAAGGCGACCAGCGCCGGGTGCCGCTCCGACCGCTCGGGGTAGACGAGGTGGTGCGCGTAGCCATCCTGGAGCCGGTGCGGGGTCAGCACCACCAGCCGCCCGGCCTCGATGAGCGACCGGGCCAGGGTGAGCCGGCCCAGCGCGACCCCCATGCCCTCCACCGCCGCCCGGTGGAGCGAGTCGGTGTCGTCGAACGCCGCCACCCAGCGCGAGGGCGGGCTTCCTCCGAAGCGGCTGAACCACGCGGGCCAGCGCTCCCCGAAGTCACGCAGGAGCGGCACGCCCGTGAAGTCTCCCTGCCTCGCCCGTGGGAACCGGCGCAGCAGCTCGGGGCTGCACACCGGGACCACCCACTCCTCGAAGAGGAGATGCGTCCGGAGCCCGGTCCAGCCGCCCCGCCCGAAGCGCAGCGCCGCGTCCACCGGCTCCCGCTCGAAGTCGACCAGCTCGGTCGAGGACTGCAGGCTCAGCTCCACCTCGGGGTGCAGCGCGGCGAACGCCGGGAGGCGCGGGATCAGCCAGCTGGTGGCCATCGAGGGCAGGACGCTGAGCACGAGCGTGTCCGGGCTCCGCGCCGGCTGGGGAGCGAGCGCCAGCGACAGTGCGTCGAGGGGCGGAGCCACTTGCCCGAAGAGCCGCTCCCCGGCCGGCGTGAGGCGCAGGCCACGCGGGCCCCGGTCGAAGAGACGCTGGCCGA
>DATJVY010000147.1:0-34231 GCA_035501615.1 Myxococcaceae bacterium
CACCAGCTCGATGCCCGAGACCATGGCCGCCTGCACCGCGGGGAAGGGAATGCCCAGCTCGGTGAAGAAGGCGGTGACCTGCTCCAGGTTGTGCAGCTTGCCCCAGCCAGTTCCGAGGAAGACCGCCCCGAGCGAGAGACGAACCGCGAGGGGACCGATCCAGGAGATGCGGTCGAGGACGGCGAGGATTCGGGTGCGGAGGACATCGAGGTTCATCGTGAGCTCCTGCGAGGCACGTGGAAGGTACGGCGCGCACGCGCGCCTGGTTACCGGCGGGCGGGGGAGAGTGTCCGGGAGTGCCCTGGCCGTTACGCCGCGTCGCGCCAGCCGGGAGGTCCGGGGAACTTCTCGCCGTGGGAGAGCCAGCCCCGCGCCGCCCAGTGGCCGAAGGCACAGGTGACCTCCTCGGGGCCCATCCCCAGTGTGCCAGCGAGCGCGCAGGCTTCCTCGAGGAGACACGGGCGATGGCCTCGTCGCGTGCTGGAAGGTGGCCGCGGTGTGGGCCTGGTCGAAGCTGACCGCCGAGGCAGCGGGGAACGTGCCGTCGAACCGTTCGAAGTAGACCAGCGCTCCGCCGGCGTCGACGATGGCGATGGCCGAGGTCCGGTCCGAGCGGGCCTCGACCGCAGCGGCAGCGGCGATCCGCCGAGCGGCGTCGAGGGTCAGCACCTTGCTGGAGGCGAGCTGGACGCGCGCGGTGCCGGCGGCGAGCAGCGACGTGGCGAGGAGGAGACGGAGGTTCATCGGAGGGTCCTGGGGAGGAGCTGGACCGGAGCGACCGCCGAACGCCCGGCCGGGCGCGATTGCCCGGGGCACGGCCCTGTCGTTCGCCCGTCGGCGCGTCCCGTTACAAGACGGGCGCCGTTCGCCTCTTTCCCGCGCTGGATCGCAACTTCCGCCACGCACGGCGGCGGAAACGTGCCTTCGATGCGGGCATGCCCCGCTCTCCGCTCCGCGTCCTTCCGCTGTCTCTGCTGCTCTGGGCCTCCGCCGCACCGGCGACGCAGACCGTCACCGTGCTCCGTGCGGCGCGCCTCTACGACGGCAAGTCCGACACGGTGGTGAGCCCGGGCGTGGTGGTCGTGACCAGCGGAACCATCCTCGCCGCGGGTCCGCGCGCCGAGATTCCGTCGGGGGCGCGGCTCGTCGACCTCGGGGACGCCACGCTCCTGCCGGGGCTGATGGACGCCCACACCCACCTGAGCTTCGAGTCGAGCCTCGACTGGAGGCAGGACCAGCTGGACTCCCTGAAGAAGCCCATCCCCGAGCTGGCGATCGACGCGACCGAGTACGCGCGCCGCACCCTGCTCGCCGGCTTCACCACCGTGCGCGACGTCGGCTCATCCGACCTCATCGACGTGGGCCTCCGCAACGCCATCGAAGCCGGGAAGATCCCCGGCCCGCACATGCTCGTGGCGGTCAACGCCATCGGCGCCCGGGGTGGACACTGCGACCCCACCGGCGGCTTCCGGCCGGAGCTCCTGAAGGAGCCGGGCCCCGAGCAGGGGGTGGCGAACGGACCGGACCAGATCCGGGCGGCGGTGCGCTTCTCCGCGAAGCACGGCGCGGACGTCATCAAGACCTGTGCCACGGGCGGCGTGCTCTCCGAGGCGGACAGGGTCGACTCGCCCCAGCTGACCCAGGCCGAGCTGGACGCGCTGGTGGACGAGGCCCACGCGCTGGGCCGCAAGACCGCGGCCCACGCCCACGGCGCCGAGGGTGCGAAGCGCGCCATCCGGGCGGGCATCGACTCGATCGAGCACGGGTCGTTCCTCGACGACGAGGCCTTCGACCTGATGCGGAGGAAAGGGACCTACTTCGTGCCCACGCCGCTGCCCTGCATCATGGAGCGGCTGCGGGCCGCGAGGGCGCCGGCGAACATCCTGGAGAAGGCGGCCGCCGCCGACGGCCGCGCCCAGGAGACGCTGAAGCGCGCCATCGCGCGCAACCTCCGCATCGCGTTCGGGAGCGACGCCGCGGTGTGCCCCCACGGCTCGCAGCTGAACCAGTTCGCCATCTTCGTCCGGCAAGGGATGAAGCCGCTGGCGGCGATCCGCACCGCGACCTCGGTCGATGCGGCGCTGCTCGGCGTCCCCGACCGGGGCACGCTCGAGGCCGGGAAGGTCGCCGACGTCGTCGCCGTTCCGGGCGACCCGTCGCGGGACATCGCGGTGATGGAGAGACTCTTCTTCGTCATGAAGGGCGGGACCGTGATCCGGAACGACCGCGCCGCGACCGAGCCGCCAACCTCCGGAAAGCATTGAGCGTCCAGGCAGGCTCCGGATGCGCGACAGCTGCCTGTAACGCTCCGGGCCCGCCGGCGTACCCCCTCCCCAGGTATGCCGGCCGCGGTCTCATCCGGTGGTTCGTTCGAGGGGTTCACGGGTGCGCCCGGTGGGGTGGTGGCGCTCCTGTCCGCGGCGGACCGTGAGCTCGTGGACCGGCTCCGCGCGGGCGACGAGCGCACCTTCCTCGGGCTGGTGGAGAAGAACCACCGCGCCATGGTCCGCGCTGCGATGGGCTACGTCGCGTCCGAGGCCATCGCCGAGGAGGTCGTCCAGGAGGCGTGGGTCGGCATCCTCCAGGGGCTCGACAAGTTCGAGGGGCGTTGCCCGCTGCGCGCCTGGATGTTCCGCATCCTGGTCAACTGCGCCAAGATGCGTGGCGGCCGCGAGGCGCGCTCGGTCCCCTTCTCCGCGCTGGAGAGGGAGGACGGCGAGGGCGATCGCCGTCCGGTGGAGGGCTTCCGGCCGCCGGACGACCCGCGCTGGCCGGGCCACTGGGCGCAGGCCCCCGAGCGCTGGACGGACGAGCGCCTGGCCGATGCCCAGGCGCTGGCCCGGATCCGGACGGAGATCGAGAAGCTCCCCCCGAACCAGCGCCAGGTCATCACCCTGAGAGACATCGAGGACTGGGAGTCGGTCGAGGTGTGTGAGGCATTGGGAATCAGCGAAGCGAATCAACGGGTGCTGCTGCACCGTGCCCGGACCCGTGTCCGCCAGGCGCTCGCCGGGTGGGCCACGGAGGGAACGCCATGAGCGCCGCGCGGCCGCAGGACCTCGCTTGCCGCGAGCTGGTGGAGCTCCTCACCGAGTTCCTGGAGAACGCGCTCGAGGAGCGCACCCGGACCCAGGTGGAGCAGCACCTCGTACTCTGCCCCGGCTGCACGGAGTACCTGCGGCAGTTCCGGGCGACCATCGGCGCCACGCGCAAGCTCGCCGAGGAGGACCTGACCGAAGCGGTGAAGGAGAAGCTGCTCGATGCCTTCCGCCACTGGCGACAGGGGAGCTGAGCCGACGATGCGTGCCTGGAAGTTCCTCGCCGCGGGCCGCGTCGCTCCCTTCGGAGGACACACCTGGCCCGGCCCGGCGGCGGGTGAGCCGGGCGCGTGGGTGCGCTTTCCCGAGCGGGAGGTCTTCGCCTGCCGCGCCGACGATCTTCCCTGGTGGATCGCCGCCGAGCTCTGGGAGGTCGAGCTCGAGCAGCCCGCCCGCACGCTCGAGACCCAGGTCGCCGCGGCCGCCGGACGGCTGGTGCGCCGCATGACCGGCTGGGACGACGGGGCGGTCCACGCGTACGGGGTGGCCTGCGCCGAGCGGGCGCGCGCACTCGCCGTCGAGGCGCTCAGCCGCGATGGACGTACCGAGGAGGCCGTGGCGCTGGCCCGTGCCCGGGGCATGCTCGAGCTCTGCCGCGTGGCCCGCGGGTTCGCCGGCGACGCGCGGAACCGCCGCTCCTCCAACCTCGCCGGGTACCTCGCCGAGTCGTCGATGCGGGCCTCGGAGGGCTTCGCCGCCGCGGCGGCCAACATCGCTGCCAACGCTGCGGTCGCCGCGCGCCCCGACGACCCCGGGGCCTTCCACCGCGAGCGCCAGTGGCAGGCCCGGTGGATCGCCCAGCGGGCCGGGCTGGTCCCGGCCGTGTAACGGCTCGCCCGCGGCCGCACACCCGGGGAGCGGCGAGGAGAGCGCCGCATGCCCCGAACCATCGACCCCCACGCGAGTCGCTCCCTCCGGTCCGGACCCGGCGCCGTCGCGATACGCCTCGCCGCGGTCCTCCTGCTGCTCGGAGCGCCCCCGGCCTCCGCGGCCCGGGTGGACGAGGTGGGCTGCATCGGCAACACCGTGTCGGACCTCGACCGGGCGCGTGACTTCTACGTCCGGGTGCTCGGCTTCCGCGCCGACGGCGAGCGGGAGGAGGTGGGGCCCGAGCTGGAGCGACGCACCGGGGTGTTCGCCGCGAGGACGCGGACCGCACGCCTGGTGCTCGGCGCCGAGTGCCTCGAGCTGACCGAGTACCTGGCCCAGAAGGGCCGCCCGGTCCCGGCCGATGCCCGCAGCAACGACCGGGACTTCCAGCACGTGGCCATCGTGGTCTCCGACATGGAGCGGGCCTATGCCCGGCTCCGCGAGGCCCGCGTCGAGCACGCCTCCTCCGGACCGCAGGAGCTGCCCGCCTGGAACCCCTCCGCCGGCGGGATCAAGGCCTTCTACTTCCGGGATCCGGACCGCCACGTCCTCGAGGTCATCTGGTACCCCCCCGGGAAGGGCGCCGCGCGCTGGCACCTCGCGGGGCCGGACGGCCCCCTCACCCTGGGGATCGACCACACCGCGGTGGTGGTCAGCGACACCGACGCCTCGCTCGCCTTCTATCGCGACCGTCTCGGTCTCGCCGAGGCGGGACACTCCGAGAACTACGGCCCGGAGCAGGAGCGGCTGAACGGCGTGTTCGGCGCCCGCCTCCGCATCACCCAGGTCCGTGCGCCGCGGGGACCGGGCATCGAGTTCCTGGAGTACCTCGCGCCCCGGGATGGCCGGCCCTACCCAGGCGACGAGCGCGGGAGCGACCTCGTCCACTGGCAGGTGCGGATGGTCTCCGCGGACGGGGTCCGGCTCGTCGGCGCCCTTCGCCAGGCCCACGCCGCGTTCGTCACGCTGCCCGGCGCCGCCGCGCCCTCGTCGACCGTCCTGCCCCTCCGCGTCCACGACCCGGACGGCCACGTGCTCCAGCTGGAGACCCCATGAGCCCAACCGTCACCACCCTCCATCGAACCGGTCCCGACTCCGAGGAGCGGCGCCTCGAGGAGTCCCGCCGTCGCGAGAGGCACTGGAAGCGCTGGGGCCCGTACCTGAGCGAGCGCGCGTGGGGCACGGTGCGCGAGGACTACAGCCCCGGCGGCACGGCCTGGGACGATCTCCCGCACGACCACGCCCGCTCCCGCGCCTACCGCTGGAACGAGGACGGCATCGCCGGCATCTCCGACCGTCACCAGGACCTCTGCTTCGCGCTGGCGCTGTGGAACGGGGCGGATCCCATCCTCAAGGAGCGCCTCTTCGGTCTCACCGGCCAGGAGGGCAACCACGGCGAGGACTGCAAGGAGCTCTACTGGTACCTGGACAGCACGCCTACCCACTCGTTCATGCGGATGCTCTACAAGTATCCGCAGCGGGCCTACCCCTACGAGGAGCTGGTGCGCCGGAACCGCGAGGCAGGGCGCGCGGGCCGCGAGGTGGAGCTGCTCGACACCGGCGTCCTCGACGACGACCGCTACTTCGACGTTCACGTCGACTACGCCAAGGCCGACGTGGAGGACATCCTGGTCCGCATCTCGGTCAGCAACCGTGGACCCGAGGCGGCTCATCTGCACCTCCTCCCCACGCTCTGGTTCCGGAACGTCTGGTCGTGGGGGACGGGCGCGCCGAAGCCCCGCCTCGAGGCCCTGCGTGGCCCCCGGGGCGAGGTGGTGGGCGTCCGGACCGAGCATCCGGCCTCCGGCAGCTTCACCCTCCGGGCCGATGCCCGGGCCGAGTGGCTCTTCACCGAGAACGAGACCAACTCCCGCCGGCTCTGGGGCTCGCCCGGCGCCTCGCCGTACGTGAAGGACGGCTTCCACGCCCGGGTGGTCGAGGGGCGGGCCGAGGCGGTGAACCCCGACCTCGTGGGCACCAAGTCCGCGGCGTGGATCCAGCTCACCGTGCCCGCCGGAGCCACCCAGACCGTCCGGCTCCGCCTCACCCGCGGCGGGCTCCGTGCTCCGGGCACCTCCGGCGTCGGCGACGACTTCGAGGCTCTCTTCGCCGCGCGGAAGGCCGAGGCCGACGCCTTCTACGCCGGCGTCATCCCCGCCGAGCTCAGCGAGGACGGGCGCAACGTCATGCGCCAGGCCCTCGGTGGGATGCTGTGGAGCAAGCAGTTCTACCACTACGTCGTGCGGGACTGGCTGGAGGGCGATCCGGGCCAGCCCCCACCGCCTGGCTCGCGCAGGGGCGGCCGCAACTCGGACTGGGGCCACCTCCACAACGCGGACGTGCTGAGCATGCCCGACAAGTGGGAGTACCCCTGGTACGCGGCCTGGGACCTCGCCTTCCACTGCATCCCGCTCGCGCTGGTCGACCCGGACTTCGCCAAGGAGCAGCTCGTGCTGCTGCTGCGCGAGTGGTACATGCACCCCAACGGGCAGATCCCCGCCTACGAGTGGGCGTTCGGCGACGTGAACCCGCCGGTGTTCGCCTGGGCGGCGCTGCGCGTCTACCAGATCGAGAAGAAGCGGCGCGGCACCGGCGACCTGGCCTTCCTCCGGCGGGTCTTCCACAAGCTGATGCTGAACTTCACCTGGTGGGTGAACCGGAAGGACGCCGAGGGACGCAACGTGTTCCAGGGCGGCTTCCTCGGCCTGGACAACATCGGCGTGTTCGACCGGAGCGCGCCGCTGCCGACCGGTGGGCACATCGAGCAGTCCGACGGCACCAGCTGGATGGCGATGTACTGCCTGAACATGCTCCGGATGGCGATGGAACTCGCCTGCGCCGACGAGACGTACGAGGACGTGGCGAGCAAGTTCTGGGAGCACTTCGTCAACATCGCCCACGCGATGAACACGCTCGGGCTCTGGGACGAGGAGGACGGCTTCTACCACGACGTCCTCCACCTCCCGTCGGGCGACCGCATCCCGCTCCGGATGCGGAGCATGGTGGGCCTCATCCCGCTCTACGCGGTGGAGACGCTCGAGCCCGCGCAGCTGGCGAAGGTTCCGGCCTTCGCCCGGCGGCTGGAGTGGTTCATCGACCACCGGCCTGACCTCACCGCCGGCGTGGCCTGCATGCGGACCCCGGGCCAGAACGGACGGCGCCTGTTCAGCGTGGTCAGCCCCGAGCGGCTCCGCCGCATCCTCCAGCGGATGGTGGACGAGGAGGCCTTCCTGAGCCCCTACGGGATCCGGAGCGTGAGCCGCGAGCACCACGAGCGGCCGTATGCGCTCGACCTGAACGGGATGAGCTACGGCGTCCGTTACGAGCCGGCGGAGAGCAGCACCGGCCTCTTCGGCGGGAACAGCAACTGGCGGGGACCGATCTGGTTCCCGGTCAACTACCTCCTGGTCGAGTCGCTGCAGAAGTTCCACCACTACCTGGGCGACGGGTTCACCGTGGAGTACCCGGCCCGCTCCGGGAAGCAGGCCACCCTGGCCGAGGTGGCCGCCGACCTCTCGCGGCGGCTGTCCCGCATCTTCCTCCGCGACGCGAGCGGCCGCCGGCCGGTGTTCGGAGGCCACTCCAAGATGAACGCCGATCCGCACTTCCGCGACCTCATCCCGTTCCACGAGTACTTCCACGGCGACGATGGCTCCGGAGTCGGCGCCTCGCACCAGACCGGCTGGACCGGCCTGGTCGCCAAGCTTCTGCAACAGAGCCACGAGATGCCCGTCGAGGAATCCCCGGCGGCAGAGCGTGAGAGGAGAGCGTCATGAAGGCCGTCGCGGTGTTCCCTGGCAAGGCGGGCAGCGCCCACCTGGCCGAGCTTCCCCGTCCTCGCGTCACCGACGTCCCGGATGGCCGCGGCGTCCGGGTGGAGGTGCTCCGCGTCGGGGTGGACGGCACCGACCGCGAGATCAACGACGCCGAGTACGGCGAGGCGCCCGCGTGCTCGCCCTTCCTCGTCCTGGGCCACGAGAGCCTGGGCCGCGTGGTGGAGGTGGGCCCGAGCGTCACCGAGCTCCGGCCCGGAGACCTGGCGGTGGCGATGGTCCGCCGCCCCGGGACCAGCATCCACGACGCGATCGGGATGCAGGACTTCACCACCGACGACGCCTACTTCGAGCGGGGGATCAGCCGGCTCCACGGCTTCCTCACCGAGGAGTACGTCGACAGCGCGGACTGGGTGGTGAAGCTCCCCTCGAGCCTCGCCCGGGTGGGCGTCCTCCTCGAGCCGATGACCGTGGTGGAGAAGGGCATCGGCCAGGCCTACGAGGCACAGCGGCGGATCCGCGTGTGGCGTCCACGGAGAGCGGCGGTGCTCGGCGCGGGCACCATCGGCCTCATGGCGACCCTGGTGCTCCGTCTGCGCGGGCTCGCGGTGGACACCTTCGCCCTCACTCCGAAGCCGAACGTGAACGCGAGCCTGGTCGAGGCCACCGGGGCCCGGTACGTCTGCGGCCAGGACCGGACCGTCGTCCAGGCGGCGGTGGCCGAGGGCGGCTACGAGCTGATCTTCGAGTGCTCGGGCTTCAGCCCCCTGGTGTTCGACGGGATGCGGGCCCTGGCCAAGAACGGCGTGCTGGTCCTCTCGAGCATCACCGGCGGCTCGCGGGAGGTCACCGTTCCCTCGGACGCCATCAACCAGTCCTTCGTGCTGGGGAACAAGCTGATGCTGGGGACGGTGAACGCTGGCCGCGCCGACTTCGAGCAGGGGGTCCGCGACCTCATCCATGCCGAGGCCGCCTACCCGGGCTGGCTGGAGCAGCTCCTCACTCATCCCGTGCGCGGAATCGAGAACTGGCCGATGCTGTTCGAGGCGCTGAACGGAACGAAGGGGGTCATCAAGGCCTTCCTCGAGGTCCATCCGTCGTGAGGACACGGGCGTCCGGCGCCACGCCCGCCGCTGTCCGGGGAGAACCGGTGCCCCTCCGCGCACCCGCGCCCATCGATGTGCCTCGCGAGGTGTGCACCCTCTATCCCCGCGCCTCGCGGCTGGAGTGGCTGCTCACCAACGGCACCGGCGGCTTCGCGATGGGCACGGTGGCGGGGTCGAACACCCGCCGGTACCACGGGCTGCTGGTGGCGAGCCTGCACCCTCCGGTGCAGCGGGTGGTGACGCTCTCCCGCCTGGAGGAGACCGTCCTCACCGCCGACGGCGCGGTGGCCCTCGCGGTCAACCAGTACCCGAACACGCTCCATCCCGACGGCTACACCCGGCTCGCTCGCTTCTCGCTCGACGACGGCCCGGTCTGGACCTGGTCGGTGAGCGGAGCGGAGATCGAGCGGCGGGTGCTGCTCGCCCCGGGCGCGCAGACGGTGGTGGTGCGCTATGCCAGCTCGGCGCCGGCCCGAATCCGGGTCGAGCCGCTCCTCGCGTTCCGCGACTACCACGGCCTCACCCACCGGAACCCGGACGCCTGGACCGGCTTCGAGGAGCACGAGCACGAGGGCCTGCGAACCGTGCGGCTCCAGCCCTACGGGGGGCTCCCCTCGCTCCGGCTGGTGCACCGGGGCAGCGCCTTCCGGGGCGCACCGGTGTGGCACGAGAACGTCGAGTACCTGGAGGAGCTGGACCGGGGGCTGGACTTCCGGGAGGACCTGCTCCTCCCCGGGAGCTTCGAGCTGGAGCTCGGCCCAGGCCGTCCAGGCCTCGTCGCGGCGTCCGTCGAGACGGCTGCCCCGGACCTCGACGCGCTCGCCGGTCTCTTCCGACCGGCCGAGCCGGTCCGCGCCGTTCCTGCCGGGCGACCGGTGCGCCGGGCCGACGCGCCCGGCGAGGCCAGGGCACGGCTGGAGCGTGCCGCGGATGCCTTCCTCGTCCGGCGCGCGGACCGCTCGGCCACGGTCATCGCCGGCTACCCGTGGTTCACCGACTGGGGACGGGACACGATGATTGCGCTTCCCGGCCTCCTCGTCGCCCGGGGGCAGCTCCCCCTGGCGCGCGAGGTGCTGGAGGGGTTCCTGGCGCACCTCGACGGCGGCCTGGTTCCCAACCGCTTCCCCGACGCCGCGGGGCCCGCGGAGTACAACACGGTCGACGCCACGCTCTTCATGTTCCAGGCGGTGCACGCCTGGGAGCGCGCCGGCGGGGCTCAAGACTTCCTCCGGGACGTGTTCTATCCGGCGGCCCGCGCCATCGTGGACGCCCACCTCCGGGGAACCCACCATGGCATCCACGTGGACCCGGTGGACGGGCTGCTGGTCGCCGGCGGTCCGGGAAGCAACCTCACCTGGATGGACGCCCGGGTGGACGGCGTGCCGGCGACGCCGCGTCACGGGAAGCCGGTCGAGGTGAATGCGCTCTGGTACAACGCGCTCCGGCTGTCGGAGCGCTGGGCGCGCCAGCTCGGCGATGGACCGCGAGCCCGCTCCTTCGGGCGCGAGGCAGACCTGGTCGCCGGGGCGTTCGACCGCGCGTTCTGGAACGACGCCCGCCGCTGCTGCTTCGACGTCATCCTCCCCGAGGGACCGGACGGACGGCTACGGCCGAACCAGCTCCTGGCGGTGGGGCTGCCCTTTCCCCTGCTCGATGGGCGGCGACGGGCGATGGTGCTGGAGGCGGTGGAGGTGGCGCTCGTCACGCCGGTGGGGCTTCGCACCCTCGCCCGCGGCGACCCAGGCTACCGGCCGTCGTACCGGGGCGGTCCGTCCGAACGGGACTCGGCCTACCACCAGGGGGTGGTGTGGCCCTGGCTGGTCGGCCCGTACGTGGACGCGCTCTTCGCCGTCCGGGGCGACTCGATGGAGACCCGGAACCGCGCTCGCGCCGCGGTCACCTCGCTCATCGGTCGCATGGAGACCGGCTGCCTCGGTCAGCTCCCGGAGTGCTTCGAGCCCGAGCCACCCTTCCGTCCGGTGGGAGCTCCCGCCCAGGCCTGGAGCGTCGCCGAGGTGCTCCGGGTCCTGGCCCGCCTCGGATGAGCCGTGCGCCGCATCCTCGACCACCTTCCGGAGTACGCCATCGAGGCGGCGCTGCTCGGCCTGTTCATGCTCTCCGCCTGCGGGTTCGGGGTGCTGCTCGAGTCCGCCGATTCTCCGGTGCGCCGGGCCATCGCCGACCCCGGGCTGCGGCGCGTGCTGATGGGGCTCGCGATGGGCGGGACGGCGATCGCCATCATCTACTCACCGTGGGGGGGCCGGTCCGGCGCGCACATCAACCCCGCCACCACGCTGACCTTCTGGCGGCTGGGGCGGATCCGGGGCTCGGACGTCGCCGGCTACGTCGGCGGCCAGTTCCTCGGAGCTGCCGCCGGGGTCGCGCTCGCCTCAGTGCTGCTCGGTCCGCGGCTGGCCGACGCGTCGGTGAACTTCGTCGTCACCCGCCCGGGACGGTGGGGCGTGGGTCCGGCGCTCCTCGCCGAGGTCCTCATCTCCGGCGTTCTCATGGCGACGGTGGTCACGCTCACCGGTTCGCGCTGGGCCCGGTACACCGGCCTGGTGGTCGGCGCGCTCGTCGCGACGTACATCGCGGTCGAGGCCCCCGTCTCGGGCATGAGCATGAACCCGGCGCGCTCCTTCGGCTCGGCGTGGGGCGCCGGCCAGTGGGGGATGTTCTGGATCTACGTCCTCGGCCCGCTCCTGGGGATGAACCTCGGTGCCGCCGTCGCCACCCTGGTCCGTGCGCGCCCGGCGTGCCCCAAGCTGCACCACCCGGAGCTGCAGCGCTGCATCTTCTGCGGCCACCTTCCGGCGTCCGCCGTGGAGCGCCAGGCCGCGCCGGCGAGACGCTGACCCGGCGCCCGAGGGAGGCCGTCCCTCCAGCAGTCGAGCGCCCGCTCCGGTTCCGGCGTCGCTGACCCTCGGTGCAGCTGCTCCACCCGCTTCCTGGAACTACCTTCCTCTCACAACCTTCGACGAGAGGTGGATGGGTGCGGATCGCACAGGTGGCGCCGCTGTTCGAGAGTGTTCCCCCCCGGCGGTACGGGGGAACGGAGCGTGTCGTCTCTTACCTGACCGAGGAGCTGGTCCGGCAGGGACACCGGGTCACGCTCTTCGCGACGAGCGACTCGACGACATCGGCGCGGCTGGTGCCGGTCGTCCAGCGGCCCCTGCGGGGAGATCCGCTGTGGCTCTTCCATGCGCTGATCGAGGTGGAGAAGGTCTTCCAGCTCGCCGAGGAATTCGACGTCGTCCACTTCCATGCCGACGGGCTCCACTACCCGCTGCTGCGTCACACCTGGACGCCGGTCGTGACCACCCTCCATGGCCGGCTCGACCTCCCGGGCCTTCCGCGCTTCTACCGCGTCTTCTCCCACGTGCCGGTGGTGTCCATCTCCGATGCGCAGCGGCTGCCCCTGCCGCACGCCCGCTGGGTGGGAACGGTCCCCCACGGCCTGCCCTCGGGTCTGTACCGCCAGGGGTCCGGCACCGGCGGATATCTCGTGTTCCTGGGCCGCATCTCGCCCGAGAAGCGCGTGGATCGCGCAGTGGAGATCGCCCGGCGGGTCGGCCTCCCGCTCCGTATCGCCGCCAAGGTGGACCCGGTCGATCGCACGTACTTCGAACGGGAGATCGAGCCGCTGCTCGGACGGCCCGGTGTCGATTTCCTCGGGGAGATCGGCGATGCGGAGAAGGTCGCGCTCCTGGGTCAGGCGGTGGCGCTGCTCTTCCCCATCGACTGGCCGGAACCCTTCGGCCTGGTGATGATCGAGTCGATGGCCTGTGGAACGCCGGTGCTCGCCTTCCGGGGCGGTGCGGTCGAGGAGGTGCTCACCCCTGGCGTGACCGGGGCGATCGTGAGCTCGGTCGACGAGGCGGTCGCCGTCCTCCCCCGGGTCATGGCGCTGGACCGGAGCCGGTGCCGGCGCGAGTTCGAGCGGCGGTTCTCCGCGGCCCGCATGGCCCGGGACTACGTCCGGGTCTACGAGCGCCTGGCGACCGGCGTCCGCGGGGTCGGGGTCCGGGGGCCGGATGCCGGAGCTGCCTCCCATGGCTGACTCGGAGAACCGGATCTCGGAGGGCCACGACGACCTCGCGCGTGTCCTCGTGCACCAGGACACCTTCGCGGTGTTCGACCGGGCGGGGGCCATCTGCTCCGAGCTGCGGAGGGAGCAGGGTCTCTACCACCGGGGAACCCGCTACGTGTCGCGGCTCGAGCTCCGGATCGACGGGGAGCGGCCGATGACCCTGAGCTCATCGGTGGTGCGAGACAACGCCCTGCTCGCGGTGGACCTGACCAACCCGGACCTCTGCCGGGAGGGCAAGGTCGCGGTCCCGCACGGAACCATCCACCTCTACCGGTCCTGCGTGCTCGACGACGGGGTTCTTCACCAGCGGGTCCGGATCCACAACTTCGCGGTGAGCGAGATCGCCCTGGAGCTCCACCTTCGACTGGAGGCCGACTTCGCCGACGTGTTTGAGGTGCGCGGAACCGGACGGAGCCGCCGCGGCACGCGCGATGCTCCGGAGATCCATCCGGACGGGATCAGCATCACCTACCATGGGCTGGACGGAGTGCGGCGGCGGACCCGGCTGCGCTGTCATCCGGCGCCGGCCCGGGTGTCGGCGCGAGAGATTCGGCTGGCACTCACCCTCGGGTCCGGTCAGGAGCACGAGCTGTCCATCGAGGTGAGCTGCTCCGAGGGGTCCTCCGCGCCGAGGGAGTCGTCCTACGCCCACGCCGCGAGCCGCCGGGACCGCGAGCAGGAAGAGCTCCAGGCGGGGGAAGCCCGGATCCACTCCTCCAGCGGCCTGTTCGACGGCTGGCTGCACCGCTCCCTGTCGGATCTGCGGATGCTCCTGACCCGGAAGCCCCAGGGCCTGTATCCCTACGCCGGAGTGCCCTGGTACAGCACGCCCTTCGGACGCGACGGACTCATCACCGCGCTGCAGATGCTCTGGGTCCAGCCCGAGATCGCCGCAGGCGTCCTTCGCTTCCTCTCCGCGACCCAGGCGACGCGGTCACTGGCCGAGGCGGACGCCGAGCCGGGGAAGATCGTCCACGAGATTCGCCAGGGCGAGATGGCGGCGCTCGGGGAGGTGCCGTTCGCCCGCTACTACGGAGCGGTGGACACGACGCCGCTCTTCCTGGTGCTGGCCGGTGAGTACCTGCACGCCACGGGCGACCTGGCGCTGATCCGCGAGCTCTGGCCGCACCTCGAGGCGGCGCTGACCTGGATCGACCGGTCCGGCGATCAGGACGGCGACGGCTTCGTCGAGTACGCCCGGCGCTCCTCGCACGGCCTGAGCAACCAGGGGTGGAAGGACTCCTGGGACGCCATCTTCCACGCCGACGGGAGGCTGGCCGATGGGCCGATCGCGCTCTGCGAGGTCCAGGCCTACGTCCACGCCGCGCGCCGGGCGATGGCCGCGATGGCGACCGCCCTGGGGCACGAGGACCTCGCACGCCGCCAGGGGGCGCTGGCCGACGAGCTCCGCTCCAGGTTCGAGGAGGCGTTCTGGTGCGACGAGCTCTCGACCTATGCCCTGGCGCTGGACGGAGCGAAGAGGGCCTGCCGGGTCCGGGCCTCCAACGCCGGGCACTGCCTGGCGATGCGGATCGCGAGCACCGACCGCGCCCGGAAGGTCACCGACACCCTGACCGGCGAGAGTTTCTTCTCCGGCTGGGGAATCCGCACCGTCGCGGTGGGCGAGGCCCGGTACAACCCGATGTCGTACCACGTTGGATCGGTCTGGCCGCACGACAACGCTCTGGCCGCGCTGGGCTTCTCCCGGTACGGGCTGAAGCAGCCGGCGCTGTCGGTCCTGGAGCGCTTCTTCGAGGCGAGCACCTCGTTCGAGCTGCGCCGCATGCCCGAGCTGTTCTGCGGGTTCCCCAGGCGTCCGGGGTCGGGACCCACGCTCTATCCGGTGGCGTGCTCGCCGCAGGCCTGGGCGTCGGGCGCGGTTCTGATGATGCTGCGGGCGGCTCTGGGGCTCGACGTGGACGGCGTCCGCGGACAGGTGACCTTCAGCGACCCCAGGCTGCCCGGCTTCCTGGACGTGCTGCACATCGACGGGCTGCGGGTGGGATCGTCGCGGGTCGACCTCCGCGTGCACCGTTACTCGGACGGCGCGGCGGGAGTCGACGTGGCGAACCGCTCGGGTCCGGTGGGGTTGTCGATTCACAAGTGAGACGGCTTGCATCCGCCGAGCAGGCTGGCGTCTCATCGCGCGCCGTTCCAGCCCCGGGAGATCACATGCAATTCCGCAGCGTCCTTCTGCTCAGCCTGCTCGCCGCGGCCACCGCGGCCCGTGCCGAAGAGCCGAAGAAGCCCGAAGAGGAGAAGCACTGGGGCTACGTCCACGGCATCACCCCGCCGAAGTGGGGCGAGGTGGCGCCCACCTGCGCCACGGGAGGTCACCAGAGCCCGGTCGCGCTCTCGACCCAGCACGCGAAGGCGCAGGCTCCGGAGCAGGCGCTGGTCTTCGACTGGTCGAAGTCCACCGGCGAGCTGGTCGACACCGGCCACAGCGATCAGGTGAACCTCCCACCGGGGAACTCGATCACCTACGGCGGGACCCGGTACGAGCTGTTGCAGTTCCACTTTCACACCCCATCGGAACACACGCTGAACGGCCACGCCGCGCCGATGGAGGCCCACTTCGTCCACAAGTCGGCCGACGGGAAGCTGGCGGTGGTGGGAGTGCTGCTCAAGCAGGGGACGGCCGCGTCCCCCTTTGCCGCGGTGCTGGCGGACCTGCCGCCTGCCGGCGAGAAGCGCACGGTGGAGATCGACCTGCCGGCGGTGCTTCCCAAGGACCGGAAGCACTTCGCCTACTCCGGCTCGCTCACCACGCCGCCCTGCAGCGAGGACGTGCAGTGGATCGTCTTCGTGGCCCAGCAGCCGGTATCGAAGAAGGAGCTCGATGCCTTCCGGGCGAAGTACGCGAAGAACGCCCGGCCGGTGCAGCAGCTCAAGGGCCGGACGGTCGCGATCGCGCCCTGAGGGGCCCCGCACAGTCGCCGGCTCAATCGCGCCAGGACGCGATGTCCGCGGTGGTGCCCCGCGGTCACGCCGGCTGTGCTGCGGCCGCCCGGTACGCCGGTGGCGCGTCCTCGGTTACACCGGGCCACGCGGTGACGTCTTCGCGCTCCTCCGTAACCGCTCCGTCCGAGCGCGAGTACCCGGGGCGTGCGCTCCGGTCCCCGCTCCCCGCGTTCGCGATCCACGCAGGCGGATCCGCCCGATCTGGTCCCCCGACTCCTCGCCGGCGACGAGGCACTGTTCGCGACGGTGGTCGAGCGATGGCAGCCGGGGCTCCTCCGTCTGGCGGAGTCGCTCGCCGGAAGCCGCGCGACCGCAGAGGAGGTGATCCAGGAGACCTGGGTCTCGGTGCTCAGGTCGCTCCGGACGTTCGAGGGCCGCTCCAGCCTCCGCACGTGGATCAGCCGCGTCTGCGTACACACTGCGCTGGCGCGGGTCCGGCAGGAGGACCGGAGTCCGGTCGCCGGAGGGCCGGACATCGATCCCGCTCGCTTCGACGACCGTGGGGCCTGGGTCGATCCACCGGCGCGGTGGACCGAGGAGACCCCGGAGACGCTCGCCGCCCGGCGCGAGGTCCTGGACTGCATCCGGCGCGCGGTGGTCGGGCTCCCCGTCCGCCAGCGCGCGGTCATCACGCTCCGGGACGTTCAGGGGTTCAGCTCCGATGAGGCGTGCGAGATCCTCGGAGTGACCGAGGTGCACCAGCGCGTTCTTCTCCACCGCGCCCGCACGCGCGTGCGTTCCGAGTGCGAGCAGTTCTACCGGGAGGCGGCCTGATGCTCCGCTGCTCGGAGTTCGTGGAGCACGTCACTGCCGTGGAGGAGGGCGCAGCGAGCGCATCGCTCCGGTTCTGGTTCCAGGTTCACCGGCTGGAGTGCGTCCGCTGCCGCCGGTACCTGCGCCAGATGCGAGCGGTGCGGGGAGCGATGAGCCACCTCGACACCGAAGGGCAGACCTCCCGTCGGACAGGCCCCGCATGACGCTCGCTGCCGCTACGCCCCCTGCGACGTCACCGCCGCCACCCAGCCGTCGGCGAACCAGCTGAGCACCGTCTTGAACGCCGCCTGTGCCGGGTCGGGCTCGCTGGCGAACGCGGCGCAGACCTCCTCCAGCGAGCCGCCCTCGCGGGCGATCATCAGCGCGCGGGCCTCGAGCTCGGAGAGCCCGGCGTGGAAGACCTTGAACTCCTGACGCCAGACCGCGACCGTCGTCTCCCCGGGCGTCGGGGCCGGCGACTCCCCCGCGTCCTGCTCGAGCACGTCCCAGAGGCGCCGGACGTCGTGCTGGAGCCGGAGCACCCGCAGCGACGGCACGAAGACGAACCGCGCCGCGGGGAGCGTGTCCGGCGGGAGCGCCTGGAGCGCCTCGGCCCCGGCGACCGGCGCGTCGAGCGCGGTGCGGACCTCGGATCGCGCCCGCTCGAGCAGCGCGAGGTCGGGCAGGTCGGGGCGGAGCCCCTCCCGCGTCCGGAGCCAGGCTCCCAGATGGCGGCCCACCTGGCCGATGTCCGGCGAGCGGCTGGGGTGCGCTCGCAGGTAGTCCCGAACGACCTTCACGAACGCGTCGTGGCCCAGGATGCGCGCGGTGTGCGGCACGTCCTCGGCCACCGCGTCCACCAGCCGGTAGAGGTACATCCGGGCGTAGATCTCGACCCGCTCCAGCGCTTCCAGCGGTGGGCGCGGGAGCACCTCCTCGGTCAGCTCCTCCTCCCGTCCAGGAACCATCCCGGTGATGCGCCCGTGGAGGAGCCCCTGGAGCTCGGCGAGCGTCACCTCGCCTCTCCCTCGAGCACCGTCTTCTCGAAGGCCCGGGCGCGCTCGGCCTGGGCCAGCACCTCGTCCAGCGGAGGGATGTGGTCATCCCACTCGACGAGCGAGCTCACCCGGCCGAAGCGGCGGACCGCGTCGCGGTAGAGCCTCCAGACCGGATCCGACACCGGCGCGTCGTGGGTGTCGAGCAGGTGCGTGCCGAGGTCCTGGTGCCCGGCGAGATGGAACTGCCCCACCCGGTCCACCGGGATGCCGCGGAGATACTCGGCAGCGTCGAAGCCGTGGTTGGTCGCGCTCACGAAGACGTTGTTCACGTCCAGGAGGATGAGGCAGTCCGCCCGCCGGGCGACCTCGGCCAGGAAGTCCCACTCGGGAAGGGTCGACGCGGCGTAGGTCAGGTAGCTGGACACGTTCTCGAGGAGGATGCGCCGGCCGAGGCGCTCCTGGACCTCGGTGACGCGCGACACCACGTGTGCCAGCGACTCCTCGGTGAACGGCAGCGGCAAGAGATCGTGCGCGTTGTGCCTGCCGAAGGTGCCCCAGCAGAGATGGTCGGAGACCCAGGCCGGCTCCACCGCATCGGCCAGGGCGCGGACGTCGCGCAGGTACTGGACGTCCAGCGGATCCACCGAGCCCACCGAGAGCGAGACGCCATGGAGCACCACCGGACGGTCGGCGCGCACCGCCTCCAGCACCGCCCGCGGGCGCCCACCGACGTTCAGGAAATTCTCGGTGATGACCTCGAACCAGTCGGCGCGGCGCCCCTGCTCGAGCAGGTCCGGGAAGTGCTTCGTCCGGAGGCCGATGCCATGTCCGAGGAAGGGAACCATCGGTGTCTCGCCGCGGGAGAAAAGCACACCGGAGCCGTGCACGCCCGTGGATGGGGCGCTCCGGCTCCGGTGGTCGAGCGCGAGGAGGCGCTACTTCTTGGCGACGACCTTGCCGCCCTTGTCGGTGCAGTCCTTCTCGGTCTTGGTCGGGACCCAGCCCTGGCCCTTGCAGCCGTTCTGGCCGCCGCAGCCGTGGCCGCCGCCGGCGCAGGAGCCGGTGCCCTTGCAGGAGTTGATGCCGGCACACTTCACGTCGCCGCCCGCCTTGTCGTGGCCCGCGGTCTTGTCCGCAGCGCTGGCGGCCGTGGCGAACATCGCGCACACGGCCGAGGCGATCAGCGCCCCCTTCAGAGTCTTTCCATTCATGTTCGACACTTCCTCTCTTGGTTTGCACTTCGGGTGGACGGCCGCGGTATGCACGGCGCGTTCTCTCCGCTCGCCCGCGGGCGCGCGGAAGCTTCGGGGGGAGCGGCGAAGAGGGTCAACTCCAGAGTGCCCTCCTCGGCCACCACCTTCGCCAGGGACTGGACCCGGGCGAGCCAGCCCTCGGTGAACCGGGGGCCGATGCGGTACGCCTCCCGGTGAAAGTGCTCGACCCGGGCCCGGACCCGGAACCACCCGTCCTCGAGGCGGACCACCGTTCCGGTCACGTGCTCGCGCCCTCCGTCCTCGCGCGGACGGCCGCAGACGGTGAAGGGGACCTCGGCCTGGAACTCGCTGCTCTCACCGGTCGAGCGGGGCAAGGAGACCGCCACCCCGGTGAGGTCCGCCGCCAGAATGCAGCGAGCAGGGTCGCTCTTGCGGTTGGTGGCCCACTGGCGGAAGTGGTCGGACTTGGTGGGGTCGGCGTCCACGGTCATGCTCGAGAGCGGTACGGAGCAACGGCCGGACAGGTTACGGCCCTCCGCGTCCATCTGGATGTCGCAGGCCACGGCCGAGGACGTGGCCGTGATGCGCTCGCCGAGCGGCGCGTCAAAGACTCCGTTCAGCGTGTTGTTTCCGGCCCTTCCGTCGACGCGGAGCGCCTGCGGAGGCGCGGAGAGCAGCAGGACGACGACGGCGCCGAGCATGGGGTCAGGTCTCCCCACCGGCCCGGAGCGTTACGTGGGCGTCCCCGGAGGCCGCCCGGAGATCCTGCCGGGTGGCGGAGATCTGGCTGATGCTCCGCTCCACCAGGAGGTCCAGGGTCCAGTCGAGCACCACCCGGACCTTGTTCCCGAAGCCCACCAGCTTGGTGAGGTAGAGGCTCCGCCAGATGAACCAGGCCAGCGCCCCGGACATCCGGACGCCCAGAAGGTCCACGGCAGCGAAGTGCTCGCCCACCGAGACCAGCGCCCCGTAGTTGAAGTAGCGGAAGGGCTCGAGGGGCTCGCCGCGGAGGAGCCGGACGAGGTTCCTCCCGGTGTGGGTGCCCTGCTGGAAGGCCACCTGCCCGAGCGGAGGAAGGGGCTTCCCGTCGTGCTGGGCGAGCGCAGCGTCGCCGAGGACGAACACCGCTGGATGGCCGGGCACGCGGAGGTCCTCGCCCACCGGGACGCGACCCGAGGGATGCTTGGGGAGCTCCACGGTGCCGAGCAGCCCGGCCGGCTTCACGCCGGCGCACCACACCGTGGTCCGGGTGGAGAGCGTCTCGCCGCCGTCGAGCGCGACGCTGAACTCGGCGACCGACTGCACCTTCCGGCCGGTGAGGACCCGGATCTCGAGCGCGTGCAGCTGGTCGGTGGCCCGCTGCACCACGCGCGGGTGCCAGCCGGGGAGGAGCTGGGGGGCGGACTGCACCAGGACCAGGTCCACCTCGGCGGGGTTCACCTCGGGGTAGCGCACCGAGAGGACGTGCTCGATGAGGTCGCGGATCTCCGCCATCAGCTCCACGCCGGTGGGGCCCCCGCCCACCACCACGAAGCGCAGCAGGCCGGCGCGCCGCTCGGCGGAGCTCTCCTGCGCCGCGAGCTCGAAGCAGTCGATGATGTGGTTCCGGACCGAGACTGCATCGCCCAGCTCGCGCATGAAGAAGGCGTGCTCGGCGACCCCGGGAGTGCGGAAGGTCTGGGTGTCGCTCCCCGGGGCGAGGACGAGCGCATCGTAGCGGATCTCCCGGTGACAGGCGGCGGACAGCTCGTCGACGTCGGCGCGGGTGCGCACCACCTTCGAGGTCACGTCGATGGACTCGACCGTCTCCTTGCGGAAGACGACGTTGGTGGCCTCGAAGATGCGCCGGAAGGGGTACGTCACCTGCCGCGTCTCGATGGCCCCGGTCGCCACCGATGGCAGGAGTGGCGGGAAGAGGAAGTAGTTCCGCCGATCGACGACGACGATCTCCAGCTTCCGGTGGTGGCCGAGCCGGCGATCCAGCTCCATCGCGGTGTAGAGGCCGGCGAAGCCGCCGCCCACGATGACCACCCGGTAGGGCGCGTCGCGGTCGGTGGCGTTCCACCGCTGGTAGAGCCACATGTCGCTCAGCGGGCGCCCGACCAGGTAGTAGAGGCCCACCGCCAGGGCCGCCACCACCGGTCCGAGGAGGACCCGCGCCGCGCCCAGGACGGGAAGAAGCAACCAGCAGAGGACGTCCAGCACGACCAGCGCGAGGAGCAGTCCGGTGACGAAGGCCCGCACCCGCCGGGCGAGCGCGACCTTCCGGAAGAGCCGGGCGGCGATCGTGCCCACCAGGGCCAGCGAGGCCAGGTGGGCGAGGAAGACTCCGTGGAACCACCGGTCGTCCCAGGTCCGGACCTTCGTCAGCATCGAGCCCCACCCGAGGAATCCACCCAGGGTGAGATTCCAGTTGGTGAGCAGCACCGAGAGCGCGACCCCGCCTGTGAAGAGGGCGACGCCGGCGAGCAATCCCAGGCTGGACAGGAGCTTGCGGGGCAGGGAGAGGTTCACCAGGGCGTGCGCGTCTCGTCGGTTCATGGGAACCCTCAAGAGAGGGACCGGCAGGACCTGGCGTTACGCCCTTCAGCCCGCGCACCGGGGGGGACGCCTCCGGAGGCGCGCGGGGGCGCGCCGTCGTCCAGGCTCAGGCGGGGCGCGTGGAGGCGAGGCTCGGGCGCGCGGCGTGGGCCGCCTCGAGGGCGAGCAGCCCCGTCCAGGGGGCGAGGTCGAGCCGCTTCCGGAAGCGGATCCACCCGAGCAGGCTCATCACCGCCACGTCCGCGTACGCCAGCCGGGCGGGGTTCAGGCTCCGCCGTCCCTTGTAGGTGGCCTCGAGCCAGTCCAGACAGCCTCGGGCGCGGGTCACCTGCCGCTGCAGGTACGGGGCCTGGTCGGCGCGGATGCCGTCGTTCTCGAGGAGGAAGACGTTGACCAGGCTGTCCTGAGCGGCATCCGCGACAGAGACGACGTTCTGGTCGAGGAGCGCGAGGGCGGGATCGAACAGCGCGTCCTGGAAGGGTGGATCGCCTTCCGGGTGAGGGTGCGGCATCTCGAAGAGCAGGGCGGAGATGACGCGCGACTCGAAGACGTGCCGGACCCGCGCGCCAGGGCCGAGGTCGAGCATCGGGACGCGCATGATGGGGGAGGCGGCGGTGAACTCGGGCGCCGGATCCTGCCAGCCGTGCGTGTCGCGCTCGAAGGGGATCCGCAGCTCGGCGAGGACGATGCGCACCCGGCGCACGTACGGCGACGCGTCATGGCCGAAGAGCTTCAGCACGGTTCGAGGAGACCTCCCGGCGAAACGTCCGGCAGTTGACTCCGCGCATGGGGGCCGTGTCGAGCCGTTCCAATGCCCCGGGGATGCCCCCGGGCCTCGAGCTCCAGGGGGGACGCCGCGGATACCGTCTCAGCCGCCGCCGTTCCCGGGGCGCTCCGGGTGGCCGTTCACGACGCCGTCACCCGCGCGCAGGGGCCGGAGCTGCTCCAGGAGCCCGAGCAGGACTCCCACCTCGACCGGCTTTCCCAGCGTGGCGCGGACCAGCGGATGCGCGCGCACCCGTTCCACTTCCCGGCTGGCGGAGAGCACGACGGTGGACGGGCCGGCTTCGCCGCGGAGGTGCTCCAGAAGCTCGAAGCCGTCCATGACCGGCATCATGAGATCCAGCAGCATCAGATCCGGAGGCGGCCCGGTGCGGAGGCGATCGAGGGCGACCCTGCCGTTCGCCGCCGGCTCGACCGTCCAGCGCTCCATGCGGAGCACGTCGGTCAGCGCCTCGCGGATGTCGGCGTCGTCCTCGACCAGGAGCACGCATCCCGGACCCATGTCCGTCGCGTGTACCGCCAGGTCGAAACCTGGCAAAGCTTCCTCCGGCATCTCCGTGGCGACTCGTTCGAGGGTGAACTCCCGCCAAGACTGCAATGGCGCCCTCCGGACTGGAAAGTGCGTGCGCCACGCGATGTCCAGGGTGTGACGCGCCACCGCACCCCGGTCGCGTCAGGAGACGAGCACGGTGGCGGTCCGACCGGTCTCCCTCCGGTACTGCTCGGCCACCCGCTGCATCGACGCGCGGAGACCCTCCGGCCGGGCCGCGACGACGATGGCCCCGCCGAATCCCCCACCGGTGAGCCGGGCGCCGAGGGCTCCCGGCGCCGCGTCCGCCAGCGCGACCAGCCGGTCCAGGTCGGGCAAGCTCACCTGGTAGTCGTCGCGCAGCGAGCGGTGCGACGCGTTCAGCAGGGCGCCGAGGTGCTCCAGGGCCCCGGCACGGAGGTCCTCCACCGCCTCGAGCACCCGGGCGTTCTCGGTCACGACGTGCCGGACGCGCCGGTCGAGCGGCGAGGGCAAGGACGCGATCCGTGGGTCCCCGACCTCGAGCGAGCGCAGGTCGGGCACCCCGAGCGCCCGCGTGGCCTCCTCGCACTCCCGCCGTCGGACCCGGTACTCGCCGCTCGCATGGTCGTGAGAGATGCCGGAGTGCACCACCGCGATGCCCAGACCCGCCGGGAGCCCCACGCGCTCGACCCGCAGCGACCGGGTGTCGACGAACAGGGCGCTGCCCGCCGTCCCCAGGCTCGCGGCCATCGGGTCCATCACTCCGACCGGCGCGCCGACGAGCTCCACCTCCGCCCGCTGACCGAGGAGCGCGAGCCGAAGGTCGTCGAGCTCCCAGGCAAACGCCTGACGCAGCGCCCGCAGCATCGAGACGGTGAGCGCCGCGCTCGAGGCCAGCCCGCTCCCCGGGGGAACGTCCGAGTCGATCCGTGCCTCGAAGCCACCGAGCGCGCGAGGGCGCGCCACCGCGGTCACCCCCTGCACGTAGTCCACCCAGTCGTGCCGCGGCGCCTCGGCGCCCACCCGGTAGCTCGCCGTCATCCCCTGCTGGACCGAGTGCACCCGGACGAGGTCGTCGCTCCTCCTCCGGAGCTCCACCCGTGTCGTCCGCGGGATGGCGAGCGGGAGGACGTAGCCGCCGGTGTAGTCGGTGTGCTCGCCGATGAGGTTGGCCCTGCCCGGCGCCTCGGTGCGGACCTCGGGCTCGCCCCCGAAGAGCGCGCGGAAGGTGCTCGCCGGCCGGGCTTTCCCCTTCACGGACCCCAGGCTAGGCGCGTCCGCCGCGAGCCGGGAGGGGTGCTAGGGTTCGCCTCACCATGGCCTCCCCCCCGCACCTGACACGGACCCAGCTGGCCCGGTTCGAGGAGCGGCTGCAGCGCGAGCGCGCCCGGCTGCTCGGGCTCACCTCCAGACCCGACTCCTCCTCGGAGATGCCCGGTCTCGCCGACCCGGGGGATGCTGCGGACGTCGCCGAGGTCCAGGTGGAGCGGACGACCAAGAACACCCTGACCGAGGGCGAGCGGGCGCAGCTGGCGCAGGTGAACCGGGCGCTGGCCAAGGTCGCCGACGGCTCCTACGGCCTCAGCGACGTGACCGGCGAGCCCATTCCCATCGCCCGGCTCGAGGCACTGCCCTGGGCCACCACCAACGTCGAGGACACGGGAGCAGGCTAGCCTCGGCGTCAGTCGTCGGGCTCGGTCACCACGACGTGGATGAGGACCGTCGGGCCGAGGCCAGTCCCGGCGCGGCAGTAGGTGCTGCCCGCGGACTTGCCCTTCAGCACCAGGCTGTTCTGGGTCTTGTCCTTCGAGGTGACCAGCTTGGCCTCGACCACGCTCAGGTCGTCGCAGTTCAGGCCCGCCGCCTGGCCGACGTTCACCTTGGTGGAGTGGCCGACCTCGATCTCGACTCGGACCGCGTGCTGGGCCTGCGCCGGGGCGGCCAGCAGGACGAGGACCATCAGCGAGAACGTCTTCCCCACGGGGCGGCGGAGCGTAGCGCATCCGCCGCGGACCGGCGCAGCGGTCAAGCGCGTGGGGTTCCCTCCACCCGCACCTTTCCGCGGAACATCCGGGCGATGAAGACGAAGTAGCCACAGGCCAGCGGCAGCCCGATCGCCGTCCAGGCCAGCGCCACCCGGAGGCCGTGGTCCGCGGTCGCCGCGCGGAAGGCATCGAGCGAGAGCGTTGGGTCGACGGTGGAGCGGAGCAGCACCGGCCACCGCGCTGCGGCTCCGGCGCCGAGCAGGGTGAACAGCGTGCCTGCCGAGCCGACGAAGCCCAGCCCGGGCCTGCCGCGGAGCAGGCCGACGACCAGCGAAGCCGCCGCGGCGACCAACAGCAGGGTCACGAGCCAGACCAGCGGCCGGTGCGCGGCAGCGGCGGGCAGCTCGGGCGCGACCTGCACCGTGGCCCAGGTGACGAGCGGGAAGAGCGCCGCGGCGCCGATCCACGACAGGCGCGCGGCCCGCAGGCTGCGAGCGTGGACGGCTCCCTCGGTCTTCACCGCGAGGTAGAGGCCGCCGTGACCCGCGAGCGCGAGGAGGGTGAAGACGCCCACCAGCACTGTGTAGGCGTCGAGCACGCCCGCGTCCCTTCCGGGCCAGAAGCTGTCCCAGAGCGGGATGTGGAAGTTCCCGGTCCGGTCCAGTGGCACGCCGCGGAGCACGTTGCCCAGCGCCGCGCCGAGCACGATGGCGATCAGCGTGCTCCCCAGGGCGAAGGTGGCGTCCCAGAACCCGGCCCAGAGCGGGTCCTGCACGTGGCTCCGCAGCTCGATGGAGAGCCCCCGGAGGATGAGCACCCAGAGCAGCATCATCAGCGGCATGTAGAAGCCGCTGAACCCCGCGGCGTACGCGACGGGAAAGGCCATGAAGAGCGCGCCGCCTCCGGCGATCAGCCACACCTCGTTCCCGTCCCAGAGCGGACCGATGGCCGCGAGCACGGTGCGGCGCTCGGCGTCGGTGCGGGCCACCAGGAGGTGCAGGACTCCGGCGCCGAAGTCGAAACCGTCCAGCACCACGTAGACCGCCAGCATCCCCGCGACGATGCCGAACCAGAGGGCCTCCATCACGCGGCCTCCCCGGCGATCGCCGAGTGCCTCGACGGGGCCGCGCCGTGGGCGCCTCCCGGTCCCTGGGCGATCTCCCTGCCCACCAGGTAGAGGAAGAGCACGCCCATCACGAGGTAGAGCCCGGCGAAGCCGAGCAGGGTGAAGAGGGTGTTCCCCGCCGAGACCTGCGGCGAGGTGCCCTCCGAGGTGCGCATCAGCCCGTAGATCAGCCAGGGCTGCCGGCCGAGCTCGGCGGTCATCCACCCCGCGGTGGTGGCGATGTACGGGAAGGGGATGGCGAGCATCAGCGCCCAGAGCAGGGGGCGGGTCTCGGCGAGGCGACCTCGGCGGAGCTGGATCGCCGAGAGCGCGAGCAGGGCGATGAACAGCGTCCCGAGCCCGGCCATCACATGGTAGGCGTAGTAGAGCAGCTCGATGTTGTCGGGCCACCGGTCCCGGGGAAAGGCGTCGAGCCCGACGACCGTGCTCCCGAAGCTCCCGTAGACCAGGAAGCTGAGCATCCCTGGTACGACCAGCGGGTTCTCCAGCCTGCGCCGTTCCACGTCGGGCTGGCCGAGGATGGCCAGCTCCGCGCCGGGCTTGCTCTCGAACAGTCCCTCCATCGCGGCCAGCGTCACCGGCTGCTTCTCGGCCAGCAGCTTCCCGTGGCGATCCCCGGTGGGGAAGATCATCAGACACGAGGCGACGAGGCCCGCGATGACGCCGGTGCGGAGCGCGAGCGCGGCGTGCTCGCGGTGTCTACCCGACAGCGCCCAGAACGCGCCCACCCCGGCCATCACGAACGACGCGGTCACCACCGACGCCGTCATGTTGTGGAGGTACTGCCAGATGCCCCAGGGGTTGAAGACGAACGCCCAGAAGCCGGCGAGGTGCAGCCGTCCGTCGTCCGCCACCGCGTAGCCCACCGGGTTCTGCATGAAGGCGTTGGTGGCGATGATGAACCAGCCCGAGAGCCAGCTCCCCGCCCAGAGGGCGACCGCCGAGGCGAGGTGCAGGCGGGGACCGAAGCGCTTCTCGCCGTAGAGGAAGAGGCCGAGGAAGGTGGACTCGAGGAAGAAGGCGAACATCCCCTCCATCGCCAGCGTCTGGCCGATCACCCCTCCGGCCACGTGGCTGAAGCGCGACCAGTTGGTCCCGAACTGGAACTCCATCGGGATGCCGGTGACCACGCCGAGGGCGAAGTTGATGCCGAAGATGCGGGCCCAGAAGCGGGCCGCCTCGTCGTGGATCGCGCTGCCCGTCCGGAAGGCCCGCCACTTGAGGATCACGATGAGGAGGGCGAGCCCCATCGTCAGCTGAGGGAACAGGTAGTGGTAGGTGACGGTGAAGCCGAAGTGCAGGCGGTGCCAGAAGAGTGCGTCGATCATCGCGCAAAGCTTGCGCAGGCGGGCCTTCCCCCGTCGAGCACAACGTGTAGAAGGACATCCGCACCGACGAAGGGAGGCCACCCATGGCCGACGCACTGAGCCCCGAGGAGCTGCGGCTGATCGACGCCTGGTGGCGCGCGGCCAACTACCTGACCGTCGGGCAGATCTACCTCCAGGAGAACCCGCTGCTCCGCGAGCCGCTCCGCCCCGAGCACATCAAGCCCCGTCTCCTCGGCCACTGGGGTACCAGCCCGGGGCTGAGCATCATCTACGCGCACGTCAACCGGCTCATCCGCCGCGACGGCTTCCCGGCCATCTACCTCACCGGCCCCGGACACGGCGGACCGGCGATCGTCGCCTGCACCTATCTCGAGGGGACCTACAGCGAGACCTATCCACGGGTCACCCAGGACGCGGGTGGGATGCGGCGCCTCTTCCGCCAGTTCTCCACGCCGGGAGGCATCCCCAGCCACGTCAGCGCCCCGACCCCGGGGTCGATCCACGAGGGGGGCGAGCTGGGGTACGTCCTCACGCACGCGTTCGGGGCGGTGTTCGACGACCCGGAGCTCCTGGCCGTCGCGGTGGTGGGCGACGGAGAGGCGGAGACCGGCCCGCTGGAAGGCAGCTGGAAGGGGATCTCCTATCTCAACGCCGCGCGTGACGGCGCGGTGCTCCCCATCCTCCACCTCAACGGGTACAAGATCTCGAGCGCCACGGTGCTCGGCCGCTCCACGGACGCGCAGGTCCAGGCGCTCCTCGAGGGGCACGGCTACGAGGTCCTGTTCGTCGAGGGCGACGATCCGCCCCGGGTGCACCAGGCGCTCGCCGCCGCGCTCGAGGGTTGCCTGGAGCGCATCCGCCGGATCCAGCAGTCGGCCCGGAGCACGGGAGTGAAGGGCCGCCCACGCTGGCCAGTGCTGGTCCTCCGGACGCCGAAGGGCTGGACCGGCCCGGACGTGGTCGACGGGACGCAGGTCCAGGGCACCTTCCGCGCCCACCAGGTGCCGCTCTCCGGAGTGCGGGACAACCCCGCGCACCTCGCGATGCTCAAGACCTGGATGCGCAGCTACCGGCCGGCGGAGCTCTTCGACGCGCACGGGACGCTGGTCCCCGAGCTCCGGGCGCTCGCCCCGCCGGGAGATCTCCGCATGAGCGCCAGCCCGCGGACCCGGGGAGAGACCTGCGAGCCGCTGAAGATGCCCCCGCTCGAGGCCTACGCGGTGAAGGTCGAGGCACCGGGCAGCCAGCACGAGGAGTCCACCCGGCGGCTGGGCCAGCTGATGCGCGACCTCTACCGGCAGAACCCGGGGCGGTTCCGCCTCTTCTGCCCCGACGAGACGAACAGCAATCGGCTCGGGGCCGTGTTCGAGGCCACCCAGCGCGCCTTCCAGCTCCCGGTCCTGCCCACCGACGAGGCGCTCGGCCCCGACGGCAGGGTGATGGAGGTCCTCAGCGAGCACAACTGCGAGGGCTGGCTGGAGGGCTACGTCCTCACCGGGCGGCACGGCCTGTTCGCCACCTACGAGGCCTTCGCGATGGTGGTCTCGTCGATGGCGATCCAGCACAGCAAGTGGCTCGACGAGTCGCTGAAGCTCGAGTGGCGAAGGCCGATCCCCTCGCTCAACGTTCTCCTGACCTCCACCTGCTGGCGGAACGACCACAACGGCTTCAGTCACCAGGGCCCGGGCTTCATCGACGCGATGCTCACCCGGAAGCCGACCGTCTCGCGCATCTACCTGCCGCCGGACGCCAACTGCCTGCTCTGGACGGCGCACCACTGCTTCCGCCACTCCGAGCACGTCAACGTCATCGTCATCGACAAGCAGCCCCAGCTCCAGTACCTCGATCTCGAGGCGGCCCACCGGCATTGCCAGCGTGGTGCCTCGGTGTGGGAGTGGGCCAGCAACGACGAGGGCGACCCCGACATCGTGATGGCCTGCGCCGGTGACGTGCCAACGATGGAGACGCTCGCGGCGACCTGGCTGCTGCGCACCGCAGCGCCGGGCCTCCGCATCCGGGTGGTGAACCTGGTCGATCTCATGTCCATGTTCTCTCCCGAGGAGCACCCCCACGGGATGGACGAGGCTCGGTTCGTGGACCTCTTCACCCGCGACCGTCACGTGGTGTTCGCGTTCCACGGCTACCCGCTGGGCATTCACTACACGCTGCACGGGCGCCCGAACGCGGAGCGGTTCCACGTGCGTGGCTTCCGGGAGCAGGGCACCACCACCACTCCCTTCGACATGGTCGTGCTGAACGGCATCAGCCGCTACCACCTGGCGATCGAGGCACTCCGGCGCGCGCGGCGCATCCCCGAGAACTCACCGGCCCTGGTGGAGCGCTTCAACGAGCAGCTCCGTCGCCACCGCGCCTACGTGGAGGAGCACCTGGAGGACATGCCCGAGGTGCGCGACTGGACCTGGAGCCCGCCTCCCTAGCGGCGGGTCCGCCGGAACGCGAGCAGGGCCAGGGCGGCGAGGAGGAGGCCGGGTCCGGCACCGCCGGGAGTGGAGGCGCAGGAGCCTCCCCGGCTCGTGGGGATTCTGGGCTCCGGGTCTGCCACTCGGCGCCCAGGTTCGGAGCCGCAGGATCGAGGTTCGGGTCGTCGTCGATCCGGTCCGCCTCGAGACGACCGAGCTCGTCGGCGTCGGTGCGCAGCCAGACGTTCGTCGCTCCCGCGTCCTCGTGCACGCGGAAGGCGAAGGTCGGGAGGCCGACGAACGGTGTGTCGACGGCCAGCTGCACCACCGCCCCCGCTTCCGGGCCGCCGAGCTGGACGATCGAATAGATGACGATGCTGTCCGGCGGCGCGAGGCCCAGCTCCGAGGCGTAGACCAGCGCGCGATCCTGCCCGGGCAGAGGCAGGAGGAAGCTCAGGAAGGTGTCACCGGTCAGCCCGCCGTCGGCGAGCTGGAGCTGGAAGACCTCGTGCGCGTCGATCGGGATCGGCGCGGCGACCGCGTCCGCCGCGAGCAGGGCCGGGATGAGCCACAGCAGCTTGTTCATGGGGGACTCCCGAGCGCGGGGCCTCGGCCCGGGTTCCGTCCAGGGAGCGTAGCACCGCGCCGCTGCCCCCTCTCGCGCACGTGGCCGGTGGCGGAGGATGTGCGAGAGCGGCGCTCCTCGGTCCGGCGTCGGCGTGGCGTCTAGCGTGCTCGGCCGCGCGTCGTTCGCTTGCCGGCTCGCCGCGCGCGGGGAGACGAGGTGCGCGACGCCTTCCGCGTCCGCACGACCTCGAGCAGCGCCGAGACCGGCCGGTGATCCTCGACGGGGTGACGCAGCGGGCGATCCCCGCGCACGCGGTAGCGGTTCCGGCGGCCCACCCGCTCGCGCTGCAGGTACTGCTCGGACTCGAGCTCCTGGAGAATCCGCTGCACGGCGCGCTCGGTGATGCCGACCCGAACCGCGATGTCCCGCACCCGGGCCTCGGGGTCTTCCCACACGCACAGCAGCACGTGGGCGTGGTTCGTCAGGAAGTTCCAGGTAGACATGGGTTCCGGGACCTTACCGGGCGGGCTCGTAAAGTGAAGCCCCACGAAAGCTAGCAATCGCGCCGGGCGGCCCGGCAGGGCGCGGCGCCGGCGAGTTCACTCGGGGACCGTGTCCGACCGCAGGCGGGGGCTCGGCCCGTGGCCCGGGGGCCTGAACTTGCAAATGAATGGATATACTCATACAATTTCATACGAAAGACATGGTCCGTCGTTCCCCAGCGTCCACCTCCGTGCCGGATCCGGCGGGCGTGCTCTCGCGGGCCCTGCTCCGCGCCGCGGCCGCGCTGGGCCTGAACGGGCAGACCATGGCCCGCATCGTGGGGGTGAGCGCCGCCTCCTGGTCCCGGCTCGCTGCCGGACAGCGCACGGTGGACCCGGCCAGCAAGGAGGGCGAGCTCGGGCTGCTCTTCCTCCGCCTCTACCGCAGCCTCGACGCGCTGGTCGGCGGGGACGCCGGGAAGGCCCGCGCCTGGCTCCACGCCCGGAACGCTCACCTGTCAGCCGTGCCCCTAGAGTGCATCCAGAGCGTGGCGGGGCTGGTCCGTGTCGACGAGTATCTGGATGCAGTGCGGGGGAAGACGTAACCTCCGCCCGTACGAGGGGCCGGTGTGGCGCGTGGTCGAAGCCCAGCACCGGAACGCCACCCGGCGCCTGGTCGACTCGGACGCCGAGCAGGAGCTGCTCGAGTCCCTCATCGACCGGGTGAAGCCACCGGCTCCCACCGGGCCCGAGTTCCAGGGGCTCCACTACCTCTTCCTCACCCCGTTCCGTCATCCGCCCCTGCCGCACGGCTCGCGGTTCGGCACGCGTGCCGAGCGCTCGCTTCTCTATGCCAGCGAGGCGCTGGAGACGGCGATGGCGGAGACGGCCTACTACCGGCTGCTGTTCCTCGAGGGGAGCGAGGCGCCCCTCTCGCCGCTGACCGTGGAGCTGAGCGCGTTCCGGGCGGACGTCCGGACGCGCGCCGCCGTGGACCTGACCCGCCCCCCGTTCGATGTCCACCGCCGCGTGCTCTCCTCGCGTAGCCGCTACGAGGCAACGCAGCGCCTCGGCGCCGAGATGCGGGCCGACGGCGTGGAGGTGGTCCGCTACCCGAGCGCGCGCGATGCTGCCGGAGCTCCCAACGTGGCGCTCTTCAGCCCGCGGGCCCTGGCGCGGCGCTCGCCGCGGGCGCCCGAGACCTGGCGCTGCGTCGCGAGCCGCGAGCGGGTGGAGATGCAGAAGCTGGACTGGTTCGAGCGCAGCCGGCTGGTCTTTCCCCGCTCCCAGTTCGAGGTCGGCGGCGCGCTGCCGGCGCCGGCCGTCTGACGCCACGAAAGCCGCCGCCGGGGCCGCCGGCCGTGCTGGACTGCCCGCCGATGCGGTCGTCTCCTACCCCTGCCGCGGAGTCGGTCCGGCGCGGTGCGGTGCTGCTGCTCGTGCTCCTCGTCGCCGGGGCCGTTGCCACCGCGGTCGCCGCCTCGCGCTACCCCGGCGGGACCTGGATGGACCGGGGCACGGTGGGCCACTCCTTCTGGGGCAACTTCCTCTGCGACGTCGCACGCACGCCCGCGCTGGACGGCCGCCCCCATCCCGGTGCCTCGTGGGGTCGAGCCGCCGAGTGGTCGCTGGTGCTCGCGCTCTCGGTCTTCTTCTGGATCGCCCCGGCACTGGTCGACCCTCCGCGACGCCGGCGCACCATCAGGGTCCTCGGGCTGGTGGCTGCCCTCGGCCTGGCGCTCGTCCCGGTCACCGTGCGCGTGCCGCATGCGCTGGCGCTGATCGCCGGCGCCGGTCCGGGGTTCGCGGCCACCGTGCTCCTGATGCGCGGTCTCCGGCCCCGACCCCTCCTGGCCTTGCTCGGCGCGCTGGCGCTCGGGCTGTCGGTCCTGGAGCTCGCCCTCTACCTGGTCTTTCGCGAGGGCTTCTTCGGGGCCCCGCTCCCGCCCGCGGTCCCGGCGGTCCAGCGGCTGGCGGTGATCGCGGTGGTGACCTGGATGGGCGCCTGCGCGCTGGCGGTACTCGGTCAGGTCCCCGGAGCGCCCCGCGGCGCCTCCGGCTCGCCCCGGGCCACGTAGACCGCGGCGGCGAGGTCTCCCACGACGTTCAGCGTCGTCCGGGACATGTCCAGGAGCCGGTCCACGCCGAGGATGAGCCCCAGGCCCTCGGGTGGGATGCGGAACATCCCCAGGATCATCGCCACGACCGGAAGGGAGCCCGCGGGCACCCCGGCCGTCCCAATTCCCCCGAGCACGCAGATGAACATCACCACCAGCTGTTCCTGGAGGCTCAAGTGGACGCCGAAGAGCTGGGCCATGAAGAGCACCGTGACGCCCTCGAAGAGGGCGGTCCCGTTCTGGTTCATGGACGCGCCGGCGGTGAGCACGAAGCGCGCCACGCTGGGAGGCAGCCGCAGCTCCTCCTCTGCCACCTTGAGCGCGGTCGGAAGGGTGGCGTTGGAGGAGGAGGTGGAGAAGGCGGTGATGGCCGCCAGCCGCACGTCGCGGAAGAACTGCACCGGGTTCCGGCCGCCGAAGAAGCGGACCGACAGCGAGTAGACGACGAACATGTGCAGCCCGAGCCCCAGCAGCACCACCCCGACGTAGGCCGCGAGCTGGCGAAACACCTCGAACCCCAGCCGTGCGGTCATCCCGAAGACGAGCGCCGCCACGCCGATCGGCGCCACCTTCAGCACGCCGCCGATCAGCACCAGCGTCACCTCGTAGAGACCGGCGATGACCTCCTTGAGCCGCTCGGCGGCGGGCGCCCGGGTCATCCCCAGCGCGATCCCGAACACCAGGGCGAAGAAGATGAGCCCGAGGTAGTCGCCGCTCGCCGCTGCCTTCACCGGGTTGTCGGGGACGATGGAGACCAGGAGTCCTGCGACCGAGCCGTCCCCGGGCGCGGTGGCCGCCTTCGGGACCACGCTCGAGCGGGCCAGGGCCCGGACCTCGTCGCTCATCCCCTCGCCGGGGCGGAGGAGGTTCACCAGGCCGAGACCGATCAGCACCGCGATGGTGGAGATGACCACGGTGTAGCCCAGCGCCCGCACGCCCAGCCGGCCGAGGTGACGGAGCTCGAGGTCGGCGACGCCCATGACCAGCGCCGAGAAGATCATCGGCCCCACGAGCATGAAGAGGAGCCGGAGGAAGATCTGCCCGATGGGGCCGGTGACGTTGGCCAGGGTCCAGGACAGCCACGGCGCATCTCCCGCCACGGCCCGCGCCACGAGGCCCAGCCCCGCGCCGACCACCAGCCCGAGCAGCAGACGGCTCTGTTCGCGCATGAGGCCGGGCAGGTTACCCGGGAGCTGCACCCGGCGGACCTGGTCCTCGAAGCGTCCGAGCGAGTAGAGGAGGTGCCGCTGGCAGATCTCGCGGAGGCGGGAGTCGAGCAGGACCTGGCGGCCGCCCGCTGCCCGTCGGCACACGACGGCTCCATCGAGGTCCGCCCGCTGGCGCAGTCGGCCGCGATGTAGCGAGGCGTCCGGTCGATGCTCGCCCGCGCCGTCGACCAGCTCGTGCGCCGCGAGGGCCCCCGGGTCCTCGCCGGCCTCATCCGCTGGAGCGGGGACTTCGACCTGGCGGAGGAGGCGTTCCAGGCCGCATGCGCGCAGGCGGT
>DATJVY010000148.1:0-17916 GCA_035501615.1 Myxococcaceae bacterium
AGGTGGCTCTCCAGCATCACCCCCAGCACCGCCATGTCTCCGGCGGCCCGCCGGCGGGCGAGCTCGGCCGCGACGTCGATCTGCCGGTGGGGGTCCTTGCCGCTGTTGCCGTGCGAGCAGTCCACCATCAGCCGGGGGCGCTGGCCGGCGTCGCGCAACCCGGCGCACGCGCTCGCCACCGAGGCCGCGTCGTAGTTGGGTCCACCGTTGGCGCCGCGCAGGATGAGGTGGGTGTCGGGGTTGCCCTTGGTCTCGACGATCGCCGCCAGCCCCTGCTTGGTCACGGAGAGGAAGCAGTGGGGGTGGCCGGCGGCGGTCACCGCGTCGATGGCGATCTGCACGTTCCCATCGGTGCCGTTCTTGAAGCCCACCGGCATCGAGAGGCCGGAGGCCAGCTCGCGGTGCACCTGGCTCTCGGTGGTCCTGGCGCCGATGGCGCCCCAGGAGACGGTGTCGGCCAGGAACTGCGGGGTGATGGTGTCCAGGAACTCGCAGCCGGCCCGGACGCGCAGCCCGGCGAGTCCCACCAGGAGTCCGCGAGCCAGGGTGAGCCCCTCGTTGATCCGGAAGCTGCCGTCGAGGTGCGGATCGTTGATGAGCCCCTTCCAGCCCACCCGGGTCCGGGGCTTCTCGAAGTAGACCCGCATGATTAGGAGCAGCGCGTCCGAGAGCCGGGGCTCGGCGGCGGCCAGCTTCTCGGCGTAGGCCCGCGCCGCGTCCACGTCGTGGATGGAGCAGGGGCCGACGACGACCAGCATCCGGTCGTCCAGGCCGTGGAGGATGGCGCTGACCTCGCGCCGGGCGGCGAAGACGAACGCCTCGCCCTCGGGGCCGAGGGGGAGCTGCTCGATGAGGATGGCGGGGGGAAGGACCGGGCGCAGGCGCGCGATGCGAACGTCGTCGATCCGGTTGGCGGGCAGGTCGGACATCGGTTCTCCGGCCGGCAGTGTACGCGGTTCCGGCCTCAGCGCGCCGCGGCGGCGGTCGGACTTCCCAGATAGCGGCCCAGCCAGGACACCTCGCGCTGGGTCCGGTCGAGGATGTTGGCTGCCTCGCGGAACCTGTGGCCCTCGTCGGCGTAGATCACGAGCTCGGTGGGGACCCCCAGCGTCTTCAGGGCGTGCCAGAACTCGTAGCTCTGCGGCGCGGGGCACTCGGCGTCCCGCTCGCCCACCATGACCAGGGTCGGTGTCTTGACCCGGGTGATGAACTGCATCGGCGAGCTGCGCGCGTAGATGGCCGGGTCCGCGTACACCGTGGCGCCGAAGTACGGCAGCATCCACTGGTCGATCTTGTTCTGGCCGTAGTAGCTCTGGAAGTTCGCGATGCCGGCGCTGGCCACCGCGGCCTTGAAGCGCTGGGTCTGGGTCACCGCGAACATGGCCATGTACCCGCCGTAGCTGTGGCCGCGGACGCCGACCCGCGTGCCGTCCACCCGTCCGGTCTTCACGGCGCGATCCACCCCCGCGAGGATGTCCCGCAGGTCTCCGTGGCCGAGGTCCTTGACGTTCCCGCGCGTGAAGGCCTCGCCCTGGCCGAAGCTGCCCCGGGGGTTGGGGGCGAGCACCGCGTACCCCTGGCTCACCAGCACCCCCACCTCGACGTCGAAGGCGTTCTTCGCGGCGCTCGCCGGTCCGCCGTGCACCGACACCACCAGGGGCCGCTTCCCGGGCCAGGCCTCCTCGGAGGGGAGGTAGAGCCAGCCCTGGACGTTCTGCCCGTCGCTCTTCCAGGTGAGGTTCTCCACCCGCGCCACCGTGCTCCGGAGCGCGGGGTTGACCCGGGAGAGGACCGTCCACCGGCCGATGGACCCCGCCCACACCTCGGGAGGCTCGATCGCCGTCTCCCGGGCGACCGCGACGGTCACGCCGTCGGCGGCGTAGGCAGCCGAGGTTCCCCACCGCGCCTGGAGCTGCTCCGGGCCGCGCCAGAGAGTCACCGGCGTTCCCGGGCGATCCGGATCCACCCGGAGGAAGCCGGTGTCGCCCCCGAGGGTCGCCGTGGCCACCAGGCCGGAGGCGCGCGTCCACACCAGCTGCGTGGCCGAGGCCCGCATCCCGGGCGTCAGGTTCCGGGCCTTGCCCCCGCTCACCGGGACGACCAGGACGTCGCCGCCGTTCGAGCCGGCGTCGCTCATCAACCCCTCGATGAAGGCCACCCCGCGGCCGTCGGGGCTCCAGGTGGGCTCGCAGATCTGCAGCGCCGGATGGTGGAGCACCCGCGCCACGCCGCCCGAGGCCGGGACGAGGAACAGCTCGGCGCTCCACCAGTTGTCGTCGCCCGAGCCGTGGGCGCCGGTCGCGGCGAAGGCGGTCCCGTCCGGGCTCCACTCGTACTCGTAGACGAAGAGGTCCTCGGGCGAGACGGGCCGCAGGTCCCCGCCCTCCACGGGCACGAGGGCGATGCGCTTCTCCCGGACGACCGAACCGATGACCCCGGTCTCGCGCGGGCTGGGACCGAGCGGACCGAGCGCGTCGGCGGCGCCCTCGAGGTAGAGCACGGCCAGCCGCTTGCCGTCCGGAGACCAGCGCGGCTTCTCGAGGTGCCCGTCGGCCCGGGTGAGCTTCCGGATCGCTCCGGTGGCCAGCTCCGCGACGTAGAGCTGCGGCTGACCGGAGTGCTCGGCGTCGGAGAGGAACGCGAGGCGGGCGCCGTCGGGGGAGAAGACCGGCTCGTCCTCCTCGTGGTCCTTTCCGTCCTTCACCGCCGTGATCCGGAGCGGCGCGCCACCGCTCCGGGACGCGAGCCGGATGAGCCGCAGATGGCCGGAGGGACCGGCAGGCGTCGACACCGTCTCGACCCAGGCCACCCGGGCTCCGTCGGGCGAGATGGCCACCCGCTTGAACTCCACCAGCGTGTTGAGGTCGGTCAGCACCGACTCGACGCTCGGGTGCACGGGAGTGACGGACAGCACGGCGAGGAGGGCGAGCGTCGTCAGGGGACCACCTCCGGGATGGGGGGGGCGCAGACTACCCGGCGCGGCGCCCGGAGCGAGGGGCGAGGTGGCCCACGCGTTATTTCGGAAGCGCACCTGCCGGGCCCCCGGGCGAGCCCCCTACCGTTCCCTGACGCGTGGGGGGTCCACCGATGCGTGGCCGACCCTCCACCGCTCGCCCCAGGAGGCCCCACATGCGTCGCACGCTGTCCGCGCTCGTCCTCGCCACCGTCCTCGGATGCGGTGGATCCAACAACAACGGCAGCAACGGCGGCGGAAACACCTCGGATCCCGTCGCTGCCTGCAAGAGCCTCTTCACCACCCTCTGCAACAAGCTCTTCCAGTGCAACCCGAGCGGGGCGGCGCAGGCCTACGGGAGCTCCTCGGCGTGCGTCACCGCCCTCTCCGGGAACTGCAACGCGGCCGGGACCGCCTGCCCGAGCGGCACGAGCTACAACGCCTCGAACGCCGCGGCCTGCATCAACGATTACTCCAACGAGTCCTGCACCGACGTCACGAACAACGTGAGCCCGGCGAGCTGCAACAAGATCTGCCAGTGACTTCCGGGGGCCTCCGCGGCGGGAGGTTGGCTATGCTCCCGCGCCCCGCATCTCGCCCTGGAGGCCCCACGTGCTGCACCGCATCCGCCCCGTCCTGCTCGCCGTCACGATCGCCGCCGCCACGGCCTCGGCCCAGACGCCGCCCAAGCTCGACCTTCCCCGTCCGAGCCCGAAGGCATCGGTGACCCAGACCGTCGGCCTGACCGACATCTCGATCACCTACTCCAGCCCGGGAGTGAGGGGCCGGAAGATCTGGGGCGAGGTCGTTCCCTTCGACAAGCTCTGGCGCTCCGGTGCCAACGAGTGCACGAAGGTCACCTTCTCCACCCCGGTGACCATCGAGGGCAAGGCGGTGCCGGCGGGGGCCTACTGCCTGTTCCTGCTCCCGAAGAAGAGCGGCTGGACCTTCATCCTCAGCAAGAACTCCGAGCTGTCGGGCACCGACGGGTACAAGGAGAGCGACGACGCGGTCCGGGTGCCGGCGCGCACCCACGCCATCCCCCACCGCGAGCGCCTGGCCTTCGCCATCCTCGACTTCGACGACGAGATGGGCACGCTGGCCATGGAGTGGGAGAAGCTCCGCGTGGCGGTGCGCTTCACCACCGGCACCCGGGAGCGGGTGCTGGCGCAGATCCGCGCGCTCCAGGGCGACGACTGGGCCCCCTACAACTCGGCGGCCCGCTACCTCTACACCGCTGGCATCGAGCCGAAGCTCGCGATGCAGCTGGTGGACCGCTCGATCCAGCTCAAGGAGGAGTGGAACAACGTCTGGACCCGGGCCCAGCTCCTCCACGCCGCGGGGAAGGCGAGCGAGGCGCTGGCCGCGGCGCAGCGGGCGCAGACCCTGGGGAAGGCCTCGAAGAACTTCTTCGCCGAGGAGGACGTGGCGAAGGCGGTGGCTACCTGGAAGTAGTCGCGGGCCAGGTCCAGCCGGCGTAGCGCTCGCGCAGCTCGGACTTCCTGAACTTGCCCGCCGAGGTGCGAGGGATGGCCTCGGCGAAGACGATCGCCTCGGGGACCCAGAACTTCGCGAACTTCGGGCGGAGGAATTCCTGGAGCTCGGCGGCGGTGACCGAGGCTCCGCGCCGGAGCACCACCGTGGCCAGGGGCCGCTCGCCCCAGCGCGGATGGGGGACGGCGACCACCGCGGCCTCCAGCACCGCCGGGTGGCCCATCAGCGCGTTCTCGAGGTCGACCGAGGAGATCCACTCGCCGCCGGACTTGACCAGGTCCTTGGTCCGGTCGGTGAGCTTGATGTTCCCCGTCGCGTCCAGGGTGACGACGTCGCCGGTGCGGAACCAGCCATCGGCCGTCCAGCGGTCGCGGGTCTCGTCGTTCTGGTGGTAGCGCGCGGTGACCCAGGGCCCCCGGACCTGGAGCTCGCCCATGGTCCTGTCGTCCCAGGGCACCTCTCCGGCCTCGTTCACCGCTCGGATCTCCACCAGCGGCGAGGGTCGGCCCTGGCGCGCTCGGCCCGCGTAGCGCCCGGCCTCGTCGAGGATCTCCGCCTCCGGTCCGAGGTGGCAGACCGAGCCGAGGGGGGACATCTCGGTCATCCCCCAGGCGTGCACCACGGTGATCCCGTGCCGGTCGTAGCCGCGGAGCATCGACTCCGGGGCCGCCGAGCCACCGACGATCATCCGCAGCCCGGGAGCGAGCGCCCAGCGCCCCGGGTTCCGGTCGAGCGCCTCGAGCACGCCCAGCCACACCGTGGGGACGCCGGCGGAGAGCGTGACCCGCTCGCGGGTCATGAGGTCCAGCACGCTCTCCGGATCGAGCGCCGGGCCCGGGAAGACGAGCTTGGCGCCGGTCATCACCGACGCGTAGGGCAGGCCCCAGGCGTTGGCGTGGAACATGGGGACCACCGGGAGGACCGAGTCTGCGTGGCGAATGCCGATGACGTCGGCGAGCGCGGCCCCGAGCGTGTGCAGGAGCGTGCTGCGGTGGGTGTACACCACGCCCTTCGACTGGCCGGTGGTCCCGGAGGTGTAGCACATGCCACAGGGGTCGCTCTCCTCGAGCTTCGGGGGAGTCCACCGGCCGGTGGCGGTGCGGAGGAGCTCCTCGTACTCGCCGCCCTGCGACGCCGAGACCACCACCACCCGCTCCACCGAGGCCCGCGGCCGCACCTTCTCCCAGAGGGGAACGAGGACCTCGTCGACGAGGAGGAAGCGATCCTCGGCGTGGCCGATGATGAACGCCAGCTCCTCGGGCGAGAGCCGGAGGTTCAGGGTGTGCACCACCCCGCGCGCGAGCGGCACGCCCAGGTACGTCTCGAGGTGGGCCGCGTGGTTCCACATCAGGGTGGCGACCCGGTCCCCCGGCCGGAGCCCGGCCCGGGTGAGCGCCTCGGCCAGCGCGCGAGCGCGGCGGGTCACCTGTCCGTAGCTCGTCCGGTGGAGCGAACGGTCCGGAAGCCGCGACACGACCGGGACCGTGGGGAACATCCGCTCGGCCCGGACCAGGAGATGGTCCAGGGTCAGGGGGAAGTCCATCATCGTTCCGAGCGAGGACATCCTTCGAGGCCTCCGCCGGAGCCGGGAAGGCGGCCGCCGGAACCTCGGACCCTCGCACCGTCCTCCGCCCGGATCCATCGGCGCCCGCGTGAACGGGCGTCCTACCTCCGGAGCGAGCCCGGTGTCAGGCCGTCGCCGGGCCGCGGCCGGCCCGCGAGACCGGTGGATCGAGGACCTCGCGGTAGATCTCCTCGACGCGCGACACCAGCGGCCCAGGCTGGAACAGCCCCAGGGCCCGGGCGCGCGCCGCGCGGCCCATCCGCGCGCGCCGCGGCGGATCGCCGAGGAGGGAGAGCACCGCCGCGGCCATGGCGCGCGGGTTCCCGGCGGGAACGAGCCACCCGGTCTCGCCGTGCGTCACCACCTCGGGGACGCCTCCCACCTCGCTCGCCACCACCGGAACCCCGGAGGCCAGCGACTCCAGCGCGGCGAGGCCGAAGCTCTCCTGCTCGCTGGGGAGCAGGAAGAGGTCGGCGTGGGCGAAGAGGTCTCCCAGCGAGCGCCGCTCTCCCGCAAACGCCACGGAGTCGCGGACACCGAGGGCGCCGGAGAGCGCCTCGACGGGAGCTCGGTCCGGCCCATCGCCCACCAGGACCAGCACCGCGTCCCGGGTCCGCCGGACCTCGGCCAGCGTGCGCACCGTGTCGCCCACGCGCTTGACCGGCCGGAAGTTGGAGGCATGGAGCAGCACCGCCGGGCGGCGGGCGGCCGTCCACTCCAGCCCCGGGAAGAGCGCCGGTACCTCGCCACCGCCGTTCTGCAGCGGATGGAAGGCCTCGGGGTCCACGAAGTTCGGCACCACCTCCAGCCGCACGCTGGAGGGAAGCGCGAGCGCGTCGACCGCCATCCGGCGCAGCCAGGCCGACGGGGTGAGCACCGCGGAGCTCCCCAGCACCGTCTCGCGGACCTGGGCCCGCATGGCGGCATCTCGCCCGACGCCGGTGACGTCCGTCCCGTGGAGGGTGGTGATCAGCGGGGGAGCCCGGCGCCCGTTGCCGCGCAGCAGCTCGCGGGCGAGGAGCGCGGCCGGACCGTGCGGCAGCGCGTAGTGCACGTGGAGCACGTCCAGGGAGGCGCGCTCGGCCACCTCGGCCATGACCCGCGCGAGGGCGAGCGGTGGAGCGACGGCGCCAGCCGGCGGGCGGGGCGAGGTCTCGGCGCGATGCACCGTCCACGGGCCGTCCCCCTGGAGACGCACCGGGACGTCCGAGGCGAAGACGTGAACCCGGTGCCCGCGGCCGGCCAGCTGCATCGCCAGCTGCGACGCCGCGACGCCGCTGCCGCCGACGGTGGGGAAGCAGGCGATGCCCACCCCGAGCGCGCTCACGGCCGCACCGTCCGCGGCTCGGGCGAGAGCGGCGCCGCCGCCGCGACCAGGCTCGACACCAGCGCGCGTGGGCCCACCTCGGCGGCGATGGCCCAGAAGCCGTGCACCCTCTCCTGCGGCTGTCCCCCGGGCTGGAGCGCGGCGCTCACCCGCTCGAGGTCGGTGAGCGCACCCGAGCCGGCGCCGCTCGCGACGAGCGCCGCCCGCTGCAGCCGGCCGACGAACCGATCGACTCCTCGCGCGACGTGCCGCCGCGTCTTCTCCAGATTCCGGGCCAGCGCCGGGTCCAGCGCCACCGCCTCGGGGCGCAGCCGGTCCAGCTCCCGCTCCAGCGGCCCGAGCAGCCGCTCCCGGAGCGCGCCGTCCATCCAGGGAGGCCAGGCGTGCAGCCGGGCGGCCAGCATGTGCAGCGGCAGCTCCGTCTCCTCGGGAAGGAGCCCCAGCCGGTCGAGCACCGCGGCGGTCCAGGGGTCCACCACCCGGAACCGCGCCCGCGGGGCGATCATCGGCATCTCCAGTCCCGCCAGCCGGTAGAGGGGGGGAAGCTGGGCGAAGTACGCGCACTCCGCCGGACCGCCCAGCGTCGCCGCCGAGGGCAGGAGCGAATCCTGAAGGAGCGGACGGAGGAGCGCCGAGGTGCTGAAGCTCAGGGGATCGGCCGCGAGACGGGCCAGCAGCTCGTCCATCGAGACGCGCCCCAGCGGAGTCTGGAACCCGTCGCCATCGGCGTCCGGACGGAACCGCGGCCCGGCCGGCCCGGCGGGGTGGAAGAATGCGAGCGCAGCGCCGGACCGGACGTGGACCTGCTCCTCGAAGCCGCAACGGGAGAGCTCGGCGCAGCGGTCCTCCAGCAGCGCGCCGATCGCCCGGTGCTGCTCGAGCGCGAGCTGGACCAGCGGCGCGGCGCGCGCGGCCAGCGCCGGCGTCCGGGGATCCAGGAGCACCAGCCCCTCGTCGGCGAAGAGCTCGGAGAGCACCCCGGCGAAGGCCGCGCCCGGCGGCCGACCGGGGAGGTAGTGCCGGCCGAGGAGCGCGCTCACCTCCGCGCCGTGCGGCAGCGAGGCCAGCGCGCGGGAGAGACTCCCGAGATGCAGCTCGATGTCGGGCGGCAGCCGGCGCTGCGCCATGGAAACCCGCGCCTCAGACGCCGGCTCGGCAGGGAGCCGGCCCGAGATCCATTTCCCTCGCACGCAGCCGTCGAACCGCGCGACCTCGGTCCAGTCGTGGTCCTCGGTCTGCAGCCAGAAGACCGGAATGCAGGGACGTCCGGTGCGTTCGGCGAGCCACCGGGCCCGCGCCACCGCGGTCGCCGCCTTGTGCAGGGTGTACAGCGGACCCAGGAAGATGCCCACCTGTTGCCCCGTCACCACGCAGGTCGTCCCCGGAAGGGCGAGCGCGGCCAGCGCCGCATCGCGCGCGGGGGAGCCGGGGAGCAGCGCCGCCTGTCGCTGCAGCTCCTCGACCACTCCCTGCATCGGACGGCGCCGCGCCGCCCGGGCCGCCGCTTCCTCCCAGGCCTTGGGGTCCAGGGGCCTCGCGGGCAGAAGCGCGGCGGCCGCTGCTTCCCCGGCGATGAACTGCGCGAAGAAGTCCGAAGCCATGCCAGATTCCACCGTACCAGTGCCCATGCACCCGTCCAAACGTGCGCGCCCGGTCGCGCTTGCCCCGATGGCCGTCACCCTGCTCCTCTCCACCGCGAACGCAGCTCCCACCCTTCGCCCCTCCCAGCCCGACGGCGCGCGGCTGGAACGCCGGCTCGACCGGTTGCTGGTGGTGGGGGGCGTGCTCTACGTCGCCGCCCATCCCGACGACGAGAACACCCGGCTGCTTGCTTACCTTTCCAACCATTCGCTGCTCAGAACGGGCTACCTGTCGGTGACGCGGGGCGACGGAGGCCAGAACCTCATCGGCCCCGAGCTCGGACCCTCCCTGGGGCTCATCCGTACCCAGGAGCTGCTCGCCGCGCGGGCGATGGACGGCGCGGAGCAGCTCTTCACCCGTGCGCGTGACTTCGGCTTCTCCAAGAGCCCCGAGGAGTCGCTCGCCATCTGGGGGCACGACGCGGTGCTCGCCGACGTGGTGCTCGCCATTCGGCGGTTCCGGCCCGACGTCATCATCACCCGCTTCCCCCTCGAGGCCGGCGACACGCACGGGCAGCACACCGCCTCGGCGCGCCTCGCGGTGGAGGCGTTCGACCGCGCCGCGGATCCCTCGTACATGCCGGACGCCGAGCACCGCCGGCTCGGGCCCTGGAAGGCGCGGCGGGTGGTGTGGAACGAGAGCGGGTTCTTCGGGAAGTCCGACGCCGAGCTGGCGTCCCTCCCCCACCTCGACGTGGGCGGCTACGACCCGTGGCTCGGCCTCTCCTACCCGGAGCTGGCCGCCGACAGCCGCAGCAACCACCGGAGCCAGGGCTTCGGCGCGCCCCGCCGCCGCGGCCCCACGCCGGAGGCCTTCCATCCGCTCGCTGGCGAGCCCATGAAGGACGGCCCGCTGGACGGGGTGACCGCCGACTGGTCGCGCGTCCCCGGGACCTCCCGATTCGTCTCGGAGCTGAAGCGGGCGCGGCAGGCATACCGCCCCGGCACGCCCGAGGCCGCGCTTCCGGGCCTGCTCGCCGCCCGCGCCGAGCTGCGGAAGCTGCCCGAGAACCCCTGGAAGGAGCAGAAGCTCGCCGAACTCGACGAGGTGGTCGTCGGCTGCGCGGGCCTCTTCGCCGACGTCACCACGGACCGGCCGAGCACCTCTCCCGGGGCGAGCGTGACCGCCACCACCAGCGTCCTGCTCCGGCGACCGGCGCAGGTGACGCTGACCTCGGCGAAGGTGGGCGGCCGCCAGCTGCTCGGTGCGTCGCCGCTCAAGGCCGGGGTGCCCGTCGAGGCGAAGGCACCGCTCGAGGTTCCGGTCGACACGCGGGTCTCCAATCCGGCCTGGCTGGAGGCGCCCGAGGCCGGCCTGTACCCGGTGGCGAATCCGGCGTGGATCGGCCTTCCCGAGGAGCCGGCGCCGCTCGAGGCCGAGCTGGTCTTCGCCTTCGGCGCCGAGTCGATCTCCGTGCGCCGGCCGGTGGCCTACAAGTGGACGGACCCCGTGCTCGGCGAGCGCTACCGGCGGCTGGAGGTGCTCCCCGCGGTGACGGTCGACCCCGCGAGCGGCCTCCTGCTCTTCCCCGATGCCTCGCCGCGCCCGCTGGAGGTGACGGTGCGCAGCGTCCGCGGCGCCACCGGGACGCTGGCCCTCGAGCTGCCCCCGGGCTTCTCCGCCGATCCGGCGTCGGCGCCCTTCACGGCCTCCTCCGGCGGCGAGGTGACGCTCCGCTTCAAGGTCACCCCTCCGAAGGCGGCCGCACGCGGGACGCTCCGCGCCGTGGCCACCGTCGACGGCCGCCGCTTCGACCACGGACTGCACCGCATCGACGCCGCCCACATCCCCATCCAGACCTGGTTGCCTCTGGCGACGGTGCAGCTGACGCGGGCCGACGTGGCTCACGCCAAGCGGCGCATCGGCTACCTGTCCGGGCCCGGGGACGAGGTGCCAGAGGCGCTGCGCCAGGCGGGCTACGAGGTGACGCCGCTCACCGTCGCCGACCTTCGGGAGGGCGCCCTCGACCGTTTCGACGCCCTGGTGTTCGGCATCCGGGCGTTCAACGTCGAGCCGCAGCTCGAGGGGCTCCACCGGAAGCTGATGGACTACGTCGCCTCGGGGGGAACGGTGCTGGTCCAGTACGTGACCAGCAACTTCATCGCCAAGGCGCCACCCGAGATCGGGCCCTTCCCCTTCACCATCGGACGCGGACGGGTGACGGACGAGACAGCCTCGGTGGAGGTGTCGCCCCACGGCATCCTCACCGCGCCGAACCGCATCGGCCCAGACGACTGGGCGGGCTGGGTGCAGGAGCGCGGGCTCTACTTCGCGGAGTCGTGGGACCCCCGCTACGCCACCCCGCTGTCGATGCACGACCCCGGCGAGGCGCCGCTGAAGGGCTCGGTCCTCGTCGGCAAGTCGGGCAAGGGCGCGTTCATCTACACCGGGCTGTCGTTCTTCCGGCAGCTCCCCGCCGGGGTACCCGGAGCCTTCCGACTGTTCGCCAACCTGGTGGATGCGGGTGGGTGAGCCGGGTCCGCCGGAGCGCTGGGGTCGTCTCTATGCCCTGGTGCTCGGGGTGCTCGTGCTGGAGATCGCCGGTCTCTGGGTCCTGGCCAGGGCCTTCCAGTGAGCGCGCTCGACTGGGCGGTGCTGGTCCTCACCCTGCTTGCCATCGTGGCCTGGGGCAGCTGGCGGAGCCGCGGCGTGCACAGCACCGAGTCCTTCCTCCGTGCGGGGAAGGACATCCGCTGGTGGACCATCGGCCTGTCGGTCATCGCCACCCAGGCGAGCGCCATCACCTTCCTATCGGTGCCTGGGCAGGCGTACCAGGACGGGCTGGGGTTCGTGCAGTTCTACTTCGGGCTCCCGGTGGCGATGGTGCTGCTCTCGGCCCTCGTCCTGCCCGTCTACCACCGGTTGAGCGTCTACACGGCGTACGAGTACCTCGAGCGCCGCTTCGACCGCCGCACCCGGCAGTTCACCGCGTTCCTCTTCCTGGTCTCGCGGGGGCTGGCCTCCGGGCTGGCGATCTACGCTCCGGCACTGGTGCTCTCCGCGGTGCTGGGGTGGCCGGTGCTGTGGACGAACATCATCCTCGGGGCCGTGACCATCGTTTACACGGTCGCCGGCGGGAGCCGCGCGGTCAGCCGCACGCAGACCGCGCAGATGGCCGTCGTCGGAGTCGGGCTGCTGGTGGCCTTCGGCGTCGCGGTCTCCCAGCTGCCGGGGGGCATCTCCCTCGGCCAGGGCGTGGCGCTGGCCGGGGCGCTGGGGAAGCTCGAGGGCGTGGACCCCTCGGTGCGCCTCGACACCCGCTACACGCTCTGGTCCGGCCTCCTGGGCGGGCTGTTCGTGCAGCTGGCCTACTTCGGAACCGACCAGTCTCAGGTGCAGCGCTACCTGGCCGGTGGACCGCTGGCCGAGAGCCGGCGAGGGCTCCTGATGAACGGGCTCCTCAAGGTACCGATGCAGCTCTTCATCCTCTTCATCGGGGTGATGGTCTTCGTCGTCTACTCGCTCCGCGAGCCGCCGCTGTTCTTCAACCGAGGGGAGCTGGAACGGGTCCGGGCCGCGCAGCCGGCCGAGGTGGCGAGGCTCGAGGCAGCCCACGACCGGCTCTTCGCCGAGAAGCGCCGCACCATCGACGCCTGGCTCGCGGGAAGGGCCGACGTCGGCGCCCTCCGGAGCGCCGAGGCCCGCATCCAGGAGCTCCGGAAGGAGACCGGGGCGCTGGTGGCGCGAACCCGGCCCGGCGCGGACCCGAAGGACGCGGACTTCATCTTCCTCCGCTTCGTGCTGGACCATTTCCCCCGCGGGCTGATCGGCCTCCTGGTGGCGGTCATCCTCTCCGCCGCGATGTCCGCCAACTCGGCGGCGCTGTCGTCCCTGGGGGCGACGACGGTGGTGGACTTCTACCGGCCCCGCCATCCGGATGCGCCTGACACCCGGACGCTGGCCGTGGCTCGCTGGTCGACCGCGGCCTGGGGCCTGGTGGCGGTGGGATTCGCCAGCTTCGCCTCGTTGCTGGACAACCTCATCCAGGCGGTGAACGTCCTCGGCTCGCTGTTCTACGGGCCCATGCTGGGCGTGTTCCTGGTCGGCTTCTTCCTCTCCAGGGTCGGCGGCCGGGCTGCCTTCTGGGCCACGGTGACGGGCGAGATTGCGGTGCTCGCTGCAGCGGCGTTCGGCAGCCTGGGGTACCTCTGGTACAACGTCCTCGGATGCGCGGTGGTGGTGGGGCTGGCTCCCCTGCTACAGCGCGTCCGGTTCCACGCCTCGCCCACCCTTCCTGGAGCCCCCACATGACTCAGATGCGAAACGTCGTGCTCGCCTCCTGTCTCGCCCTCTCGCTTGCTGCCCTCGCCCAAGCTCCCGCACCCGCTCCCGCCGCCGCGCCGAGCTCCAGCTTCCAGTCGGACGCGGTGGGGGTGATGGGCCACACCCAGAAGGAGATGGTGTCGCTCGAGCAGGCCATGCCGCAGAACAAGTTCTCCTGGCGCCCGGCGAAGGGGGTCCGCTCGGTCTCCGAGGTCTACCTGCACGCAGCAGGGTCGGCGTACTTCTTCGGGAAGATGCTGGGGTTCACGGTCCCCGCGGACGTCGAGGCGAAGATGAAGGACTTCGAGAAGTCCACCACCGACAAGGCGAAGATCGAGAAGGCCCTCACCGAGGCGTTCGACTGGTTCGGCGGTCAGGTGAAGGCGATGCCGGATTCCGAGCTGACGAAGACGGTGAACTTCTTCGGCCGCGACCTGACCAAGCGCGCGCTGGTGATGATCACCCTCGGCCACTTCCAGGAGCACCTCGGCCAGTCGATCGCCTACGCCCGGTCGAACGGCGTCGTGCCTCCCTGGAGCAAGAGCGACAAGTCGTAGCCGCGCGCCGTCCCGGTCGCGGCGCCGCCGGGCTGCCGCCGCTCGCTCGCTGCAGTCGTCACGCTGACGGGTGGAGCCGCCCGGAGTAGGGAGGCTTCACCCGCCACGGCGTTGCGACCGGACCGGGCGCTCCGCGCGCTAGCGTCGCGCCTCCCATTCCCCTGCCGGAGGTCGCGCCGATGTCCGTCTCGCGAAGAGCCCTGCTCGGAACCGGAGTCGTCCTCGCCGCCGTCCGCTCCGGCGCGGCCCCGAAGGACGGAGGAACGACGAATCCTGCGCCGGCGGCCTGCGGCGATCGGATGCCGGACATCCCAGCCGACCGGCAGACCGAGGCGCAGCGCAAGGCCTCGGCGGAGTTCTTCGCCGGGCGCAAGGTCGCGGTGTTCGGCCCCTTCGTGCCGCTGCTCCGGAGCCCCGAGGTCATGCTCCGCACCAAGGCGATGGGCGACTACCTGCGCTACCAGAGCTCGCTCCCGCCGAAGCTCAACGAGCTGATCATCCTCCTCACCGCCCGGCACTGGACCCAGCGCTACGAGTGGGCGGTGCACCAGCCCATCGCCCTCAAGGCCGGGCTTCCGCCGGAGGTGGCGGCGGCGGTGGCCGACGGGCGCCGGCCGGAGAAGGTCGACGCGGACGAGCAGCTGGTCATCGACCTCGTCCACGAGCTGCTCGACAACCAGGCGATCTCCGATCCCACCTACGCCGCCGGGGTGCGGCGCTTCGGCGAGCAGGGGCTCATCGACCTGGTGAGCGTCTGCGGCTACTACACGTTCCTGGCGATGGTGCTGAACGTGGCCCGCACCCCCGTTCCGGCCGGTGCCCCGACACTCGCCCCGTTCGTCTGCGGGCACTGACGCCGGAGCCAACCGCCAAGGCGCGAGCTGAGGTAGGGTGCCGGGCCTTTCGTCTCCCGAGGGCCCGATGAAGCACTGGTCGACCATCGCCCCCCTGCTGGCCATCGTGCTGCTCGGGTTGGCCGCCGCCTTCCCTCCCAACGGTGTGTTCGGGCTGGTGTGCGGGCTCGCCCTGGTGGGCGCGGTGCTGGCCGCAGTTCATCACGCGGAGGTCGTGGCCCACAAGGTGGGCGAGCCGATGGGGACGCTGATCCTCGCGCTCGCGGTGACGGTCATCGAGACCTCGCTCATCGTCTCGATGATGCTCACCGGCGGTCCGGAGACCTCGGTGCTGGCCCGGGACACCGTCTACGCCGCGGTGATGATCATCGCCAACGGCGTCATCGGGCTGACCATCCTGTTCGGCGGCCTGCGGCACCGCGAGCAGTCGTTCCGGGTGGAGGGCGCGGGACCGGCGTTCGCCGCGCTGGTCACGCTCACGTCGCTGGCCCTGGTGCTCCCGGGATTCACCACCAGCGTCCCGGGACCGGGCAGCACCATCGCGCAGCTGGACTTCGCCGGGCTGGAATCGCTGGTCCTCTGGGGTGTCTTCGTCTTCGTCCAGACAGTCCGCCACCGCGACTACTTCCTTTCGCCCGACCCCGACGACGACGGGCACCTTCCGCCGCCCAGCGCCCAGGCCGCGTGGATCAGCGTCGGCCTGCTCCTCGTGGCACTGGTGGGGGTGGTCGGGCTGGCCAAGGTGCTGTCCCCCACCATCGAGGCCGCGGTGAAGTCGGTGGGCGCCCCCGACTCCGTCATCGGCATCGCCATCGCGATCGTGGTCCTCCTGCCGGAGACGGTGGCGGCAGTGCGCGCGGCCCAGGCCAACCGGCTCCAGACGAGCATGAACCTCGCGCTGGGCTCGGCACTGGCGACCATCGGTCTGACCATCCCGGCGGTCGTCGTCGCCGCGCAGCTCTTCCACCTCCCGCTGGTGCTGGGGCTGGCCGGGAAGGAGATGGTCCTCCTCGGCATCACCTTCGTGGTCGGCGCGATCACCCTGGGCACGGGGCGGACCAGCATCATGCAGGGCGCGGTGCACCTGGTCCTGTTCGCGGCCTTTCTCTTCCTCTCGTTCGTCCCCTGAGGCGGTCGAGCCCGGGGCATTCGCACTCCGCCCTTGTGAGCGCCACCTCGCACTGCGAGATTCGGCGCGGGGAGGAGGTCAGGGTGAACGAGCTCACCGAGAAGCCCGGGGACACCACGGTCGCGGGGACCATCGCCGGACCGAGGCTCGACAGCACCTCTCCCCTTCCCCCGCCGTCCCTGCAGCCCGACCGCCGGGTGGGCCCCTACCGGTTGATCCGCGAGCTGGGCCACGGCGGGATGGGCACGGTGTTCCTCGCCGTCCGCGCGGACGAGCAGTTCGAGAAGCGCGTGGCGCTGAAGGTCGTGCGCTCCTCGGACAGCCAGGAGGTGGTCCGCTACTTCCGGCGCGAGCGGCAGATCCTCGCCGGGCTGGAGCACCCCAACATCGCGCGGCTGCTGGACGGAGGCTCCACCGAGGATGGGCTGCCCTTCTTCGTCATGGAGCACGTGGAGGGGGTGCCCATCGACCGCTACTGCGACGAGCACCAGCTCGCCGTGCCCGAGCGGCTGCGGCTGTTCGAGGGCGTGTGCTCGGCGGTGCAGTACGCCCACCGCAGCCTGGTGGTGCACCGCGACCTCAAGCCGGGGAACATCCTGGTCACCGAGGACGGCGTTCCCAAGCTGCTCGACTTCGGGATCGCCAAGCTGCTCAATCCCGGCGTCGCCGGCGGGGGCGCGCTGGAGACCGTCGTCGCGATGACGCCGGACTACGCCAGCCCCGAGCAGGTGCGAGGCAAGTCGATCACCACGGCGACCGACGTCTACTCGCTGGGGGTCATCCTCTACGAGCTGCTCACCGGCCACCGACCCTACCGGGTCAAGAGCCGCGAGCACGTCGAGGTACTGAAGGCCGTCTGCGAGGAGGAGCCCGAGCGCCCCAGCACCGCCGTCGGCCGCACCGAGGAGCGACGCCAGCCCGACGGGACGACCTCCATCACCACTCCCGAGGAGGCGGGCCGGCTCCGTCACGATACGCCCCAGCGGCTGAAGAAGCGTCTCCAGGGTGACCTCGACGCGATCGTGCTCGCCGCGCTGCAGAAGGACCCCGCGCAGCGCTACTCCTCGGTGGAGGCGCTCTCCCGGGACATCCACCGGTACCTGGACGGGCTGCCGATCACCGCCCGCAAGGCCAGCAACCTCTACCGGCTGCGGAAGCTCGCCGGCCGCCACAAGCTGGGCGTGGCCGCGGGCGCCGCCATCCTCGGACTCCTCGTGGCTCTCGCGGTGACGATGACCCTCCAGGCCAGCCGGGTCCGGAAGGAGCGCGACCGGGCGACTGCCGAGGCCACCAAGGTCCGGGCGATGAACGCCTTCCTCCAGGATGCGCTCGGCGCTGCCGACCCCTGGTCCAAGGGATCGAAGAACGTCTCGCTCCTCGACGCGCTCCGGCAGGCCCAGACGAAGGCGCAGAGCACCCTCCAGGGGCAGCCGCTGGTCGAGGCGGCGATGCTCCAGACCATCGGGACGACGCTGGGGAACCTGGCCGAGTTCACCGAGGCGGAGAGGGCACTCCGCTCGGCGTACGACCTGAGCGTCTCCGCGGCGGGGCCGCGGAGCGCGGAGGCCGCCGAGTCGCTGGTGCGGCTGACGTCGCTCTACGGCGACTGGCACAAGTTCGACGAAGCAGAGAAGACCGGGCGCGAGGCGGTGGACATCTCCCGCGAGGTGTATGGGCCGCGGAGCCTCGAGGTCGCGGCGGCGCTGTACCCGCTCGGCGAGGTCTTCCACCGGAAGACGGACCCCAAGGCCCTCAGGCCGATCGCCGAGGAGATGCTCTCCATCGCCCGCTCGCCGTCGAAGCCCGGCGGCAAGCCCACGGCCCCGGGGCTGGATCGGCCGAGCCTCGAGACGGATGCCCTGAGCCTGCTCGCGGCGGTGGCCCTCCAGACCGAGGACTACAAGACGATGGAGGCGCTCAATCGCGAGCGGCTGACGAAGCTGCGCGCGCAGCATCCCGACGGACAACATCCGGACATCGGCGCGGCGCTGAACGACCTGGCCACCGCGAAGATGATGAACGGCGACCTCGTGGCCGCCGAGGCCAGCTACAAGGAGGCGCTGGCGATCGACATCGCCTACCTCGGCGAGGACCATCCGGAGGTGGCGAGCGCCCGGGAGAACCTGGGCAACGT
>DATJVY010000149.1:0-18098 GCA_035501615.1 Myxococcaceae bacterium
TACCCGACGCGCGCGAGCAGCTCGTCCCGCCACCGCCCCAGGAGTCGCTCCGAGCGGGGCCCGGAGGCGGTCACCACCAGCTCGCGCGACTGCTCCGACGGCTCCTCGAGCACGACCCGCAGCCCGTCCGGCGGCGCGGCACCGGGCACCCGGTCGACCCACTCGACGAGCGTCGCCCCGGGGCCGTCCCGCAGCTCGTGAAATCCCGTTCCGTCGAGGTCCGCCGCCCCAGTGAGCCGGTACAGGTCGGCATGGGTCAGCGGGATGCGCCCGGGGTGCTGGTGCACGATGGCGAAGGTGGGGCTGGTGACGTCCTCGTCGCGAATGCCGATCCCCCGGGCGATGCCGCGGGCGAGCTCGGTCTTTCCCGCTCCCAGCTCGCCCACCAGCCCGACGAAGTCGCCGTCCTGGAGCACCCGCCCCAGCGCCTCTCCGAGGGCCTGGGTCTCGGCCGGCGACGCCGAGAGGAACCTCAGCGTCCCCATGCGGTCCACACCTCTCCCAGCGCCGCGGTGACGTCCGAGGCCACGAGTCCCAGCCGCCCCCAGCGCCGGGCGGCGGCGTCCCCGGCCAGGCCATGGGCCAGCACGCCGACGCTCGCCGCGTCCACCGGATACAGCCCCTGGGCGAGGAAGGCACCCACCATGCCCGAGAGCACGTCTCCGGTCCCCCCGGTCGCCATCCCGGGGTTCCCGCTCGGATTCACCCGGAGCTGCCCGCCGGGCTCGGCCACGAGCGTTCGCGCCCCCTTGAGGACCAGAACCACGCGGTGGGTCCGCACGAAGGCTCGGGCGGCCCCGACGCGGTCGGACTGGATCTCGTTCACCGAGCGCCCGGCGAGGCGCGACATCTCTCCCGGATGCGGGGTCAGCACCACCGGGACCCGGCTCCTCTGCAGCACCTCGGGGTGGCCGGCGATGGCGTTCAGCCCATCGGCGTCGAGGAGCACCGGCACCTCCAGCCGTGCCAGCAGCTCGCCGATGAGGGCGTGGGTCTCCGGACCGCGGGGGATGCCGGGCCCGAGCACGAGCGCGTCCTTCCGCTCGGCCGCGGCGAGCAGCACGTCGAGGTGGGTCGGCCCGAGGACGGCCGACGCCGGGAGCGCGACCCCCATCAGCTCCGGTGCGTGGCCCTGGACGTCGGACAGCGCGTCGACCGGCGTCGCCACGGTGCACAGCCCCACTCCGCTCCGCAGCGCCGCCAGACCCGCGAGTGCGGCCGCCCCCGACTTCCCGCGGCTCCCGGCGACGATCAGGAGGTGGCCGTAGGTGCCCTTGTTGGTGTCCGAGCGCCGCCGGGGAAGCCAGCGTGGACCATCGGAGGGCTCGAGGAGCCAGGTCTGGGGTGAAAGCTCGGCCAGGCCGATGTCCGCCACCTCCACGCGCCCGGCGAGGCTCGCCCCGGGCTCGAGCGCGAGTCCCAGCTTTCGCGCGCCGAAGGTGACCGTCACGTCCGCGCGCACGCAGGGGTCGAAGGCGCGCCCGGTGTCGCTGGAGAGGCCGGAGGGGAGGTCCACCGCCAGCACGCGGACCCCCTCGGCATGCCAGCGGAGCAGGTGGCGGATGGCGTCCGCAGCCTCTCCCTCCGGGGCGCGGGCGAGCCCGGTCCCGAAGAGGGCATCGATGACGACGTCTCCCGGGCGGAGCGGGAGCGCCGCCGCCGAGGAGTGGATGGGGACGCCGGACTGCTCGAGCGCGGCGTGGTTGCGACCGGCATCTCCCTTCAGCCGCGCCGGGTCGGCGACGCGCCAGACGTCGACCTGGCGCGAGGCGGCCTGGAGCTTTCGCGCGGCGACGTAGCCGTCTCCGCCGTTGTTTCCCGGTCCGGCGACGACCAGGAAGCGGGCTCCCGGGCCACCGAGCGCGAGGGCGGCCTCGGCCACCGCGGTCCCCGCGTTCTCCATCAGGATCGAGGCGGGAAGGCCGCGCCGCTCGGCCTCGGCCTCGGCGGTGCGCGTCTCGTCGGCGGTGAGCAGCGGCTGCATCGAGAAAGGCGAGCGTGCAGCCGAAGCAGGGGGGCCGCAAGTCCGCGTCCCGCCTCGAGGCCTGGGGCGAACGATGCAGGTGCGATAGTGCGCGGGCTCGCACCACTGGAGTCCAGGACGCTCGACAGTGGGGGCACACGTGAACGCTCGAACGCGGGTGGTGCAGCTTGGTCTCTGGCTTCTCCTCGTCTCACCCGTGGCACGGGCACAGGAGCGAGACGCGCTCCAGAGCGCCTTCCCGCGCCTGAGTGGGGTCCGCGACCCCGGGCCGCGCGGTGGGTCCCCCTGCGCCGGAACCAGGTGATGATCAACTATCTGCGTCTTCCGCCGGGCCAGCAGCAGGCGGTGCTCGAGTTCCTTCGCTCGCTCTGAGCCAGGGGGGGAGGCGGTGGCGGCCCGGGCGCGTCTCCCCGCCCGGCCGTCACTCCGTGGTGAGGACGACCGTGGCGCCGGCGACGCCGCCGTCGTGGGTGAGAGCGAGGAGGACGCGGGCCCGCCGCGCGGCGACCTCCCGGGCCGCCACGCCGCCGAGGACGAAGCCGGGAGCGCCGCTGGAGGCCTTCACCACCTCCATGTCGCGCCAGTGGACGCCGGGAGGGGCACCGAGGGCCTTCACCAGTGCCTCCTTGGCGGCGAACCGCGCGGCGTAGGCGGTGGCGGCATCCGCCCTTCCCTCGCAGATGGCGACCTCGGCCGGGGTGTAGACCCGCTCGCGAAAGCGCGTTCCGTTCGGTCCGTGGAGGACCCGGGCAATGCGCTCCACCGAGCAGAGGTCCATGCCGAGGCCGACGACGGCCATGCTCAGGCGCCCCGCATGAGGGCCAGCATGTCGCGGACCGCGCGGTCCATGCCCACCAGGACGGCCCGGGCGACGATGGCGTGACCGATGTTCAGCTCTTCGATCTCTCCGATGCGGGCGATCGCCTGGACGTTCTCGTAGTTGAGGCCGTGTCCCGCGGCCACGCCGAGGCCGAGCTTGTTCGCGGCGCGCGCGGCGTCGACCACGCGGGTGAGCTCGCGGACGCGCTCCTTGGCGTTCCGGGCCTCGCAGTAGCGGCCGGTGTGGAGCTCGATGCGGTCGGCGCCGAGCTTGTGCGAGGCGCGGACGGCGTCCAGGTCCGGGTCGATGAAGAGCGAGACGACGATGTCTCCGTCCTTGAGGTGGCGGATCACCTGGGCGAGGGACTCGCGCTGGCCGGTGACGTCGAGCCCCCCCTCGGTGGTCAGCTCCTCTCGCCGCTCGGGGACGAGGGTGGCCAGGTCGGGCTTCACCTCGTAGGCGATCTTCACCATCTCCTGGGTGGCGGCCATCTCCAGGTTGAGGAGCGTCTGGCAGGTCTCGCGGAGGAGCTTGAGGTCCCGGTCCTGGATGTGCCGGCGGTCCTCGCGGAGGTGGATGGTGATCTGCCCCGCGCCTGCAGCCTCGGCGAGCGCCGCGGCGGTCACGGGGTCCGGATAGGTGGCCCGGCGCACCTGCCGCAGGGTGGCCACGTGGTCGACGTTGACGCCCAGTCGCTGTCCCATGTGGCCCGCGTTCTAGCGCATCCGGGCAACGGACACTGGCACAGAAGGACTGGCGAGGGCGGGCGTCTCAGCCGAGCGCGGCCGTGAGCGCGGCGGCGATCGTCTGCGCGTGCTCCTCGTTCCGCGTCTTGTCCGGACCCTCGATGAGGATCCGCACCTTCGGCTCGGTCCCGCTGTAGCGGACGAAGACCCGCCCCTCCTTGCCCAGCTTGGTGCGGACCGAATCGATGGCGGCGCTGACCCCGGCCAGCCCCTCGAGGTCCTTCCGCTCCCTGACCACCAGGGACAGGAGCGTCTGCGGAACCGGCTCGAAGATGCTGGCCAGCTCGGAGAGCGGTTTCTGCTGCCGGCACATCACCGCCAGGAGCTGCAGCGCCGCCAGCGTGCCGTCCCCGGTCGTCGCATGGTCGAGGAACACGAGATGTCCCGATTGCTCGCCCCCGAGGCTGTGCCCCGAGCGGCGCATCTCCTCCACCACGTACCGGTCGCCGACCTTGGTGCGGAGCACCTGCACGCCCCACCGGCCCACCGCCCGCTCCAGCCCGACGTTGGACATCACCGTGGTCACCAGCGTCCGGGTCCGGAGACGGTCACGGGCGACCAGCTCGCCGGCGCACACCGCCATGATGGCGTCGCCGTCGACGATGCGCCCCTTCTCGTCGGCGACGATCAGCCGGTCCGCGTCCCCGTCCAGGGCCAGCCCCAGGTGTGCCCCGTGCTCGACCACTGCCCGGGCCATCCCCTCGGGATGCACCGCGCCCACCCCGTCGTTGATGTTCAGGCCGTTGGGCTCACAGGCCAGGGGGATGACCGTCGCTCCCAGCTCCTGGAGCACGGACGGTGCGGTCCGGTAGGCGGCGCCGTGCGCGCAGTCGACGACGATCTTCAGCCCCTCCAGCGTGAGCTCGCGGGGGAAGGTGTTCTTGAGGAAGACGATGTACCGGCCCTTGGCGTCGTCAAGCCGGAAGGCACGGCCGACCTTGTCGGCGGTGGGGCGGATCTCGTCGATCTGCCCGCTGGTGACCAGCTCCTCGAGCTTCTCCTCGGTCTCGTCGGGGAGCTTGAAGCCGTCGCGCCAGAAGAACTTGATGCCGTTGTCCTGGTACGGGTTGTGGGACGCGGAGATGACCGCCCCGGCGTCGGCGCGCATCGAGGTGGTGATGTTGGCGATGCCCGGCGTCGGGAGCGGCCCGACCAGCTCGACGTTCACTCCCATCGAGGTGATGCCCGCGGCCAGGGCCTGCTCGAGCATGTACCCGGACAGACGGGTGTCCTTGCCGATCACCACGCGGTGCCGGTGGGTGCCGTTGCGGATCAGGAAGGCCAGCGCCCGCCCGAGCTGCATCGCGACCTCGACGGTCATCGGCCAGACGTTCGCGGTCCCCCGAACACCGTCCGTACCGAACAGCCGTACCTTCCCTTGCGCCTCTGGAGCCCTCATCAACCTCACTTTGCGCGACCCTCCCGCCGCCCGTCACGCACCCCCGGGTCGGCCACCCATGCTAGGGACCGCGACCCCTGCCCGCAAGGCAACGGGGGTGCACAGGGGTGGGTGCTACTCCTCGAGCGTCGAGAGGTCGCCAGCGTCCTTCCCCAGCTCCTGGGCCTTGAGGAGCCGGCGGACGATCTTTCCGCTCCGGGTCTTCGGCAGCTTCTCCACCACCTTGATGGCACTGGGCGTGGCGATGGGTCCGAGCTCGTGGCGGACGTGCTCGACCAGCTCCTTCTCCAGCTCCGGGGTGGCCTTGCGGCCCGCGCGCAGGATGCAGAACGCCTTGATGCCCTCGCCCTTGACCGGGTCGGGGATGCCGATGACGGCCGCCTCGGCGATCGCGGGGTGGCTCACCAGCGCGCTCTCCACGTCGGCGGTGCCGATGCGGTGGCCGGCGACGTTGAGGACGTCGTCGCTCCGTCCGAGCACGGTGAAGTAGCCGTCCTTGTCCCAGCTGGCGACGTCGCCCGCGGCGTAGACCTGGCCCGGGATCTCGTCCCAGTACTGGTGCCACCGGTCGTGGTTTCCCCAGACGGTCCGCATCATGTGGGGGAAGGGCCGCCGGAGCGCGAGCACCCCGCCCTGCCCCTTCGGAACCTCCTTGCCGTCGGTGTCGACCACCACCGCGTCGACGCCGGGGAGCGGCAGGCCGACCGCGCCGGGCCGTGCCGGGATGCACAGCGGGGTCCCGAGCGCCGGCCCGCCCAGCTCGGTCTGCCACCAGTTGTCGGCGATGAAGCCTCGCTTCCCGTTGTCCACCAGGTGCTCGAAGGCCCAGCGGCAGGCCTCGGGGTTGAGCGGCTCGCCGGCGACGGTGATGAGGCGCAGCGACGAGAGGTTCGACTTCGCGGGCAACTCGCCGCCGAACTTCATGAACATCCTGAGTGCGGTGGGTGCGGTGAAGATGACGTTCACCTTGTGCTTCTCCACGACTCGCCAGGCGATGCCCGGGTCGGGGAAGTCGATCGCGCCCTCCCGGACGACGGTGGTGATGCCCTCCACCAGTGGTGCGTAGACGATGTACGAATGGCCCACCACCCAGCCGATGTCGCTGGTGCACCAGAAGACGTCGTCGTCCTTGAGGTCGTAGAACGTCCGCAGGTGATACGCGGTTCCCACCATGTAGCCGCCGTGCACGTGCACGACGCCCTTGGGCTTCCCGGTGGAGCCCGAGGTGTAGAGGATGAACAGCGGGTGCTCGCTGTCCACCGGGACCGGGGCGACGTCGGGCTTGCTGCGCTGGATGAGCTCGCGGAAGTCGATCTCGCCCGGCTTGAGGGGCCTGCCGCCTTTCCCCCGGCGCTGGAACCAGATGATGTGATTCACCTCGAGGCCGGTCACCGCCTCGTCGACGATGCCTTGGAGCTCCACCGGCTTGCCCCGCCGGAAGCCGATGTCCCCGGCGATGATCAGCTTCGCCCCGGCGTCGACGATGCGGTCGCGGAGCGCACCGACGCCGAGGCCGGCGTAGACCACCGAGTGGATGGCACCCAGACGGGCCACCGCCAGCATGGAGGCGATGCCCTCGAGGGTGAGCGGCATGTAGATGATGACCCGGTCGCCCATCCCCACACCGAGCGATCGCAACCCGCTGGCGAGGCGGGAGACGAGGTCGCGCAGCTCGCCGTAGGTGATGCTCCGCTCGGCGCCGTCCTCGTCGATGCAGACGAAGGCGCGGTGGTTGCGGCGGGGGCCGTCGGCGTGGCGGTCGAGCGCGTTCTCGGTGATGTTGAGCTTCCCCCCGAGGAACCACTTGTGGTCGGGGACCCGCCAGTCGAGCACCCGGGTCCAGGGCTGGGACCAGCGGAAGCGTTTCGCCTCCTCGCCCCAGAATGCCTGCGGGTCGGCCAGGCTCCGCGCGTGCTCGGCGCGGACGTCCTGGAGGTTCGCGGCCCGGCGCACCTTCTCCGGCGCCGGGATGCCCTCACCCACTTCGAGGAGATGCTCGAGTGCCATCCCACTCCTCCTGTCTCACCAGGCAACAGGCCACGCGTCCGCGGCGATTTCAAGCGGCCTTCGGGGACGCAAGTCTTGCGCGCCGTGGAGGGTCCGCCGCGAGGCGTCAGCCTCGGGGAGGACCCCAGAGATCGCCGCCCTCGCGGGCCCGGGCGATGGCATCGGCGACGGCGAGCGCATCCTTTGCCTCGAGGACGTCGTGCACCCGGACGACGTCGGCACCGTGCAGCACTGCCACCGCGGCCATGGAGGCGAGCGTTCCGGCGAGGCGACGGTCGGGGGGACGGCCGCCAGCGACGGCTCCGAGGAAGCGCTTGCGGCTGGTCCCCACCAGCACCGGCGCGCCGAGCACGCGCAGCTCGGACAGGTGCCGGAGGAGGAAGAGGTTGTGGCCCACGGTCTTTCCGAAGCCAATGCCCGGGTCCACCCAGATGCGGTCGCGCGGGACGCCGGCGGCGACGGCACGCTCGAGGCTTCCGGCGAGGGACCCGATGACCTCGGCGACGACGTCGTCGTAGCGAGGGTCGGCCTGCATCGTCTCGGGCGTTCCCTGGATGTGCATCACGGCGAGCGCCGCACCGGCCTCGGCGACGGCGGCCGCGAGCGCGGGATCGTGCCCGAGCCCGCTCACGTCGTTCACCAGGACGGCTCCGGCGCGGAGCGCGCCCCGCGCGACGTCGGCCTTCCGGGTGTCGACGGAGACCGGAACGTCGGTCGCGGCGCGGAGGGCCTCGAGGACCGGGAGCACCCGCTCCAGCTCGACGTCGACGGAGACGGGGGCGGCCCCGGGGCGGGTCGACTCGCCGCCGATGTCGAGGAGGTCGGCCCCGGCCTCGGCGAGGGCGAGCGCGTGGTGGACCGCCGCGTGGCGTTCGAGGTGTTGGCCCCCGTCGCTGAAGCTGTCCGGGGTGACGTTCACGACGCCCATCACGAAGGTGCGCTCGCCCCAGCGGAAGGTGCGGCTGCCGAGCGTGGTCGGGTCGGGGGGAACGTCGGAAGCGGTGGCCGCGTCGAGCGCACGTGCGAGGGCCTCGAGGCCGCCGCGCTCGGCGAGCCGGGCGAGGGCCTCGATGCCGGCACGGGTGGCCGAGATGGTGGCTCCCCCGGGCCGTATCTCCGGCTCGGAGAGGATGCAGGTCCATCGCGAGTCCGCGACCTCGCGGAGGAAGCTCGTCTCGGGCGAGCCCAGGCCAGTGAGGAGCAGATGCGCACGCCCGACCGAGTCGAGGAGGAGCTGCCGTGCCGGCGTGGGAAGGCCCAGGCGCTCCCAGACCGGCTCGAGGTCGGCGTCGCGGTCGATGGAGATGGGCCGGGCGAGGATCACCGGGCAGGAGTGCTACCAGAACCCCCTGGGGCCGCGCAGCCGGTCTCTCGGGACCGGGCGACGGCAGCGAAGGCTCACGCCCGGCTCAGGGCCTCACGCCTTGTTCGGCTCGAGCGCCGGCAGCGGCTGGATCCCCTCGAGGATCCGGCGCTTCTCCTTCTCCTTGGTCCTCGGCGTCGTCTGGACCCGCGGCTTGGGGCGCTCGCGGTTGATGGTGCCTCCGTTGACCAGGATCTCCACGTCCTCGGCCTCGAGGGTCTCGTACTCCATGAGCGCGTCGGCGATGCGCTTCAGGGTCTCGAAGTTGTCGGTGAGGACCTTCTTGGCCCGCTCGTAGCAGCCGACGACGATCTCCCGCACCTCGGCGTCGATCTGCCGGGCGGTGTCCTCGGAGTAGTCGGGGCGGCTGGTGAAGTCCCGGCCGAGGAACACCTCTCCCTCGCGGCTCCCGAACGCCAGGGGCCCGAGCTTGCTGCTCATCCCCCAGCGGCAGACCATCGCCCGCGCGGTCTCGGTGGCCCGCTCGATGTCGTTGGCCGCGCCGGAGCTCATCTCGTTGAAGACCAGCTCCTCGGCGAGGCGACCGCCCATGGCCATGCAGATCTGGTCGAGCGTGGCCTGGCGATAGAGGTTGAACTTGTCCTCGGTGGGCAGCGACCAGGTGACGCCCAGGGCCTGCCCGCGCGGAATGATGGTGACCTTGTGGACCGGGTCGCAGCCGGGGAGGAGCTTGGCCACCAGCGCGTGGCCGGCCTCGTGCACCGCGGTGTTCCGCTTCTCCTTCTCGGTCATGATCATGGACTTCCGCTCGGGGCCCATGAAGACCTTGTCCTTGGCGGATTCGAAGTCGGAGTTGTCCACCCGCTCCTTGTTCTGCCGGGCGGCGAAGAGGGCGGCCTCGTTGACCAGGTTCTCGAGGTCGGCGCCGGTCATGCCGGGGGTGCCGCGGGCGATGACCTCCAGGTCGACCTCGTTGCTCAGGGGCACCCGCTTGGTGTGGACCTGGAGCACCCCGATGCGGCCGTTGAGGTCGGGCCGGGGGACGACGATGCGCCGGTCAAACCGGCCGGGGCGCTGGAGCGCCGGGTCGAGCACGTCCGGACGGTTGGTCGCGGCGATGAGGATGACGCCCTCGTTGCTCTCGAAGCCGTCCATCTCCACCAGCAGCTGGTTGAGGGTCTGCTCCCGCTCGTCGTGGCCACCGCCGAGGCCCGCGCCGCGGTGCCGTCCGACGGCGTCGATCTCGTCGATGAAGATGATGCAGGGGGCGTTCTTCTTGCCCTGCTCGAAGAGGTCACGGACCCGGCTCGCGCCGACGCCCACGAACATCTCCACGAAGTCCGAGCCGGAGATGCTGAAGAACGGAACCCCGGCCTCGCCGGCCACCGCCTTGGCCAGAAGCGTCTTGCCGGTGCCCGGGGGGCCCATCATCAGGACGCCCTTGGGGATGCGGCCGCCGAGCTTGGTGAACTTCTTGGGGTCCTTGAGGAAGGCGATGATCTCCTCGAGCTCTTCCTTGCACTCGTCGATGCCGGCCACGTCGGCGAAGGTGACCTTGTTGTGGCTCTCGGAGAGGAGCTTGGCCTTCGACTTCCCGAACGTCATCGCCTTGCCGCCGGTGCCCTGCAGCTGCCTCATGAAAAGCACGAAGAAGACGAAGAGGAAGACCACCGGCATCCACTGCCCGAGGATCGTCAGCCAGAGGTTGTTCTGCTCCTCCTTCTCGTACTTCACGTCCACGCCGGACTCGCGGAGCTTTTGGAGCATCACCGCGTCCGCCGGGGGGCCGATGGTGCGGAACCGCTCCTTGCTGTCCTCGAACGTGCCCGAGTAGGTGTTCCCCCGGACGTTGACCTGACGGACCTTCTTCTCCTCGATCTTCGACAGGAGCGCGGTGAAGGTGGGCTCCTGAACCTCGTCCTGGTTGCGGTTGAAGATGTGGAAGAAGCAGACGAACAGGGCGATCAGGATGACCCAGAGTCCGATGGTCTTGTAGCTCGAACGCACGTGCGTGCTGCCCCTTTCGACGTCGGGCGCGGCCTCCGGGGCCCGCGAGGACCCCGGACTCAGCATTCTGACGGGCCTCTCGGGCCTGTCGCAAGCGCCCGAGCGGGCGCGCCTGGGCCGTCCGGCGTGGGCCAGGCGGGTCGAGCGCCTATAACGAACCCTGCCTCCCGGCGCTCGGCTTGCCGCCCGGCTCCCGCGCGGTGGGTTCGGCGCGCAGGAATGGCCCCTGCCCCGGGTGTGCCCGCGGCCACAGCCCTACCACCCAGAGCACCCGCCCCCCGGCATCCGCCACCAGGGGCCAGCCGCCGCGCTCCTCGGCAGGGACCCCGGCGTCGACCAGCACGTCCTGCACCCTTCTGGTGGGGCCACCCTCGGGGCGGACCCGATCGCCCGGGCGCCGGGACCGGACGACCAGCGGGTCGGTGGCGCCACCGACCGGCACGCCGGGCCCCTCTCCCACCGAGACGCGGAAACCACCGAACTGCACCGGCGCGCCCGCCCGCAGCTCGACCGGCGCCCCGTCCCCGACCGGCGACCGCGGCAGCACCCGCACCCAGCCGCCTTCGGTCCTGAGCACCGCCCGTCCCGGAAGCCCCGTCCGCCCGCCCCGGTCGACGGCCCCCGCCACGTCGCGCAGGAGCCGGTCGCTGACCGGATGGCCGAGGGCCTCGAGCCAGCTCCGCAGCACCCGGATGCGGATCGGCCAGGGGAGCGCGCGGACCGCCACGGCATCGAGTCCGGCCCCGTCCCGGACCCGGCCGAGCGCATCGGCCGCCATCGCCGCGAGGAGCTCCTCGTCCTCGGCGGCGGCGCGGGCGAACCGGGCCAGCCGCTCGACGACGCCCGGCCCGGCCGCCTGCCGGAGCACCGGGAGCACGTGGTGGCGGATGCGCGTCCGGAAGAGGCCGGGGTCCTCGTTGCTCGGATCACGCACGGGCTCCAGGCCCGCGGCGGCGATCAGCGCCTCGGTCTCGACCCGCCGCACGGTAAGGAGCGGGCGGAGCAGGCGCGGCCCCTCCGCCCGGATGGAGGCTGCCCCCCGGAGCGCCGAGCCCCGGGACAGCCGCATCAGGAGGGTCTCCGCCTGGTCGTCCGCCGTGTGGGCGGTGGCGATGGCGGCGTAGCCGTGTACCCCCGCGATGCGCTCCAGGGCGGCGTAGCGAGCGGCCCGCGCGCGTGCCTCGGCGCCGGGCCCCGGAGCGAGCCCCAGCGCCTCGGTGTGGAACGGGAGTCCGAGCGAGCGGACGAGCGTGCCCACGCGCTCCACCTCGAGCGCCGCCTCCACCCGGAGCCCGTGGTCCAGGCAGGCGACCCCCGTCCGGCCCGGAGCGACCTCGGCGGCCGTCACCAGCAGCGCCAGGGAGTCCACCCCTCCGGACACGGCCACGAGAATTCTTCCGGCCTGGCGCTCGAAGGCAGCCGCCACCGCCCGGCGGATGACATCCCCGCTCTTCCGGTCGTCGTGCATGCGACAGCGGTCCACACTATGGAGGTGACATCGCACCCGTCAGCAGGTTGAGACGCGTCGGTGCGGGCCTTAGAATGACAGGCAGTCGGTGGCGGTGGCGACGGGGGTGAGGAATGGGCGCGCCACCGGGCGTGTTGTGCATGACGAAAATCGATGAGTGTTGGGCCTAGGGGTCCCCCCCCTCCCCCTCTGGGCCCACGGGGGTCGCAGGGAGTCATCTCTGCCGCCCCTTCTTTTCCGGGCGCCCCGGTTCCTTCGCTGGAACCGGGGCGTTCGCTTTCGTGGAACCTGTCCAAATGATTGACCGATCCCCGGGGGTGGCGGAGACTCCCCCTCAGGACACGTCGGCGCACCTTTCCGGAACGCCGTCCGACGTTGGCTTTTTGACCTGACCCCCGGGAGCACGGAAAGACGATGGCCGGAACCGACAAGCGAAAGCAGAGTTTGTATTTCCCGGAGGAGATGCTCCGGGAGATCCAGGAGGAGGCCACGCGGCAGGATCGCTCGCTCTCCTGGGTGGTGCAGCAGGCCTGGCGGATCGCCCGCGAGCGCATCAAGGCCTTTCCCGCGGTGAACGACGTGACCGGCGAGCCTGCCCTGCCGGACACCCGCGAGGAGGCCTGATGCCGGGCACCGATCACCGCAAGCAGTCGCTGTACTTTCCCGAGGAGATGCTGATGGAGATCCAGCACGAGGCGACGCGGCAGGACCGCTCGCTCTCCTGGATCGTCCAGCAGGCCTGGAAGGTCGCCCGCGGCGACATCCAGAAGATGCCCTCGGTGAACGACGTCCTCTCCGGGCGCTAGAGCGAACGGCAGCGCGGTGGAGGCTCAGGCCGCCTCGGCCTCGAGCTTGAACCCGCCACGCTCGAGCATCTGCTTCAGCTCGGCCTTGGCGATGGCCTTGGCATAGGCCTCCTGTGGCTCGACCAGCTTCTTCTTCACCAGGTCGAACAGGGCGTCGTTCATCGTCTGCATCCCGACGTTCTTGCCGGTCTGCATCGCCGAGGGGATCTGGAAGGTCTTGCCCTCGCGGATGAGGTTGGCGACGCCCGAGGTGGCGATGAGGATCTCCATGGCCGCCACCCGGCCCCCGCCGATCTTCTTGCAGAGGGTCTGGGTGATGACCCCCTTCAGGCTCTCGCTGAGCATCATCCGGATCTGCTCCTGCCGGTCGGCCGGGAACTGATCGATGATGCGGTCCACCGTGCTGGGCGCGGTGTTGGTGTGAAGGGTCCCGAAGACCAGGTGCCCGGTCTCCGCCGTCTCGATGGCGATGGCAATGGTCTCGAGGTCCCGCATCTCGCCCACCAGCACGATGTCCGGGTCCTCGCGGAGCGCAGCGCGCAGCGCGTGCTTGAACGACCCGGTGTGGACGCCGATCTCCCGCTGGTTCACCAGGCAGCGACGGTTGGGATGGACGAACTCGATCGGGTCCTCGATGGTGATGATGTGATCGTCCCGGTTGCGGTTGATGTGGTCGATCATCGAGGCCAGGGTGGTGCTCTTGCCTGACCCGGTGGGCCCGGTGACGACGACCAGCCCCTTGTTGAGGAAGCAGAGGTCCAGCGTTGCCTGGGGCAACCCCATCTCCGCCGCGGTGCGGATGGTGTTGGGGATCTGCCGCATCACGCTGCCGATTCCCTTCCGGTCCTCGAAGAGGTTGACCCGGAATCGGGCCCGGGCCGTCTCGTAGGCGAAGTCGGTGTCCTTGATGGACAGCCACTGCTCGCGGTTCTTCTCCGGGGCGATGGAGAAGAGCAGGTCCTTGAGGCGGCCGGGGGCGAGCGGCGGGTAGCCCTCGATGGGGGTCATGTCCCCGTCCACCCGAATGATGGGGGTGGTGTCCGAGGAGAGGTGGAGGTCGGAGGCCTTCCGGTCCAGCATGAGATTCAGGAGCTGGTCCATCGCCGCCCGGGGATCGGCGCTGGGAACCGGTGCCGCCGGCTTCGGGGCCCGGACGGGCTCGGGCGCAGGAGGTGACTCGGGGGCGGCCGCCGGGGCGGGCGGGGACACCTTCGCGCCGGGGGCCTGACCCACCTGGGGGAGCTCGCGGAACTGGATGTCCTTGGCCACGCCGCGCCGGACGCCGGCCTGGGAGGTCTGGGGGATGCCGGTCGTCGCCGGGGTCGGGACGACGCCCGGCTTCAGCGCGCCCTGGCCGTGCATGTACTCGTGCAGCATCTCGGCGGCGGAGGCCAGCTCGATGGCCTCTCCCTCGTCATCGTCGCCCTTCCCGGCCGGTCGCACCACCGCCTTGACTTGGCCTGCGTTGCGCTCGAACGTGACCGCCACCCGGCCAGCGGGGGCGCCGTACTCGAACTTGGTCGTGCCGGGCGCCGGGAAGCTGTTGCGCATCTCGCTCGGGACCACCTCGGCGAACACTCCGGCGATCTGCTGGGCGGTGAGCTGCTGGCGGAGCACGGGGACATCCCCCGCGCCGGTACGCATCAGCGCGGGAGCCCCGGTGTCGAAGACCAGCTCACTGCCCTGCTCCTTGAGAAGCCGCTCGAAGATCGGATCAAGCCTGGCCACGTGGCCCCGCAGTCTACGTCAAACCGCCTCGCTGCTCGCTTCTCTGTCGGGCGGGGGCTCGAACCGCGCGATGAGCGGGACGTGGTCAGACAGTCCGTGGAAGGGTCCCCGGCCGAACGGCTCGGTCCCGGTGAGGTCCACCCAGCGGATGCCGTTCCCTCCGAAGAGATGGTCGAGGTGCATGCGGAGCCGGAAGAAGCCGGCGGTGGGGAATCCGCGGTGGGACCGGTCGATCTGCTTCAGCGCCTCCTGCGCTCCGACCCATCCCACCTCTTCCGACAGGTAGCGATAGACCGGCGACGCCGGCGAGGAGTTGAAGTCCCCGCCCACGACGAAGGGGTCGCCGTCGGCGTGCGCCTGGACGAAGGCGGCGAGCTTCTTGGCCTCGATGAGCTGGTTGAGGCCGAAGCCCATCTTCTCCTTCTCGCTCCAGAACTCGCGGGTGAAGGGCGTGGGCAGGCTCAGGTGGGTGTTGAAGACGTGGAAGGCCCGGCCGCCCGACGTGCCGAGCCGGACGTGGGCGCAGATGCGGCTCTGCTTGGTGTCCTTCAGCCGGGCGACGTGGTGGTGGGTGATGGCGTGCGGGCTGAGCACGTTGTGGCCCTCCACCCGGAGCCGGTTCCGGTTGACGATGACCGCGAGCCCGGTGGTGTAGAGCGTGGTCGAGCGGAACTGGTAGCTGTGCGCCCGGAAGTGGAAGGCGTCGTAGGGGAAGACCAGCCCCGACCGGACGAAGGCGTGCTCGAGGGCGGCCATGAAGGCCTCGAGCTGCGTGTGGGTCCCCCGGAAGGCGAGCGTGCTGCGCAGCGAGCGGGTCTCGACCTCCTGGAGGCAGATGACGTCCGCCAGCGGGGTGAGGCTCGCCAGGCGCTGGGCGATGCGCTCCAGCGACGTCCGGGTGGTGGCCAGGCCCCGGAGCGCGTGCCCGAAGTACCGGACGTTGTAGCTGACGATGCGGAGCGGGCGCTCGGCCATGGCTCGGGGAGCCTCGAGAATAACCGGGACCGGAAGCCGCGCGAGAGGACCCGGGTGTCCGCTAACGTGCGCCCTCATGGGCATGAAGGACGCGGTCGAGCGCCTGGCCGAGCTGAAGGCCCGGAAGGCCGAGATGGGCGGTGCGCAGCGGGTCGAACGCCAGCACGGACGGGGCAAGCGCGATGCCCGCGAGCGGCTGGCCCTGCTCTTCGACCCGGGCTCGGTCCAGGAGCTGGGGATGCTGGCCGCGGCCGAGGGGCGCCTGGCCGAGGAGGAGGACCCGGCCCGGCCCACCGCCGCGGACGGGGTCCTCACCGCCTTCGGGACCATCGAGGGCCGGTCCGTGGCGGCGGCGGTCTACGACTTCACCGTCCTCGGCGGCACCATCGGCGAGGTGGGCGAGCGCAAGGTCACCCGGCTCCGCGACCTGGCCCTCAAGGACCGGACTCCCATCGTGTGGCTGGTGGATTCCGGGGGCGCCCGGCTCGAGGCGGGCGGCGAGGTGGACCCCCGGCGGCTCGCCGGCTTCGCCGACACCGGGTACCTCTTCCGGGAGCAGTCGGTGCTGAGCGGGGTGGTGCCGCAGGTGTCGGCGATGCTCGGCCCGGGCGCGGCCGGCACGGCCTACATCCCCGGTCTGGCCGACTACGTACCCATGGTGAAGGACATCGGGAGCATCGCCGTGGGCGGCCCGGCCCTGGTGAAGAGCACCGTCGGTGAGGACGTCACCGAGCAGCAGCTCGGCGGGAGCAAGCTCCACAACGAGGTCTCGGGGGTGGCCGACGGCGAGTTCCCGGACGACGCGGCCTGCATCGCCGCGGTGCGCGAGTACCTCTCCTACTTCCCCTCGCACTGCGGCGAGCGGCCGCCCCGGCGCGCAGGCACCGACCCGGCCGACCGCCGCGACGAGTCGCTCCTCGCCGTCGTCCCCGACAACCCGCGCCAGGCCTTCGACATGCACAAGGTCATCCTGGCCATCGCCGACGACCGGAAGTTCTTCCCCCTGAAGCCGCGCTTCGCCCGGAACCTCATCACCGGGCTCTGCCGGATCGACGGCTGGAGCGTCGGGGTCGTCGCCAGCAACTCGATGTTCCTCGGAGGCGTGCTGGACGTGGCGGCCTCGGACAAGGCGGCGCGGTTCGTCGCGGTCTGCGACGCGTTCCAGATTCCCCTGCTCTTCCTCCAGGACGTCCCGGGCTTCATGGTGGGGACCAAGGCCGAGCAGAGCGGGCTCATCCGCCACGGTGCCCGGATGCTCCAGCTGGTCTCCAACGCGACCGTGCCCAAGCTCACCGTCGTCGTCCGCAAGGGCTTCGGCGCCGGCTATTACGTGATGAACGGCCGCGCCTACGAGCCCGATCTCCTGGTGGCCTGGCCCAACGCGGAGATCGGCATCATGGGCGCCGAGGGACTGGTCTCCATCGGGGCAAAGAAGCTGCTCGAGCAGGCGGGGAGCCCCGAGGCGGCGAAGACCCTGAAGGAGGACCTCGCCGCCGATCTCCGTCCCCACGTCCGCATCGACCGGGCGGCGGCGCTGGCCATGGTGGACGACGTCATCGACCCCCGCGACACCCGGAAGGTGCTGGCGATGGCCCTCCACCGGACCGCGAACAAGCGGGTCGAGCGTCCCTGGAGGCGTCGGGAGGTCCCGCCCTTCTAGGCCCCTGGCCTTAGTCGCCCTCGGAGAGCGCGCTCTCGACCTCGGTGAGGAAGTACTCGCCGAAGCTGTCCGCCAGCCGGACCGGATCCTCGCCCTCGGAGGAGAGCTGCACCACCGGTGCCTCGCCGTCCCGGCCGAGGTGGACGGTGTCGAGACAGTCGAGCGTGCCGTCCCCGAGCGTGCCGATGACCAGGTAGCGCGGATCGAGCCCGACGTTCCGGCGCTCCTCCAGCGTCATCCAGATGGCGTCCGGCACCGAGGAGTGCACGAAGTCGTCGTCGACGACGCCGTAGACCTCGAAGCCTCCGACGTCGCCGCAGCCGAGCTCGAGGAGGAACTGCCGGTAGCTCGGGGGGAACCGCAGCCCGAGCGCCTCCTCCGCGCGGGCCACCAGTGACTCGGGCTTGGGCCCGGCGAAGTCTCCTCCGCCGGCCTTCGTGATCAGCTCCCGGGCACGCCGGTACTTCTCGACGGTCATTCGTCGAGCCTAGCAGCGGGTGTTCACTCCCGGGTCGACAGCTCGTACGCGTCGATGTGGATCCAGGCGCGAGATTTGCGCTGGCACGCCCGTTGAAACGAGCCGCCCGTCGCGGTGGCTCTCGGGGGTATACCGGAGGCCGATGGAGGACCGGGACACCGAGGCGGACCTCCGCCGGGCGCAGGACGCCCTGGAACGGACCGGGCTGCTCTTCCTGCACGACGCGAGCAAGCCCAGCCTGACCGCGCTGGTGGCGGGCGAGCCCATCCGCGGCTCGTGGTGGGGCCACCCGGCGGGGCGGCGCATCTTCCGGGTGGCCGGCGCGCTGGAGGACCGCGGGGACGTCCTCTTCGTCCCGCTGCTTTCGGCCAAGGTGATGCTCGTCCATCGCCGCCTCTGGCCCGCGCTCCTGAGCGTGGGCGAGGCGCGCGCCCCCTGGCAGACCGAGGCGCTCACCCCCAGGGCCCAGGCGCTCCTCGCCGAGGTGGAGCGGAGCGGCCGGGTCCGCGCCACGGGCCCGAGCTCCAAGGCGCTCGCCCGCGCGCTGCTGGTGCACGCCGAGCAGGTGCACACCGAGTCCGGCGCGCACGCGACCGAGCTCGTCTCCTGGGACGAGGTGCGGCGGGGACGGGGGCTCGACGCCCGGGTGGATCTCGAGGCGGGACTCCAGGAGATCGCCTCGGCCGCCGAGGCGCT
>DATJVY010000150.1:0-2016 GCA_035501615.1 Myxococcaceae bacterium
CCCTCCACCAGGTGCTTGGCCAGGGGGAAGTCGAAGTTGAGCGGAAGCTCGTCGCCGCCGGGGACGGCCTCGGTGGAGCCGTAGTAGGGCGCGATCTTCGGCGTCTCGGTCCAGGCCTCGCCGATCAGCACCGCGTCCGGGCGCACCGTGCGCACCGAGGCGGCGAACTCCTTCCAGAAGGCGTGGGTCTCCGGCGTGTCGTTCTGGCCGTCCCCGGGGCCGTCCTCGATGAGGTGGCGTGCCGCATCGAGGCGGAAGCCGTCCACCCCGCGCCCCAGCCAGAGTGCGGCCAGGCGCATGGCCTCCTTCCGGACCTCGGGATTCCGGAAGTTCAAGTCGGGCATTCCCGCCCAGAAGAGGCCGTAGTACCAGGCGCCATTCCGCTGGTGCCAGGTGCTGCCGGCCGCGTTCCAGGGCTGTGGCCAGTGGAGGTCCGTCGGGCTCCAGACGTACCAGTTGCGCTTCGGGGACGTCGGCCCCGACGCCGAGTCGACGAACCAGGGGTGCTTGTTCGAGGTGTGGTTGAGCACCAGGTCGACGACGACGTGCATCCCACGGCGGTGGGCCTCGGTGCACAGCCGGCTCAGATCCTCGTTGGTGCCGTAGTCCGGATTGACCCGCTCGTAATCGGTGGTGTCGTAGCCGTGGTAGCTGGGCGAGGCGAACACCGGCATCAGCCAGAGGGCATCCACCCCGAGGTCCTGCTCGGTCCCGGGCTTGCCGTCGTTCAGGTAGTCGAGCCTCGAGATGAGGCCGGGGAGGTCGCCCTTCCCGTCGCCATTGGAGTCCTGGAAGCTCCGGACGAAGACCTCGTAGAAGACCGCGCCGTTGGCCCAGCTGTCGAACGTGCGCGGCTTCTCCGCGGGGGCTGGAGGCGTCGCGGGAGGTCGTGACGCAGTGCAGCCGAGAGCCGCAATCAACAGCAACAGCGGACCGACGGCTCTCCGTTTGCGTTGCCCGCGAACTCCGAACGGTTCAATCTCCGCCGCCATGCGCGCTCCCCTTTCCCGGACATCGACGCGGTGGTGCTGCGCCGTCTCCCTGGCTGCGGCCCTGGCCGGCTGCAGCAGCAGCAACGGCAACAATAACAACAACAACAATGGAGACGGCGGAAACCCAGCCTCCAGCGCCTTCACCCTCCACTACCACCGCGCGCTCGGGGACTACACCGGCTGGAACGTCGCGGTCAGCGCGGGGGCCAACGAGACCAGCGCCAGCTCCACGACCACCGACGGCTTCGGGGCCGTCTACGCGCTGACGGTCAAGTCCGGAGCGACCTCCCTGACCTTCAGCCTGGTGAACGGCTCGAGCACCGACAGCGCGGGGAGCCTGACCGTCGACGTCTCGGGCACGGTCCGCGAGGTCTGGGTCTTCTCGACGTACGACAAGGCCATCACCCACAAGCCGGTGGCGATCCCCGGCGCGAACCAGGTGGCCGTCTATTACATCCGCCCCGACGCGAACTACGCGGGCTGGGGGCTCCACACCTGGGGACCCCACGTGAAGAACCCCACCGCCTGGGGAACGCCGCTCGCGGCGGTGGGCATCGATGCGGATCTCGGCGAGGGGTGGGTGGTGGACACCATCACCACCGTCAATTCCTCGAGCCCCTGCCCGCTGGGAGACGTCTGCATCATCGTCCACATGGGAGACACCAAGGACCCGGGGCCCGACATGGGCTGGAGCGTCGCGAGCCTGGGCGACATCGTCTTCGTCACCAGCGGGTCGACGAACATCACCGCCGCGCCGACCAAGCCCGGTGCGGCCTCCATCAACGGCGCCGCCGCGCACCTGATCGAGCCGCTGCTCGTGGCCTGGGACGTGACCGATGCCTCGGCCACGAGCTTCGAGCTCCAGTACTCGAGCACGGCCTCCATCGTCGCGCAGGGCACGGACGTGACCGGCGGTCAGAAGATCACCCTGACTCCGAACGGGACCGTCCCGCCGGCCGATCTCGCCAAGGCGCCGTACCTCAACACCGCCGGGACGGCGTGGCGCGCGTTCAGCATCGCCGCC
>DATJVY010000151.1:0-3687 GCA_035501615.1 Myxococcaceae bacterium
AGCCCACCCCGCGGTCGGAGGGTGACGCTCGGCTCCGGAACCACCGGTCCGGGCCTCGCCGGAACGAGGCGCCAGCGCGCGGCCAGCGTGGCCAGGACCAGCATCGCCTCGGTCCAGGCGAATCCCTCGCCGACACACCCCCGCGTCCCGGCGCCGAAACCGATGAAGGCATGCCGGTGACGCGTCGCCCTGGCCTCGGCCGTCCACCGGGCGGGGTCCACGCGCTCCGGATCCGGCCAGAATCGGGCGTCGCGGTGGAGCACCCACGGACAGAGCACCGCCACGGTGCGGGGCGGGAGCACCGTCCCGTCGCTCAGCGGGAGCGGCTCGAGAACCCGCCGCCCGATGACCCACGCCGGCGGATAGAGCCGGAGCGACTCCCCGATGACGCCGCGGGTGACTGGCAGCGACTCGAGATCGTCGGCACCCGCGAGTCGCCCGGCCAGCACGCGGTCGAGCTCGTCGTGAAGCGCGCGCTCGATCTCGGCGTGCGTCGCCAGGAGATGGAAGGCCCAGGTCAGCGCCAGCGCCGTCGTCTCGTGCCCGGCGAGGAGCAGCGTCATCACCTCGTCGCGAATCGCTCGGTCGTCGAACACGCCGGCCTCCCGGGCGCGAATCAGCGTCCCGAGAAGGTCTTCGCGACCGGGGCCGTGCCGGGCCACCAGCGATGCCACCGCCGCCTCCAGCTCGGCCCGCGCGACCTTGAACCGCCGGGCACGCGGCAGCGGGAGCGCGAGGAGCAGCCCGCCGAGCGGCAGCGACAGGCTCCGGAATGCCCCGAGCGCCTCGGTGAGCGCGTCACCGATGCGGCTCGCCTCGGGCGTGAGGTCTGCGCCGAAGAGCGCCTCGGAGACGATTCCCAGCGTGAGCTGCATCATCGTCCGCGCGAGGTCGAACGTCTCCCCGGGCCGCAGCGACTCCGCGCAGGCCCGGGCCAGCTGCACCATGCCCGGCACGTAGCGCTGGAGCTCGTTGCGGTGAAACGCCGGCTGGATTCGCCGGCGATGCTCGAGGTGGACCGCGCCCTCGCTGGTGAGGAGGCCATCGCCGAGCAGGACACGCGTGCTCCGGAGCGCAGGCCCCTTCTCGATCTTCGAGGCCTGGGTCAGCAGCACGTCGCGAGCCTGATCGGGGTGGCCGAGCAGCACCAGGCGACGCCCCGGGACCGTGAACCAGGCGAGGTCTCCCCGCTCGGAATGGAGACGGGTGAAGAAGCCGAGCGCGTCGCGGCGCAGCTGGAGGAAGTCACGACCCGGGAGGCGCAGCTCCCGTCGTCGCGGGGTCGTCGGAAGGCCTGAGCGGCCTGCCGGGGCGGATGGTCGAAGGACACGCACTCGACGGCATCAACGTCCACTGCGGGTTCGAGTTGCAAGCCGCCAGCGAGCACGAGCGGCGCCGGGGTAGCCCGGGTGCTCCACGGCCGCGAACGACACCCCGCGCCGCGTGAGCTCCTCGCCCAGCTGTCGATTCTCGGCATCTCACCAGAGGAAGGGGACGAGCGCCCGCCGCTTCCCCGGATAGTCGGGGAACCTTTCGCGGTACCAGCGGTGGTTCGCGAGCGCGCGCGGCGCGAGGTTGGCGAAGGTGAAGGCGGCGAAGGCCCACGCGGCCAGCGTCTGCGCGGCCAGCGCGAAGCCCACCCACTCGACGATCTCGCCGAGGTAGTTCGGGGCGCTCACCCAGGTGAAGCCGCCGCCGAAGGGAATCCGGTACCCGCTCTCGCCCGGCGCCCGGAGCGAGCGGAGCAGGTGGTCGGAGTGGACGTTGAGCGCGAGCCCCCCGGCGAACAGCACGACGCCGGCGAGGAAGGGGAGGTCGAACGGTCGCTCGGCCAGCGCCGCCGCGTTCCCGACGGCATTCAGCACGTTGAACACGTTCGCGAGCACGACGGTGACCACCGCCTGTCGCCTCCCCCCTCCGCGTAGCAGCAGCGAGAACACGAAGGTCCGCTGCAGGTAGTGGACGAGCCACAGCGTGCCGAGCGCGAGCACCATCGGCGTCCCGAACGCCGGGTTGGCGATCCACACCAGCCCGAAGAGGAACACCGAGGGCCACTCCATCGCGATCCACCCTTGGCGCGAGCCCAGCGCGGGTCCCCAGCCCGGACGGAAGTGGCGGCCGTAGGGGGCGGTCACGAAGAGGAGCAGCGGGAAGACGACGACCGCCGCGCCCAGCACCGCCCAGGGCGCCGTCCGCGCGAACGGCTGGATCGACAGCCAGAGCGAGGTCATCGGTCGCCAGGACCGTAGCGCACCCGCCCACCGGCGGGCGCCGTGAAGCGGGAGCTCCACTCCGCCCGGGTTCCCGCGCAGGTGTCCTGGGGCTCGTTCGTTTCCGGAGGCACCCGCCGGTCACGGCGGACGACTCAGCGAGGGAGCGCCCCCGCGTCGTAGGCGACCTTCCCGCCGACGAGCGTGAGCACGGATTCGGTCTTCGGTAGCTCCGGCGGCGGAACGGTGAAGATGTCCTGGGAGAGCACGGCGAGGTCGGCCAGCTTTCCCGGCTCGAGCGTGCCCTTGTCGCCCTCGGCATTCTCCGCGTAGGCGGAGCCGCGGGTGTACGCGATGACTGCCTCTTCCCGGCTGAGCGCCTCGGAGGGACGGTTGGAGGCCTGCGTCGCGAACAGGATGTTCAGATAGGGGTTGGGTGGTCCGTCCGAGCCGAGCGCGATGGGGATGCCGCGGTCGAGCAGCGTCTTGAGCGGCTGGCCCTTCTCCAGGCCTCCGGAGAACACGTTCAGGTGGGAGGGGTTCTGCACCACGATGACGCCGAGGGCGCGGGCGGTGTCGAGGAGGTCCGGGAAGAGCCCGTCACCGTGCTCGAGACGGACGCGACGGGTTGCCCAGACCTTCGGTCCTCCGGTCTCCTGCATCGCCTCGAGCAGGGCCCTGGCCGCGGGGTAACCGCTGACGTGGGCGAGCAGCTGCTGCCCGGAGCGCAGGCTCTCCTCGAGCATCGCCTTCAGCTCGCGGGGCGCGAAGGAGAGTGGAACCTCCGACATCAGGGGATCCTTTGGCGAGGCGCCCGTGGGCTTGGGGTGAGTCCCTCGCAGATCCAGCGTGAACTCGACCGGAACGCCGTCCAGCAGCCACTTCCGGCCACCGAGGGTGAGCAGCGGCGCCGGGTGGGCGGCGAGCCCGTCCCCCTCGTGGGTGTCCCGACCCGCGGGGGAGGTCCCGGGCATGGGCACGACGCGGACACGGATCGGGGTCGGTACCGCCGCCAGTAGCCGCGCGGCGTGAGCCGGTTCGATGGACGCCGAGAGGTCCTGGATCGAGGTGACCCCCCACCTCGCCGCCTTGCCGAGCCTGTCGCGCAGCTGCGCCACGGCTTCCTCGTCGGGGACGAGCCCGGCCATCCTCCGGCCGACGGCCATGGCGGCGTACTCGCGGACGACGCCCGAGAGCCGGCCGTCCGGGAGACGCTCGAACCGTCCAGCGACGGGATCCTGGATCTTCTCCCCGATCCCCAGGCGGGACAGAGCCGCCGAGTTGAGGATCATCGCGTGTCCGGTGAACGTGCCGAGGACGATCGGGTGATCCATGGAGACCCGGTCGAGGGCGTCGCGGTCCACGGAGAGATCGTTCCAGAGGGTCCAGGAGATCGTCCCCTCCACGAATGCCCCCCGTGCGGCCTTCTTGGCCGCCGCCTGGAGCGCGGCCCGCATCTCCTCCCAGCCGGGGTCGC
>DATJVY010000152.1:0-188645 GCA_035501615.1 Myxococcaceae bacterium
ATCCCTCCCCGGCGTGCAAGCGCGACCGGGTGCCGGGGAGCATCCGGGAGCCACCCCGGAATCCTGCAGCCGGCCGGCGTCTCCTCAACGCAGGCCCGGCAGCCGGAAGTGGAACAGCGTCCGGCCGTTCAGGCTTCCCACCTCCGCCCTCCGGCGAGCGCCATCCGGAATGCGGTTCCGAGCTCGTGGCCTTGCAGCGCCTGCCACTGCCGGTCGAAGGCATGCACCTCCGCCTCCGGGGTGAGCGGGGGCCCGGAGTCCCAGAAGGTGAGCACCACGTCGGTTGCCTCCGCCCTGGCGCCCAGGCCTGCGGCGCCGCCGGGACGCGTCCGCTCGAGCAAGTGCGCCCAGCCGCCCGAGAGCACCAGCACGACGCGGTCGAGGTCGACCCGGGCGAGCGGCAGGGATGCGGGCAGCAGCACGTCCAGGCGGATGCCGCGCTCCCGGGCGGTCGTCGCGGCGGCGTCGGCGCTCGCGCGGATCAGAGGAAGGAGGTCCTCGTCGCGGAGGTCCAGACCCAGCCCACCGATGTCGAGCCTCCAGGCTTCGGCGAGCAGCTCCCACTGCCCGAGTGCCCGGTCGACGTTGCGGAGGATCACCTCCACCGCCGCGCGAACGCGGTCGTCGAGTACGAAGCGGGGCGAGCGGAGTAGCGACGCGTACGAGCGAACGGTGGACAGAGGCCCACGCAGATCGTGGCTGGCGAGCGAGAGGAACCTGGCGGTGGCGTCGTCGGGGCGGTCCACGGGAGGCGTCGGCGGTATGCACACCTCGGACGTCCACAGGACAACGCCGCGTCATCCTCGGGGTGTACTCTCTGGGAGGTTCCAGACGGCCCGGTGCACGATTCGTTGAGAACCCGGCACCGGAACGGAGCGATGGTCGGAAAGACCTCGGCACAGCGAGAGCCACGCGCGACGCGGCGGGTCCTGGTCGTGGACGACGATCCGGATATCCTCGACGCGCTGAGCGAGATCCTCGAGGTCGAGGGCTACGACGTTCACCGGGCGCGAAACGGCCGGGAGGCACTCGTGCGCGTGGAGCAGGCGCCACCGGACCTGGTGCTCCTCGACCTCATGATGCCGGTGATGGACGGCTCGGAGTTCGCGCGGAATCTCGCGCCAGGAAGGCGCCCACCGATCATCGTGCTGAGCGCCGATCGGAACGTCTCCGTCAAGGCGATGGAGATCGGCGCGCTCGGGTGGCTGGCGAAGCCCTTCGAGCTGGACGAGCTCCTGGCGGCGGTGCGGCGGGCTCTCCCCGCAGCGACACCTTGACGCGTCGCGTGGGGCGTCGGTACGGTCCGGCGCGCTGGAGTTGACTCACGAATCAGCTGAGCCCCGAGGAGGGCGGCACATGTCCGATACCCCGAAGAGCATCCTGGAGCAGGTGATCCCGACGCTCCTCTCGGCGAAGCCCGAGCTGGCGAAGGAGCTCAACGCCGTCATCCACTTCGTCATCACCGGCGATCAGGGCGGCACGTGGACGCTGGATGCCACCCGTTCGTCCGACTGGGTGAAGAACGGCGCCGAGGGAACCCCGAAGATGACGGTCACCGTCAGCGACCAGGACTTCGTGAAGATCCGCAACAAGCAGCTGAACGCGCAGATGGCGGCGATGCAGGGCAAGCTGAAGTTCAAGCCCATGGACATGGGCCTGGCGATGAAGCTCGGGAAGCTGCTGACCTGAGCGCGCCCTCCGAGCCTGCCCGGGGCGAGCCGCTTCCGCTCGCGGGCGTCCGGGTCCTGGACCTCACCCGGCTGGCACCCGGACCTTACGCGACGCTGGTGCTCGCGGACCTCGGGGCCGAGGTGGTGAAGGTCGAGCCCCCCGAGGGCGACGCCACCCGGCTCATGCCCCCCGGGGGCTCGGGGGAGCTGTTCTCGGCCCTGAACCGAGGAAAGCGCTCGGTGGTGCTCGACCTCAAGCGCCCGGGAGCGGTCGAGGCGCTCAGCCGAGTCCTGCGCCGGTGCGACGTGCTGGTCGAGGGGTTCCGGCCAGGCGTGATGGACCGGCTCGGGCTGGGACACGCCGCGCTGCTCGAGGAGTACCCCCGGATGGTGGTGTGCGCGCTCTCGGGGTTCGGGCAGACGGGGCCGGATCGGCAGCGCGCGGGACACGATCTCGGATACCAGGCACGGGCGGGACTCCTCGGGATGGGCGGGCGCGGAGGCGAGCCCGCGATTCCGGGGGCCCAGGTCGCGGACGTCGGCGGCGCGTGGGTGGCGGTGAGCGGCATCCTGGCCGCGCTGCTCGGGCGGGCCACGACCGGCCGGGGCCGGCTGGTGGACGTGTCGCTGGTGGAATCGGCGACGTCGTTCGCCGCGCTGCACCTCGGGCCTGCGCTGCTCGGGTTTCCGGTTCCACCGGCGGGGGAGGGTGCACTGGACGGAGGCTTGCCCTGCTACGGGCTGTACCGCACGGCGGATGGACGCTGGCTGGCGGTGGCTGCACTGGAGCCGCGGTTCTTCGCCGCGCTCTCGGAGCGTCTCGGGCTCGGCGACCTCACCGCGGACGCCTACGGGGGCGGGGAGGGTACGATCCGGGTCCGCGAGCTTCTGCAGAGGACGTTCGCGAGCGCGCCGCTCGCCACATGGACGGAGCGGCTCGCCGGGATCGACGGCTGTGTGGAACCGGTGTTGCTGCCGGAGGAGGTCTGCCAGGACGCGCACCTCGCAGGCCGGGGCCTCTTCTCCCCGCCGGGGGCCCTGGCGACTCCGCTCCGCTTGGGGGGACCGGCGACGTCGCCCGCCCCGGCGCTCGGTGAGCACACGCGCGAGGTGCTGGCCGAGGCCGGCCTCACACCGGCCGAGATCGACGCGCTGGTCCGCTGAGCGCCCTGCCCGCCGGGCGGGCGAGGGAGCCTCGGTCGGGGACGCGCGAGCAAAAGACGTCGTGATTCCAGCTGGTTGGAGCGAGGAGGAGCTCCAGACGAGTTCCCAGACGAGTTCTCTGAGACGACGTTCTGGATTTTCCCGATCGCGGAAGGGGCCCGTGCAAGCGCGATCTTGCGAACGGCTGCCCACTGTCATTGACTCAAGAATCAGTCCCAGCGGAGGTCGTGGTGTCGAGCCTGCAGAGTCCGTTCACCGAGGAGCACGAGGCGTTCCGGAGGAGCGTCCGTTCTTGGGTCGAGAAGGAGCTCGCGCCGCACGCGCTCGAGTGGGACCGGGCCGGCATCTTTCCCCGCGAGGTCTTCAAGCGCGCCGGCGAGCTCGGGTTTCTCGGGGCGAATCACGATCCCAAGTGGGGAGGCTCGGGCGGTGACTACTGGTTCGTCATCGCGCTGACCGAGGAGCTCGCCCGCAGCCGGAACGCCGGGGTGAACATGGCCCTGCTGGTCCAGGCGCAGATCGCCACGCCGGTGATCGGCACCCTCGGGACGGAGGAGCAGAAGCGGGAGTTCCTCGTACCGGCTCTGGCGGGCGACCGGATCGGTGCGCTGGGGATCAGCGAGCCCGGCTGCGGGTCGGACGTGGCGAACATCCGGACAACCGCTCGCCGCGTGGGCGACGAATACGTCATCAACGGCAGCAAGATGTGGATCACCAACGGAACCCGGGCCGACTTCATCACCCTGGCGGTCCGGACCGGCGGCCCTGGGCACGAGGGAATCTCGCTGGTGACCTTCCCCACCGAGGTCCGCGGCTTCAGCGTGAGCAAGAAGCTGGACAAGGTCGGCAACCTCTCGAGCGACACGGCGGTTCTCTACTTCGAGGACTGCCGCATCCCGGCGCGGTACCTCCTCGGAGAGGAGAACGCCGGATTCGCCCACATCATGATCAATTTCCAGGGAGAGCGGCTGGTGGCGGCAGTCATCGCCGTTGCTGGAATGGAGCGGATGCTCGAGGAGGCGATTCACTACGCGCGGGAACGCGAGGCGTTCGGGAGGCCGCTCATCGGCTTCCAGGTCTGGCGACACAGGTTCGCGGAGCACCTGGCCGCGGTGGAAGCGGCGAAGCGGCTCACCTACCACGCCACGGCGCTCTTCGATGCGGGTCTCGACCCGGTGAAGGAGATCAGCATGGCGAAGCTCTTCGCGGGGGACCTGGCCCAGAAGGTCGCGTACGACTGCCAGCAGATCCACGGCGGGATGGGCTACGTGGAGGAGACCTCGGTGGCCCGGGCTTGGCGCGACGTGCGCCTGATCACGATCGGCGGCGGGACGAGCGAGATCATGAAGGAGATCATCGTCAAGCTCGAGGGACTCTGAGCCGCGGGCGGGCGCCGGCAGGCGCAGCGACGCTGCGCTAGTGCTTGAACAGCGCGTCCGCCGCCTCGCGGGCGGCCCGGAGCGGGTCCTCGTCGGTGAGGCCACCTTCCCCCAGCTGGAAGAACTCGCAGAAGTTCGCGTCGTCCTTGTCCGCGGGGACCTCGGCGAACGGCTCCTTGCAGGACTTGGCGACGGCGGGATCGAAGTGCCGGCACTGCCGGCACGCGTGGAGGTCGTGGCCGCACCGGGAGCAGGCGTCGCGGCGGCCGACCGCGTTCCCCACCACGTCGAGAGGGCTGCCGCACCAGGCGCACCCGCGCATGGTCCGGAGACTACTCCACGAGACTGAAGCGGGGCTCGGTGTCGGAGCGCGGCAGGACTGGGCGGTGCTCCCAGGCATCCCAGTTCCGGCGAAGGTGAAAATGAAAACGCTGCCGGCGACCGGCGGTGGGGGCTCAGCGAGCTGGGGAACCGTGCTCCTGCCGAGGCTCGCCCGAGCCCAGCTCGGCCTGCAACCGCCCGATCATCCAGAGGAGCCAGGCGGCGAACAGCCCACCCAGGGTTCCGAGGGCTCCGAGGAGCTGGAGGCGCTGCCACGCCTGAAGCCGGGCGACCACATCGCGTCGTTCCTGAAAGGTGCTCAGCTGCTGGTCGGCGAACTGGCCATCGAACGAGCTGGCGAAGGCGTCCGCGTGCGCGCGGGAACGAGCGAGGAGGGCATCCGACTCGCGACGAAGTGGCTGCATCCGTACCGTGGCCAGCACGACCATCGCGAACGACAGGAGCGTGAACAGCCAGGCCAGGAGAACCGAGTGCGCCCGCATCGGAACCTCTCCCGTCGATGGTATGGAAAGGGTCCGACGCATGGGCAAGCCGTACCGGCCGAAAGATCACTACTTCCAACGCGCCAAGCAGCGAGGATTGCGAGCGCGAAGCGCATTCAAGCTCGAGGAGCTCGTCGAGCGCTTCGGTCTCGTCCGACCCGGGGCGCGAGTGCTCGATCTGGGTGCCGCTCCGGGCGGATTCCTCCAGGTGATCGCTCGGATCGTCGGCCCCTCGGGCCTCGCGGTCGGAGTGGACTTGGTGCCGCTGCGGCCGTTCAGCGAATCGTGGGTGTCTACCGGAGTGGTGGACGTCCTGGCCGACGATGCCCGGGCGCAGGTGGAGGCGATCGCCCCCGGGCCCTTCGATGCGGTGCTGTCCGACATGGCGCCCAAGACGACGGGCGTGCGAGCCACCGACGAGGCGCGCTCGCTGCGACTGGCCGAGCGTGCCCTGGAGCTGGCCGGGGTGCTCGGGAAGACAGGCTCGAGCTTCGTGGCGAAGCTCTTCATGGGCGGCGACTTCGAGTCGTACCGCGCGCGGCTTCGCGAGGCGTACCGTGAGGTGAAGGTCGTCCGCCCGGAGGCAACGCGGTCGGCGAGTGTGGAGGTCTACCTGGTCGGGCTCGGGCGGCGGCCGGTGGCCCGCTAGTAGACGTTGCCCTCGATGTGGAGGCCCGAGCTCCCGACCAGCGTTCGCGCCAGCGCGGTGTACGAGGGATCGCGGGCGAGAGTCTCGCGCTGGAAGACGCGAACGCGGTACTGGCCGCCCTTGACTCCCTCGAAGACCCAGGTTGATCCGCGTTCTGCCACGGCCGTGTCGCCAGGCGTGGGAGGCGCCGCACCCCAGAATCGCGCAGCCTCGATGCGGGTGAGGACACCGCTCACCAGATCCGGCGTGGCTGCGCTGGTCGTCTCCTCGAGCAGCTCGCCGGGTGTGCCGACGCCCTTCCCGGCGGTCTGGGCTCCGCGAACCTGACCCGTGGTCCCCTGGCGCTCGAAACGGACGCTCACCGGGTGACCGTCGGAGCGGAGCCACAGGACGCGGTACACCTCGGCCGACGGCGACACCGGGAACAGCGACGGCTCGCCGAGTGCGGCGAGCTGGGTGGAGAGGCCGCAGGCGAGCGTCAGCTCGGCAGGACCGGGACGGGCAAGGCTGCCGCGGGGGAAGGCGGAAGGGACCGTGCTGCCATCGCCGAGCTCGCAGTCGTCGAAGGTGGCGGGTCCGGCGGGGGCTTGCACCCGGGCGGGGTCCGGCTGGTACGTGTCGTGGGAGCAGCCGGCGAGCAGGGCAAGGAACCCGAGCAGCACCGCATGGCGCGGCGCGATGCGCTTCGTCACTCCAGAGAGGCTAGGTCCGAGCTCCCTCGCCCGCAAGGCGGCCGACCGAGCGCACTCGCTTCGAATCGCCCCAAGGGCGGTGTTTACGTTCGAGGTCCCCACCTGGGTTGAACGAGTTCTCGTTGAACGAGTTCTTGAACGAGTTCTCTGATACCTCGATCGGGGATTCCTCGGATCCGTGTAGGCCCGTCACGCGAGCCCTGGCCGCTCGTAACGCGTAGCGTCATCGCGCAGTGCGGCCCCTCGGGAGCTCATCGGACGGTCAGCCGAGCGGCCCTGAGCTTTCCTACCTGGACCAGGTGCGTGCCCAGGGGGAGCTCTCCCTTTGGGTCCGTGACGCGCTCCCCCTCGACCTTCACCGCCCCCTGGGTGATGAGCCTCCGGGCCTCCGAGGTCGAGGCGACCAGCTGTGCGTCGACCATCGCCCGGGCAAGCGGTACCGGCTTGCCCCCGGTGCCGACCACCACCTCGGGAAACTTCGCCGGGTCCACCTCCCGGCGCGCGAACCGTCGCTCGAACTCGTCCGCCGCGACCACCGCCGCCTCCCCACCGTGGAACCGGGTGACGATCTCCTTCGCGAACGCGACCTTCACGTCCTTGGGGTGGACCTCGCCCGAGGCAACCCTGGCCCGATCGGAGCGGAGCGCCTCCAGCGGCCGCCCCGAGAGCAGCTCGGCATACCGCCACATCAGCTCGTCCGAGATGCTCATCAACTTCCCGAACATCTCTCCCGGCGGCTCGGCCACGCCAACGTAGTTGTCGAGCGACTTGGACATCTTCTCGCCGATGATGCGTCCGTCCTCCATCCGCGCGTCGATCCCCTCGAGGATTGGCCCGGTGAGGATGACCTGGGGCTCGAGCCCGTACTCCCGCATCAGCGTCCGGCCCACGAGCAGGTTGAAGAGCTGGTCGGTGCTTCCGAGCTCGACGTCTGCCTTCAGCGCGACGGAGTCGTACCCCTGGAAGAGCGGGTAGAGCAGCTCGTGCATCGAGATGCTCCGGCCCTCGCGAAACCGGCTCTTGAAGTCGTCCCGCTCGAGCATCCGTGCAAGAGGGTAGTGCGCCGCGAGGCGGACGGTCCCCTCCGTCCCCAGCGCATCGAGCCACTCGGAATTGAATCGGATCTTCGTCCGGCCCGGATCCAACACCTTGAAGACCTGAGCCTTGTAGCTCTCGGCATTCGCCAGGACCTCCTCGCGACTCAGCGCCGGACGAGTGAGGTTCTTCCCTGAGGGGTCGCCGATCATCCCGGTGAAGTCACCGATCAGGAACACCACCTCGTGGCCGAAGTCCTGGAAGCGCCGCATCCGGGTGAGCAGGAGCGTGTGACCGAGATGGAGGTCCGGCCGGTTGGGGTCGAACCCCGCCTTGACGATGAGCGGCTGCTCGCGCTCGTAGGACCGGCGGAGCTTGGCGCGGAGTTCGTCCGGGACGTGGAGATCCACGCTCGCGCGGGTGACCTCGGCGAACTGCTCGTCGGGGGTGGCTCGGCGAAGGAGCGACATCGGCTCCACCTACCAGGCCGGACGGGGAGGGTCACGTCCCGGGAAGGTGCTCCCGCACCCGGGTGATGCTCCGGGCCTTCCCACTGGTCTCGTCGATGTCGACCACGACGCCCTGGAGGTAGACCAGGTTCTTCGCCACCTCGTACTGGTTGGGCCGCTGGGTGAGGAAACGCTCGATGCTCTGCTCCTTCTTGATCCCGATGACCGAGTCGAGCGGTCCGCACATCCCGACGTCGGTGATGAACGCCGTTCCCCCGGGGAGGATGCGCTCGTCCGCGGTCTGGACGTGGGTGTGCGTCCCGACCACGGCCGACGCCTTCCCGTCGAGCCAGGCACCCATGGCGTTCTTCTCGCTCGACGCCTCGCAGTGCATGTCCACCAGGATGCAAGAGGTGGTTCGACGCAGCTCGGCCACCAGCCGCTCGCCGACCCGGAACGGGTCGTCGAGGTTCTTCATGAAGACCCGCCCCTCCAGATTCAGCACCCCGAGCTTCCGCCCGTCCGGGGTGTGGAGGACGGTGTGCCCACGCCCGGGACTGCCCTCGGGGTAGTTCGCTGGACGGAGGAGGAGCTCGGGATGGGTCTCCACCCAGGGGAGGATCTGCCGCTTGGTCCAGAAGTGATTCCCCGAGGTGAGGAGGTTCACCTCCGCGCCGAGCAGCGCCTCGGCGGACTCGGCCGAGATGCCGGCACCGCCCTCCGAGTTCTCGGCATTGGCGATGACCAGATCCGCGCGGTACCGGGCGATGAGACGGGGGAGCAGGGTCCGCACGGCGAGCACCCCCGGCTTGCCCACCACGTCACCCATGAAGAGGACGATCACGTGTTGGCGGAGTCCGGAGGCCGCGCCAGCCCCCGGAAGACCTCGTTCTCGGTCACGACCAGGTCCACGTCCACGTCCTCCTCGTTGGTGGGCAGGTCGTCGACGATCTGCTCGGCGAAGGCAAGTCCCACCCGCCGGCTCGCGCTGCTGCCCGCCTTGAGGGTGGCGTCGTAGTACCCACCTCCGCGGCCCAGGCGCTTGCCTCCGGGCGTGAAGCCGAGCCCCGGGACGACGAACACGTCGATCTGCTCCACCGGAACGAGCTCGGCGGCGTCCGCCGGCTCTCGCACGCCGAGCCGCCCCGGTTCGAGCTCGGCCTCCGTGCGGACGGCGCGGAAGGAGAGGACCCGCCCGCGGACATGGCTCAGCGGGTAGCAGATCACCTTTCCGTCGGCGAGCCCGGCGGCGAGGATGTCGCGCGTGGGAACCTCGCCCCGGATTGGCGCGTACAGGGCGACCGTCCGTGCGTGGTGGTAGTAGGGTGTTGCGAGGAACCGCGCCTGGATCTTCAGCCCCCGGGTGTCGACCAGCTCGGGGCTGAGCGCCTTCCTCCGGGCGGTGAGCTGCTCGCGAAGCGTGGCCTTGCGCACCGCACCTTCGTCCGTTCCCATCTCCCGACCGTTCGTCGCCAGCCGCTCACCTCGTGAGAAAAAACGTCCCCCGCCGCTGAGCCGTGTGCGCAGCGTCCATTGAACCCAGTTGAGCCAGGTGGGAGCCGAGGTGAGGCGCCGTAGGTCTCCCGGGTCGCCGGCGAGTACCGGCTGCCCCGGGCGTGACGCATGGAACCCCGGTACGGCCCCCGGAATGGACGTATCGGTTCGAATTTCTGCTGCACATCACGCACCCCGCAGGGGACAACCTTGCAAGGGCTCCCGGCCTCCGACCGGTCGGCTCCGACAATAAGGACGGCCCGGAGGGGGGTCAAGGGAACCTGGGCCCGACTTCCGTGTGCGGCTGGCATCGGCCGCGCCCCTCGTGTCAGCATTCACGCGACGCCCAGGCTCGTCCCGTGCCCCGGTTCGTGCTCCCTGCCATGCTCTGTGCCGCACTCGGCGCCGGACCGGCGCTCGCTGCCGTGCCGCAACTCGCCTCCCGTGCACGGTGGGGGCCGAAGGGAGTCCTCTCCTGGCAGGCGCTGGACGACCATGTGCTCGGCCGTGCCGGCGAATCAAATCCCTGTGGCTTCGAGGTGGGTCGGGCAGTGGTGGACGCGGCGTGGGAGGGCGATGTCCTGGTTGGGCGCCTGACCCTCTGTACCTCATGCGGTGAGCGCACCGTTCCGTACCTCGGAGTTCACGTGGCGGCGAACGGGACGGTCGTGGCCGACGTGGCCCTGGTCGCGCCCTGTGATTCGCCCGGGCTGGACGCCGGCAAGCGGTTGATCCTCGCGCCGCTGGCGGAACCGGCAGGTCGCAAGCCGCTGAGCCACCACCTCGAAGCAGGAGAGAAGCTGCTGCAGCTCCGGCGGGGGAAGGCAGCCCAGCTCGAATTCCAGAAAGCGTTGGCGGCAAAGGAGGACCCCGGCAAGGCATGGGTCGGGCTCGGGGAGGCCTCGGTGCTCTTGGGTGACCCCGCCGGCGCCGTCGCGGCCTACGAAAAGGCCAGGGCGTTCGCCCCGGATGTGCTGCTCTCCTACAACCTGGCTTGCGCGCAGGCCCGGCTGGGACGCAACGACGAGGCGCTGGCGAGCCTGAGCGATTCCATCGACCGGGGATTCGCGGCGACCGAAGACATGCTCCACGATCCGGATCTCCTACCGCTGAGGGGCGATCCGCGCTTCTCGGCGCTGGTCACCCGGGCCAAGGCCAACCAGGAGCGGAAACGGTGAAGCAGTCCGAGGTCGTCCTCTGGTCGTCCGGCGCACGGTTCGGGCACTACGAGATCCTCGCTCCGCTCGGGAAGGGCGGCATGGCCGAGGTAGTGCGCGCCCGGACGCTCGACGGCCCGTGGGCAGGGACCGAGGTCGCGATCAAGCGGCTCCTTCCGCAGCTCGCGCGCGCTCCCGAATACGTCCAGCTCTTCGCCAAGGAGGCCGAGCTCTCGATCGCGCTCCGCCACCCGAACATCGTCCAGACGCTCGACGTGGGGGCCATCGGAGGCGTGGCCTACTTGGCCATGGAGTGGGTGGACGGGCGCGACCTCGGACAGGTGCTGCGCCGGTGCCGCAAGCAGGGCATCGCGCTGCCGATCGACTTCGCGGTGTATCTCGCACGGGTGCTGCTTGAGGCGCTGGACTACGCGCACCGAGCCGAGAGCACGAGCGGGACGCCGCTGCACCTCGTCCACTGTGACGTCTCGCCGTCCAACGTCTTCATCTCCCGTGTGGGGGAGGTGAAGCTGGGTGACTTCGGCGTCGCTCGCGTCCGCGTGAAGTCGGGAGTCCGGGACGCGGTGATCGCCGGCAAGCCGTACTACCTCTCGCCCGAGGCGACGTCCGGGGAGGTCACGCAGGCGGTCGATCTCTGGGCGACGGCGGTGGTGCTCTTCGAACTCCTGACGCTGGAGCGTCCGTTCCAGGGGAGCAGCCCCGCGGAGGTGTTCGGGGCGATCAGGGCGGGGCGGCGGGCAGGCGTGCGCGATCGACGGCCGCAGGTGAGTGGGGGGCTCGAGGCGGTCGTCGACCGTGCACTGGCGGCCGATGCGCGCGAGCGGTTCCAGACGGCCACAGACTTTACGGCCGCCCTCGAGCCGCACTGCGACGAGCGCATCGGCACCCCGCTGGCGATCGCCGCCCTCGTCCGAGGGCTCTTCGGAGCGGCGGGTTAGAGAGCTAGACGGGTTCTAGACGGGTTCTCAGAGAACTCGTTTGGGAACTCGCTTCGAGAAACCCGGCCGGTGCAAGGGCCCAGAGCTTCGTTCGGGAACCAGGGTTCAATTCCCCGACAATGGTCTCTCGACAAGTCTTCTCCGGGTCGTCCTCGAGTTCGTCGTCAAGAAAGACGACCGCAAGACACCTAGAGCGAACGCCATAAGGACTCAACGCGCGTCGATGCGCGAGCACTCTCTCGTCTCGTGCGATCACGATACGCGCGAGTGCGAGACGTCTTCAGCGTCCGCGAAGGTCGCGGCCTAGCCCTGGCCGGGAACGAGCGGAGCCGCGGGCGGCCATAGAAATGGGCGGATCGCTCCGCTAGGAAAGTCTGCGGCCAAGTCCCATCTGCGCCATCGAGCCGAGGCTGCGCGAAATCTTGCGACGAACCCTCGATAGTGCTGAATAAACTCACGTCGCTGTGCAGCGTGTGCCCCGTGGCAGTGGGGCCTCGGGCTCCGCTTTGGCCTGGCCGGCCGATGATGCGGGTGCTGCGCGAGCACATTCCTTCTGCCGAGCACCCGGGAATGCATCGCCTCTGCTTGCCTCTCCGCCGCCCTGACGATCTGGAGCACCAGGCGCGCGCGCCGCTTTCGAGGAATGGGCGCCCAGTGTGGAATGAGCGTCAGCGTCAGTGTCTCACGCTCGGTCCAATCCTCGTGAAACCGGTCAGCGGCTTCAGGCCGCTTGCGAGCGCTCCAGCGTCGGGACCAGGCGTACCAGCGAAACGATCGTCTCGAGTCACGGACGAGCATCCGAAGGCAGCTGAGTCCGGGCCAGTCCCTGCACTTGCGGACCAGGCCCTCTTTGGGCCCGTGGGAGAGGATGTACTGGAGGCGATCGAGCAGTGCTTCGTCATCCAGAACTGGTTCCGCCGAGTAACGCCGATCCCAGAAGGGCCCACGCCACCGGACGAGCCACCCGACCTTTCGAGCGATGTTCGCGAGGAGGAACTGCATGAACTGCGGCAAGTTGCCCCGCGGAGCTCGTACGAGCAGATGGACGTGGTTGGAAGCGAAGGCGAAGGCGAAGACTTCGACACCCATCAAGCGTGCTGCCCTTGCCAGTACGCCGCCCAGGACCTCATTCGTCTCCGGGGATGGACGGATCAGCAATCGTGCTTGAGCACAACGCGCGGTTGCGAAATAGACCCAACCGGGGTCGATACGTCTCAATGGATAGGCCATTCCCTCTCGCCCCCCCGAGGTCGAGCGAAAGCAGAAAACGAGCCAAGCGAGGTATGCCCAAGCGAGGTATCAGAGACCTCGATCGGGAGACCTCGATCGGGGGCGAGGTATCAGAGACCTCGATCGGAGACCTCGATCGGGGCGAGGTATCAGAGACCTCGATCGGGGAGACCTCGATCGGGACCTCGGTCGACGACCCGCTCCAGCGCCCGGACGAGCGCGGTCAGCTCGGCCTCGGTCGTCCCCCGGCCGAAGGAGAAGCGGATCGAGCTACGGGCCTCCGTCTCCGACAGTCCCATCGCCAGCAGAACCGGCGACGCCCGCATCGTCCCCGACGCACAGGCCGCCCCCACCGACACCGCGAACCCCTCGAGGTCCAGCGCGATCAGCACCGTCTCCGCATCCCGCCCCACGAAGCACACGTTGCTCGTGTTGCACAGCCGCACCGCCGACGTCCCATGGACTCGCACCCGCCACCCGCCCAGCGCCTCCTCGAAGCCCCTCCGCAGCGCCGCCAGCCGCTCCACCTCCCTCGACCGCTCCCGCTCCGCCAACTCCATCGCCAGCGCCGCCGCCTCGCACAGCACCACCGACGGAGTCCCTCCCCGCCTCCCCCCCTCCTGGTGCCCGGGCACCAGCGGCTCGACCCGCACCCCTCGCCGCACCGCGAGCATCCCCACCCCGGCCGGCCCGCCGAACTTGTGCGCCGAGTAGGCCACCACGTCCGCCTCGAATGCGGCTGGCAACCGCCCCGGCGCCTGCACAGCGTCCACGAAGCTCACCACCCCCCGCGCTCGCGCCGACCGTGCCATCTCCTCTGCAGGCTGCACCACGCCCGTCTCGTTGTTCGCCGCCTGGAGCGCACACGCTGCGACCCCTGCTGCTCCGAGCGCGGCCTCCAGCTCGCCCGCCGCCACCTGCCCGTCTGGCCCGGGGCGGACCTGGACCACCGCCGTCCCCCGCTGCGCCGCGGCGAGCAGCACGCTGGGATGCTCGATGGCGCTCGTCACCAGCGTGCCCCCGCGCCCGAGCCCCAGCACCGCCGTGGCACACGCCTCGGACCCCGACGACGTGAAGAGGATCTCCCGCGGAGTGCGGCCCACCACCGAGGCCACCCGCGCCCGCGCTTCGTCGAGCCGCGCCCGCGCCGCGCGTCCCGCGCCGTGGACGCTGCTCGGATTGCCCGCTGGCTCGGTCCGGAACGCCGAGGCCAGGAAGTCGGCGACCTCGGGGTGCAGCGGCGTTCCTGCGTTGTGGTCGAGGTAGGTCACCGCTCGACGGCGGCGCTCTTTCCGGCGAGGAGCAGGGACCGCGGCCGCTCGCCCTTCACGCCGAACGCCTCGAGGAACGCCCCGATCAACTCGCGCCGCAGCGAGACCTCTGCGGAGCGCCCCGGCGGCAACGGCAGTCGCGCCCCGGCCATGCTCCCGTGTCCACCCGCCGACCCGCCGCGGTCCTCGCAGATGTCGCGCATCAGCTTCCCGGCGTTCATCCGCCGGTCACGGACGCGGAGCGACGCGTAGAGCTGCCCCCGGAACGTGGCCATCGCCAACGACCACTTCACTCCCTCGAGGAAGCTCAGCCGCTCCGCGACCTCGGCCACCATGTCCGGCGAGTACACCTCGCCGAGATCCACCGTCACCACCGTCTGCCCGTAGAGGCGCGCTCGCCCGATGGCCGAGTGGTACAGCCGGAAGTACTCCACGGGCAGATCCGGATGCTCGATGCGCCCGAGCAGCTGCTTGTCCACCCGCGGGAACAGCCAGAGGTATGCCTCGACGTCCGCCGGGGTCGTCTGCCGCCCGAGGTCCCGGCTGTCAGTCTTGATGCCGTAGAAGAGCGCCGTCGCAACCTCGACCGAGGGCTCGAGTCTCGCCGCCCGCAGGTACTCGACCAGCATCGTGGACGTGGCTCCGTACTCGCCGCCAACGTCGGCGAACGGGGCGCCCAGGCTCTCGTCCCGCAGCGGGTGATGGTCCAGCACCACTTCGACCGGGTAGCGCGCCGGCACCGAGTGGTTCCCCACCGGGGGCTGGGTGTCCACCAGCGCGAGCAAATCGTGTTCGTCGAACACCACCTGGCTCACCGGGACGATGGGCAGCCGGAGCACCTTCACCAGGGCCAAGTTCTCCGACCGGCCGATGATGCCGCCGTAGACCACGCGCGCCTCGACGCCGGCCCGCTTCTCCAGGAGGAACGCCAGCGCCACCGCCGACGCGATGCTGTCCGGGTCCGGATTGTCGTGGGTCAGCACAAGGACTCGGCTGCGCCCGCGCGCCAGCTTCAGGAGCTCGTCCAGCTTGGTCCGGATCGGCAGCTCGGCGAGCACACGTTCCGGACTGGACGGATCCTCGACCCCGGAACGGGTCGAGGACGATGAAGCGGACGGCATGGGCGGCCTTTTACTTCCGGACCAGCGAATGGAGAAGTCGGAGCCCTCTTGCATAACGGGAGTCATCCGGGGTTTCCAGGACCGCCGGCGTGTCGCGGAACCGCCCGTCGTTCACCAGGAATCCGAAGCCCCGGAGCCCCATCGTGCCCCGGCCAATCTCCGCGTGCCGGTCCACCCGCGCCCCGCGTGGACGCTGGCTGTCGTTCAGGTGGAAGCAGCGGATCCGCCGCTGGCCGAATCGTCGTACCGCCTCGTCCAGCATCGCCTGCGTTCCGCTCTCGGTGGACAGGTCATACCCCGCGCTGAAGAGGTGGCAGGTGTCCAGGCAGACCCCGACCCGACCGGGTGCCCCCACGCGCGCGAGGATCTCCTCCAGATGCTCCAGCCGGTGCCCGAGACAGTTGCCCTGTCCGGCGGTGACCTCGAGGCAGATCCGCGCGCGAATCTCCCCTAGCTCCCGATGCACCTCGTCGAGCGCGCGCGCGACCAGCCGCAGCCCGCGCCGCAACGACGGATGCGAGCCGGGATGAAACACCAGCGAGCGGATGCCGAGCGCCTCACACCGGAGCAGCTCCTCCCGCACGGCTCCGAGGCTCCGCCCGCGGACCACCGGGTCCTCCGATGCGAGGTTCACGAGGTAGCTCCCGTGCGCAATGGCCGGGACCTTCGCTGCGCGCGCTGCTCGCCGGAACGCGCGGCGCTCCTCCGCAGCCAGCGGTGGAGACGACCAGCCGCGGGCCGACCGGGTGAAGATCTGCACCGAGCGCGCCCCGTGCTCGGCCGCGCGATCGAAGGCGAGGCTGACCCCGCCGGCCACCGACTCGTGCGCACCGAGCTTCACCGGAGCGCGCCGCCCTGACCGATCAATTGATCGCGCGGTACCGCCGCGCCTGATCGCGGAAGTACTTGAGCCCGTTGTCCAGCGAGTTCTCCATCGCGTCCATCATCAGCACCCGGAACGAAGCCGGCGTGCCGCGGAACGACTCGTAGTACCGCTGCCGGTCGATGGAGTGGATGATGCACGGCAGGTATGCGTGCCGGGAGAGGATGAGGTTGGACGTCATCCGCGCGACCTTCCCCGAGTGCTCGCTGAACGGGAACACCTGGAGGAACTGGAACTGGAACGTCGCCGCCTGCTTGATGGGGTGGTACTCGCGGAACTCGGTCGTCCCGGTGAACTCGATCAGCTTGTCGAGGAGAACCTGGATCTTTGCCGGCTGGGCGATGTCGTGGAAGTACGTGCGGTGCAGCGGCATGTCCTTGCGCAGACCCGCCCGTTCGCGCTCCTTGGCCAGCTCCTTCTCCGTCCGCTCGCGCCGCTCCAGCTGGGCCCGCATCGCCTGGGCCTCGGGCGTGTTCCCGAGGAGCAGATCATGGATCCGCTTCACCGTGGCCATCGGCACGGACGAGGCCTTGCGCCCGCTCGTGCGCGCCTCGTCCCGGATGAAGTCGATCGCTGCCTTGTGGTTGCGGATGTCGAGCACCGCGGGCAGGAGCGAGGCCTCGGGCGGAGCGCCGGTCGGGTCGAGCCCCGCGCCAAGCTCCTGCTCGTTGTACACCACGCCCTCTAGCGCGTTGTCGTGGTACACCCACGCGCGCTCGAAGCGCGCCATGAACGCTCCCGCCTTCGGGTGCTCGCCGAGGAGCTCCCGAAGCGCGTCGTTCTTGTCGTCGATGTCCTGGTAGCGTTCCTTCAAGGGGGGCTGCGGCGCAGCGGAGGGCCGGTGAGGCTAATCGCCTCCCGCACACTGCGCAAGGGCCGGACGCACATGCCGGCCTCGTTCCACGCGACCATCGCCCCTCGGCGAGTCATGCACCGCCGACCCCGAAGCGGGGCGGAGCGCTCGGGGAGAGACCGGCCGATGGCTCGATCACTCGATCAGGCCCCCGCGCGATGCAAGACGTCGAGCGCAGTCGATCGCGAGGCCCCGAGGCTGGGTGACGTCCCCCCGGACCGTTCACACGTACGTCAGCCACTCCGCGTAGCGCGGCTCCTGACCCCGCACCACCCGGAAGTAGGCCTCCTGGACCTTGCGCACCACCGGCCCGGCGGCCCCGGTGCCGATCTTCCGGTTGTCCACCTCGCGCACCGGGGTGATCTCCGCCGCCGTTCCCGAGAGGAACACCTCGTTGGAGATGTAGAGCGCGTCCCGGGTGAAGGTGACCTCCTCCACCGGGTGGCCCATGTCCTTCAGCATCCTCAGGACGGTCCGGCGGGTGATGCCGGCGAGGATCGGCGAGGACAGCGGAGGAGTCCGCACGATGTCCTTCTTGTTCACCATGAAGATGTTCTCCCCCGATGCCTCGGCCACGAACCCAGAGATGTCGAGGAGGATCGCCTCGTCGTAGCCGGCCTGCACGGCCTCGCGCTTGGCCAGGATGCTGTTCACGTACTGCCCGGTGATCTTTCCCCGGACCATGTTCACGTTGACGTGCATGCGGGTGAAGCTCGAGACCTTTGCCCGGATCCCCTCCTTCATCCCCTTCTCCCCGAGGTACGAGCCCCAGTCCCAGGCCGTCACTGCCACCCGGGTGGGGTTCACCGCCCCGAGCCCCATCGCCCCGTCGCCCATGAAGGCGATCGGCCGGAGGTAGGCCCCGTTCGCGAAGCGCGGGCGCTGGACCCGCAGCACCTCGAGGCAGGCCTCGCACAGCTGCTCCTCGCTGTAGGGGAGGGCGAGCTGGATGATGTGGCAGCTGTCGGCGAAGCGCTTCATGTGCTCGCGCAGCCGGAACACCGCCAGCCTCCCGTCGTGGGTGCGGTAGGCCCGGATGCCCTCGAAGACCCCCAGCCCGTAGTGGAGAGCGTGGGTCATGATCGGGACGTGGCCCTGCGCCCAGGGGACGATCTTCCCGTCGAGCCAGATGCTGTCTGCGGTCAGGACCGCGTTGGAGGTCGAGCTCATGCCGGGCCCAACCACCGCACGCCCCGGGGCCCGCAGTCAAAGGTCTCTGAGCCCAGATCAGTGCGCGCCGATCGCGCCTCGACCGCGTCCCCTGGTGCGGGGGCCGAGCCCAGTTCAGCGGCACACCGGCTCCGGGAGCCTGGATGCGCGGCGCGGGGTGTGCCGCTCCGCGAGTCTTCGTCCTGCCGCGAGGGATCGGACGCCCGCGCCACTCGTGCGTGCGTGCCCCTGCGCGCCAGAGCCCGGACGCCCGTGTTTCGAAGCTCTCCGCGGGCGTCTCCCGTCCCGCGAGCCCGCATCCCCGCCACCCCGCGTGCGTGAACCCGGGACGAAGAGCCCCCCTCCGCGCCGCGGGAGCCCCTGCTGGCGCGCGGGCCATCGCGCGGGCGTCTCCGGGTGCGCTCGCGCAAGGGTGCGGGGCCGAGCCGTTCCTTTGGGGCGACCTCGAGTGCGCTCCGGCGAGGAGGTGCGTGCCGAGACGCTTCGCCGCGTCAGCGCGGCGAGGGGATTTCGACAAGCCCGGCCACGCCTGCAGGTCGAGGGTCATCGGCACCCCCCTCGCGTGCGCCCCGACGCGCGAGGCCTTCCGCGCTGCGACGGAGATTCGCCCCCCCGGTGCCGGGTGCGAGGCCAGTGCATCGACGCCCCCTTTGCGCAGGAGCCCGGACGCGCGGGCCCATCGTGCCGCTCCGCGAGCCTGAATCCCGATTCGACGACTAAGAGCTCTTCTGCTGCGACAGCCGGGCCGCCCAGGTCAGGATGCTCAGCTCCCGGAGCGCCTCTGTGCACGCGGGGTTGCACTCCACCGCCTTCTCGTACTCCGCCTGGGCCTCGGTCGTCTGGCCCAGTGCCTTGTGCACGTGCCCCTTGTAGAGGTGGGCCCGGTCCAGGGCCGGGCTCCGCTCCACTGCGCTCCCGAGCAGGAGGAGCGCCTGCCGTCCGGCGTCGGCGTCGACTGGAGCCCGGGCGTGCGTGGCCCAGCCCAAGAGCGCCAGGAACTCCCCCTCGTCGGGCTGGAGCCGCACCGCCTCGGCGAACGCCGTGTGCGCTCCCGGGACGTCACCCGCGGCCAGCAGCTGCTCGCCCTTCCGGAAGGCGCTCTCGGCCTCGAGCATCCGCCCCACCGCCTCGCCCACCTCGTGCTTCACGCCGCCGGCGTGCAGCTCCGCTCGGTAGCGGGCCCGGGATGCAGGGTCGATCAGGGTGTCGTGTGCCTTTCCCACCAGCTCGGCGATCTGCTGCACCACCCCCTGCACCTCGCCCGAGTCGACCGGACCGTCGACCCGGTACTCGCGCAGGAGCTCGACTGCCGCCGTCCGAACGGCCTCCGCCGGTGCATCCGGGAGAAGCCCCAGGAGCTCGAAGTAGTCCATCCGCCGCATCGCCGCGAGCGTGCCCAGGAGTCGCTGCCGGAGGTGCCCTTCGTCCTCGGTGGCCGGGACCTCGTCCTCCAGCTCCAGCACCTCCTCGTCGTCGTCCCACGGGCGGTCGGCCGGGGCGGGGGCCGCGGGCGCCGTCACCCGCGGGGGCAGGGGAGGGCCCACCCGGCGCTCGGGCCGGAGCTCCACCATCTGCGACGCGAGCAGCGCATACAGGAACCGATCGGTGTCCAGCGGCGAGAGCGGGCCGCGGCGGCGCAGCTCCCGCACCGTCCGGGTGCCGTCCATCAGCGCGAGGAGCCCCGACTCCTCCTCCCCGAGCGACATGTCCTGCGCGGCGAAGAGCGGGTCCTCGGAGGGATGCACGTAGCGGCTCGCCACGTCGCCCAGCGCCTCGCGGAGCCGGGCCTGGTCGTAGCTCCGCTTCACGCCCTCGTAGACGATGGCCGCCGTCGACATCTGCAGCCGCACGGTCTCGGCCGGAGGCTGGGCACGGGGATTGAACTGGAACTCGCCCTTCTTCCAGCCGAAGACCTCCAGGAGCTTGAGCCGCAGCTGGAGCTCGAGCGCGTAGCGGAGGTTGTGGGGGCTGATGCACCCCATCTCGATGAGCACCGTGCCCTGCTGGCGCCCCTCGGCCTTCATCCGCTTCAGCGACTCCTCGCAGTCCGTCTCGGAGATCATCCGCTCGCGGACCATCACCCGCCCGAGGCATTCGCTGAGCCGGTTGCTCTTCACGCTCTCCGGGGCCCCGGTGCGGAAGAACACGATCTTCTTCACCTTGTCCCGCCGGAGCAGGAGCCCTCCGGTGGCGCGCCGGCGGTGCAGGTCCGCCAGCAGCTCCGGGAAGGCTCGAGACCCGAAGTCTCCGCGCTCCGTCGGCGTCGCGCTCGGCTCGCCCCCGCTCGACTCGGCCGTGGACTCGACCAGCGACGCCTCGGCCTCTGCCCGAGGATCGGCCAGCGGCTCGGTCGACGGTTCGGGGGTACCATTGGTCGGAGGCGGGGGTGGAGGCTGCGGAAACCGCTCCCCGAGCACCCCCTCGAGCTTGCCGAAGAGCTGGTTGAGCTTGAAGGGCTTCTCGACGAATCCCGCGGCGCCATGGCGCTCCACCGCCTGCACCTGGTGCATCTTCGTCTTGTAGATCCCGGAGAGCATGAGCACCGGCGTCTTCTCGCCCCGCGGGGTGCTCTTGATGCGGCGCGCGACCTCGTACCCATTCAGCGCGGGGAGCAGCACGTCGAGCAGCACCACGTCGAAGGGCTGGCGCTCGAACGCCGCCAGGGCCGACTCGCCGTCGCGCTCCACCGTGACCCGGAAGCCCTGCCTGGCGAGCGCGTCCGCCAGCATGCGCTGGACGTTGCGGTCGTCGTCGACCACCAGCACGTGGACGGGCTCCGTGGGGGCCACCTGGGGTGTCCTTCCTACCACGCTCACTGCTCGAGGACACGGACGTAGGCCGCCCGGACTGCGGCCGCCACTGCCCGGTACTCCGACAGGAACGCACCACCGGCGTCCGGTCCGCCGTACCCCAGCCTCCGCGCGAGCAGGAGCAGCGGCCTCCCGCGGGTGGGCAGGTGCTGCAGCGCCCGCCCGTGCACCAGCCGCTGGCGGTTCTCCACCCGGCGCAGGAAGAGGTAGCCCTGCCGGAGCCGGGCCGCGTCCTCCCGCCGCAGCTTCCCGCTCGCTGCGAGTGACTCCAGCGCCTCCAGCGTCCCCGGCTGGCGCACCGCAGGCATCGCCCCACCGTGGAGGAGCTGCAGGAACTGGGTGGCGAACTCCACGTCCACCAGTCCCCCCTGGCCGGTCTTCGGATTCAGCTGCTCGACCGACTCGGCCGCCACCTCCCGCTCCATCCGCATCCGGAGCCGGTGAATCTCCTCCGCGGCTCCGTCGGGCAGGGGGCGCTCCCAGACCAGGGGGGCGAGCGCCGTGCTCAGCAACCGCTCGCCGTAGGCAACGTCCCCGGCCACCGCCCGCGCCTTGATCAGCGCCTGACGCTCCCAGAGCTGTGCGCGGCGGGCGTGGTGCTCGAGCAGTGACTCCTCGCTCACCACGAGGGGCCCCTGGTTTCCCGAGGGCCGGAGCCGGGTGTCCACTTGGTACAGGCGACCCTCCCGGAACTGGAGGGTGAGCAGCGAGAGCAGCCGCTGCACCAGCCGGGCGAAGTACTCGTGGTGTCCGAGACGGCCCGCGGGTCCACCGGTGGTCTCCTCGTCGGCGCTCGAACCGTAGACGAAGAGCAGATCGAGGTCCGAGTGGTAGCCGAGCTCGTGGCCGCCCAGCTTCCCCATCCCCAGCACCGCGAACGGGGCCCGCCGGCCATCGCGCATTCGAGGCTGCCCCCAGCGCGCCCGCGCGTGCTCGGCGGCGAGCAGCACCGCGTGGTCCAGGAGCCCTTCGGCGAGCGCCGTGAGCTGCCTGGCCACCTCCGGCACCTCGAGCTCCCCGGCGATGTCGCCGAGGCCGATCCGGAGCACCTCCTCGTTCTTGAACCGGCGGAGCGCGCCCAGGAGCTGCTCCGGGTCGTCCGTCACCCGCGCGGCCCGGCCGTCCAGCTCGCTGCGGATGCGCTCCGGCGGCTTGTGCAGCGCCTCGGCGTCCCAGGAGACCAGCTGGTCCAGGAGCTCGGGAGTCCGCACCAGCTCGGCGCTGAGGTAGGCGCTCTGCCCGAAGAGGTCGAGCAGCCGCCGCGCCACCGCCGGCCGCTGGTGGAGCAATCTCAGGTATCCGGCCGGGACCGAGAGCGCCGAGGCGAACTCGGCCAGGTAGAAGAGGGCCTGGTCGGGATCCGGGCTCCGCGCCGCACCCTGCAGCAGCTGAAGCGCGATCGCCGACGGGCCGGGCCCCTCCTCGAGACGCGCGGCCGCCAGCACCCGCCGCAGTCGCTGGACCGAGGCCAGCGCCGCCTGCCCATCGTCGAAGCCACGGCGGAGGAGCGCCTCGATCCGCCCGGCGTCGTCCACGTCGTCGTCCAGGGCGAGGACGAGGTCCGGGTCCTTGGGCAGCTCGCCGCGCGCCTCCTGGCCGAGCAGGACGTGGAACGCCTGGGCGACGTAGCTCCGGTGCCGGTCGAGCTCGGCGTCGAGCCCGCTGGCGTCGGCGAACCCGAGGCTGCGCCCGAGCCGCTCCCTCTCGGGCCCCGGAGGCGGCAGCGCCTGCGTCTGTCGGTCGTTCACCATCTGCAGCCGGTTCTCCACGCGGCGGAGGAAGGCGTAGGCCTCGAGCAGCCGGTCGGCATCGGCCTGCGAGAGAAGGCCCGCCTCCACCAGCCGGCGCAGCGCCCGCTGGGTGGAGCGCACCCTCAACGAGGAATTCCGGCCCCCGTGGAGCAGCTGGAGGGCCGCGGCGACGAACTCCACCTCGCGGATGCCACCCGGGCCGAGCTTCACGTCGCTCTCCCGCGCGGTGCTGCGCAGGTCGATCTGCATCTTGAGATCGCGGAGAGCCTCCACGGCCCCCAGGTCGAGCGTCCGCCGCCAGACGAACGGCCCCAGCTCTTCGAGCAGCTGCTGCCCCAGGGCGAGGTCCCCCGCCACGGGGCGAGCCTTGATCCACGCCGCGCGCTCCCAGGTGCGGCCCTGCTGCTCGTAGTACTGGAGCATCGCCGGGAGCGAGGAGACTGCAGCGCCTGCGCGCCCCTGGGGGCGCAGGTCCAGGTCCACCCGGAAGCAGAACCCGTCCTCGGTGACCGTGGACATCGCCCGTGCCAGCGCCTCGGTCAGGCGCGTGTAGTAGGTGACCGTCGGGACCGAGCCGGCGCTCCCCCCCTCGGTCATCCCGTCGCCCCGGTGCACCAGGACCAGGTCGATGTCCGAGCTCCAGTTGAGGTCCTCGCCCCCGAGCTTTCCGAGGCCCAGCACGACGAACCCCTCGGGGACCGGCGCGCCGTAGCGGCCTCGGAGCGGTGCCTCGAGGCGCGGCAGCGCGCCCCGGAGCAGCGCCTCGGCGAGCGCCGTCTGCTCCCGGCCCAGCGTCTCCATCGGCGCCCCGAGCCACGCGTCGCGCGCCGCGAGCCGGAGCGCCTGCCGTGCCTTGAAGCGCCGCAGCCTCCGGTGCAGCTCCTCCGGACCTTTCCCCTCCGCGCGGGAGAGCACCGAGCCCAGCGCCCGGTCGAGCGCCGGCCCGGTCAGCGGAACCGGGGTGCTCGTGCTCCGGTAGACCCAGCGGAGGAGGCCGGGGCGGGTCATGAGGAGGCGCTGCATCGACTCGCTGGCCAGGACCAGCCGCGTGGCCAGCGCCTCCGCTCCCGGCGCGCCCACCACGGCCTCCTGGAGTCGGAGCAACCCCCGGGTGACCTGCTCGATCTCGCCCGTCGCCTGGATGGCCTCGACGAGCGCCGCGGCCCGCTCCTCGCCTAGGCGGGTGGTGAGTGTCTCGAGCTCCCGCGCGGTGCGCTCCGGTAGCCCGAGCGTTCCCGGCCCGGCGGTGGTCACGGCGTGGCGATCTGCCCCAGCTGGGCGCGCACCTTCTCCACGTCGGTGGCGTGCTTGAGGAGCACGTTCAGCGTCGCCCCGACCAGCTCGGGCGAGAGGGACTCGGCGTTGAGCAGCACCAGGCTTCGGGCCCAGTCCAGCGTCTCGCTGATCGACGGGGGCTTCTTCAGTTCCAGGCCCCGGATGCGCTCCACCGCGCCCACCACCTGGCCCGCGAGCGCCGCCGGCACCTCGGGGGCCCGGGTCCGGACGATGCGCAGCTCGCGCTCCCGTTCGGGGAAGTCGATGTGGAGGTGGAGGCAGCGGCGCTTGAGCGCGTCCGACAGCTCACGGGCCGCGTTCGAGGTCAGAACCGAGCGCGGGACCGAGCGGGCGCGCAGGGTGCCCAGCTCGGGGATGGTCACCGCCGCGTCTGCCAGCACCTCGAGGAGGAAGGCCTCGAACTCGGGATCCGCCTTGTCCACCTCGTCCACCAGCAGGAGCGCGGGGGCCGCCGACAGGAGCGCCTTGAGGATCGGACGGGGGAGCAGAAAGCGTTCGGAGAAGAACACCGCGTCGCCGGCGGCGATCCGGTCGGCGGCCTCGGCGAGCGTCGTCGTCCCGGCGAGCGCCTCTCCGAGCTTGTCCCTGAGGATCTGCGTGTAGAGCAGCTGCTTGCTGTACTCCCACTCGTACAGCGCCTTCGCCTCGTCGAGGCCCTCGTAGCACTGGAGGCGGAATAGCGGGCGGCCCAGGGCAGCGGCCATCGCCCGGGCGAACTCGGTCTTGCCCACGCCAGCCGGGCCCTCGACCAGGATGGGCTTCTCCAGCCGGTCGGCGAGGAACGCGGCGGTCGCGATCTCGGTGGACGCCAGGTAGCCCGTCGCCTCGAGGCGGGCCAGGGCGTCTGTCACGGAGGTGAACCCTCGTGGCACCCCAGGGGAAGAGGGCGTCGATGTGGCGGGAGTTTCCACAGTGAGTTGCCGTCCCTGTTTCTCGCCGGCCACCGGGCCGATGCGCATCTCGTGGATATCAGAGGCGAGGCGGCCGGGCACGAAGGTGGTCCGGGGCGTGCATTCGAAGCGGGTCGACGGGGCCGGACCGGCCCCCGGTCGAGGTGACATCGTGACGTCGCGCGGCGTGAAGACGGGGTTGGGACTGCTGGCGTTGCTCCTGCCGGGCGGCCTCCTCCTCCTGATCGGGTGGGTGCTGGTGCGTGCCCTCGCCCGGGCGACCGCGCGAATCCGCTCCGACGCGAGCTTTCCCGCGGAGGGGGGGCACCTGCGGGACCTGGTGGGGCGGCTGAGCTTCCGTGACGTGCTCCGCGAAGCCCGGGCCGCGCTCTAAGGAGTGACCGGTCACCGGCGGAACCCTCCCGCGGGTCGATTCCCGAGGGGGCCGCCGGTGACCTTCGGGGTGACGCTGACCCACTCCCCGCTCCGGGCCCGAAACGAGTTCTCCGAAACGAGTTCCCGAAACGAGTTCTCTGAGACGTCGCTCTAGAGGAGGTCGCTCGGGCGTCGTCGTCCGCTGGGCTCCGTTCCTACGAGAAAATCGGAGTCCTCCGGGAATTGGAGTGGAAAACGAGTTCGGAAAACGAGTTCTCGGAAAACGAGTTCTCGGAAAACGAGTTCTCTGAGACGTCGTCCGGAGAGACGTCGTCCGGAGACGTCGTCCGGTTTCAGGGCTTGTCGAGCTCGTCGACCAGCTTCTGCCAGGCCTCGTCGCCGTCGGAGGGTGGGGCGGACTTGGGTGGCGCCGCCGTGGGGGGCCGCTGGGCCGGTACGCTCGTCCCCGTTGGGCTCGACGGCGCCGGCGCAGCCCGTGCCTTCAGGCGCGCCAGCTCCAGCTCGGCCACCTTCAGGGCCCGGGCCCGCTCCTGGACCGACTGCTGTAGCCTCGCCACCTCCTGGGCCTTGGCGGCGTCCCGGCGCTCGAGCTCGGCGCGCTGCTTCGTGACCAGCTCCTCCCGCTCGGCCAGCACCCGGGCCTCGATCTCCTTGCGCCCCCGCTCGGCCGCTGCCAGCCGTCCCGCCGCATCCGCCGCCCGCGCCTCGGCCGCCTGGACCTTCCCGCCCAGCTCCCGCTCGATGCGCGTCCGCTCCGCCGCCGCCGCCCTCGCCTCCGCCTCACGCGCGGAGGCCCGCTCCGCCGCCGCCGCGAGCTCGCGCTCGGTGACCCCTCGCGCCTTCTCCAGCTCCGCGACTCGCCCCCCGAGCTGCGCGGCCGTCTCCCGTGCCTGCCGCTCCGCCCCCTCGGCACGTTCCAGCAGGGCCTGCTCCCGCCCCGCCGCCTCTGCCCGCTCGCTGGACAGCTCCGCCTCGAGGCTTCCCATCCGGGCCCGTGCCGACTCCAGCTCGGCCCCCATCTCGCTCCGAGCCTTGTCCCGCTCGGACTGGGCCTGCGCCAGCTGCGCACCGAGCTGCTCCACCCGAGCCTGCAGCTCGGCCTTCAGCGCCTGCGCCTCCCGGGTGACCATGGCCAGCTTCTGCGACAGCTCGGTCTGGCGTCGGCCGGCGGCGTCGGTGAGCTCCTTCAGCCGTGCCTCGGCCTGCTTCAGCTGCTCGCCCCGCGCCTGCGCATCCCGGGCGGCCGCCTCGCGCTCCCGCGCCCGCTCCGCGCCGGCATCGGCCAGCCGGGCCCGCGCGTCGTCGAGCTGGGTGGTGAGCCCTGCCAGGTCGCCGCGCAGGAGCTCCTCCTGCCGAGCCGCCGAGTCCTGCAGCTCCCGGAACTTCTCCTCCAGGTCCGCTCGGGCGTCCTCGGTCTGTGCCAGCTGCCCCGAGAGCCGCGTCACCTCGCCGACCCGCGTTCCCAGCTCCTGCTTGGTCAGGGAGAGCAGCTCGGCGTGGTCGGCGAGCTCGTCGCGGTGCCGGCTCAGGTCCGCCTCGACCGCGGCCCGCGCCTGCGCCGTCGTCTCCAGCTCGGTGCGCGTCGCCGCGTGCCGCTCCCGCTCGCTGTCGAGCTCGACCAGCGTGGCGTCCAGCTGTCCACGGGTGTCCACCACCAGGTGCTCCGCCCGATCGAGCGACGCCTGGCTGTCCGAGAGGAGCTGCCGGGTTGCCGACAGCTCTCCCTGCACCGCGAGCTTCTCCGCCTCCACCGCCGCCAGCTTCGACTCGAGCTCGCTCCCCCGCGCCCGCGCGTCGCGGAGCTGGGCGTCAGCCTCCTCCAGCTCGCGCACGAACTCCTGCGCCTGCTGGGCGCGCTCGGCCAGCTGCTCCTGGGAAGTCGCCAGCGCGTCCTCGGTGCGGCCCAAGTCCGCCTTCAACTTGGTCCGCTCGACCTCCAGTTGCGTCCGGGCGCTCCGCTCGGCCTCGAACGCCGCCGTGGTCTCGGCCAGCTTCCCGGTCAGGCTGCGGACCTGGTTGCCCAGCTCGGTCTCGCGCTCCTCGAGATGCGCCCGGGTGGACTCGAGCTCGCCCTCGAGCTCGCCAATGCGCTCGAGCTTGGCCTGCACCTGGGCGTGCATCTCGGCCTCGACGTTCTCGCGCTGCTCGTGGGCCTGGCCCAGCTCCCGCTCCAGCGCGGAGGCCCGGGCGTCCCGCTCGGCCAGCCGGTCCGTCATCTGCTTGCCGAGGTGCTCCAGCTCCAGCCGCAGGTTCTCGCCCGCGCTCTCCGCCGCAAAGAGACGCTGCTCCAGCCCCTGCACCTGGGCGGTGTTCCGCGCCTCGGTCTGCTCGCGCTCCTGGTCCAGGCGCGCCACCTCGGCCTCGGCCTGGTCGGCGCGGCCCTCGCCCTTCGTCGCCCGGGCCTCCAGGGCCTGGACCGTGGCCTCCCGCTCGCTCCGCGTCTCGCCCAGCGTCCGCTCCAGATCGGCGATGCGACGGGCGTTCTCGGCGTCGTGTGCGTCGCGCTCCTGGGTGGTGCGCTCGAGGGCGCCACGGGTCTCGGCCAGGTCGCGCTCGGCGGTCTCGGCCCGGCCGGTCATGGTGGCCAGCCCGCTGCTGAGGGTCTGCTCCTTCACCTCGAACTCGAGCGTTGCCACGCCCATCGCTCGCTCGAGACGCTCGACCTCCTGGAGCCCGCGCTCGACGGCCTGACCCTTCTCGCGGAGCTCGTCCTCGCGGCCGCTCAGGTCGCGCCGGAGGTGGGCGATGTCCTTCTCTTTTGCCGCCACCACCTCGATGAGGTCCTTCTCGGTGGCGAACTTCTGGAGGAGCAGGTCGTCCACGGTCGCACCGTGCTCCCGCTCTTTCTGGATCATCGCCGCCTGCGCCTCGTTGAAGCGGCGGAGCAGGTCGTCCACCTGCATCTTCAGACCCTGCAGCTCGACGTCCTTCTCGTGCAGCCGGTCCTCGACGCTCAGGAGCTCGCGCTCACGGACCGTCCAGATCTCCGAGATGCGGGCCAGCTGCGCCTCGCGGAGTTTCAGCTCGTCGCGGAGGATCTGGATCTTCCCCTCCGGCGTCCCCATCGACTCGCGCCGGGGAGGCGTCCGGCGGAGCTTCTGCGACTCGGCGAGGAGCTCGGCCTTCCGGTCGGCGATGGAGGCGAAGGTGCGGTCGAGGAACGCCCGGTCCTCCTCGGTGAAGGCGGAGCGGCGCTCGCGCCGGGGCAACCGCGGGGGGCTCCCCGGCGCCGGCGCCCGGAGCGGCGGGGGAAGCGGCGGCATCTCCCGCGTCGGCGTGGGCCGGGTCTCGCCGCTCAGCGCCTCCTCCAGCGAGCGATCCATGTCGTCGCCAGGCGCCGGCGGCAGGATGCCGTGCGTCATCTGGGCGAGCTCGCCCATCTCGAAGGGGATGGTGAGATAGCCGTCGGCAGGCGTGGGTCCCTGGGCATGCTGCGACAGGCCTTCCTGGCCCACGTCCGAGGAGAGGAGCAGCACCGGGAGGTTCTGCCCGAACCGGCCCTTCTTGATCTGCCCGCAGAGCACGAACCCCGACTGGTCCGGCAGCTCCGCCCGCAACACGACCAGGTCCGGCCGCCGCAGCTCGAGCTCCCGCTGCGCATCGGCGGCATTCTCGGCGGTGGCGGTCTGGAAGCCGGCCGACCGGAGCACGGAGGCCATGCTCAGGGCGAACTCGTTCTGACTCTCGACGATGAGGACGCGGCGCTCCATCAGGGGGGGCCGAGCTTACCCGAAGCCCCCGGAGGGCGTGCCGGGGTCGGTGCCCTCCGGCGACCGGTGACCGGACATCCGAGGGGACGCGCTCCATGGGGGCAGGAACGACGGGCGCGACCCTCCGGCTCCAGCGCGCGACGGGGCGGGGACGGCCCCGTGCTCCCGGTAGAGGTCTCGGAGGAGCCCGCGCACACGGACCGCGTCGTGTCGCTGCTCCACGTATGCGCGGGCCTCCGCCCCCGACTGATGAAGGAGCTCGGGCGCGGACGCCAGGGCGCGCAGGTCGGCCCCCAGCGCGGTCGCGTCGGATGCGGGGAAGAACACCGTGCAGCCGGATGGAAGCTCCGCCCGGGCCACCTCCGAGTCGGCCGCGAGCACCGGGCGTCCCCGGGCATACGACTCGAGCGCGTCGGCGAGCACCGCCGGGACCCGCGCATCCGGCCCCAGCCCCGGAAGGATCTCCACGTCCGCCCACGCGCGGGGGAGCGCGCCCGGAGGACCCGAGGTCACCGGCCCCTGGCGCGCCGCCGCGGCGATCTCGCGCAGGAGCGGGGCATCCCAGCTCTTCCCCGGTGGCTGGACGAGGTGCAGCCGGGCCCCGGAGCCGAGCGGCCGAAGCGCCTCGAGCAGCATCCGGAGCCCTGCGCTGGTCAGGTCCCAGGCCACGTGTCGGATGCGCAACGTTCCCGGGCCGCGGGGAAGCGACATGCCGGCCTCCACCCCGTCGGGAACCAGATGCAATCGCCCCGTCCGACCGAGAGCGCGAACCTCCTCCGCCCGGGCACGGGTCGTGACCAGGACCGTGTCGGCCTCGTCCAGGCAGCGCCGCTCCCAGCGCCGGAGCGCCTGCTCCAGCACCGCCCCGTCGCGCCCCCGGGCGAGGAGCAGCGGCAGCTCGGACGAGGGCAGCCGGCGCGCCTCGTAGAGAAGAGCCGGCCGGCGGGGATGGGCCAGCACCGCCGCCCCGACCAGGGGGTCGGCGGTGTGCACCAGGGCGTGGGAGTCGGAATCGAGCTGCCGGTGCACCGCGCGGCCGAAGGCCTGGATCTGATCGAGCAGGGTGCCGGGGCCCGGTGGCACCCGGAGGGCCCGCGCACCGAGCAGCGACTCGGTGTGGGGCAGGCCGGGGCCGCGGAGCGACAGGGTGAGGACCCGATGACGGGCGGCGCTCGCCCGCGCGCCCTCGCGCATCCGCCGGGACCAGGCCGATGCCCCGGGCCACAGGTCGAATCCGGCGAGGAGGACGGCTGGCGGATCCATCGTCACGGGCGCCCCGGAGGATGACACATGTCCGGACGGGCGTTGACCGGAGGCGGCACCGACGCGTAAGCGGCGGTCCACGCCCGGGGGCGCACCCCCGCGGCCGTGGCTGGAATGGTGATGGACGACTTGAAGAAGCTCAGCGTGGAGCGGCTCCGGGAGCTTGCGCGGAAGCACCTGGGAAAGGGTCACTCTCGACTCCGCACCCGGGCGCAGCTGCTGGCGGCACTGACGGGGGCGCTGAAGGTCTCCTCCGCGGGGGCGGCGGATCCGACCGGCGCGCCGGTCCCAGCCGACAGCCGGGTCCGGGTGGTGGACTTCCCACCGGGTCGCAAGGGACGCGTGCGCGCCGAGCACACGGCGCCGAAGGGCGGCCGCCGTGGCCGGACCGCGCCGCCGTCAGGGAGCGGCTCCACGCCGCGCACCGCCGCGCCCGTCGCCCGGCAGGGGGCCGGCGGTGGCGGGAGCAACGGGTCCACCCGGCGCGCGGGCGGACACGGGTCGGCCGGTCGAGGAGATGGCTCCGGCGGAGCGCGACGTCCGCGCGCCGGTGCCGCCCCCTCGGCGGCGCCCGCTTCCACGCCCGGCCCGGTGGCGCCGAGGGTCGAACCCGTCGTCGAGGAGGCCTTCTTCGGGACACCGCAGATGCCCCGGCGCCAGCGGCACACACCGGTGCCGCTCGAGCAGCCGGAGCCCGGCCCCCTCGCGTCACCGCGCGAGGTGGGGACCGATGCGCCCCTGCTCCTGGTCCGTGACCCGACCACGCTGTTCGTCTTCTGGGACTTTCGCCGCGAGCTCGAGCGCGGTGCAGCGCTGGGGCTGCGCGAGCCCCGGGTCCTCCTCCGCATCTACCGGGGGGCGGACCTCGACCGGAGCCTGGAGCTGCCGCTGGGCGCCCGCAGCACCTACGTCAGCGGCCTCGCCTCCGGGGAGGAGTACACCGCGGAGGTGCTCCTCCTCGGCCGCGACGGCTGGACCCGGCCCATCGGGAACAGGAGCGGCGCCCGCCAGCTGCCACCGGGCCGGGTCTCGGCCCGGCTGGAGGTGCGCACGCTGCGGCTTCCATGGTCCGAGCCGCTCGGCCGGGGACCGGGAGCATCGGCCGCGGCGCCCGGACGCGAGCCCCTCGATTCGCCCCGCCGCCTGACGCTCCCCTCGAGCCCGGGCGCTCGGGGCCCTGGCCACGGACCGAGCCCCTCGGGCGGCCCCCGCTCCGGGCGGAACTGAGGAGCGAGGGGGGCCCCGCGTGGAGATGCGGCCGCCACGGGGCGCCCTGCTGCTCGTCCTCCATGCCCACCTTCCCTACGTCCGCCACCCCGACGACGAGGACCACCTCGAGGAGGAGTGGCTCGGCGAGGCGGTGCTGGAGTGCTACCTGCCGCTCCTCGAAGTCCTGGAAAGGCTCGCCGCCGATCGCGTCCCGGTCCGGCTGACGCTCTCGGTCACGCCGACCCTCCTGGCGATGCTCGAGGACCCGCTCCTCGTCTCCCGCGTCGGCCGGCGCCTCGAGCGTCAGCGCGCCCTGGCCGAGCGCGAGGTGCGGCGGACCGCGCACGACGCCGAGCTCCACCGCGTGGCGAGCTTCTACCAGGCCCGCCTGGAGCGGCTCGCCGAGCTGTGGAGCGTGCGCCACCGGGGCGCGCTGGTCCCCGCATTCGCCGCGCTCGCCGACCGGGGCCTCGTCGAGCTCATCGCCTCGGGCGCGACGCACGGCTTCCTCCCCTTGCTCCGGACCTCGGCGCGTGCGGTGCGGGCGCAAGTGGCGGTGGGCGTGGCCGAGCACGTGCGCCAGCTCGGGCGCCGGCCGGCGGGCTTCTGGCTCCCGGAGTGCGGCTACTACCCAGGGCTGGAACAGGTTCTCGCCGCCGAGGGGCTGCGGTTCACCTTCCTCGACGCGCACGGGCTGACCGACGCCGAGCCGCGTCCGCTGCTGTCGGTGCACGCGCCCGCATTCACCGAGAGCGGGGTGGCGGTGTACGCGCGCGACCCCGAGGCCTCCGAGCAGGTGTGGAGTTCCGAGGTGGGCTATCCGGCGGACCCGGTCTACCGCGACTTCTACCGCGACATCGGGTGGGACCTCCCCACGGACGCGCTGGTCCCGGTGGTGGGCCCGGGAAGGCCCCGGCGCGCCACCGGCTTCAAGTATCACCGGATCACCGGCCGGGGACCGGACAAGGCCGTGTGGGATCCCGAGCTCGCCTTCGCCCGCGCCGGCGAGCACGGGCGTCACTTCGTTCAGCGGGTGCAGGAGCGGACCCGCGCGCTCGTCACCCGGATGGACCGGGATCCGCTGGTGGTCGCCCCCTACGACGCCGAGCTGTTCGGGCACTGGTGGTTCGAGGGCCCAGCGTTCCTCGAGGCGCTGTTCCGCGAGGCAGCCCGGGTCGGCCTCTCGGTGGTGACACCGGCCGACGACCTCCAGGCGTGGCCCGAGGCGCAGGTGGTGGCCCCGGTGGAGAGCAGCTGGGGCGAGCACGGACACGCCTCGATGTGGCTCGATCCGGTGAACGACTGGATCCCCCAGGCGCTCCACGGATGCGCGCAGATGCTCGCCCCCTTCGCGGACGCCCCCCGCCTGGATCAGGTGGACGAGCGCGCGCTGGTGCAGGCGTTTCGCGAGCTGCTGCTCGCCCAGTCCTCGGACTTCGCCTTCATCCTCCGGAGCGGGACCGTCACCGCCTACGCCCGGGCCCGCGTGCAGGCCCACCTCGCGGCGTTCCTCGAGCTCGTGCGTGCGGTGCGGGCCGGGAGCCTGGATCCGCTGCGGCTGCACGCGCTCGAGGACCGCGACCCAGTCTTCCCCTCGCTGACCCTCGGGCCGTTCCGGGAGTGAGGGAACAAGGGAGTTGCCCTCGGTGTTCAGAGGCCGCCCGGATCACAGAAGTCTCCCTTGCGCCGACTCCGGCGACCTTTAGGTTGGGTTCCGATATGAACGGTCCTCGTCGTCTCCTCGCTCCGGCGGCGCTCCTCGCCGCCGCACTCCTCGCCATTCCCCTGCTCCACGGACTGTCCGCGCGCGCGGACACTCCCGCTCCCCAGCCGCCGCCGGGTCAGGCCGCGACGACGCAGGCGCTGGCGCCGCCCCATGCCGCCGCGCTTCCTTCGCTGGCGCCGCTGGTCGACAGCGTCAAGTCGGCGGTCGTGAACGTGGACGTCACCTCTCGCGTCGAGCGCGACGAGAGCAGCGGCGACGACCCGTTCGAGCAGTTCTTCGGCCGCGGACGGCGCGACCCGCGACAGCAGATCCGCCAGGGGGCCGGCAGCGGCTTCGTCATCGATCCCCGCGGCTACATCCTCACCAACAACCACGTGGTCGAGGGAGCCTTCAACATCCGGGTGCGCTTCGACGACGGGCGTACCCTCGAGGCCGAGGTGCTGGGCCGAGACCCGTTGACCGACGTCGCCCTCATCAAGCTCAAGGCTCCCCCGGCCAACCTCCCGGTGCTGAAGCTCGGCGACTCGGACGCGATGCGGGTCGGCGACTGGGTGGTGGCCATCGGCAATCCGTTCGGCCTGGCCTCCAGCGTCAGCGCGGGGATCCTCAGCGCGAAGGCCCGGGAGATCGGCGCCTCCCAGTACGATGACTTCCTCCAGACCGACGCGGCCATCAACCCCGGCAACTCCGGAGGCCCGCTGTTCAACCTCCGGGGGGAGGTGGTCGGCATCAACACCGCCATCGTCAGCGGTGGAGCGGGCATCGGGTTCGCGGTTCCCAGCAACCTCGCCAAGGCAATCATCCCGCAGCTGGAGAAGAACGGCTCGGTCACCCGTGGCTACATCGGGGTGAAGCTGCAGAACCTCACCCCCGAGCTGGCCAGGGCGCTGAACGTGCCGCAGAGCTCGGGCGCGCTCATCAACGAGGTCACCAAGAACAGCCCCGGCGACCGCGCCGGGCTCAAGTCCGACGACGTCGTCGTCTCGCTCGACGGGAGGAAGGTCGAGAGCAGCTCCTCGCTCTCCCGCCAGGTGGCGCTCCGCGCCCCGGACACCAGCGTCACCCTCGGGGTGATCCGCAACGGCAAGGCCCAGGACTTCAAGGTGACCCTCACCTCGCGCCCGGGCGACCTCGATCGGGTGGGCGACGCGCGCGGCCCGCGTCCGGGCACCGGCTCGAAGAGGGACGAGACCAACCGGCAGCGGATCGGCCTCACCCTGCAGAGCATCGACCCGCGCACCGCCGAGGCGAACGGGTTGCCCACCAAGGGCGCGGTCATCACCGAGGTGCAGCCCGGCTCTCCTGCGGACGCCGCCGAGCTCGCCCCGGGGATGGTAGTGACCGAGGCCGGGGGCAAGAAGATCGCCAACGCCGACGACCTCTCGCGCGTCCTGAAGGACGCCAGGCCGGGGAGCACCGTGCTGCTCCGGGTGACGATCCGGCTGCCGAACCGCGAGGAGAACACGTTGCTCCGGGCGCTCGTCGTCCCCGGCTGAGCGGTCGCCCGCCGGGCGAGGTACGCTCCTCCGGCGAGAATCGTCCCGTGCCTCAGGCGCTCTTCCTCGTCGCCCGGAACCTCCCTGTCCGCCACGGCTTCACCCTGCGCTCCGGCGGGGTGAGCGAGGGAAAGCGTGCCTCGCTCGACCTCGGGCCCGCCGGGGACGCAGGCGCGGACGTGCGCGAGAACCGCTCCAGGCTCGGCCACGCCGCCGGGCTCGACCCCGGTCGCCTCGTGCTGGCCGAGCAGGTCCACGGCGCCACGGTGGCCCGCGCGCAGGCCGGCGTCCTGCCGGAGGCGGATGCGTTGTGGACCGACGCACCCGACACCTGGATCGGCATCCGGACCGCGGACTGCGTCCCGGTGCTCCTGGCCAGCGAGGACGGCGCTCGCGTCGCGGCGGTGCACTCCGGCTGGCGAGGGACGGTGGCTCGAATCGGTGCCGTGGCGGTCGGTGCGCTCGCCGCCGAGGGCGCTCCTGCCCGGACGCTGCGTGCGGCGATTGGCCCGACCATCGGTGCCTGCTGCTACGAGGTGGGAGAGGACCTGGCGGCGCGCTTCGTCGAGGCCTTCGGCGGTGCGGTGGTGCGTCGCGACGGCTCGCGGCCCAAGCTCGACCTGAGACTGGCGGTGCGGCGGACGCTGATACAGGCCGGGATCCCCGAGGAGGCCATCGAGGAGGTGCCGGGCTGCAACGCCTGTGAGCCCGAGCGATTCTTCTCGCACCGCAGGGACCGGGGTGGGACCGGTCGCCACCTGGCGTTCATCGCGCCCGGCCGCCTTTCTTGACCCTCCCGCAAGCGGGTCCGTACACTGCCACCGGAATCGGCGTGTTCCCGTGCATCGGCTCCGCTCCTCGTCCGTCCTGACGCTGTCCCTGTGCGCCGTGGGCTGTGCCTCGGACGCTGCGAGCAAGAGCGAGGTGCGGACGCTGCAAGCTTCTGTGAAGCAGCTCCAGGACGAGAATCTGAAGCTCCTCGAGCGCGTGCAGGCGCTCGAGGCCGACCACGCGGCAGCCCGCGCGGGCGCGCGGCAGCCGCTCGGCCCGCTGCTTGCCGCCGCCTCCACGGCCAGCGGAACCGAGATGCCCTCCCTCGCGGTGGTGAAGCTCAAGCCGCGGGCCGCGCCGCCCATCGACGTGCGCACGCCGGTGCAAGAGCCGGACGGTGAGCTGGTCGCGGCGCTGTCTCGCTCCAGCACCGCGGCGGCCGATGCGCCGGACGCCACCCAGCTCGACGGCGAGTTCGCGCAGGCCCAGGAGGCGCTCCGGACCGGGAACCTCGGCGGGGGCGTGGAGCGGATGGAGCGCTTTGCCGAGACGCATCCCAGGGACCCGCGCGCCGACGACGCCCTCTACCTGGCCGCCCTGGGCGAGCTGGGCCAGGACGAGCCGGCCCGTGCCGCCCGGCTGCTCGAGACGGTGCTCCAGCGCTACCCGGCCGGAGACGTCGTGCAGCAGTCGATGCTGAAGCTCGCCGATTGCCGGATCCGGCTCAAGCAGCCCGCCGAGGCGCGTGCCCTCCTCGCGCGCATCGTGACCACCTTTCCCGGAACGCCCGCGGCCACCGAGGCCGAGGCGCGCCTGGCCCGTCTGCCGAGGACCCCCTGATGAGAGCGTCGTTCCTGATCCTGTTCCTCGCCGCATCGGTCGCCGGGGCCCAGGCCCCCGCGGGCGGCGGCACCGAGGTCGAAGGCACCGAGGTGAAGCAGCCGCCGCCGGACCAGGGGCAGGCGAAGGCCGCTCCCAGCGAGCAGGAGCAGGCGCCCGGCCAGGTGCACACGGTCGAGAAGGGCGACACCCTCTGGGACCTCTCGAGCAAGTACCTGGGCAGCCCGTGGTACTGGCCGAAGGTCTGGTCCTACAACCCGCAGATCGCCAACCCCCACTGGATCTACCCCGGCAACCAGGTGCGCTTCTTCCCCGGGAACGGTGAGGAGACCCCGGCCCGCGCCGAGCAGGTGCCCGCGGGCGAGGAGGACGAGCTGCAGGCCGGCGAGGCCCTGAGCAGCGACGAGGAGATCCAGGTCGTCCGGCTTCCTCTCGAGGTCAAGACCAAGGAGATCGTCGTCCGGGACGGCTTCGCGACCCCGAAGGAGGTCGAGGCCGCCGGGACCCTGGTGGGGAGCTACGCCGAGTCGGAGATGCTCTCGGCGAACGACATCGTCTACCTGGACTTCAAGGACAAGAGCGCGGTCCAGGTCGGCGCGAGCTACCTCATCTACCGGACCGTCGGCGACGTGCGGAACCCGCGCACGGGCAAGTTCCTCGGCTACCAGACGCAGGTCCTGGGGACGGTGAAGATCAACCGCACCAGCGAGCCAAAGGTCCGGGCGGTCATCGAGAAGTCCTTCGACGAGATCGGCCGCGGGGCTCGCATCGGTCCCGCCCGGGAGCGGCTCTTCGAGACCGTGGGGCCGGTTCCCAACGCGGCGGCGATCCCCAACCTGACCATCGTCGCCATCCTGAACCCGAACGTCACCATGACGGGGGAGCACACGCGGGTCCTGGTCGACGCAGGCAGCACCCAGGGCGTCCAGGTCGGCAACGTCTTCACCATCATCCGGCAGATCGACCCCATCACGTCCGGGGTGGGAGTCGATCCGAGCGACAACCAGGACCTGAGCCTCCCGGTGGAGGAGGTCGGCCGGTGCATGGCGGTCGACGTCCGGGAGATGGTGACCACCTGCCTGCTGCTCAAGTCGCTCCGGGAGGTCGTCGCCGGGGACCGTGCCGAGCTGCGCGCGGGCGGCCCACAAACGGCTGGCATCACGAAGTAATTTCCAGTCCCGGACCCCCGCCCTGCCGAGGGGGTCGCTTGACCGGATGGGGACGGACGCTTATGTCTGCCCGCCGCTTCCGGCCGGTCGGTCCACTTCTATATAGGTGGCCCGGCACTGGCAGGGGGCGGGCCCGCGATGGTCACCCCTCCGCTTCCCAGCGCCGAACGCACTGCGCTCCTGGCCCTCTGGGCGGTTCCCGGTATCGGGAGCGTCGGCCTTGGGGGGATGCGCGCCTGGGCGGCCGGGCGGTGGCAGGACCTCCTCGACACGCCGGCACGCGACTGGGTGGACGGCCTTCCGGCGAGTGACCTCGTCCGCGCGCGGCTCCGGGCGGCCGGGACGCTCCGCGCCGTGGCCGACGAGGTGCGGGACCGCGCCGCGCAGGGAGACATGCAGGTGGTTCATCCGGGCGACCCTGGCTACCCGGACCGGCTCGCCGAGATCCGCGATGCGCCTCCGGTGCTCTTCATGCGGGGCGCGCCGGCGCGGCCGCGGCGCCGGCTCGCGATGGTGGGAACCCGGCATCCCGAGCAGGGCTTCCTCCGGCACGCCCGTGCCTTCGCCGCCGCGGTCTCCGCCGGTGGGGCGGGTGTCGTCTCCGGCGCGGCGGCGGGGGTGGACCGGGCGTGCCACCTCGGCGCGCTCGACGTCGGCGGCGAGACCTGGGCCTTCCTCGGCTCGGCGCTCGACGTGGTGGATGGTGCCCAGGCGCGTCTGGTGCCCGGCATCCTGGACGGTGGCGGCGCGGTGTACAGCGAGCTTCCGCCGGGAATCCGCGCGAGCAAGCAGACGTTCCCCCGGCGAAACCGACTCATTGCTGGTGCATCGGATGTCGTCCTGATCCTCCGGGCGGGGGAGAACAGCGGGACGAGATACACGATCGCCGCGGCACGAGATCAGGGTCGCCCCATCCTCGCCCTCCCGGGAGAGACCTGGGCCCGGTCGGCGCAGCTCTGCAACCGGGTCGTGGCGCGAGGGGTGGGCCGGCTGTGCATGGGCCCGGAGGACGCGCTCCGGGCGGTGGGCCTCGACGCGAAGTCGGTCGCGGAGCCCGGACCGGGGCCGATGCCGGGCCTGTCCGAGGTCGCCGGGCAGCTGTACCGGCTGCTCGGGCGGGAGCCACGGCCGATCGAGGCGCTGGAGGAGGGCGCGGGACTGGAGCCAGGGTCGGCGGTGAGCGCGCTGTGCGAGCTGGAGCTGCTGGGACTGGCGGTCCAGGTCCCGGGCAGGCTGTATCAACGGGTGTGAGGAACGAGATGCCGACGACACGGAACAAGAAGGTCGACACGGGGGCGTCCCCGGCCGGCAAGGCGAAGAAGCCTGCGGCCGGCAAGGCTGCTCCGGCGGTGAAGGCCAAGAAGGGTGCCTCCCCGGCGAAGCCTGCCGGCAGGCGGCGCACCCTCGCCGTGGTGCATGCCGACGCGACTCCCACCCCGCGCCGCGGTGCGCGCTACCTGGTCGTGGTCGAGTCGCCGGCGAAGGCGAAGACCATCAAGAAGTACTTGGGCTCTGGCTACGCGGTGAAGGCCTCGGTCGGTCACGTCAAGGATCTGCCCAAGAGCAAGATGGGCATCGACGTGGAGCACGGGTTCCGGCCCGAGTACCACGTCATTCCCAGCAAGGAGAAGGCGCTCGGCGAGCTGAAGAAGGCCGCCGTCGGCGCGGAGCGGGTGTTCCTGGCCACCGACCCCGATCGGGAAGGCGAGGCGATCGCCTGGCACCTGAACGAGGAGCTGCGCCATCCCGACGTGGTGCGGGTGCTGTTCAACGAGATCACGAAGAAGGCGATCCAGGAGGCCATCGCCCACCCGCGCCGGCTCGACCAGAAGAAGTACGACTCGCAGCAGACGAGGCGCATCCTCGACCGGCTGGTGGGCTACCAGATCAGCCCGCTGCTCTGGAAGAAGGTGCGGCGTGGCCTGTCGGCGGGCCGGGTGCAGTCGGTCGCGGTGCGGCTGATCGTCGAGCGGGAGCGGGAGATCCGGGCCTTCGTCCCGGTGGAGTACTGGACCATCGAGGCCGAGCTGGAGGGGAAGGCCCCGCCGTCGTTCCGGGCGCGGCTGGCGAAGCTGGACGGCAAGAAGGCCGAGGTCTCGGACCAGGCCACCGCGACCGCGCTGGTGGAGGAGCTCCGCACGGCCCACTTCCGGGTGGAGACGGTGGAGCGGCGCGAGCGGCGGCGCAATCCTGCGGCGCCGTTCATCACCAGCAAGCTCCAGCAGGAGGCCGCCAACCGGCTCCACTTCACGGCCAAGAAGACGATGACCCTGGCCCAGCGCCTCTACGAGGGCGTGGAGCTCGGCGAGGAGGGGCAGACCGCGCTCATCACCTACATGCGGACCGACTCGGTTCGCCTCTCCGACGACGCGGTGAAGGCGGTGCGCAGCCACATCGCCGAGACCTACGGGAAGGGGGCGCTCCCCGACGACCCGGTGGTCTACCGGAGCCGGAAGACGGCCCAGGACGCGCACGAGGCCATCCGCCCCGTGTCGCTGGAGTGGACGCCGGATCGGGTGCGGCCGTTCCTCGAGCCCGACATGGCGAGGCTCTACGAGCTGATCTGGAACCGCTTCGTGGCCTGCCAGATGAAGCCCGCGGTCTACGACCAGACCACGGTGGAGATCGCCGCCGGCCGCGCGACGTTCCGGGCCGCTGGCTCGATCCTCAAGTTCGCGGGGTATCTCGCGGTGTACGGCCTCGTGCCGACCGACGAGGAGCCCGAGCAGGGGCCCGGCGAGGAGCGCTCCGACGACGGCAACGTCCAGCTGCCGGAGCTCGCCGAGGGCGACCCGCTGCGGCTGGTGGGGCAGGGGCTCGTGCCCGAGCAGCACTTCACCCAGCCGCCTCCGCGATTCACCGAAGCCTCGCTGGTCAAGGAGCTGGAGGAGGATGGCATCGGTCGCCCGTCCACCTATGCCTCGATCCTCTCGGTCATCCAGGACAAGAAGTACGTGGAGAAGATCGAGGGCCGCTTCCATCCGACCGAGCTCGGGAAGATCACCACCGAGGAGCTGGTGAAGCACTTCCCCTCGGAGATGGACGTCACCTTCACCGCGGGGATGGAGGAGCAGCTCGACCAGATCTCCGACGGCGAGGTGGACTGGCGCCGCGTGCTGAAGGACTTCTACGGTCCGTTCCAGGCCACGCTGGCCAAGGCCGAGCTGGAGATGCGCGACGTCAAGCGGGAGGAGATCCCCACCGACGTCACCTGCGAGAAGTGCGGAAAGATGATGGCCATCAAGTGGGGGAAGATGGGCCGCTTCCTCGCCTGCACCGGCTACCCGGAGTGCAAGAACACCAAGGACTTCAAGGAGGTCGACGGGAAGGTGGTTCCGGTGGAGGAGCAACCCACCGACGAGACCTGCGAGAAGTGCGGCCGGCCGATGGTCATCAAGCGGGGACGGTTCGGGCGCTTCATGGCGTGCTCGGGCTACCCGGAGTGCAAGAGCAGCAAGCCGCTGTCGATCGGCGTGGCCTGTCCCACCTGCAAGGTGGGCTACCTCACCGAGCGAAGGAGTCGCCGGGGCAAGGTGTTCTTCGGCTGCAACCGGTATCCGGACTGCACCTTCGCCGCGTGGGACCGCCCGCTGCCCGAGGCGTGTCCCAAGTGCGCCTCGCCGTACCTGCTGCAGAAGTACAGCAGGCGCGACGGCGCGCGCATCGTCTGTCCGAACAAGGAGTGCGACTACACCCGCCCGGTCGACGAGGGCGGAGTGGCTCCGCCCAGCGCGGCCTGAGATGGCCTGGTGCAGCGGGTCGAGCCCGGTCGGCGCGGGCGCGGCCCAGGTGCCCTGCTGGGGGACAGGCATCCGTGGATCTGCTCGGCGGTCCGACATGGGCTCCGGCGGGCGATCGCGGCGCGCGGCGTCCGGCGGAGCACGTCCCGGGAGCCGGTGCCGTTCTTGACACCCCGGGGGGCGCAAAGGGACGATGTTCCTCGCGTCTTTCCGTGAAGTACCGCTCCCCGCGCTCCCCGATCACCACGCGTCCCCCGGGGGGTCGCTCCCTTCTCTGCAGCCTGACCGCGCCCGCCCGGAGAGGACGGGCGCCCCGAAAAGGATTCACCCGTCCATGAGCCCGTCGCTGAGCCCTCTGGTCGACGTCGTGCTGGCCGCCGTGCCCGCCGTGAAGGGCGGGGCCACCGACTCGATCGTCCGGTTCTTCAAAGAAGGTGGTCCGTTCATGTACGTGAACATCTTCTGGATGGCGTGCGCGATCGCGGTCGTGGTCGAGCGCGTCGTCACGTTGATGTTCCGCTACAACCTGAACGCCGAGCCGTTCATGGAGCAGATCACCAAGCTGGTCCTGACCGGCAACGTGGACCGCGCGGTGAAGCTCTGCGGAGCGGCGCCGAACTCGCCCCTGGCCCGCGTCATCCGCGCCGGCCTCACCCGCGCCAACCGCGGTGAGATGGAGGTGGCCAAGAGCGTGGAGGAGGCCATCCTCGAGTACACCCCGCCCATCCAGTCGCGCATCCCCTGGCTCTGGTCGCTGGCGAACATCGCGACCCTGGTGGGACTCCTCGGCACCATCACCGGCCTCATCACGACCTTCCAGTCGCTGGGCAACGTGCCCGCAGATCAGAAGCAGGCCATCCTCTCCAACGGCATCTCCGAGGCGATGAACAACACCGCCTTCGGTCTCGGCATCGCGGTCTCCTGCATCATCGCCCACCTGTTCCTCACCGCGTACGCGAAGAAGATGGTGGAGACGGTCGAGCTGAGCGCGCTGAAGCTGGAGAACCTCCTCTCCCGGCGCGCCGCGGGCGAGACCTCGGCGATGGACTTCGAGCGCTCGGCGTAGCCGACGCACCCAGGAACGAGGTCGCCGCCAGCCCATGGCGTTCTTCTACAGCAAGCGGAAGCTCCGGATCCGGGACCGCGACGATGGCGGCGAGCTGAACATCGTCCCCTACCTCGACATCCTCATGAACCTCATCATGTTCATGCTGCTGTCGATCACCGGCCTGTCGGCGTTCGGCATCCTGAACGTGAACGCTCCGAACTACGGCGGGCCGACGACCCAGGTCACCGAGGAGGGTGACAAGCCGAAGCTCCTCCTCACGGTGCTGATCTCCAAGAAGGGGTTCTACGTCGCGGCCACCGGCGGAGTGCTCGGGCAGCAGCAGAACCAGCCCAGTCCCGCCGAGGCGCCGCCGAGCATCCCCAAGAAGGCGGACGGCAGCTACGACTACTCCGCGCTCACCGAGTCGATGGTGAACGTCAAGAAGGAGTTCCCCTCCGAGTCCAAGGTCATCGTCGGCGCCGAGGGCGACATCCCCTACGAGATCCTCGTCCAGACCATGGACGCCATCCGCGAGACGCCCGGCCGCGAGCGGAAGCTGCTCTTCACCGACGTCACCCTGGGAGCGATGTGATGGCCGCCCCGGTCGCACGCCCACCCGAGCTGGACGAAGAGACGCTGCAGCGGCTGATGTTCCGCCAGGCGCTGGCCCGCAAGAAGCGCAAGGAGCGGGAGATCGCCGGGGAGATCGAGGGGCTGAACCTCACCGCGATGATGGACATGCTGACCATCATCCTGGTCTTCCTCCTCAAGTCCTACGCCGCCTCCGCCATCTCGCTGACCCAGAGCGAGGACATCAAGCCGCCCATCTCCAGCACTCGCGCCGTGCCCAAGGACACGGTGGCGGTGACCATCACCCCGAAGGACATCCTGGTCGGTGACCGGGTGGTGGTCGAGCTGCAGAACGGACAGGTCCCGCCGAGCCTCCTCGACGGTCGGCTGGTGAAGCCGCTGGACGTGGCGCTGCGCCGCGAGGTGGAGAAGCTCAAGCTCATCGCCTCGCGCAATCCCGCCGCGCCGTTCAGCAGGGAGCTTTCGGTCATCGGCGACCGGAAGATCCCCTACGACCTGCTCCTCACCGTCCTCTACACGGCGGGGCAGGCCGAGCTCGAGAACTACCGCTTCGTGGTGCTCCAGAAGGGCGAGGGCACGGAGGGGTAGAGGGCGGCGCGCCCTGGTCCACGTGGGGGTTGCAGGAGGCGTCCCTTTGGGCCAGGACTGCAGCCATGGAACCGGTCACGGTCATCGGCGCCGGGCTCGCCGGGAGCGAGTGCGCGGTGCAGCTCGCCCGGCGTGGCATCCCGGTCCGGCTCTGCGAGATGAAGCCGGTCCGCCGGAGTCCGGCGCATCGCACCGACTTCCCGGCCGAGCTGGTGTGTAGCAACAGCTTCCGCTCCGACAGCCCGGACACGCCGGTCGGCCTCCTCCACGCCGAGCTTCGCCAGCTGGGCTCGGTCATCCTCGGGGAGGCGGACCGGGCGCGGGTTCCGGCCGGGGAGGCCCTGGCGGTGGACCGGGAGCGCTTCTCGGCCGGGGTGGAGCGGGCGCTCGCGTCGCTTCCCGAGCTCGAGCGGGTGGCAGGGGAGGTGGAGGCGCTGCCTCCCGGGGACGTGGTGGTGGCGACGGGCCCGCTGACCTCCGAGGCGCTCACCCGCGCGCTCTCCCGGTGGACCGGGGACAAGCTCTATTTCTACGACTCCATCGCGCCCATCGTCGCCGCCGACTCGGTCGACGAGGGGGTGGCCTACCGTGCGAGCCGCTGGGGTCGGGGCGACGGGGCGGACTACCTCAACCTCCCGCTGGACGAGGCCGCCTACCGGGCCTTCGTCGGCGCGCTGCTCACGGCGGAGAAGGTACCGCCCCACGCGTTCGAGGAACCGCGCTACTTCGAGGGCTGCCTTCCCATCGAGGTGATGGCCGAGCGGGGACCGGAGACGCTCGCGCACGGGCCGATGAAGCCGGTGGGTCTGGTCGATCCGCGGACCGGCCGGCGGTCCTACGCGGTGGTCCAGCTGCGCCAGGAGGACCTGGGGGCGACGGCGTACAACCTGGTGGGGTTCCAGACGCGGCTGACCTGGCCGGAGCAGCGTCGGGTGTTCCGGACGCTTCCGGGGCTGGGGGAGGCCGAGTTCCTGCGGATGGGGCAGATCCACCGCAACACCTTCATCGATGCGCCGAGGTTGCTCGGGGAGGATCTCGCGCTCCGGGCCGAGCGGCGGGTGTGGTTCGCGGGGCAGATCTCGGGGGTAGAGGGTTACGTCGAGTCCGCGGCGTCCGGCTACCTGGTGGCCCTGGCGGTGGCGGCCCGGCGGGGGGGCCGGCGCTTCGTGCCGCCTCCGGCGGAGACGGCGCTCGGGGCGCTCTACCGGCACGTGACGGGGGCGGCGCACCCGCCCGGGACGGAGTACCAGCCGTCGAACGTGACCTTCGGGCTGTTCCCGCCGCTGGCGGGCCGGGTCCCGAAGTCCGGACGCCGCGAGGCCCACGCCACGCGCGCGCGCGCCGCGCTTCACTCTTGGGTCCGAGACGAGTTCTCTGAGACTTCGTCGTGGACGGGGGAGTCCGCGGGCGTGGACGGGGTGGCTCCAGCGGCGGTGGCCCGGTGAGCACCCGGACCCGAGCCCTGATGGCGACCCTGCTCCTGGCGGACGCCCTCGGCGGCTGCAGCAAGGGCGGAGGCGGCCCGGCGCCCACGGCCGAGAAGCCCCTCGTCGGTGGCCTCGGCAAGCGCCTCGCCGCGGGACCGGTGGCCGACCTCAAGCTCACCAAGGACGGCGCCTGGGCGACGTTCCTCCGCAACCCGAAGCGCCCGGCCATCCAGGGCGTCTCGCCGCTCATGGCCCTCGGCGAGCTCGGGGTGGTCTCGCTCAAGGATGGCGTGGTCCGCTTCGTCGGACAGGGCGTCTCCAACCGGCCGGGCAGCGTCCTCTTCAGCCCCGACTCGCGCTGGCTCCTCTTCGTCGACGGCTACAACGCCGCCGCCGAGGCCGGCACCCTTCGCACCTTCCCGCTCGGGTCGACCGGAGAGCCCGAGCTCCGGGGTCGGGAGGTCTCGTTCGTCAGCGTCAGCCCCACCGGAAGCGCCTTCGCCTACGTCGACGGAGGCGTGCTCCGGGTGGCCGCGCTCCAGGCGGGAAGTCCCGCCCGCGCGGTGGCCACCGACGTCTCCACCGCCCAGTTCACCCCCGACGGCGCGTTCCTCCTGGTCCACCACCGGACCTCGGCCGGCGGCGCGCTGGAGCGAATCGCGGTCGAGGGGAACCGGCCCGCGCTGCGGCTCGGGGACTCGGTGGGCGACTGGACGCTCGGTCCCGACGGCAAGCGCGTCGCCTTCGCGGTCAAGAGCACCGTGGTCCGGGACGGCCGCGACCTCTGGGTGGCACCGCTCCCCGACGGCAAGCCCGCCCGGGTGGTGACCGGCACCGGCCCGTTCGCCTTCTCGCCCGATGGTGCGCAGCTGGCCCGCATCGAGCGGGAGCGAGCCTCCTCCATCGGCAACCTGGTCGTTGGGCCGGGCGCCGGCGGCGCGGGCCGCACCGTCGCCGAGCGCGTCGGTGACTTCTCCTTCGCCCCGGACGGGAAGGCCGTCGCCGCCCTCGCCAACTACGACGAGCAGCAGAAGTGGGGCCGTCTCACCTACGCGCCGCTCCCGGACGGCGCGCCGGTCGAGCTCGGGAGGCGGGTGACCACCTGGATCTGGAGCCCCGACAACCGGTACCTGGCGTTCAACCTGCGCGTCTTCCAGCCGCTCCCCTCGGTCGACCTCTGGCTCTACGTCCGGGGGAAGCCTTCCCCCTCCGCGGTGATGGCCAACGTCTACGGCTACGACTTCGGACCGAGCGGCTCGCTCTACTTGAGGAGCGAGTGCATCCGCGAGGCCCGTGCCTGCACGCTGGAGCGCCTCGACCCCGGAGTCCCCGACGGAAAGCCGGTCCCCGTGCTGGAGGGCATCTTCGGCTTCCGCCCCAGCGACGCCGGCAACCGTCTCCTGGTCACCTACGCCAGGACCGACGCCGAGACGTACGACGTGGCCGTCCTGAATCTGAAGACTGGCGTCCGGGTCACCCTCGAGGAGCGCATCCTCCTGCCGGCGCTCTTCGCCGACCCGCAGGGGAGCAAGGTGGTCTACCTCGTCTCGCAGGGGGAGCGGTCCGGGCTGTACGTCTGCGACCAGGTGCCGTGAGGCCCGCCGCCGCCCTCGGGGTCCTCGCCCTGGTCTCCCTCGTGCTCGGTGGAGTGAGCGGCCGGCTATTTCCAGGCTGGATGGGGGCGGCCCTGCTCGCGCTCGCCGCGTTCGCCAGCTGGCGGCGGCGCGCCGGTGGCTCGGCCGGGGACGCCTCGGTCGCGCTCGACGAGCAGGTCATCTCCGTGCTGGCGCCGGGCGCCCCTCCGAGGTCGGTTCCCTGGAGTCAGCTGGTGGAGGTCGGGGTCCTGACCACCGGCGACGGGCCCCTGGCCGACGACGTGTTCCTCGTCCTTCGCGGCGCCGACGGCAGTGGCTGCGTCGTCCCCAACTCGATCGCCATGGAGCTGGTGGGCCGCCTCGTCCGCCTGCCGGGGTTCGATCACCAGGCCTTCATCCAGGCGATGAGCTCGACCGGCAAGGCCAGCTTCGTCTGCTGGAAGGGAAGCCCGGGAGATGCGCTCGTCGCCGCGCAATCCCTGCCCGGCGAGACTCCGCCTGCCGGATGAGCGTGCGGGTCCTGCTGTTCGTGGGCTCGGGCCTCTCGCCGCGCATCGTCGCTGGGACGCCCTGTCGCGTGGGGCCGTCGACGCCTACGCCACCGTGCTCCGCGTCGCTCGAGCACGTCCACGCTGGCCACGGACTGACCGGCCGTTCCGCAAGAAAAGTCGCGTCATTGCCCGTCGCTCCGTACGCTGCCGTGCGATGCAGCTCGACTGGATCGACGGCTTCGTCGACACGCTCACCCACGCCCGGGGGAGCTCGCCCCACACGGTGAAGGCGTACCTCTCCGACGTGCGTGCCTTCGTGCGCTACCTCGACGGCGCCGGCCGCGATCTGGCCACCGCCGACCACGGCGTCATCCGCGGATGGCTCGGAACGCTCGCGGTCGACCATGCGCCCCGGAGCCGGGCCCGGGCGCTGGCCTCCGTCCGCGCCCTCTACCGCCACCTGGTCTCCACCGGCCGGGTGGCCTCCAACCCCGCGAAGACGGTCCGGAGCCCGAAGCTCCCGGTGCGTCTTCCCCGCGTGCTCGGCGTCGACGAGGTGTTCGCGGTGCTCGCCGTTCCCGGCAAGGAGGGCGTGCTCGGGCTCCGCGACCGGGCGCTGTTCGAGCTCCTCTACGGCTCCGGGCTCCGGGTGAGCGAGGCCTGCGGCCTCGACGTGGACGACCTCGACCTGCGCTCGCGCACGGTCCGGGTGTTCGGCAAGGGCAGGAAGGAGCGCCTCTGCCCGATGAACCCCGGCTGCGTCAGCGCGCTCCGCCGCTGGCTCGAGCGTCGCGGCGAGCTGCTCGCGAAGGCCGCCCCCGGCCAGGACCCGTCCGCGCTCTTCCTCAACCATCGGGGCGGCCGTCTGACCTCCCGGAGCGTCGCCCGCCACCTGGACCGGACGGTGCTCCAGCTCGCGCTGCAGCGGAGGGTGAGCCCGCACGCGCTGCGCCACTCGTTCGCGACGCACCTGCTCGCCGGCGGCGCGGACGTCCGGGTCATCCAGGAGCTGCTCGGCCACGCCAGCCTGTCCACGACCCAGAGGTACACCCAGGTGAGCATCGAGCAGCTCCAGGCGGTCTACGACCGGACTCATCCGCACGCCTGACCGAGCAGGTCAGCGTGCGTCGCGGGCGGGAGGGGACGCGCGCTCGACCCCGGGACCGTGCGCAATCGATCGGCCGATGTGCCGTCTCCCGCCGAGAGCTCCTCCGAGGGGTCAGCCAGGCGAGCCGGCTGGAGCAAGCTCGACGAGCGCAGACGGGGATGGAACGGCACCCATCCGGCTGTTAGATGGCCCGAACCTCACGATGTTCCACGGAACGACCATTCTCTGCGTCCGCCGCGACGGCCGGGTGGTGCTCGGCGGCGACGGCCAGGTGACCCTCGACAAGACGGTGATGAAGGCCAGCGCGAGGAAGGTACGCCGGCTCGGTGACGGCCGCGTGCTCGCCGGATTCGCGGGCAGCACCGCCGACGCCTTCACCCTCTTCGAGCGCTTCGAGGCGAAGCTGCAGGAGTACAAGGCCAACCTCGCCCGGGCCTGCGTGGAGCTCGGCAAGGACTGGCGCACCGACCGGTTCCTCCGCCGGCTCGAGGCGCTCCTGGTGGTGGCCGACGTCGAGCGGACCTTCGTGCTCAGCGGGGCAGGGGACGTCATCGAGCCCGACTTCGGCGCCGCCGCGGTGGGCTCCGGCGGCCCCTATGCGCTCGCCGCCGCCCGGGCGCTCCTCGACCACTCCACGCTCAGCGCCCGACAGATCGCCGAGGTCTCGCTCGGCATCGCCGCCGACACCTGCATCTACACCAACCGGAACCTCAGCTTCGAGGAGCTCTGAGACGATGCCCGCGGGCGGCGCCAACCTCACACCCCGGGAGATCGTCTCCGAGCTGGATCGGTACATCGTGGGGCAGGGCGCCGCGAAGCGCGCGGTGGCCATCGCACTCCGCAACCGCTGGCGACGCCAGCGCGTGACCGGCGACCTCAAGGACGAGATCACCCCGAAGAACATCATCCTCATCGGCCCCACCGGCGTGGGGAAGACCGAGATCGCCCGCCGGCTGGCCCGCCTCGCCCAGGCCCCCTTCGTGAAGGTCGAGGCCAGCAAGTTCACCGAGGTCGGCTACGTCGGCCGCGACGTCGAGTCGATGGTCCGCGACCTCGTGGAGGCCTCGATCTCGCTCGTTCGCGAGGAGGAGACCGCCAAGGTCCGCACCCGGGCCCGCGAGGCCGCCGAGGATCGGCTGGTCGAGCTGCTCGCGCACGGTCCGCCGCCATCGGCGCGGCCGGGACCGATGGGGTTCGCGCCTCCGCCTCCGCCGCCCAGCCGGATCGGCGATCCCGAGCGGGAGAAGCTCCGGGCCCAGCTCCGCGCCGGCACCCTGGACGACCGCACGGTGGAGCTCGACGTTGCCGACGCCGGGCCCACCTTCCTCCGCAACTTCTCGGGCCAGGGAATGGAGGAGATCGGCGTCAACCTCTCCGACCTCTTCCGGTCCATGCCCGGCATGGCCCGCACCCGACGGCGGAGCGTGACCGTCCCCGAGGCGCTGGAGCTCCTCGCCCAGGAGGAGGCGGGACGCCTGGTCGACCAGGACCGGGTCAACCGCGAGGCGTTGCTCCGCGCCGAGTCCAGCGGCATCATCTTCATCGACGAGATCGACAAGATCGCCAGCCGCGAGGGCGGGTCCCGTGGCGCCGGCCCGGACGTCAGCCGCGAGGGCGTCCAGCGCGACATCCTCCCCATCGTCGAGGGCAGCACCGTCACCACCAAGTACGGCCCGGTGAAGACCGACCACGTGCTGTTCATCGCCGCCGGCGCCTTCCACGTCAGCAAGCCCTCGGACCTCATCCCCGAGCTGCAGGGCCGCTTCCCCATCCGGGTCGAGCTCGAGCCGCTCCGGCAGGAGGACCTGGTCCGCATCCTCAAGGAGCCCCGCAACTCCCTCATTCGCCAGTACACCGCGCTCCTCGAGACCGAGGGCGTCTCCCTCCACTTCACCGATGACGCCCTGACGGAGGTGGCCCGGATTGCCGCGCTGGTGAACGCGCGCACCCAGGACATCGGCGCCCGCCGGCTGCACACCATCCTCGAGCGGCTGCTGGACCCGGTGTCGTTCGAGGCCAGCGACCCCGGCCGCTCGCGCGACGAGGTGGTGGACGCCGCCGTGGTGAAGAGCCGCCTGCGCGAGGTCGTCGAGGACGAGGACCTCTCTCGCTATATTCTCTGACCCACAGAGGATCCCCCCGTGCCCATCCCGCAGTCCGTCGTCCCCGGCGTCGAGCGCCCGCTGCCCTCCAGGAACCGTGCGGTGATGGACCGGGCGCGCGCCCACCTCCTCCAGAACTACAAGCAGCAGCCCATCGTGCTCGAGCGCGGCCAGGGCGTCCGGGCCTGGGACGCGGACGGCAACGTCTACCTCGACCTCCTGGGCGGCATCGCCACCTTGCCCTTCGGCCACTGTCACCCGGAGATCACCGCGGCGGCCAAGGCCCAGCTCGACCGGATCTGGCACACGTCCAACGTCTTCTACACCGAGCCCCAGGTGGCGCTGGCCGAGCTCTTGACCTCGCTCTCCGGGCTGGACCGCGCCTTCTTCTGCAACTCGGGAGCCGAGGCCAACGAGGCGCTCCTCAAGCTCGCTCGCAAGACCCAGCACGCGCGCGGGCAGCCAGGCCGATTCGAGTTCGTCTGCTTCGAGACCAGCTTCCACGGCCGCACCCTGGCCACCGTGACGGCCACCGGTCAGCCCAAGTACCAGAAGGGATTCGAGCCGCTGCTCCCTGGCGTCGTCCACGTGCCCTACGGCGACCTCGAGGCGGTGCGGAACGCGGTGGGCCCCCGGACCGCGGCCATCCTCGTCGAGCCGATCCAGGGCGAGGGTGGGGTGCGCGCCGCACCGCAGGGCTTCCTCCGCGCGCTCCGCACCCTCGCGGACGAGTCCGGCGTCCTGCTCCTGATCGACGAGGTCCAGACCGGCCTCGGGCGAACGGGGAAGATGTTCGCCTTCCAGCACGAGGGCATCCGTCCCGACGGGTTCAGCCTCGCCAAGGGCCTCGCCAACGGGCTCCCCATCGGGGCGATGGTGTGCACCGAGGCCGCGGGGACCGCCCTGGTGCCCGGCTCGCACGGGAGCACGTTCGGCGGCAACCCGGTGGCCGCCGCCGCCGCCGTGGCCACGGTGCGCCTGGCGAGCGACCCCCGCGTCCTGGCCGGAAACCTAGACAAGGGCGAGCACCTCCTGGCCGGGGGCCGGGCGATGCAGGCGCGCCAGCCCACGCTGGTCCGGGAGGTCCGCGGGCGCGGCCTGCTGGTCGGCATCGAGCTGTCGTTCGACGCCGGCCCGGTGGTCACCCGGTGCCGGGAGCGGGGGATGCTCTGCAACCTCGCCGGTGACCGGACGGTGCGTCTTGCACCGCCGTACATCGTCACCCTCGACGAGCTCGACGAGGGGCTCCGCATCCTCGAGGAGGCCGTGGTCGCGGTCGCCCCACCTCGGTCGCAGGTTTGACCACCTGCGACGCCGCACGATAGCGTGACGAAGGCGGAAGCGTCCCGTGGGGGACCGACGGTCTTGCCCAGCAACACGGATCGCACCCAGGAAGACGCACTGTCGGAAGAGGTGGACCTCCCCCTGGACCGCAAGCGGGAGATCCTCGCCCGCGAGGCGCTGCTCGACCGGGACCACTGGACCGTCCTCGGCCTGAAGCCGGGGGCGAGCGCCGAGGCGGTCAAGCTCGCCTACTTCGAGGCGAGCCGGGTGTTCCACCCCGACCGCTACTACGGCAAGTCGCTCGGCAGCTACAAGGCGCGGCTGGAGCGCATCTTCCACCGCCTGAGCGACGCGCACGAGGCGCTCATCGAGGCGCACCGCAAGAGCCCGCAGCCCTCCAGCGGCGGCCCGAGCCGTCCGGGACGCTCGACGACCGGCAGCACTCCCGCCGTCGACGCCCGCGCCGAGGAGAGGAGGGCCCGGCTCGCCCGGCACCCGTACCTCGCCCGGACCGCCCGGGCGACGGCGCTGGTCGAGGAGGCGCAGCGGCAGATGAAGACCGCCCCCGAGAAGGCCCTGCACCTGCTCGAGCAGGCGAAGGCGCTCGGCGGGAACGTCGCGCGGGAACGGGCTCCCGGCCTGGAGACCGAGGCCAAGCAGCAGCTCGCCAGCCGTCGCGCCGACGACGAGATGCGCTCGGGGAGCGCCGCGGCGCAGATGGGGGACGCGGCTGCGGCGGCCGACGCCTACACCCGCGCGGCCGGGCTCGACCCCACCCGGGCGGACGCGGCCTACGAGGCGGCCCGGTGGCTGATGAGGACCGGGCGCCCCCTGGCCGAGGCCCGGAACCACGCCCAGCGGGCGGTGTCACTCCGGGCGGACCACCTGCCGTCGCACCTGGTCCTGGCGGAGATCTGCCTCCGGATGGGGATGGGCTCGGTGGCGCGCCGACATCTCGAGGCCGTCCTGAAGCTGGACCCCCGGAACGCGGAGGCCAAGGCCCTCCTCCGTCAGGTACGCTGAAGCCCTCAGGGATGGCAGAACACGAGCCCGTCATCGGCATCGACCTCGGGACCACCAACAGCGTGGTGGCCATCGTCCAGGGAGGTCAGCCGCACGTCATCAAGAACCGGACCGGGCAGACCCTCACCCCGTCGGTGGTTGCCGTCACCAGCGTCGGGAAGCGGCTGGTGGGACAGCTGGCCAAGCGCCAGGCCATCACCAATCCGGAGAACACCGTCTACGCCAGCAAGCGGCTCATCGGCCGCAAGTTCAGCTCCGACCAGATCCGCCGGGCGCTGCAGACGCTGCCCTACCGCATCGTCTGTGGCGAGCACGACGACGTCCGGGTCCAGATGGCGGACAAGGCGGTCTCGCTGCCGGAGATCTCCGCGGCGGTCCTCCGGGAGCTGAAGCTCGACGCCGAGGCGTTCCTCGGCAGGGCGGTGAGCAAGGCGGTGGTGACGGTGCCCGCCTACTTCAACGACGGGCAGCGCCAGGCCACCAAGGACGCCGGCCGCATCGCGGGGCTGGACGTGCTGCGGATCCTCAACGAGCCCACCGCGGCAGCGCTGGCCTACGGCTTCGGCAAGCAGGTGACCGGGAAGATCGCCGTCTTCGACCTGGGCGGTGGCACCCTCGACGTCAGCGTGCTCGAGGTGGCCAAGGGCGTGTTCGACGTGGTGGCCACTGGCGGGGACACCTACCTGGGCGGCGAGGATTTCGACAACCGCATCATCGAGTCGCTGGTGATGAACTTCGCCAAGGAGCACGGCGTCGACCTTCGCAAGGAGCGGATGGCGTTGCAGCGGCTGAAGGACGCCGCCGAGCGGGCGAAGATCGAGCTCTCCGAGGTGCACGAGACCAACGTCAACCTCCCGTTCCTCTACACCCCGCCGGGCGGGACCTCGGCCATCCACCTCCAGGCGAGCCTCTCCCGGGCGACGCTCGAGGAGCTCACCAAGGACCTGGTGGAGCGCACGGTGGAGATCGCCGAGAAGGTCCTCGGCGAGGCGAAGGTCCATCCCGACGAGCTGCGGGAGATCGTCCTCGTCGGAGGGATGACCCGCATGCCCGCGGTGCAGGCCGCGGTCCGCAAGCACTTCCAGCGCGAGCCATCGAAGGGCGTGCACCCCGAGGAGGTGGTGGCCCTCGGCGCAGCCCTCCAGGCGGACGCGCTGATGCAGCCCTCCAGCCAGGTGCTCCTCCTCGACGTCACCCCCCAGAGCCTCGGGGTGGCCATCGCCGGGGGTTACAACCGGGTCCTCATCCCCAAGAACACCACCGTCCCCACCTCCACCACCGAGACCTTCCACACCAGCCGCGACGGCCAGACCACGGTGAAGATCATGGTGCTGCAGGGGGAGAGCGAGCTGGCCCACCAGAACGAGCTCCTGGGCGAGTTCATCCTCTCCGGACTCCGGCTGGCCCCCCGAGGGGAGGTGGAGATCGACGTCACCTTCGAGATCAACTCCGAGGGCATCGTCTCCGTCTCGGCGCGCGACAAGGAGACGGGGCTGGAGCAGTCGATCACCGTCACCGCCTCGGGCGGACTCACCGCGGAGGAGCTCAAGGGCATCCTCGAGCAGCAGGCGGACACCATGCTCGAGGCGCGCATCTCCTCCGAGGTGGAGCAGAAGCGGAACATGGTCTCGACGGCGGCGGCCGAGGTGTCCGCGCTCATCCCCCGGGTGCGTCAGCTCACCGGGAGCAGCGAGTTCGGGCGTGAGGCGCTCCGCCGCGCCGAGGAGGTCATCGCCTCGGCCCGTGCCGCCGCCGAGGGCGACGACCTCGCGGCCCTCAGCGACTGGGTGGACCAGCTGGAGCGGACCCGGGTGCTCTTCGTCGGCGTGCTCGAGCGACTGGGGGCCAGACCGCAGTGAGTGCGCGGGCCAACCAGCTGCTCGAGGCCGGGCTGTGGCTGAAGATGAGCGGCGACCTGGACGGGGCGCGGCGGCTCTTCGAGCAGGCGCTGCGCCTGGACCCGGACAGCATCCGCGCGCGCGAGCTGCTCGGGCACTCGCTGCCGGAGTCGGAGGCCGTTCCAGAAGAGCTGCGCGACGTGCCGGTCACCCGGACCGACCTCTTCTCCGTCCCGCTGCCGCGGCTGTTCCAGGACGAGCCGGCGGCCCCGACGTCGATGCCCGAGGAGTGGTGGAACGCGCCGCCGTCTGGCAACACGGCCCGATTCTTCGTCCAGGGCGCGCAGGGGAGCGCCGCGGGCGAGCAGCCCTCGCCGTCGTTCACCCTTCCCTGGGGCCCGTCGCCGCTGCCGCCCCGGGACGCGCCGGCCGCGCCGAAGGGCGGCCCCGCGCTCTCTCCGGCCCCCGCGCCCCCTCCGGCGCGGGCCGCCGCGACTGCTCCGGCCGGAGCGGCCGGCACCCCCCCGGGACCCGTCCCGCTGCCCGCGTCGGCGGGTGCGGCCGAGGCGCGCCGGACGCCAACTCCGGCGCCCGCCCCGGTCCGCGGGCCGCCGCCGGCCACGCCCTCCCGTAACAGCGGGCCCATCCCGCTACCCTCGGGGCTCGCTCCGCCGGTCGCCTCCGGTCCGATGGCGCCTTCGCCGTCCGCGGGCGGGCGTGGACCCCCGGGGGGCGAGCCCCCGCGGACGGGGGCGGTTCCACTTCCGTCGACGGGTGCAGCTGGCGCCGGTACGGTTCCGGCCGTGGCGGCCGCCTCCGCCGCGCGCGAGGCCGCGCCTCCCCCGGGTGCTCCGCAGCGCACCACCGGGCCCGTCCCGCTCCCGCCGGCGGCCGTCCCCGGAGGCCCCACGCCGCCTCCCCCCTGGCTCGGCCCCTCCCAGCAGCCGTTGCCCTGGCCCATGCCCGCGAGCGGGCCGGTCACGACGCCGTCGAAGGGGGTGGGGGCCGTCCCGCTCACCCCGGCGGGTGCGGGCAGCGTGCTCTCTCCGCCGCGCGGCCCCGCCGCCGCCTCCGCCCCTCCGACCATCCCGGCGGCGAAGGCGCCTCCCCGGGTGCAGCCGAGCGACGCCTGGGGCGCCGAGGGCGAGGGGCCGACTCTGCTCGCCCCCGAGGGTCCGGAGGACGCGCTGGAGCTGCTGGCCGAGCCCCGTGGCGTCACCGGGCTCACGCCGCTCCCGGCCCCCCGCGACCCGCGCTCGGAGGCGGTGCGGCTCTTCGAGCGGGCGCGCGAGCTGCAGAACCTGGACGACCACAGCGGCGCCCGCGAGCTGCTCCTCCAGGCCCAGGGGCTGAACCCGGAGCTCACCGGCCTCTCCGACGCCCTCTCCCGGAGCGAGGCCAAGCTGCAGACCATCTACGAGTCGAAGATCGGCAAGCTCGGCGCGGTGCCTCGCGTCCGGCTCAAGGACGACGAGGTCATCTGGCTGAACCTCGACCACCGTGCCGGCTTCATGCTGGCGCAGATCGACGGGACGCTCACCTTCGAGGACCTCTTCAGCGTCTCGGGGATGACCCGGCTCGACACCGCGCGCATCCTCGCCCAGCTCCTCGATCAGCGCGTCATCGTGAGCTGAGCGGCTCAGCCCCGGACGAAGGCGGTGAAGCGCCCGCGGACCGCGAGTCGTCCGTGCTGGTTCATCGAGTCGGTGCGGATGACGAACAGCTCGTTCGCTCCTCGGCGGGAGTGGGAATCCAGCGTGCCGACCGTCTCCAGCACGTCGCCCGGGCGAAGCACCTCGCGAAACTCGAACTCCTGCTCCCCGTGCAGGACGCGGAAGACGTCCACCTCCATCGCCGGGTCGAGCAGCGCCGCCTGGGCCGGCGCGATGGAGAACAGCACCGCGAACATCGGGAAGGCGATGATCGATCCCCAGGAGGACCGGGCGGCCGCGATCTCGTCGTGGAGCACGGGGTGGAGATCCTCGGGCAGGCCGGTCGAGGCGTAGGAGGGAACGCCACCGGAGATGGCGACCGCGTACTCGCGCATCTTCTCCGCCCCCACCACGTACCGGAACGGGCCCCAGGTCCGGCCCATCGCCGTGCGTCCGGGCCCCGCAGCGGGACCGGCCGGGTCCGCAGGGGATCGCGGCGAGGTCACCAGGCGCGCCTCGTCCAGCAGCTCTGGCCGGGTCATCCGGAGAACCTCGGCCGCCTGCGCGAGCTGGGGCGTCACCTGGGGGATGCGACCGTCCGCCCAGACCGCGCGCTCCACCTCGCCACCCACCCCCCGCGCGCGTCCCTCCAGCTGGACGTTCTTCAGCACCTCGTCCCCGGCCTGGTTCCGCGCCACCACGCCCGCCCGCACGACACCGGCCGCGGCCTCGGTCACCGTTCCCTCGAAGCGAACGGTGTCCTCCGGGCGCACCGGCTTGCTGAACCGCGCCTTCACCCCGGTCACCAGCCCCGGGTCCCCGAGGAAGCGCGCGAAAGCGTCCGTCGCCCAGGCGAGCGTGCACAGCCCCTGGAGGATGACGCCCCCGAGCCCCGCGGCCTGCCCCACCTCGGGGTCGATGTGGATGGGATTGAAGTCGCCGCTCGCCCCCGCGTAGTAGAGCGAACGGTAGCGGTCGCACTCGCGGACGAGCGTGAAGGTCTGTCCCGCAGCGATGCTCACGCGTTCGCCGTCTCGTCCAGCGGGTCCTCCACCAGCGTCTCTGCCTCGGCCGCCTGCCGGCGCGCGTAGTCCTCGCGCACGTAGGCGATGAGCGTGTCCAGGTAGGTGGACAGCCGCGGGCAGCGGATGCCGGTGCCCTCCAGCAGCTCGAGGGTGTTGCTGCTGGTGAACCAGGCCAGCTGGTTGATGTACCCGAGCGCCGCGCGCTGCGGCCGCGTCACCCGCTCGAGCAGCGGAAGACGGAGCACGGCCTCGGCGGCGCGGGCGGGGAAGGTGAGCTTCGGGAGGCGGCGGTTGGCGCGCTCGGCGATGAGCTCGTAGACCCGCGCGACGCTCATCGGGTTCGGGTCGACGAGGTGGAAGGTCTTCCCCCGCGCTCGAGGGTCGGCCGCCAGATGGACCGCCGCGCGGACCACGAAGTCCACCGGCACCACGTTGAGGGGCGCGATGCCGTTGCCGGGGAGCGGGAGTGGAACCACCAGCGGGCTCGCGACCAGGAGGATGCCCAGCGCGTAGGGGCCCTCGAAGCGGTCGATCTCCCCGGTCCGCGAGTCGCCCACCACCGTGGAGGGGCGCACGATGGTGACCGGGAGCGACTCGCCAGCTCGGACCATCGCCTTCTCGGCGTGGAACTTGGTCTCCTCCCAGCCGTTGCGGAACTCCTGCCCACGGTCGAGCTCGTCCTCGGCGATGACGCCCTCGCGCACTCCTGCCACGTGACAGGTGCTGAAGTGCACCAGCCGCTCCAGCCGGCGGCACTCCCGGGCCAGGTCTACGACGTTGCGGGTCCCGTCCACGTTGGTCCGCCAGGCGACCTCGCGCGAGACGGTGAGCTGGTTCAGCGCCGCGAGGTGGAATACCCGGGTGACGCTGCTCGCCACCCGCTCCACCTCCTCGCCCGACAGCCCGAGGTGGAGGTCGGTCACGTCGCCGGCCAGCACCTCGAGCGGGGTGCCATTCAGCCGGGAGGCGATGGCCTTCGCCTCCTCGACCAGCCGCGGCTGCACCAGGGCGAAGATGCGCCCCTTCCCCTCGTGGGCGAGGTGCTCCACCAGCCGCTTGGCGATGAAGCCCGGATAGCCGGTGACCAGCGTGGCGCCTTGGTTGGTGGTCATGGGGGCTCCGCCCGGGCCGGGCACCTTAGCCGCTCCCGCGGATCTGCTCCCAGATCCACCGGACCTGGGCCCGCGTTTCTTCCAGGGGGCCGCCGTTGTCCACCACCCAGGTGGCGTGCGCCCGCTTCTCGGCCAGGGGCATCTGCGCCGCCAGCCGTGCCGAGATGGCCGCCTCGTCCAGGCCGTCGCGGGCGGCGAGCCGTGCCCGCTGGGCCGCCTCGGGCGCCGAGACGAGGATCACCCCGTCCAGTCCCCGGTCCAGCCCGTTCTCGATGAGCAGCGCCGCGTCGTACAGCACCACCCGCACCCCGGCGCGGGCCAGGGCCTCCGTCCTCCGCGCGACCTCCTGGCGAATCCGCGGATGGAGGATGGCCTCCAGCGCCCTCCGCTCCTCTGCGTCGGCGAAGACCCGCGTGCCGAGCGCGGCCCGGTCCAGCCGCCCGCTGGCGTCGACGACGCCGGGGAAGCGCCGGGCCACCTCCTCCAGGCCCGGTGTCCCCGGGGCGACCACGTCCCGGGCCACGGCGTCGGCGTCGATGACGTCCGCCCCGAGGTCGCGGAACATCGCGCTCACGGTGCTCTTGCCCGAGGCGATGCCGCCGGTGAGCCCCACCACCCGCATCAGCGCGAGGGGGTGGGTGGCGCCGGCGTGGGGGCGGTCGCCGGCGGGGGAGCGGGGAGCGGGCGGGGAGCGGGGAGCGGGCGGGGAGCGGTGTACACGAAGGACTGCACCCGGTCCTCCGAGTCGTCGAAGAACACCGCCAGACCCAGCCGGGCGTAGACGTAGTAGGTGCGGAAGTCGTCGGTGAGCTTCTTCTGGAAGCAGGCCGCCGGCTGGGCGTTGCCCTTCGGGCAGGCCGGGCCGAAGGTCGCCTCGACCGTGTCGTGGTCGATGACCGCGGAGGGGAAGACGTCGATGCGCTCCACCACCGAGCTGGGTGGGTCCACCCGGAACTGTGCCTGGGAGGTCCCCTTCATCGCCGGTGAGTCGAGGTAGGCCAGCACCTCCTTGCCGGAGACGGTGACCGTCTTGGAGGGCGGGCCGAACCGCTTCAGCACGTCGTCGCGCCGGGAGACGCCGGGCTCGATGCCGTTCCAGGGCTTGGCCGCGGCGACCGCCGAGCCGAGGAGGACTGCCAGGACCGCGAGGCGCCTCGGGGCGAAGGAGCTCATGGAGGGGCCCTCCAGCTCTAGCATGGCTTGCCAGGGGGACGGTGAGGTCTGGTATCTGCCGGGGCTGCTCGATGAACCTCCCTCGTGCAACCCGCTGGGCGCTCGCGCTGGCCGTGCTCTCCTCCGCGGTGGCGGCCGGAGCCGACTTCCTCGGCCCCGAGAGCTGCAAGGGCTGCCACCCCGACGCCTACGCGGCCTGGAGGGCCTCCAAGCATGCCCGCTCGATGGAGTCGCTCGGGCCCGACCAGCAGAAGGACGCACGCTGCACCACCTGCCATGCCCCGAACCTGACCGACCAGGGCATGGCCGGCATCGGCTGCGAGACCTGCCACGGCGGCGGCCAGTACTACGCGCCGGCCTACGTGATGAAGGACCCCGAGCTGGCGCGCCTGGTGGGCCTCCAGGACCCCTCGGAGAGGTCGTGCCGGAGCTGCCACGAGCCGAGCTCGCCCTCGCTCCGCCCCTTCCAGTTCGCCGAGAAGCTCAAGGCCATGGACCACTGGACCGCCGAGCGGCACAAGCGCGGCCCCCCGACGCCCCCCCGCGCCGAGCGGTGATCCGGGTCCTCGAGGCGCGCTTCCTCACCACCGCGGTGGAGGAGGCCGGCTGGCCCGCGGGAGACATCCCGGAGATCGCCTTCGTCGGGCGGAGCAACGTCGGCAAGTCGTCGATGATCAACGCCCTCACCGGACGGCGGAAGCTCGTCCGCGTCTCGGGAACGCCGGGCCGGACCCGGACCCTCAACTTCTTCGAGGTGGAACTCGAGCGCGACCGCGCCCGCCGGACGGTGCGCCTCGCGGACCTGCCAGGCTATGGCTTCGCGAAGGTGTCGAAGGAAGAACGTTCGGGGTGGGAGCGGATGATCACCACCTACCTGCGGCAGCGGTTGCCGCTGAGGGGCGTGGTCGCCATCGTCGACGCCGAGGTGGGTGCCACCGAGGACGACGTCCGCACACTGGCCTACCTCACCGCCGCGGGCCGGCGGGTGCTGGTCGCCGCGACCAAGCTGGACCGGCTCGGGAAGTCGCACCGGAAGCCGCGCCTCGCTGCAACGGCGGAGCGCCTGTCGGTCCCGCGTGACACGGTGGTGGGTTTCTCGGCAACGGAAAAGCTGGGCGTGCCTGAAGTCTGGGAGGCCCTCTGGATGGCGACCTCCTGAGGCCCCCCGAGTGTTGACCGACCGGGGAGGCCCACCGATGATTCCCTCCTTGATGGCCCACCGTGTGTCCACCGGCGCACCGGGCCCGAGCCACACCGCGTGAAGACACCGTCGATGACCCGCCGGGCGTTGCCCTTCCTGATGGTCGCCGCCGCGATCACCGCAGTGTCCGGCTGCACCTGCAACGGGGACGTCTCCATCTTCCCGCGGGTCGGCTCGAACCCGGGCGGCGGTGGAGACGGGGGCAACGTCATCGGAGGCGGCGACGCCGGGCCAGACGGCGGCCAGTCCATCACCGACCCCTGCCAGATCATCGTCTGCCCACCCACGGTGGACGGCGGCTTCAGCGGCACCATCGACTTCCCGCCGGACGGGGGCTTCAACCTCGACGGGGGCGTCGGGACGAGCGGCGACGGCGTGACGGTCGACCCGATGGGTCGGATCACCCTCAACAGCCAGGACGTCCAGATCAACTACGCGTGGATCGCCAACTGGAAGATGGGGACCGTCTCCAAGTACGACACCAAGAACCTGCTCCCCGACGGCGGCATCCACGAGGTGGGCCGGTACATCAGCGTCTTCCCGCTCGACGGTCTCGGCCGGACCAACCACAGCTCCGCGGCGAGCGTCTACAACCCCAGCCGGACTGCCATCGACATCAACGGCGACATGTGGGTCGCCAACTTCGCCGCGAACACCGGCCAGTACTTCAGCGTCACCAAGGTGGCGGGCAGCCTCTTCAACTGCATCGACCGCAACGGCAACGGGAAGATCGACACCAGCTTCGACGACCCGAACAATCCTGCACCGGGTGCTGTGTACGGCGTGATCGACCCGAACGAGTACCTCAACCCGAGCGACCCGACCAACCCGCTCCTCTACGACGAGTGCGTGCTCTTCACCCAGGAATTGGGGAACATCAACCCCAACAACGCCTTCGGCGAGGGCTCGATCTCCATTGCCGCCGCGCCCGAGGGCGGGCCGGGCGACGTGTGGGTCGGGACGTGGATCGACCGGCGCATGTGGCGGCTCGATCCGTTCACCGGCGTGCCCAAGCCCATCCCCCCGGGGACCAATGTCGGCTCGCTGCCCGACGGCGGCGGCTCCTACATCGGCGTCCCGCAGATCGAGCCCTACGGCTCGGCTGTGGACCGCAAGAACCGGCTCTGGGTCGTCGACCGCGTGAGGAACAACCTCGTGGTGATCGACGCGAACACCCAGGCCCTGCTCTCGGGGTTCATCACTCCGCCCTCGGGCTTCTCGCCGCGTACGGGCTACGGCATTGCCGTCGACCAGCTGGGGCGGGTGTGGATTCCCGGCTGGGGCTCGGGGCCCAATGTCAGCCAGTACGATCCGGGGACAGGTCCCATCGATGCCGGAACCTGGACCCGGTTCAGCTTCCCGACCCTGACCTCGCCGCAGGGAACCACCATCGCCTCGCCGCGCGGGATCACCGTGGACGACCAGGGGATCGTCTGGGTCGACTCGGATCAGCGGAGCGGCACCAGCACCGGGTCGGCGGCGCTGGCCTGGGGCTTCGACGGCACCGACGGCGGCGTGTACCTGTTCAACCCGCCCAGCGGCACGCCCACCGGCCTCATCGACGCCACCTCCACCTGGAGCAAGACCAGCATCGGCATCGGCCTGGACCAGGACAAGAATCTCTGGGTCAACAATCAGAGCGGCAACGTGATGCGCATCGACCGGAACACCGGCGGCGTCACCACCTCGCCCAACCAGGCCGGCGCGCTCTACACGTACTCGGACTTCACCGGGTACCAGCTGCGGCACATCACGCTGAGCCAGGGCAGCTTCACCCAGACCGTGGCCGGCTGCTCGCGCTACGCCGAGTGGGACACGGTGATCTGGGATGCCATCACCCCGCCCAACACCTCGGTGGTGCTCTTCGTCCGTGGCTCGAACAACACCGACTTCACCGTCTCCCAGCAGTACGGGCCGTTCACGACCTCGCCCGCGAACCTCCAGGCGGCCCCCGGCCCGGTGCCGCAGTTCAAGTACCTCCAGCTCCAGTTCCTCCTCACCTCCAAGGACGGGACGAGCCAGCCGTACCTCCTGGACTTCAACGTCAGCTCCAAGTGCCTGACGCCGCTCCAGTAGTGCCGCGACGGAGGGGGTAGACCGCCCTGGCGGGCGATGGCAGTTGCACGGCCGCGCCCGGCCGTGCGAGGCAGGCGCCCAGCGTGGCGACCGGCGGAAACGGACGGGACGTGGCCTCCGAGCGAGGCCAGGCGCTCCAGCGCATCGCGGCGCTCCCGGCCCGCGAGCGACTCGACGCGCTGCTGTCCGCGCGCGACGCCGGGGCCCTCGTCCGGGCGATGGCCCCCGAGCAGCTCTACGCCACGGTGGCCGAGGTGGGGCTCGCCGACGCGACCGAGCTGGTGCAGCTGGCCTCGCCCGAGCAGTTCCAGTCCATGGTGGACCTGGGCGCCTGGAAGGGGGACACGCTCGAGCCCCACCGGTTGCTGGAATGGATCCGCGCGGCGCGCGGCGACCTGCCCGGGGAGCTCCTCGGAAAGGTGCACGGCATCGACCTCGAGCTCCTCGAGGCGATGCTCCGGGCCCTCACCACGGTCCACGACCTGGAAGAGAACCCCGATCCGGAGGTGGAGGGTCCGACTCTGGACTCGGCCGACGGGCGCTACCGCGTCGAGCTGAGGCTCGAGGGGCCGGAGCAGGCGGCGCTCCGGGCGCTCCTCCTGGACCTGATGGCCGAGGACCCGCTCGGCTTCAGCCGCCTCCTGGAGGCGGTGCGGTGGGAGGTCCCGAGCGAGCTCGAGGAGGCGGCGCTCCGCTTCCGCGGGGCACGGCTGGCCGACCTGGGCTTCCCCGACCGAGAGTCCGCGGCCGGCCTCTACGCGGCGGTGCGGCTTCCCGAGGCCTCGCCGGCGAGCCCCTCGGCGCAGCTCGCTCCCCGGGCCGGGCGCCGGGTGGACTTCGTCCAGGCAGCGATCGAGAGACTGGATCCGGTGGAGGCCGAGAACGTCCTCGACGAGCTCCGCGGCGTCTTCAACGCGGCGTTGATCGCCGACGGCGCCGACCCGGGCGACCTCGACGCGTTCCGCGCCTCGGCCGAGCGAGCACGGGACACGCTGAACCTCGGGCTCGAGCTGCTCTGCAGTGGCGAGCCGGCGCGGGCTGCGGCGGTGGTCCGCGAGACGCATCTGCGCCAGATCTTCCAGACCGGCTTCTCGCTCGGGCTCCGGCTGCGGTACCGGGCCGACCGGCTCGCGGCGCGGCCCCTGGCCCGGATGGACGGGCAGTGGATGCTCTGGCCCGAGGAGACCGCCGTCGTGAGCGCGCTCCGGCGCCCGCGGCCGATGCGCGCGCTGCCGGTCGAGGGAGCCGAGCCGGTGCCGTTCCGGTCGCTGGCGGAGGTCCACGAGGCCGAGGCGGCGCTCGCGCGCGCCGAGCTGCAGCAGGCGCTGCTCGCGGCGCTCCTCGGCGGGACCGAGGAACGCGCCCGGGCCGCGCTCGACGGTCTCGGCCCGGCCTGGCCGGCGGGGGGGACCCCGGCGGTCCTCGCCGCGGCCGTGGCCCGTGCACTCCTCGACGGGACGGCCCGCGTCCTTCCCGTGCCGGCCGGACGCACCCAGGAGCTCGGACGCGCCTTCCTCGTGCCCGGTGCGCCCCCGACCGTCCGCCCCGCGGCCGCCACGCGCGCCGCCGCGGCTCTCCAGGCCGTCGTCCCGGGGGAGGAGAGCGCACGGCTCGCGCGACGGGTGCTCGAGCGCCTCGCGGATCAGCTCGGTCCGGCCCTGCTCGCCGGGCCGCTCCCCGTCGAGGTGCAGGCCACGCTGCCCTGGTCGGCCGGCCTGTAGAAACGACAGCGACCCGCCCGGGCAGGCCCGGCGCGCGAGGAATTCCGCGGCTGTGCGCGTGGCATGTCGTCTGCTCCCGCTGATTGCAGCGATGAGGACCCGTGCGCCGGAGGGGGAGGGGGAATCCCGGGCGTGGACGCTCACCGCGGAGCGCGACCGCTGGGCGTTCCTGCTCCTCGTCGCGTTCTCCGTGCAGATCTACGCCGTCCCCGCCGAGTGGATTCCAGCGACGATGGCGCTCCGCCCGGCCCTGTCGCTGAGCGTTCTCGCGCTGGGACTGGTCCTGCTCGAGCACGCCGGCCGTCGCCTGCCGCTCCACTGGGATGGAACCCGCGGGCCCGCGCTGGTGGCCTTCCTCGCCTGGGGAGCCGCCTCGCGCCTGTGGAGCATCGCTCCGGAGGCCACCGACCTCTGGCTCGTGGCCATGGCGAAGGTGGCGCTCGCCTGGTTCCTGGTGGTGAACCTCGCGACGACGCCCCGGCGCCTCGCCGTTCTCTGCCTGGGGCTGATCGCCGGCTCGATGGTCACCTCGGTCGGCGGCATCCTCCGCTCCTTCTCGGGCGACGCGCTGTCGCAGGGATTCCGGACGCTCTGGCTCGGCCCCTACGGGGACCCGAACTACCTGGCCCAGTACCTCCTGCTCGTCGTCCCCCTGGCGGTCGCCTTCATCGCCCGCCCGGGCATGCGGACCTCCGTTCGACTCGTCTGCCTCGTCGCGCTGCTCCTGGCGGTCGCCTGCATCGTCCTCACCTACTCCCGGGGCGGATTCCTGGGGCTGGTCTTCGGCGGCCTGGTCTGGGCGCTGCGCGAGCGCGCCCAGCGCACGAAGGCGATCGTCCTGTCCGCCGCCCTGGCGGTGGGCGTGGCCATCTTCGCCCCGGCCACCTACTGGGAGCGCAACGACACGCTCGAGGAGTGGCAGCAGGACCCGTCGGCACTGGGCCGGGTCCACGCCTGGACCGTGGCCTCGGCGGCCAACCTCGACCGGCCGCTGCGCGGAGTCGGCGGCGGCGCCTTCCGGGAGGCCTGGCCCCTCTATGCCCCGGCCGACGTCCGCCGGGAGGCACTGGTGGCGCACAACATCTTCCTCGACACGCTCGGCGAGCTGGGCTGGGTGGGGTTCTTCCTCTTCCTGACCTTCGCCGGGAGCGCCACCGGGGCGGTCTTCCGTGCCGGAGCCGATCCGGAGATCGGCTGGCTCGCCCGGGGGCTCGGCGCCAGCGTGGCCGGGTTCCTCCTCTGCAACTGCTTCGCGGGCTCGCTGACCGCTCCGCACCTCTTCGTGCTCCTCGGGCTGGCCGGGGCCTGCGAACGGGTGGCGTCCCGCGCGGACGTGCTCGAGGCGCGGATGTCTCGGCAGCCGGTCGTCCTGGCCTCCGGGGGTGGGTGATGCTCGATCGACGGTGGAAGGAGCGAGGAGAGACGCTGGGGCCGGCGTTCCTCGCGCTCGCGGCGCTGGCGCTCGACCTGTGGGAGGACGGGCAGTCCGTCGCTCACGCCGCGGCGGTGGGCGTCGTGGCGCTCGCCGCGGGCTGGAGCGGGGCGGGGGCCGTGCTGAGCCTCGGGCGGTTCGGGTCCTCGGGCCTCGGGCGCCGCTTCGCGCTCTGGCGGGCGTTCGGGCTGACCGCGTCCGCGGGCTGCCTGTGCCTGGAGGTGGTGGAGCGGCTCCCGGCGCCGTGGGGGGCCGACGATGGCGTGCTCCAGCTCGGCGTGCTCGGCGCTGCGTGGGCCCTCCTCACCGGCTGGGTCTGGGGCCGCGGCAGCTGGGAGCGGATGTCCGGCCGATCGGCGCCGCCCGAGGAGCCGCCCGCCGCCGAGGAGGCCCCGGGCGGGGTGCGCTGGACGGACCGGGAGATCGGCCGGGCCTAGATCCGCTCGCGCCTGGCGACGTTCAGGCTGCCTCCGGTCGGTGGAGGCTCGAGAGCGCGCCGATGCCGCGCGCGACGAGCCGCGTCCGGAGCTCGCCGAGGAGCCGGGGGACGAAGCCCGGCCCACCGTAGACGAACCCGGTGTAGACCTGGACGAGGTCGGCGCCGGCCTCGAGCCGCTCGAGCACGTCGTCGGCGGTCGACACCCCACCGGACGCCCAGAGCGCGAGGCGACCCCGCGCCCGCCCCGCTGCGCGGCGCAACGTCCCGAGGGCCATCGGCCCGAGCGGCGGCCCCGAGAGCCCGCCTGCCTCCGCCGCGGCCGGTCCCTGCACCCCGGGGCGGGCGAGCGTGGTGTTGGTACAGATGAGCCCGGCGATGGCCGACTCCACCGCCACGTCCACGATGGCGTCGACCTCCTCCGGGGCGAGGTCGGGAGCGACCTTCAGGAAGAGCGGCTTCCCGGGCGCGACCTCGCCCAGCCGCGCCTGGACGGCCTGGAGGAGCGCCCGAAGCGGCTCGGCCTGCTGGAGCTGCCGGAGCCCCGGCGTGTTGGGTGAGCTCGCGTTGACCACCAGGTAATCCGCCAGCACCGCCAGCGCTTCCACTCCGGCGACGTAATCGTCCACCGCCCGCTCGAGCGGCGTGTCCTTGTTCTTCCCGAGGTTCACCCCCACCGGACCCGGGCGGAACCCGAGCGCGCGCAGGCGGGCGGCCATCGCCTCGATGCCGTGGTTGTTGAAGCCCATCCGGTTCACCAGCGCCCGGGCCTCGGGAATGCGGAACAGCCGGGGCGCGGGGTTTCCGGGCTGGGGGCGGGGGGTGACGGTCCCCACCTCGACTGCGGCGAACCCCACCGCGAAGAGCCCCGCCACCGCCTCGGCGTCCTTGTCGAAACCGGCGGCCAGCATCACCGGATGCGCGAAGCGAAGGCCGGCGCTGGTCACCGAGAGATCTGGCCCCGGCGGGAGCGCGGGCTGGAGATGCACCGCCCCCAGAGCCCGGAGCGCCGCCATGGCGAGCCCGTGCGCCTGCTCGGGCGGAAGCAAGAACAGTCCGCGCCTGAGGAGTCCGTACACGCTCCCCGCGCCCTACCACGCTTCAGGGAATGAAGGAGTACTCGCGGGCCCAGGCCAGGGACTGGTCCACCTGGTCGGGGGTCATGATCCCGTGCCGCTCCACCAGCGCCACCTCGGAGCGCATGTCGGTCTCCAGCAGGTAGGGACCGTCGGTGTTGAGCGTGACCTTCACCTTCCGGTCGAGGAAGGTCTGGACGATGTGCTTCAGCTCGTCCACCCCGCTCACCGCGTGGGTGTGGAGGTTGGAGGTGGGGCAGAGCTCCAGCACGACGTCCTGCTCGCGCAGGAGGCGCATCGCCGCCTCGTCGTACGCGGCGCGGATTCCGTGGCCGATGCGATGCGGCCGGAGCCGGTCCACCACCGCGATGACCCCCTCGGCGCCGGTTCCGCTCGTCTCGCCGGTGTGCACGGTGGTCTTCAGGCCGGCATCGCGCGCCCGCTGGAACAGGTCCTGGTAGGCGCTCACCTGGTCCGCGTCCAGCTCCAGGGCCCGGGTCTCGGTCCCGGCCAGGTCGATGCCCACCACCCCCCGGTGCCGGTAGCGGATGGCCTTCTCGAGGATGATCGAGTTGAGGCGGTGATCGAACTCCCGGGCCAGGCAGAAGATGAGCCCGGCCCGGACTCCGTACTCCAGCGTCGCGCGGTCCATCCCCCGGAGCGCGGCGTGGATGATGTGGTCCAGGTCCAGGGTGGAGTCGAGGTTGCGCTTCATGGGGTTGAAGCGCAGCTCGATCTGCGTCACCCGGCTCCCGCGGTACTCCTTCCCGATGACCTCGTACACGCTCCGCTCGATGGCCATGGGCGAGCTCTGAATCTTCTCGGTCCAGGTGTGCATGATGCGGAGGTAGTCGTCGAGGTTGGAGACGTTCTCCGGCCGGGCGGTGATCATCTCCACGAACTCGAAGTAGTTCTTGGTCGGGAGCTTGAACCCCTGGCTGTGGGCCAGCGACCAGAGCACGTGGGGCGCCACCGCGCCGCCCACGTGGATGTGGAGGTCGATCAGCTCGCGGGACGTCATCGCCTCCCCAGGCTACAGAGGGACCGGCTCCGGCGTCGAGGCGCACCTCCGGTGGTGGGCGGGCTCGTGTAGTGTGTCGTGCCCATGGCAGCGACACTCATCGACGGAAAGGCCATCGCCCAGAAGGTACGGCGAGAGGTGGCCGAGGGAACCCGCGAGCTCAAGGCCCGCACCGGCCGCGTGCCGGGCCTGGCGGTCATCCGGGTGGGGGAGGATCCGGCGAGCAAGATCTACGTGACCGGCAAGCAGAAGGCCGCCGCCGAGGTGGGCTTCGAGGCCAGCGAGCACCACTTCCCCGAGACCGCCAACCACGCCGAGGTCCAGGCCCGCCTCGAGGCGCTGAACGCCGATCCCGCGGTGCACGGCATCCTCGTGCAGCTTCCGGTGCCGAAGCAGGTGGACTCGGCGGCGCTGCTCCGGGTGCTCCGCCCCGAGAAGGACGCCGACGGGCTCACCGCGGTGAACGCGGGGCTCCTGGCGCAGGGACGGGAGGCCACCGTCGCCTGCACGCCCTGGGGAGTCATGCGGATGCTCCAGGAGATCGACTGCCGCCCCGCCGGCAAGCGGGCGGTGGTGGTCGGCCGGAGCATCCTGGTCGGGCGCCCGATGGCGATGCTCCTCCTCAACGCCCATGCCACGGTCACCGTCTGCCACTCGAAGAGCAACCTCCCCGAGGAGGTCGCCCGCGGGGACATCCTGGTCGCCGCGGTGGGGGTGCCGGAGCTCATCAAGGGCGACTGGGTGAAGCCGGGCGCGGTCGTGATCGACGTGGGCATCAACCGGCTTCCCACCGGCAAGCTGGTGGGCGACGTCGAGTTCGCCCGCGCGGCCGAGCGCGCCTCGTTCATCACCCCGGTGCCCGGCGGCGTGGGGCCGATGACCATCGCCATGCTGCTCTCCAACACCCTCCGGAACGCCCGCGCGCTGCTCGGCTCGTGAATTTTCGGGCCGTCCCGGGCGTTCCCGGATCTCCCGGCGAGCCGCCACCCTCTGGCGCGTCGCCGGCTGCTAAGACATGCCCTTCATGCTCGCGCTCGTGCTCCCCTACGTGGAGCTCCCCGACCTCCACGTCTTCGGCTTTGCCATCCACCCCTTCGGGATCTTCGCCGCCATCGGCGTCTACGTCGGGGCGGTGCTCACCGTCCGGGCGGGGAGGGTGTACGGGCCGGGGGACACCAAGTCGCTGGGGGAGGTGTTCACCTGGGCGCTGATCGGGGGCCTGCTCGGAGCGCACCTCCTCCACGTGCTCGGCTACCACCCCGAGCTCCTCCGGACGAAGGGGCCGCTGGTGCTCCTCAAGATCTGGGATGGCGTCTCGTCGATGGGCGGCGTGCTCGGCGGCATGCTCGGGATCGCCGCCTACTTCTGGCACCAGGGGGTGAAGATCCGGCCCTACTGGGACGCGATCGCCCTCGGCACCGCCCCCGGCTGGACCATCGCCCGCATGGGCTGCGCCGTGGTCCACGACCATCCCGGCGTCCATCGCAACGCCTGGTTCGCGGTGGCCTTCCCGGACGGCCCGCGGCTGGACATGGGGCTCATCGACTGCGTGCTCCTCGCGATCGTCACCTCCGTGCTCTATCTCCTCGCCCGGAAACGCCGGCCCGAGGGCACGCTCATGGCGGTGCTCGCCCTCGGCTACTCGATCCCGCGCTTCTTCCTCGATTTCTACCGGGCGACGGACGTGGTCTTCCCGGACGGGCGCATCCTGGGCCTCACCCCGGCGCAGTGGATCACCCCGGTGCTCGCCGCCGCGGGCGTCTACCTCCTGGTGACCGCGCCACGACTCCCGCCGGCCGTCGCCATGCCCGGCGCGGGCGGCACCGGGATCCCGATCAGCGGGGACGGCCCGCCTGCCCCGGGGGTGGAGCGGGATCGGCGACGCGCCCCTTGAGCGCGCTGACGATCAGCCGGGTCGCCGGGCTCTTGTTCAGCGTGTAGAAGTGGATGCCCGGCACCCCCCGGGCGAGCAGCTCCATGCACTGCACCGTCGCGTGGGCCACCCCGAGCTGGACCACCGCCTCGGGGTCGTCGCGGTAGCGCTCCAGCTGGAGCACGAGCCGCATCGGCACGGTCGCCCCGCACAGCCGGACGAATCGCTCCAGCTGCTCGATGTTGGTGATGGGCATGATGCCGGGGACGATCGGCACGTTGATCCCCACCCGGCGGGCCCGTTCCACGAAGTCGAAGAAGAAGGCGTTGTCGAAGAACAGCTGGGTGATGACGAAGTCCAGGCCGGCATCCACCTTCGCCTTGAGGTGGCGGAGATCGTCGTCCCGCATCGGCGTCTCCACGTGGCCCTCGGGGTAGCCCGCCCCCCCGACGCAGAGGTGGTGGTCCCGCTCCCGGATGAGGCGCACCAGCTCCGCCGCGTAGCGGAGGCCGCCGGGTGGAGGCTGGAACTCGCGCTGCCCGGCCGGCGGATCGCCCCTGAGCGCCAGGAGGTTCTCCACGCCCATCGCCAGGAACTCGTCCACCAGCGCGCCCAGCTCCTCGCGGGTGTGGCCCACGCAGGTGAGGTGGGCCATGGTCTCGAGGCCGGTGGCCCGGATCTCGCGGACCAGCTCGACCGTCCGGTCGTGGGTGCTTCCCCCCGCGCCGTAGGTGACCGAGACGAAGCCCGGCTCGAGCGGGCGCAGCTCCTCCAGCGTCCGGAGCAGCGCGCGCCGGCCCTCGTCGGTCTTCGGGGGGAAGAACTCGAAGGAAAAGCAGGGGTCCGACGGGTTGAGGCGGTTGCGGATCTTCATCGCCGGACCTCCACTCTAACGCCGAGACCACTTGGATCGATCCGAGTCGTTTCGGCGCTGGTCAGGGCGGGCGGCGGCGCGCCCCCTTCGCGCCTCCCTTGATCGCCCTCGGGGGGGTGGGGTAGTCCGGCGCCCCGAGCTTCCCATGGCCCGACAGACGCCACTGAACCGAGTTCACCGCGCGCTGGGCGCCCGGATGGTCGACTTCGCCGGCTGGGACATGCCGGTCCAGTACAGCGGCGTCGTGGCCGAGCACGAGGCCGTCCGGACCCGGGCCGGCCTGTTCGACGTGTCGCACATGGGCGAGATCGAGTTCCGAGGGGAGGGCGCGCTGGAGAGCGCCAACGCCCTCATCACCAACGACCTCGCCCGCGCCGCCGATGGGCAGGCGGTCTACGCCGGGCTCCTGAACCACCGAGGCGGCTTCGTGGACGACGTCGTGGCGTACCGCTTCTCTCCCGAGCACGTCCTCGTCTGCGTGAACGCCAGCAACCGGGAGAAGGACTTCGCCTGGATGACCGAGAACACCCCCCGGGTGCGTCCGGTGAACCGGAGCGACGACTTCGCCCAGCTCGCCATCCAGGGTCCGGCCGCGGCGAGCATCGTGCAGACGCTGACCGATCTGCCGCTGGAGTCGATCGGCACCTACCGCTTCCGCGAGGGCACGGTGGCGGGGGTACCGTGCATCGTCTCCCGGACCGGGTACACGGGCGAGGACGGGTTCGAGCTCTACTGCCCGCCGGATCGCGCCGAGCATCTGTGGAACGCGCTCCTCCAGGCGGGGCGTCCGGCCGGGCTGGTCCCGGCGGGGCTCGGCGCCCGCGACACCCTCCGCACCGAGATGAAGTACGCACTCTACGGCAACGACATCGACGACTCCCACACCCCGCTCGAGGCGGGCCTGGGGTGGATCGTCAAGTGGGACAAGGGCGACTTCATCGGGCGGGCCGCGCTGGCGGAGCAGAAGGCCGCCGGCGTCCAGCGGAAGCTGGTGGGCTTCGAGATGCGCGAGCCGGGCATCCCGCGCCATGGCTACCCCATCGTCCAGGAGGGAAAGGCGGTGGGCGAGGTCACCTCCGGCACGCAGGGGCCGACGGTGAAGAAGGCCATCGGCATCGGCTACGTACCGGCGGCGAAGGCGGCGGAGGGCACCGCCCTCGAGATCGACATCCGCGGTCGCCCGGTCCGCGCCGAGGTGGTGAAGACGCCGTTCAAGCGACCGGACAAGGCTCCCTGAGAAAGGCACGCACCGGACACCCTATGGCCGACAATCCGAAGAACCTCCGCTACACCAAGGACCACGAGTGGGCCCGCCGCGACGGTGGCGCAGTGGTGGTGGGGATCACCGCCCATGCCCAGGAGGCGCTGGGTGACGTGGTCTACGTCGAGCTCCCCAAGGTGGGAGACACGATGACCGCCGGGAAGCCGTTCGGGGTCGTGGAGTCCACCAAGGCGGTGAGCGAGCTGTTCGCCCCCCTCTCGGGGAAGGTGACCAAGGTCAACACCGCGCTCGCCGACGAGCCGGCGACCCTCAACACCGACCCCTACGGAGCGGGGTGGATCGTCGAGGTCCAGCCGTCGGACCCCGCCCAGCTCGACGGGCTGATGGACGCCGACGCCTACGGTGAGCTCCTGGCGAGGAGCGGCTGAGGCGCGCGTGGCCCGGTCCTGTTAAACCGGCGTCCTTCACATGCCCGTCGGAGGCGTCGGCTCGTCCGCCCTCCCGCCAGGAATCCTCGCTTCGATGCCCGACTCACGCACCCCCCCGGAGCCCGACGCCTTTCCCAGCCGCCACATCGGACCCGACCCCGCCGACGTGACCGAGATGCTTCGCGCGGTCGGCGCCCCGTCGCTCCAGGCCCTGGTGGACCAGACGCTGCCGGCGACCATCCGGCTCCGCCGCGCACTGGACCTTCCGCCGGCGGTGGACGAGGCCCGCCTGCTCGAGGAGCTTGAGGCGCTCGCCGCCCGGAACCAGGTGTTCCGCTCCTTCATCGGCGAGGGCTACTCGGACACGGTCGTCCCGCCGGTCATCCTCCGCAACGTCTTCCAGAATCCGGGCTGGTACACGCAGTACACGCCCTACCAGCCGGAGATCTCCCAGGGCCGACTGGAGGCGCTGCTCAACTTCCAGACGATGGTCATCGACCTCACCGGGCTCCCGGTGGCCAACGCGTCGCTCCTGGACGAGGGAACCGCCGCGGCCGAGGCGATGCACCTCTTCCAGGCGCTGGCAAAGCCCGGGCACGACGCGTTCTTCGTCTCCGACCGCGTCCACCCCCAGACCCTGGAGGTCGTCCGGACCCGCGCCGCCGCGCTCGGCATCCCGGTGCTGGTGGGTGACGCCCGGACCTTCGACTTCTCCACGAGGATCTTCGGTGCGCTCGTCCAGTACCCGGCGACCGACGGGCTGGTGGAGGACCTGGCCTCGTTCTTCGACCGGGTGCACGCCGAGGGGGCGCACGTCGCGGTCGCCACGGATCTCCTGGCGCTCGCCGTCCTCACGCCGCCGGGAGAGCTCGGAGCCGACGTGGCCGTCGGCAGCGCCCAGCGCTTCGGCGTGCCCCTGGGCTACGGCGGGCCGCACGCGGCGTTCTTCGCGGTGAAGCAGGAGTTCACCCGCCTCCTCCCCGGCCGGATCATCGGGGTGTCCGAGGACGCCAACGGACACCGGGCGCTGCGGATGGCCCTGCAGACCCGCGAGCAGCACATCCGGCGCGAGAAGGCCACCAGCAACATCTGCACCGCCCAGGCGCTGCTCGCGGTGATGGCCGGCTTCTACGCCGCCTGGCACGGTCCCGAGGGGCTGAAGGCGATCGCCACCCGGGTGCATGGGCTCACCGTGCGACTGTCGCGGGGGCTCGCCCGGCTGGGGGTGAAGGTGAAGCACGCGAGCGTGTTCGACACGCTCCGGCTGGAGATGGAGCCCACCGAGGCCGACCGGGCGATGGCCCGCGCCCGCGAGCGGCGGATGAACCTCCGGCGCATCGACCCCCGCGGCATCGGCATCTCGCTCGACGAGACGACGCGCCTCGAGGACGTGGAGGCGCTGTGGGCGGTGTTCGCCGGGGGCAAGCCGGTCGACTTCGCGGCCGAGGTGCTCGCCTCGGAGGTGACGCCGGAGTGGGGCCCCGCCCTGACCCGGAAGAGCGGGTACCTCGCCCATCCGGTCTTCCACCGACACCGGTCCGAGACCGAGATGCTCCGCTACATCAAGCGCCTCGAGGCCAAGGACCTGAGCCTCACCTACGCGATGATCCCGCTGGGCAGCTGCACGATGAAGCTGAACGCCACCGCGGAGATGATCCCGGTGACCTTCCCCGGCTTCTCGCGCCTCCACCCCTTCGCACCGGTCGACCAGGCCGAGGGGTACCAGCAGCTCTTCCGCGAGCTCGAGCGGATGCTCGCGGAGATCACCGGCTTCGCCGCCGTGTCCCTCCAGCCCAACGCCGGCAGCCAGGGCGAGTACGCGGGCCTCCTGGTCATCCGGAAGTGGCACGAGAGCCGCGGCGATCGCGACCGGAAGGTCTGCCTCATCCCTGCCTCCGCCCACGGGACCAACCCCGCCAGCGCGGTGATGGCGGGCTTCGAGGTGGTGGTGGTCAAGAGCGACCAGGACGGGAGCATCGACCTCGCGGACCTCGAGGCCAAGTCCACCGAGCACGCCTCGCGGCTGGGCGCGCTGATGGTGACCTACCCCTCGACGCACGGGGTCTTCGAGGAGGAGATCCGGAAGATCTGCGACATCGTCCATGGGCACGGCGGGCAGGTCTACATGGACGGGGCGAACATGAACGCCCAGGTGGGGCTGTGCCGGCCGGGGGACTTCGGCGCCGACGTCTGCCACCTGAACCTCCACAAGACCTTCTGCATCCCCCACGGCGGCGGCGGACCGGGCATGGGGCCGATCTGCGTGGCCCCGCACCTCGCGCCGTTCTTGCCCGGCCACCCGGTGGTGCGGACCGGTGGCGTGCAGGGCACGGGGCCGGTCTCCGCGGCGCCCTGGGGAAGCGCGAGCATCCTGGTCATCTCCTATGCCTACATCCGGATGATGGGCGCCGGGGGGCTCACGCGGGCGACGGAGGTCGCGATCCTCAACGCGAACTACATCGCCAGCCGGCTGGTCGATCACTTCCCGGTGCTCTACCGCGGCGCCCGCGGGCGGGTGGCGCACGAGTGCATCCTGGACCTGCGCGCGGTGAAGCGCTCGGCCGGCGTCGAGGTGGACGACGTCGCCAAGCGGCTGATCGACTACGGCTTCCACGCCCCCACCGTGTCCTTCCCGGTCGCGGGGACGGTCATGGTCGAGCCGACCGAGAGCGAGAGCAAGGCCGAGCTGGATCGCTTCTGCGACGCGATGATCGCCATCCGCAAGGAGATCGCCGAGGTCGAGGCCGGACGGCAGCCGCGCGAGGGCAACGTCCTCAAGCACGCGCCCCACACCGCCGAGGTGGTCACCGCCGACGCCTGGGATCGCCCCTACCCGCGTCAGCTGGGGGCGTTCCCCTCCGCGTTCGTCCGGGCGAGCAAGTTCTGGCCGGCGGTGGGGCGGCTGAACAACGTGCTCGGCGACCGGAAGCTGATCTGCAGCTGCCCGCCGGTCGAGGACTACGTGTAGCTCGCGGCGTCAGCGGGCGTCGCCGGTCCGCGGCAGGAGGAACCGCAGCGCGTCGGGGATCCGGGAGGCCCAGGAGATCTCGTCGTGGCCTCCCTCCGCCTGCTCGACGAAGCGGAGGTCCTTGCCCTCGGTCCAGCCCTTCGAGACCAGCGCGTCCCGCAGCCGGTGCGCCGCGGAGACCATCGAGCCGGGCTCGAGCGCGCCGACGTCCACCCAGAACCGGACCGGCAGCTTCCGCGGAAGCGCCCGGACGCGCTTGATCAAGAGGTCGTCGTCCCACATCGCCGACGGGGACATGGCCAGCGCCTGCCCGAACACCTCCGGATGCTCGAGGGCGAGGTAGAGCGAGACGAGCCCCCCGTGCGAGGCGCCGCCGACGGAGGTGCTCGGCGAATCGGTGCGGGTGCGGTAGGTCCGGTCGACGAACGGCTTGAGCTCCTCGACGAGGAACCTGGCGTACAGCGGCGCCTTGCCGCCGGCGTGCAGCTTGCGGCCGTCGGGGAGCGTCCGGTCGACGAAGGTCGGCGTGTACTCGTCGGTCCGGGCCTCGGTGTTCGAGACCGCGACGACGATCAGAGGCTCGATCTGGCCGGAGCGGATGAGCAGCTCGGCGGTCTCGTCCACCTGCCACTCCATGCCCATCGCGGCCGCGTCGAAGACGTTCTGTCCGTCGTGGAGATAGAGCACCGGGTAGCGCCGCCGGGCCTCCTTCTCGTAGCCGGGCGGGAGGTAGACCTGCACGTCCCGCGCGGCGACGAACCGCGAGGAGAACGCGGGGTGGATCCGGATGTCTCCGGCTCTGTTGCGCGCGATGGGCTCGGGGGGAGCGTCGAAGACCCGCTCCAGCGTCTGCCGCTCGCCGGTGAGCCTCAGCTGCCGGTTCTTGCCCTCCTCCCATCCGGAGTTCGGCGGCCCCGTCCGCTCGATCTTGAACTTGTAGGCGACCGGCTGGCTGCCGAAGGGCGCGTGGGGAAAGGTGACCGTCACCTCGTAGCGCCCGTCGCCGTCGGGGTCGGCGGCGAGGGTGGTGTTTCCCCACGAGAGCGGCGCGACCCCGCCCCGGACGCCCACCCGTGCGGTCCTCGGATCGAAGCGGCGGGCCGAGATCTCCTGGCGCATGTCGACGACGAAGGTGACGGAGTACGCAGCCATGGCCGGAGCGGTCGCGAGCAGGACGGCGGTGAGGAGGAGCCCCCCATGCGGCCCGGAGGCCTAGCACGCCCCCGAACCGATCAGTTGTTGCGGAAGATCCGCATCAGCGGCCGGCCGCCGGTCTCGAGGTAGAACCCGAAGGGGAAGGTCACGGTCCCGTCCTTGCCCATCAGCCCCGGCGGCGGGTTGGGGAAGGGCTGGGCCCTGCGGAAGCTCACGATGGCCGCCTCGTCGAGGAAGTCCACCCCGCTCGAGCGCTGGACCTTGATGTCCTTCACCAGGCCGTCGCCGCCGAGCGTGACGTCGAGGATCGTGTACCGGTCGCGGCCCCCGTAGATCTCTCCGGTGGGGTCGCGCTGGCGGAGCGGCTCGTTGGGGTCCCAGTTGCGGCCCACGGCCTGCTTCACCCGGTTGAAGAAGGTCGCGTACTTCCACTCCCGGGTGTTGAGGAAGGTGCCCTCGCCCTGCTCGACGTCCTGGAGGTGGTCGTTCGGTGCGGCGCCGATGATCTTGTCCAGCGCGGCGCTGCTCGGCATCAGCTGGGAGAGGGTGGGGAGCCCCGCCGTCCCCGCGCTGCCCTGCTCGCCCTCCTCGCCCGGCTTGCCGGGATCGACCCGGAGCCGGTTGGAGTTGCCCTGCACGGCGGCGCTCTCGCCCTGGTTGCGGACGCTGGGACCCGGGCCCTGGTTGGTCTCCTCCTTGAGCGCGATCCGGTCGCGCTTCTGGACGTTCGGGACGTCGAAGACCGGCTTCTGGCCACCGCCCTTCTGGGCCGGCTTGAGGTCCTGGCCGGTGCCGCCGTTGCCCTGCACGACCAGCTGCGAGGTGTTGTCCTTGCCGGTCGTCTTTCGCTCCTCGGTCGCCGTCTGCCGGGGCATCGCGTTCCGGTAGAACGCCGTCTGGTCCCGGGCCTTCGACTCCTTGTCGACCCGGTTGTTCTTCTCCGCCAGGTACTTCGCGTCCGGCGACTCCTGCTCGTTGCCCGGGGCGACGTCCACCACCTGGCCGTGCGGGTTCTTCTCTTCCTTCGGCTCCTGCTTCTTGGCCTCGGCGCGGCGCTGGGGCTCGCGCTCCTGCTCCCGTGCCGGCCCCCGGTTCTTCGCCCAGGCGCGGGCGTCGAGGTTCCGGAGGGTGACCGCCTGCGGCTTGGGATGCGGCCGGTCTCCTCCGGGCCACTTCACCGAGACGTAGTTCATCACCAGGAGGAACCCGAAGACCCCCACGTGGAAGAGCAGGGCCAGCAGGGTCGCGAGCAGGGCGGTCGCCCCCGGACGTCGGCGTCGGCGGCGGGAGATGGGTCCGGACGGGCTCACGTGACGGTCCTACATAACTGGAAGCCGCGGCCCCGACCTAGCCGAGGCCGGGGCTCCTCCGCCCCGAGGCCACCGCATCTCAGACATAAACCCCCGACGCCCTTCGGCCAATCCCCCGGGTCGACCGCTACTCGTAGATCCGCGCCACCTCGGCACCGTTGAAATAATGCCGGAGGATTGCCCGGTAGTCCTGCCCCGCCTCGGCGCGGCCGATGGCCCCGGTCTGACAGAGGCCGACACCATGGCCCCACCCGCCGCCGCGGAAGACGAACGCCACCGGATTGCCGCGGGCGTCGCGCTCCTCGCTCACGACGAACAGCGCGCTGTTCAGCATTCCCAGCTGCCGGCGGATGGTCAGCTCGCCGCGGAGCTCGGTCGCGCCCTGCGTCCCCGACACCAGGAGACGGCGCACCCGACCCGACGCCCCGCGATCGAGCGGCTCGAGGTGGCGGACCGATCCGATGCCCAGCGGCTCGAGCAGACCGTCCAGCTGCGCGGCGGTGAAGCGGCGCTCCCAGCGGTAGCGCGTGGGCTGGGCGAACCGGCCCCGGCGGCAGGCCGCCGGGAGATCGAAGGCCAGGAACCGCTCCGGCTGCCTCCGCGGATCGGGCATGCCCGGCACCGGCTCGAGCACGTCGGGACGTCCGCGAAGGCTGGGGTCCGGAACCCCGCCCCACACCGCGTCGTTGTCCTCGGTGTGACCTCCGCAGACAGCGCTGTAGACGGAGTCGACCAGCCGCCCCTCGGTGGAGAAGAGAGCGAGGCCGCGGGTGGCCTCGACGGCGGCGTTGGTCGAGGGCGCCTCGCCCGACCGCCCGCGGTACACCGCGCAGTGCTGCTCGGAGCAGAGGAGGTAGGGGTCGGTCAGGTGCCGGGTCCCCACCTTGGCCAGCACCTCGCCCCGCGCGGTGACCGCCTGCGCCTTGAGAGCCTCGGCCGGCGCGGCGGCGAAGATCTCCGACGGGACCAACCCCCGCAGCAGGTCCTCGAGCGTCACGAGGTTCACCACCGCGATGGTCCCGGCCGAGTCCGCGGCGAAGGCCAGCCCGCCCCGATAGGAGCGCGTCTCGAAGCCATGGTTCGGGTACCCGATCCCGAACTCCACCGAGCGCACCTCGAACCCCTCGCCCCCCGGCGTCTCGGCGCGGATGCCGTCGTCGCTGCTGCCGAGCGAGATGCCATCGCCCATCTCCAGCCGGAGCCGGACCCGCGCCGGAGTGCGGACCTCCTCGGCGAGGGTGCTCGTGGCGCCCCAGGTGCGGTGCAGCTGAGCCTGTCGCGCCGCGGCCTCGGTGGCGTCCAGCGCCGGCTCGAGCAGCACCACCACCTTCCGGTTGTCGAGGATCTTCCCGACGATGCCGTAGACCTGCCCGAGCTGCTCCAGCCTCACCTGGAACCCGCGCTGCTCCCAGCTCGTGCGCTCGGCGGCGACGCCTTGCTTGTCGGCCCAGGCGAGCTCCGCCACCTGGACGCGGAAGCGCCGGTCGGCGGGGGTGCCCTCCACGCGGCGGACGACGAGCGGCGTGCCGGCGGGGGCCTCGACGACCTTCTCCGGCGTGCCCGGAAGCAGCAGGCGCACCCGCCCCGCGGGGACGAACGTCACCTCCTGCCGGTTCTCCATCAGCCGGACGGGGACTGTGGGCTCGCCTGCCCGGACGTCGAGGCGGCGAGGAGACGGAGGCGGAGGGATGTCCAGCGTCACAGGGCCGGCATCGGGCGCACCGGAGAGATCGACCGCGGCGCCGGCGATCTCCGCCGTCGGAGCAGCCGCGGGCGGAGGCGAGGCCGGCCTCGTGCCCGCGCAGGCGGACAGGAGGAGGGCGACGAGCCACCCGCGTGCTGCACCTGTCCCGCGCTCTCGACTCACGAGGAAGGGAAGAGGCGCCACCCGGATTCGAACCGGGGAATGAGGGTTTTGCAGACCCTTGCCTTACCACTTGGCGATGGCGCCGGAGCGCGACGGTTTGTAGGGCACGGTGCTGGACCGGTCAAGGAATGGCAATTTCGCCCTGGAGGTGGCAGAGCCTCGGGGCATGGCCAAGCTCCGCGCCCTGCTCGTCGGCGCCACCGGCATCGCCGGCCAGCAGTTCGTCTCGGCGCTCCGTGACCACCCGTGGTTCGAGATCGGCGCCATCGCCGCCTCCCCGCGGAACGCCGGCAAGCGCTACGACGAGGCCGTGGCCGGAGCCTGGTTCCTCGCCGAGCCCATCCCTGCGGACGTCGCCGCGCTCCGCCTCCTGGACCCGGGAGCTCCCCCCCGCGGGGTGGACCTCGTCTTCTCCGCGGTGGAGTCCGACGTGGCCCGCGAGCTCGAGCCGAGGCTCGCCGCCGAGCTCCCGGTGATCAGCGCCGCCAGCACCTTCCGGATGGAGCCCGACGTCCCGCTCCTCATCCCTCCGGTCAACGCCGGCCACGTGGGGCTCCTCGCCGCCCAGCGCGCCCGCGGCTGGAAGGGCTCGGTCGCGCCCATCCCCAACTGCACGACGACCGGGCTCGCGGTGGTGCTCGCGCCCCTGGCGGAGCGCTTCGGCGTCCGCTCGGTGGTGATGACCTCGCTCCAGGCGGTGTCCGGCGCGGGCCGCTCGCCGGGCGTGGCCGCGCTGGACGTGCTGGACAACGTCGTCCCTTTCATCGCGAAGGAGGAGGCGAAGGTCGAGGCGGAGACGAGGAAGATCCTCGGCCGGTGGACGCCGGGGGCGCCCTCGGTCGAGCCGCTCGGCCTGAAGCTCTCGGCGACCTGCACCCGGGTCGCCGTGCAGGACGGGCACACCGAGGTCGTCTCGGTGGGGCTCGGCCGGCCCGCGAGCCTGGACGAGGTCCGGGACGCGCTGCGCCGCTGGGAGGGGAGCCCCGAGGCCCGCGATCTCCCCTCGTCGGCGCCCCGGTGGATCGAGGTGCTCGAGGGACAGGACCGTCCCCAGCCGCGGCTGGACCGGGACACCCACGGGGGAATGGCCACCAGCGTGGGCCGGCTCCGCGAGGACCCGGTGCTCGAGAACGGGGTGAAGCTGGTGCTGGTCTCCCACAACACCAAGATGGGCGCGGCGAAGGGCGCGGTCCTGGTCGCCGAGCTGATGCGCGCCAGAGGGTTCCTCGGGAGGTAGGCCCTTCAGGGCGCTTGCCCCGCGGGGGCGGATGCGCTCAGTTCCGCTCCGCGCTCCCCGGTGTGTCGAGCGCTCACAGCGGAGACTCGCCGCAATGGCTTACATCGTTGCCGACGGTTGCGTGAAGTGTAAGTACACCGACTGCGTGGAGGTCTGCCCCGTCAACTGCTTCTACGAGGGCGAGAACATGCTGGTCATCCACCCCGACGAGTGCATCGATTGCGGGGCCTGCGAGCCGGTGTGTCCGACCAAGGCGATCTTCCCGGAGGCGGACCTTCCCGAGAAGTGGGCCGAGTACAAGGAGATCAACGCCACCTACTCCAAGACGTGGCCCAACATCTCCGAGAAGAAGGACCCGCTTCCCGAGGCGGAGGAGTTCAAGGACAAGGAGAACAAGCGTCCCCTGCTGAAGCTATGAGGCCACCGCTCTCGAGGCTCCGCACCGAGAGACCGCGCGCCTCGAGGGCCTGACGCAGCCGGCCCAGCTCGCCGGCCGGTGGCGCACGCGGCGACGACAGTCGCAGCGCGATGGTTCCCGGTGCGACCCGTTCCACCTCGAGCCGCCCCGGGAACCCCCCTCGCAGGGTGAGCGCCAGCGACGGACGCCCGCTCCGGACGAAGCGCTCGATGCGCTCCACCAGCGCGAGCGCCCGCTCCACCCGGTCTCCCGCGAGGGTCATCGCCGCCCCGGTGGCCGCGCCGGGCCCTCCTCCGGCGCCCTGGACGTCGGGAGGCGGCGAGAGCATTGCCCCCGCCGGCTCGGCGAGTGGCGTGGCCGGGCGCGGGGCGGCCGGACACCCGGTCCGCGCGCCGTCGCCGGCGTGGAGCGCGGAGCGAAGCAGCTCGGCCGCCCGCGTCTCGAGCCGGACGGTGGACCGGGCCGCAGCCTTCGCGCCCTCGATCAGCCGCTCGCGGGCCGCCCCGTCCATCTCGGTGCGCGCCTGCCCCCGGCGCTCCGCGGCCCGGCAGGGTCGAGGGTGGGCGCCGCTCGCGCCGGCGGAAGGAGCACCGCCGGTCGAGCGGCGGCGTGGTGGCGCGCCGGCCCCCCGGACCGGACGTTCGGTCCGTGCCCGCAGCAGCTCCTCGAACCGCTTCCGCGGCGGGGGAAGCGGCTGCTCGCTCCGGGGTGGCTCGACACGCTCGGGCTCCATGCCGGCGCGGGCGAAAACAAGGTTCGTGCCGGCCGCCGTCCGGGGACGGGCTGCGCGCGGCCCGTCCTCGCCGCGGGACGACCGTCCGCTCGCGCGCTCGCCCCGAGCAGACTCGGCCCGGCCGTGCGCGTCGACCTGCGCGCGGTCGGTGCGCAGCGCCCTTCGCACCGGCCAGCCGCCGCATCCGCGAAGCGGGTGGGGTTGGCAGGACAGTCGGATGCGCTAGGTTGCGGCGCGCATGACCGCGTCCGAGGACAGCAAGCTCGTCATCGCGCCGGTGAAGGACGAGGCCGAGCTCTTCCAGGCGCTCGCCATCCGCGAGGTGGTCTTCATCGAGGAGCAGCACGTCCCCGAGACCATCGAGCGGGACGCGGAGGATGCACGGGCGTACCACCTTCTGGTCTTCGCCGGAGGTCACGCCATCGGCACCGGCCGGCTGGTGGTGCTCCCCGCGGCACCCGACGGAGAGCGCGGGACCTGGGGGCAGGTGGGCCGGATGGCGGTGCTCCAGGCGCACCGGAAGTTCGGCGTGGGCACGCTCATCCTGAACGCGCTCGAGTCCGAGGCCCGCGCCCGGGGCCTCGCCGGCATCGTCGTGCACGCCCAGCTCTACGCGCTCGGGTTCTACGAGCATCACGGCTACCGGCCGGTGGGTGCGGTGTTCGACGAGGCCGGCATCGACCACGTCGAAGCCCGCAAGCGGCTCCTCGGCGGCGAGGGCTAGGTTAGCCGACCGCCCGCGCGCCGTCCTGGCTGAAGCGGGGAGACTCCACCATCCGCTCCAGGAATCGCGGGAGCTGGAGCGCCCGCTCGACGCTGCGCGAGCGGAGCAGCCGCGCGCGCTCGCGGAACCCGTCGCGTGCCGTGGCGAGCCGCGTGGAGGCGGGGACGAGCCCGAGGGCCTCGCGGACGAGCCCCAGCATGTCGGCGGTCGACGGAGCGTAGAGCCCGAGGCGCTGGCTCTGGATGTAGCCCACGTGATGCCGCTCGCTGCCGGGGATGAAGTGGAAGAGGAGGAGCGGACCGAGCCCCACCTCGAGCAATTCCTGGAGGGTGGCCGGAGCCAGGCTCCCCAGCACGGGCACGTCGGCGAGGCCCATCAGCGCGGCGAGCACCTCGGGCGCGACGAAGCCGAAGACGTGCAGCCCCTCGCGGCTACGGGCCCGGAGGCGGGACTCGAACACCCGGTCGCGCCCGGCGACGACCACCACGTTCGCGGCCTCGCGCAGCGCCGGGTCGGAGAGCACCGCGTCGAGCACGGGCCCTGTCTTGGCGGTCCAGGCGGAGCCGCCGAGGAAGAGGACGGTGGGCCTGGAGAGGACGAACCCGGCGAACTCGGGATGGGCGGCGGCCACCTCGGCCCGGAGCGCCGCCCGCACCGTATCCCGGTCCTCGGCCCGGAGCCGCGCCCCCACCCGGACGAACGGCTCGCGGGTCAGGAAGCCGGAGAGGTGGAGCCGGTCCTCGGGGACGCCGAGCCCCCGGTAGTGCTCCAGCGTCGTCTCCTCCATGACGATGAGCGCGTCGGGGCGGATCTCGGGGAGCGGAGGGTAGTAGCCGGAGGCTGGGACGCCGTAGTCGGGCACCGCGCAGACGATGGGCGTCGAGAACCCGAGTGCCCGCCGCACGCGGGTGAAGGTGATGGCCTGCACCGGATGGGTGCTGAGCAGCAGGTCGAACCGCTGTGCGCGGAGGAGCGCCGTCCCCTCGGCGTGCAGCTGCGGGCTGAGCGTCATCGCCGTCCGCAGCGCCCAGGGCTGGCTGCTCAGCTCGACGATCTTCCCCTGGAAGCGGGGCAGGAAGCGGACGCACACCGAGTAGAACCAGTCGATGAACCGGTCGGCGGAGTTCCAGACGACCGGCTCGACGCGCTCGCGTGCCGGGTCCACGCGCGTGAGGGCGGCGGCGAACGAGTCACGCAGTGCATGGTGGCCGCCCCCGGCGTTGAGCGAGGCGAGGAGGACGCGGCGAGTCATCGGGGGTTCCGGTACAACGGACGGCGGGGCACTAACACTCCGGGCCGACGGTCGCCAGTTCCACGAGCGGGCATCCGGACTTGCCTCTCAGCCGCCGCGGCGGCCGGGCGTCGGCGGGGAGGCGTGGAGCGGGTCCTCGGGCCAGGAGTGGCGGGGATATCGGCGTCCGAGCTCGCGGCGGAGGGCGGGGTAGTGCCGGCTCCAGAAGCCGGCCAGGTCCCGCGTCACCTGGACGGCACGCTGGTTGGGCGCGAGGAGGTGCAGCACCAGCGGCACGCGCCCGCGGGCCAGGGCCGGCCCTTCGCGCATTCCGAAGAAGTCCTGGAGCCGGGAGGCGATCCAGGGCGGCTGGCCCGCCGGGTAGTGGACGGGGACCGAGCGGCCCCCGGGGAGCGTCACGCGCTCGGGGAGGTCGCGGGCGAGGAGCCGCGCCGCATCCGGCCCGAGCGCACCGAGGAGCTCGGTCGCCGGATCCGCCTCGCGCACCTCGGCGAGGCTGCGGCGCCCCTGGGCCAGCACCCGACCGAGCCCCGCGTCGTCGAGCTCGGGCCAGGGCTGCTCCGGGAAGAGGCCGCGGGCCAGCTCCAGCCGGGTGCGGAGCGCCTCCAGCCGTGATGTGTCGACGACGGAGCCGAGGCCGCGGGCGGCGATGGCCTCGGCGAGCAGGCTCTCTGCCGCGCTGGACGGCTCGGCGGGCATCCGACGCTCCTCGAGGGTCACCGCGCCGTAGGCCAGCCGGGTGAGCCGCTCCACCCGTCCGGCGTCCTCGGAGAAGACGAGGCGGTCCTCGTCGGTGAGCCGGTCGGGGAAGAGCTCGAGGAGCCACTCGGGCTCGAGCGCGCTGGCCACCCGGACGCGCACCTCCGGGCCCCGGGGGCCAGTCCGCTGCTCGGCGTCGAGCGCGAGGAGGAGCATCGGCTCCTGCACCACGCTCTCGGGGCCGAGCACCGCGCTCCCGCCTCCGGAGAGGACCAGCTCCGGGGCGTGCGGTCGCCGGCGGCGGGCGACGCGATCCGGGAACCCGGCCAGGAGAGCGAGGAGCAGCGCGTCCTCCCGCTCGGGGGCGGGTGCGTGCCGGCGCGTGTCCAGGCCACGCCCGAGCTGCCTCGCGGTGCGCTCCACCGCCTGCGCGGCGCCGCCCCGCGCCCGGCCCTCGGCGAGCGCCTCCATCTGCTCGAGCACGTCGGAACGTCCGCTGACCGTGGGCCCCGTGCGCCGGCCCTCGCCGGAGAGCGCGGAGGGACGCCCGGGGCGCTCGGAGAGGACCGCCGCGGCCCGGGCCGCCTCCTGGGCCACGCCCCGGCGCTCGCCCTCGACCAGGATGCGGCCGAGCCGGGGATGGACGGGGAAGGAGAGCAACCGCTGGCCCAGGGGGGTGAGGGTCCCGTCCGCGGCGCGGGCGCCGAGCTGGCCCAGCAGCTCCTCGGCGGCCTCGAGCGATGCGGCGGGCGGCGGCTCGAGCCAGCCGAAGGTCCGCGCGTCGGGAACGCCGGACGCGGCGAGCGCCAGCACGGTCTCGGCCAGGTCGGCGCGGGCGATCTCGGGCGGGTCCCGCTCCGGCCGGCGCAGGAGGTCCACCTCGGTGTAGAGGCGGAGGCAGATGCCCGCCCGCGTGCGGCCGGCGCGACCGGCCCTCTGCGCCGCGCTGGCCCGGCTGATCGGCTGGACCCGGAGCGACGGCAGGCCGCTCCAGGGAGAGTGGGTGGCCACCCGGGCGAGCCCGGAGTCGATGACCGCCGCGACGCCCTCCACGGTGACCGAGGTCTCGGCCACGTTGGTGGAGAGGAGGAGCTTCCGGTCGGACGAGGGGCGCACCGCCCGGTCCTGGGCGTCGGCGGGCAGGTCTCCGTGGAGAGGGAGGACCCGGAAGCCATGGCGGCCGGCGTAGTCGGTGCAGGCTTCCTGGGCTCGCCGGATCTCCGCCGCCCCGGGGAGGAAGACCAGCACGTGCCCCTCGGCCACCCGGGGGGCGAGGCGCTTGAGGCCGGCGAGGACCTGCGCCTCCACCGGCCGGGCATCGGCGGCGGGGAGGTACTCGACCTCCACCGGGAAGAGGCGGCCCTCGGAGGTGAGGACCGGCGCATCGCCCAGGAAGCGGGCCACCGGAGCTGGATCGAAGGTGGCGGACATCACGACGAGGCGCAGCTCCGGCCGCCGCTCCCGGAGCTGGCGGAGGAGCGCGAGGCCCAGGTCGGTGGGAAGGTGCCGCTCGTGGAACTCGTCGAGCACCACCGCCCCGATGCCGCGGAGCTCGGGGTCGGCGAGGAGGCGCCGGGTGAGCACTCCCTCGGTGACGAAGCGGACGCGGGTGGCGGCCGAGGAGACCTCGTCGAAGCGGATCTGGTAGCCGATGCGGCGGCCGACCGGCTCGCCCAGCTCCTCGGCGACGCGGGCCGCGGCGAGTCGCGTGGCGAGGCGACGGGGCTCGAGCACCCACAGCTCGCCCTCGAAGGCGCGGGCGTCGAGGAGGGCCCGGGGAACGCGGGTCGTCTTTCCTGCGCCGGGGGCGGCCTGCAGGACCAGCGCGCCGCGCGCGCGGACGGCCTCCACCACCGAGGGGAGGAGGGGGTCGATCGGCAGAGGGGAGAGCGCCACTCCGGCTGGAGCTCGGTCCCGCGGGCTCAGCGCGTCTCCCCGAGCACGGCCTCGACGGCTCCGGGAGCGGCCAGGTCGGCGAATGCGCGGGTGGCGCCGGCGGCCAGCAGCTGCTCGGCCGAGAAGCTGCCCGTCCCCACGCCGATGCTCTCGGCGCCGATCGCCCGGGCTGCTTCGACGTCCTTGGGCGTGTCTCCGATGACCACCACCCGGCAGGCCTCTCCGGCGGGGTCGAGCAGGGCCGCCCCGCGCTCGGCTCCGCGGCGGATGAGCTCGGTGCGGTCCTCGGCGTCGCACCCGAAGCCGCCGAAGGCGAAGCGGTGGAAGATGCCCACTCGCTCCAGCTTGATGCGCGCGCCCTCGCGGATGTTCCCGGTGCCGAGGCCCACGGCGACCTCGCGCCGCGCGCGGGCGGCATCCAGCGTCTGCGCCATGCCGGCATGCACCCGGTACGTCGCATCGGGCGCGGCGGCCACCTCCTCGGCGAGAACCCGGAGGTAGTCGACCAGGACCTGGTCGATGAGCGCCTCGGTCGGCTCGACCGCGATGGCGCGGAGGCCGGCACGGACGATGGCCCGGTCGGTCATCCCGTCGAGCCGGAAGCTGCGGCAGGCGTCACGGCTCCCGAAGGAACGCTCGAAGGCGATCTCCAGCGCCCGGCGGCCGACACCCCCGGTGGTGACCAGGGTGCCATCGACGTCGAAGAGGAGGACCGTGGGTCTCATGGGTTCAGGGCTGGGACCGGGCGAGGGATGCCTGGAGCTGCTCGCGCACCCCGGGGTCGTCCTCGCGCTCTAACCGGTCCTCGAGCGACTTGCGAGCGGCGGCGCCTCCCGCGCGGCCAAGCCCTCGCGCCGCGGCGCTGCGGATCGCCGGGTCGGCCGAGCCGAGGAGGGGGCTCAGGCGGGTCACGGCCTGATCGCGCCCGTGCGAGCCGAGCTCCTCGGCGACCGCGTCGCGCAGCGCGGGCCGCAGCCGGGGTGCGCCCACCGCATCCCCGAGCGCGCCCAGCCCGGTCCCGTCGGGCAGGTCGGCCAGCGCCCGCGCCGCGGCGAGGCGCCGGGCATCGGGCGACCGCTCGTCGAGCAGCTCCGCCTGGAGCGCCGGGACGGCCTCGGCGCCGATGGAGGCGAACTCGGTCGCGCCCGCGTCCGGCGCGTCCAGGAGCACCGCGATGCGCGCCCGTGCCTCGTCGGTGGTCCGGGCGGTCCCCACCGAGCGCGTGCAGGCGCCCGCGCACAGGCTGGCGAGCAGCAACGCTGGGGCGAGCCGGGACATGCGACGGGCCCGGAGTGTACCCTCGGAACGGGACATGGCCGGACGGGTGGTGTTCATCGTGCAGCGCGGCGGCTACGAGCCGGCCTACCAGGCCGCGTCCATGGGCATCACCGCCGTGGCCCTCGGGGACGAGGTGATCTTCGTCTTCGCCTTCGAGGCGCTCCGCCAGCTCTGCCGCGGGGACTTCGGCCGTGCCCAGTCGGACCGCGAGCTCGCCGAGGGCGCGCGGGCCGAGGGGGTGGGCGTTCCACCTCCGGCGCAGCTGCTCCAGGAGGCGCGAGGCCTCGGGGCCCGGTGCATCGCCTGCGACACGATGCTCAAGCTCGCAGGCGTGTCGCTGGTCGAGGCCGAGCGGGTGCTGGACGAGGTGCTGGGGCTGGCAGCGCTGTGGCGCCTCACCGAGGGCGCACGGGTGCTCACCTTCTGATCCCTCGACGGCGCCTGGTAGGCTTTCGCGCCAGAGCGATGTGCCTTCGCCCGGTCACCCTGCTCGCCGCGTTCCTGCTCGGCGCCGCCGCCTGCCAGACCTACGACTTCATCCCGGTCACCCCGCTCGCCCTCTCGCAGGACGAGAGCAGCACGCCCATCGTCATCAAGAAGTTCAAGCCCAACGTGATGGTGCTGGTGGACAAGTCCGGCTCGATGGACCAGCCGGTAAATCCCTCGCTGGCGGCCTGCACCACCAACGGCACCCTGTGCGGCTCGGGCGACACGGCGAAGAGCAATCCCTGCAACGTCACCACCTGCCCCACGCGCTGGAGCGAGCTCAACCTGGCCCTGGACTCGTTCCTCCAGGCGCAGGCCGAGACGGTGCGCTTCGGGCTGGCGTTCTTCCCCGAGCCGACCGCGGGGGCGGACCAGCCCAACTGCGTTCCGACCGGCGCGGCACGGGTGGATCTCCCGGCCGATCCGACCGACGACTCGGCGGCCACGCTCGACGGCCTCTCCACCGCGGCCCGCACCGCGCTCGCGTCGGTGAAGAGCCAGAACCCCCCCGGTCCCGCCGGCACCGGGGGCGCCACGCCCACCGGCCCGAGCCTGGAATTCTTCTCCTCCTATGGCCCGCTGCTCGACCCGCTCCGGCTCGACCTCGTCCTCCTCCTCACCGACGGGCTTCCCAACTGCGACGGGGACATCCCGGCGGCGACCTGCGTGTGCACGGCGACCGCGGATGCCTGTCCGCCGATCTCCAGCACCAGCCTCAACTGCCTGGACAAGGACCGGACGGTGCAGGCGGTGCAGGACCTCGCCGCGCGCGGGGTTCACGTGGTGGTCATCGGGTTCGGGGCCGACACGCTGGGCGGCGCCGACGGTGGGGTGCAGGCGCCGATCGTGCTGCAGGACCTCGCTCTCGCCGGTGACTACCCGCGCCGCTGCCCGGGGCTCCTGCACGATCAGGCCTGTGGACCGGACAACCCCTGTCAGGGGGGGGTCTGCCTCCGGCAGTACTACCAGGCGCAGGACAGCAGCGACCTGGGAGCGGCGCTGGCGGACATCACCGCCAACCTCGATCGCGAGCCGTGCCTCCGGGCCATCTCCCCGGCACCGACCTCCGAGGACCTCATCCTCCTCAGCCTGAACGGCACCCGGTACCCTCCTGGGCCCGACACCTGGGAGTACGTCGCGCCAGCGGATGGTGGCCCGGCGATCCGCTTCCTCGGTGCCTTGTGCAGTGCCATCGAGAGCTCGACCGCCCAGGCCCCCGTCGTGCTCGACCTGCGGATCCTCCGCGTGCTCTGAGACGGAGGCGCGGCGCTCCTGCGCCGCTTCGTCGGCGTCCCCCCTGACGCGGGGGACTGAGACGGAGGCGCGGCGCTCCTGCGCCGCTTCGTCGGCGTCCCCCCCTGACGCGGGCAACTGCGCTGGGCTGTCGCCCCCCCGAGCGGGTATGCTCCCTGCCCCGCGCATGCCCCCCTCGCCCGTCAGCCGTGGTGCCGCCGTTCTCGCGCTCGGGCTCGCAGCCGCCGCATGCCAGACCTACGACTTCGAGCCGGTGGCGCCGCTCGCGGTCCGGCAGACGCAGACCAGCGTGGACATCGAGGCGGTGGCGAACAAGCCGAACTTCATGCTCCTGGTGGACAAGTCGGGCTCGATGGATCAGCCGGTGGATTCCACCATTGCCGCCTGCCACGTCGGCGGTCCGAACGGTCCCCTCTGCGGCGACCCGCAGAAGGTCAACCCCTGCGACACCACGGTGTGCCCCACGCGGTGGAGCGAGCTGACCAAGGCGCTCGACAACTACATCACCCAGTTTCCGCTCATCGGGCGGTACGGGCTCTCGGTGTTCCCCGAGCCCGAGAACAACGGCGGCTGCGGACCCACGACGCATCAGACGGCCGCCCTGCCGACGACCAGCGCCGACGACGACGCGACGCTCCAGGCCGCGGCCGATGCGACCAAGGCCGGGCTGGACGCGATCCACAGCAGCAATCCGCCCGGGCCCACCGGGACCGGCGGAGGGACGCCGACCGCGTCCAGCCTCGCCTTCCTCGGGACGGTGCAGCAGCTGGTGAACGACAGCTCGCGCCAGCAGATCGTCATCCTCTTCACCGACGGCCTCCCCAACTGCGATGCCGCGCTGGCGGACCTCGCCGGGACGCTCGCCTGCCAGTGCACCTTCGGGCCCTCGGTGGACGACTGCGCGCCCAACATCCCGCCGTTCGCCGGGGCGGGATGCCTCGACGTCGACAACTCGGTGAAGGCGGTGCAGTTCCTCGCCGGGAAGAAGGTGCAGACCTACGTCGTGGGGTTCGGCGCCGACACGGGCACCGCCTCGGCGCGGGACACGCTGCAGCGGATCGCGGTGGCAGGCAGCGTGCAGTACCCGCGGGTGTGTCCGGGAACGCCTCCCAGCCAGGCCTGCGGCTCGGACAACCCCTGCGACCTGTCGACCGGGCTCTGCGCCAAGCAGTACTACCAGGCCAACGACGCGTCGGACCTCGGGGACGTCCTGAAGACCATCACCGATCCCGATCGGACGGTGTGCGAGAGATTCCTCACCGAGGTTCCGACGGACGTCTCGCTGCTCAGCGTGCTGGTGAACGGCACGCCGTACCAGCCGGGGCCGACCACCTGGGTCTACGTCTCGCCGAGCGAGACGACGCCGGTGTCGAACCAGCCCGGGCCAGCGGTGGTCTTCGTGAAGGGCCAGGCGCTCTGCAACGAGCTCGAGGCGTCCACCGGCGCGAACCCGGTGAGCGTCGAGATCCGCGTCCTGAAGGTCCTGTGAGCCCCCTCTCGTAGGTCGGCCGCCGTGCGTCTCACGCTGCTGTCCCGCTCGATCTCGGTGCCCTCCACCGCCCGGCTGGCGGCGGTGGCGCGCGCGCGCGGGCACGCGGTGCGGGTGCTCGACCCGGTGCAGGTGGAGATGCACCTCGACGGGTCGCGCGGCCGCCTCCTCTACCGCCGCCGGAGGCTGAGCCCGCCCGACGTGGTGATCCCCCGCATCGCCCAGTCGATCACCAGCTACGGGCTCGCGGTGGTGAACCAGTACGGGATGCTCGGCGTCCCGGTGATGAACTCCGCGGCGGCGATCGCCCACGCCCGGAACAAGATGCGGTGCCTCCAGCTGCTCTCGGCGAACGGCATCTCGGTCCCGGCGACGGTGATGGCCCGGAGCGCCGGGGACCTCAAGGCGATGGTGCGGCTGGTGGGGGGAGTCCCGGTGCTGGTGAAGCTCTTGGGCGGCGCGGACGAGCGCGGGGTGATGGTCTGCGAGACGCTCAACTCGCTCGAAGCCGCGCTGGAGGCCATCCTGGGGCTGGGCCACAACCTCCTGGTGCAGGAGTACGTCCGCAAGGCGGGCCGTGACGTGCGGGTACTGGTCGTGGGCGGGCAGGCGCTGGCCGCGGTGCGCCGGCGGCCACGGATGAACCGGCTGGCCCACACCCTCAACCGCGGCGCGCGCCTCGAGCGGATCGACCTCACCGACCCTCAGCGCCAGGCGGCCACCGAGGCCGTGCGGCTCATCGGGCTCGAGGTGGCGGCGGTGGACATGCTCGACGTCCGGGGGCAGCCGAAGGTCTTCGAGGTGCACAGCAGCCCAGCGGTCGCGGAGATGGAGAAGGCGGTGGGCGAGGACCTGACGACGCCGATCGTCGTCCGGGCGGAGGAGCTGGGGCGCGAGGCAATGCCCGTGTCACGCTCCTCCCAGCTCCGGGCCATGAAGGGGGCGCGGGCTTCTTGATAGGGTGGATGGCGATGCGACTTCCGAGATGGACGTTCCTGGCCGGGGCACTGCTCGCCTCGCTCGCGGTGGCGGCTGAGCCGGATCCAAGCTCGCTCTACCGATTGACCACCGAGGGGACGAGCGCGCGCGTGGGCCCAGGCAAGAAGGGGGTCTTCGTCCTGGAGATCCAGAGCCTCAAGGGCGCTCACGTCTCGGACGAGGCGCCGCTCAAGCTCCAGCTCTCGGGGACCGGCGCGGTGGCCCCGGAGAAGACCCAGCTCGCCTATGCCGACTCCACGCGGAAGTCGTCGGCGGCGGTGAAGTACCCCGACCCGCGCTTCGAGGTGCCCCTCGCGGCCCAGGGCAAGGGGCCGGGGACGGTGGAGGCGAAGCTCACCTTCTTCATCTGCACCGCGGAGGCGTGCCTGCGGCAGCAGAAGACGCTCTCGGTCCCGGTCACGGTGGAGTAGCGCCGCCGATGGCGGAGGAGAGCCGGACGGTCCACGGCATCCACCCCGTGCTCGAGGCGCTCCGTGCCCACCCCGGGGACGTCGAGCGGGTCTACGTGCTCGAGGGGAGCGTGCCTCCCCCGGCCGCCGAGATCCTCTCCCGGGCCCGCGACGCCCGGGTGCGGGTGGAGCGCGTCGGCCGGGAGCGCCTCTCGGCGCTGGCCGAGGGTGGAACGCACCAGGGAGTGGCCGCCCGGCTCCGGGAGTTCGCCTACGTCACCCTGGAGGAGCTGCTCGCCCGGGCGAAGGCGTCCGGACGGCCCCCGCTGGTGGTGCTCCTCGACGGGCTCCAGGACCCCCAGAACCTCGGTGCCATCCTCCGGTCCGTGGACGCGCTGGGGGCCCACGGGGTGGTGCTGCCCAGGGACCGCTCGGTGGGGGTGACGGCCTCGGTGGCGCGGGCGTCCGCCGGGGCGGTGGAGCACGTGCCGGTGGCTCGGGTGACGAACCTCGCGCGGGCGCTGGAGGAGCTGAAGGCGGCCGGGCTGTGGATCGCGGCGGCCGACCCGGGCGGGGACCAGCTCCTCTGGGACGCCCGCCTGGCTGGTCCCCTCGGGGTGGTGGTGGGGGCCGAGGGAGCGGGGATCAGGCCCGGGGTCCTGAAGCACTCCGACCTGCGGGTCCGAATCCCGATGGGCGGCCGGGTGGCCTCACTGAACGCCTCGGTGTCGGCGGCCATGGTGCTGTACGAGGTGGCCCGCCAGCGGGCGGCGGCCGGGGTCTTCGCCTTGACTCCGGCCAAGTCCGTCCCATAAAAGGCCCAGCCCTTCCGGGGCCCTGGCAACTGTGTACCCTCGGGGGCCGCGGCGAGCTGCTGCCGGTGTAGCTCAGCAGGTAGAGCAACTGATTTGTAATCAGTAGGTCGCGGGTTCGACCCCCGCCGCCGGCCAGGAGGCGACATCAGGGACGGTGGGGAGAAAGAAGGCAGCAGCCGGCAGACGACATCATGGAGGGGTACCCAAGCGGCCAAAGGGAGCAGACTGTAAATCTGCCGGCTCTACGCCTTCGTTGGTTCGAATCCAACCCCCTCCAACGAGGCCAGACGGGGAGAGGCACAGGCGGGAATAGCTCAGTTGGTAGAGCGTCAGCCTTCCAAGCTGAATGTCGCGGGTTCGAATCCCGTTTCCCGCTCCAACACGACGCAGCGGAGCACGAGACCAGCAGCAAGCCCTGATAGCTCAGTTGGTAGAGCGCATCCTTGGTAAGGATGAGGTCTCCAGTTCAATCCTGGATCAGGGCTCCATTCGAGGATCGATAGAGGAGCACAATGAGCAAGGAAAAGTTCGAGCGCACCAAGCCCCACGTGAACGTGGGGACCATCGGGCACGTTGACCACGGGAAGACCACCCTCACGGCGGCCATCACCAAGGTGCTGGCCAAGCAGGGCGGTGCCAGCTACCTGGCCTACGACCAGATCGACAAGGCCCCCGAGGAGCGGGAGCGCGGGATCACCATCTCCACGGCGCACGTGGAGTACCAGACCAAGAACCGGCACTACGCCCACGTGGACTGCCCGGGTCACGCCGACTACGTGAAGAACATGATCACCGGCGCCGCCCAGATGGACGGGGCGATCCTCGTGGTGAGCGCGGCCGACGGGCCGATGCCCCAGACCCGCGAGCACATCCTGCTCGCCCGTCAGGTCGGCGTTCCGTACATCGTGGTCTACCTGAACAAGGTGGACATGCTGGACGACCCCGAGCTCCGCGAGCTGGTGGAGATGGAGGTCCGGGATCTGCTGAAGAAGTACGAGTTCCCGGGCGACAAGACCCCGATCATCCCCGGCAGTGCGCTGAAGGCGCTGGAGGGCGACACCAGCGAGATCGGCGAGGGCTCCATCATGAAGCTGATGGACGCGCTCGACACCTACATCCCGACCCCGCAGCGACAGACGGACAAGCCGTTCCTGATGCCGGTGGAGGACGTGTTCTCCATCGCCGGTCGTGGCACCGTGGCCACGGGCCGTGTGGAGCGCGGCAAGGTCAAGGTCGGTGAGGAAGTGGAGATCGTCGGCCTCCGCCCGACCACGAAGACGGTGGTGACCGGCGTCGAGATGTTCCGGAAGCTGCTCGACGAGGGCATCGCCGGGGACAACATCGGGGCGCTGCTCCGTGGCCTCAAGCGCGAGGACGTGGAGCGCGGGCAGGTGCTGGCCAAGCCGGGCAGCATCACGCCGCACACCAAGTTCAAGGCGCAGATCTACGTCCTGACCAAGGAGGAGGGCGGGCGCCACACCCCGTTCTTCAAGGGCTACCGCCCGCAGTTCTACTTCCGCACCACCGACGTGACCGGGACGGTGAAGCTCCCGGACAACGTGGAGATGGTGATGCCGGGGGACAACATCGCGATCGAGGTGGAGCTGATCACCCCCATCGCCATGGAGAAGGAGCTCCGGTTCGCCATCCGCGAGGGTGGCCGCACGGTGGGCGCGGGAGTCGTCGCCGAGGTGCTCGAGTAAGGGTAGGATTGCCCGCCCCGGGCGCCGGGGTGGACGGCCTCGGGAGGGGAAAGCTGCCGCGCAGGTGGCTTCCCCTCCTTGCCGTTTGGAGAGGAAGAGAAGTCATGCCGAAGGGAAACAGGAGCATCATCTCGCTGGAGTGTCCGGTCTGTAAGCGCCGGAACTACTCGACGACCAAGAACCGGCGAAAGAGCCAGGACAAGCTCGAGCTGAGCAAGTTCTGCCCCTGGTGCCGGAAGCACACCGACCACAAGGAAGGGAAGGTCTGAGGTCCGCGAAGTTCTAGGCCAGTAGCTCCAACGGTAGAGCAGCGGTCTCCAAAACCGCGTGTTGGGGGTTCGAATCCCTCCTGGCCTGCAGTCCTCGAGAACACCATGGCATCCAACGACGCCACCACCGTCGCCAATCGCTCCGCGATGACGCCCGAGCGGCTGGTGGTCATCTTCACCCTCTGCCTCGCCATCGTGCTGGTGCTGTTCCTGAAGCACGTCATCGCCCCGGTCTGGGTCGCGGTGGGGCTCCCGGACCGGCCGCTGATCGAGGGCGCGGAGGAGTGGACCTACAGCTCGCTCGTCGCGATCGGGCTGACCGCCGCGCTCCTGGGCGGGGCCTGGGCGAACACCCGCGTCCGGCACCTGGCCTTCGAGACCGCCTCGGAGCTGATGCGGGTGACCTGGCCTAGCTGGGAGGAGACCCGGGTCTCGACGGTCGCGGTGATCGTGGCCTCGCTGGTCGCGGGGGTCATCCTCTTCTTCATCGACACCCTGAGCTACAAGCTGATGGTCGAGTGGCTGCCTGCGCTGTGGGGGAAGCTGTGATGGCTGACAAGCGCTGGTACGCGGTCCACACTTACTCGGGGTTCGAGAACAAGGCGAAGAAGAGCCTGGAGGAGAAGATCCGCCTCGAGGGGCTCCAGGACTCGTTCGGCGAGATCCTGATCCCGGTGGAGCAGGTGGTGGAGATGGTGAAGGGGGAGAAGAAGACCTCCAAGCGGAAGTTCCTCCCCGGCTACATCCTCGTGCAGATGGAGATGAACGACCGGACCTGGCACCTGGTGAAGAACACGCCGAAGGTGACCGGGTTCATCGGGGCGGCGGCCAACGAGCAGCCCCCGCCGATCCCCGACCGGGAGATGGAGCGTCTGACGACGCAGATCTCCGAGGGGACGCTGAAGCCCAAGCCGAAGGTCCAGTTCGAGGAGGGCGACACGGTCCGGGTGATCGACGGGCCGTTCAGCAACTTCAACGGGACGGTGGAAGAGGTGAACCCGGACAAGGGCCGGGTGAAGGTGCTGGTGTCCATCTTCGGCCGGGCGACCCCGGTGGAGCTGGACTTCATGCAGGTGGAGAAGACGAGCACGTAGGAGCGCTCGTCGGCAGTGAAGTGGGCCGCCGGGGCGGATCGCTCCGGGACAGTGTTCGGCCGTGGGAGGGCAGCCCGCCCGCTCGCACCACGGTGAGGTGAAGCGATGAAGAAGGTCACCGGACAGGTGAAGCTGCAGATCCCTGCGGGCAAGGCCAACCCGGCCCCGCCCATCGGGCCGGCGCTCGGCCAGCAGGGCGTCAACATCATGGAGTTCTGCAAGCAGTTCAACGCCGCGACGCAGGCGCAGGCGAAGGAGGGCCTGATCATCCCGGTGATCATCACCGTGTATCAGGATCGCTCCTTCACCTTCGTGCTGAAGACGCCGCCCGCGGCGGTGCTGCTGAAGAAGGCGGCGGGCCTGCACACCGAGAAGAAGAAGGGCTCGGGAGCGCACAAGCCGGGCAAGGAGAAGGTCGGTCAGGTGAAGAGGAAGCAGCTGGAGGACATCGCCCGGCTGAAGATGCCGGACATGACCGCGGGATCGCTCGAGGCGGCGATGAACACCATTGCCGGAACCGCCCTCTCCATGGGCATCGACATCGTCGACTGACGCCGCCCGGAGACTCCTGACATGACGACCAAGACTGCGAAGAAGTTTCGTGCGGCGGCCGAGCTGGTGGACCGTAACAAGCGCTACACCGTGGACGAGGCCTTCAAGCTCCTCAAGGAGACGGTGGCGAAGCGCGGGGTGAAGTTCGACCAGACTGTTGACGTGGCGATCAACCTCGGGGTGGACCCGAAGCACGCCGATCAGATGGTGCGTGGGGCGGTGGTGCTGCCCAACGGCATCGGCAAGTCGGTGCGGGTGGCGGTGTTCGCCAAGGGCGAGAAGCAGCGCGAGGCCCAGGACGCCGGCGCCGACGTGGTGGGGGAGGCCGACCTCGCGAAGCGGATCGAGGAGGGCTTCATGGACTTCGACACCGTCATCGCGACTCCGGACATGATGGGCGTCGTGGGACGCCTCGGAAAGGTCCTGGGTCCCCGCGGGCTGATGCCGAACCCGAAGGTCGGAACGGTGACCGCGGAGGTGGGGAAGGCGATCCGGGATGCCAAGGGCGGCAAGGTGGAGTTCCGGGCGGAGAAGGCGGGTATCGTGCACGCCCCGGTGGGCAAGGCGTCGTTCCCGGCGGAGAAGCTGACCGAGAACTTCAACGCGCTCATGGAGCTGGTGATGAAGCTCAAGCCGTCGACGGCGAAGGGCGTCTATCTGAAGTCGGCGACCATCAGCGCGACGATGACCCCGGGGATCAAGCTGGACGTGCAGGAGATCGGCGCCCGGTACCGGTAGTCGTTCCCCGGGGGCCGCACGGCGTGGCCCTCTGGAGCGTCCCGGGGAGGGCAGAGATGGACGACGCCCCTCCGCAGCTTCGAGGCGAGCTGCGGACGCTGTCCTCGCAGTGGACCGAGCCCCGCAAGGTCATGGGGTTCATCTTTGCCGGGTTGCTCACGCTCGTGGCATTCCTCTCCCTCCTGGAGGGCGACCTGGCAGCCACTCTCGTGCTGTTCGGCGCGAGCGTCGTCTTCTGGCTACGAGCGTGGGTGGGGCGGCGACTCAGCGTGGTCGAGACCGATGGGTACTGGCTCGCGGTGTCGAACCTGTCCAAGACGGCCTGGATCCCACTCTCCCAGGTCATCTCGGTGAGCCGGGTCTGGTTCCCGGGCGCGCAGCGGATCTACGTGGAGGTCGGGCCGGACACCCCGTTCGGGCGAGAGATCGTGTTCGAGCCCCCGCTGAATCCGGCTGCGCTCGTGGGTGGGCACCCGGTGGTCGAGGAGCTCCGCGCGCTGGTCGCTCGGGCGAAGGGCACCGGACAGCGCTCGGGAAGCTGAGCGGGGAGCGCTGGAGCTTCGCAGCGACCTGACGCAGGCTCGACGAGGTGATCACCGTGATCGGGCTGCCGGGCCCGCGTGTCCGGCTTTCGACCGGCGGAGACCGGCGTCGGGAGGATGCTGCTCGGCGGATTGAACGCGCTCTGCACCCTCTTCGGCTTGCTGAACGGCCTCGCCGGCTTCCTCGCCATCAAAGTCACCGGCCTGGTACGCGCAGCCTGGGGTGCCGTTCGGCTGAGCGCGGTGGAGACCGGTGGTCCGTTCCTGTACAGGCGAGAGCCTTCGAGGCTCGGGCCCGGGCGCCGAACTCGTAGGTCGCCGAGCGGGCGAGGGGCGAGCGGCTCAGGAACCGCTGCGGGTCCGGGCGTGGCGGGGGAGAGGGCACGACTCGTAGCCGTGCTTCTCGTCCCACTGCTGGTGGCCGTCCTCGGCCTTCCAGAACGGTCCGGCCGGGACGATCTCGGTGGTGATCCGGTCGACGAGCTTCTTCTGCTCGGCCTCGCGGGAGGCGAGCGCCTGGGCCTGCTGCTCCGGGCCGAAGGTGAAGATCGCCGAGCGGTACTGCGAGCCGACGTCCGGTCCCTGCCGGTCGCCGCTGGTCGCGTCGTGCGAGCCCCAGAAGACGTCGAGGAGCTTCGCGTAGCTGACCTTCTGCGGGTCGAACTCGATCAACACGGATTCGGCGTGGCCGGTTCCGTGACCGCTGACCTGGTCGTAGGTGGGGTTCCGGGTGTGCCCGCCCGCGTAGCCGACCGCGGTGGCGACCACGCCGGGGACCTGGCGGAACCGGTACTCCGTCCCCCAGAAGCAGCCCTGGGCGAAGATCGCGAGCTGGTGTCCCGGAGCGGGCTGGAGCGGCGTGCCCGCGCCGGCTCCGCCGGGGTTCGTCCCGACGGGAAGGGGGACCACCCGCGTCCCCGCTCCGGAGGCGAGCGGGCCGCGGAAGACGATCGCGAGGAAGGACGCCGAGGCGAGGAGGACGGGCAGGGCTAGACGCATGGTGTGGGGGATACGCGCGGAGCTCCCGTTGGGTCACCGGGCCGAAATCGGGCAAGACGAGTTCTCTGATACCTCGTCAGGGGGCATACCTCGTCGGGCGGCTCGGCAGCCGGGACGGTCCAGTGAGGGCGGATCCAGGCCTTTCCTCGCTCGCAAGTCCCTCACGCAAGGGGATGGCCGGACCGAATTCCGGGCCGAACCACCCGAACCCACGTCGCTTTGACATTCGGCCCGGTCGTTGCTACATGCGCCGGCTCCGCCGGGGCCATCCCCGGCGAACCCCCTGGTCCAAGACCGCAGGGACGGGTGCGACTCCCGTCGAAATGGAGGCTGGCGACGGCCAGACCTCCGGCCCTGCCGAGACACGAGGGAGCGCTGGGACCCTGGACGCAGGGACCCGGGACGTGGGGGCCAGCCCCGCACAAGACGGGCACCGCGAGGTGTCCCTCTCGCTCTTGCCACTCTGGCTCAGGGCAGCACGCCAGGCCGTCGGACGGCCGGCACGAAGGAGGTGAGACAGAGTGGAGAAGAGCGAGAAGGAAGTGATGATCAAGGAGCTGAACGCGAAGTTCGCGCGGGCCAAGACGGCCATCGTGGCGGAGTTCTCGAAGCTCAACGTCGAGACGGTGACCCGGCTGAGGAAGAAGTTCCGCGAGTCGGGCGTGGACTACAGGGTCCTGAAGAACACGCTCGCCCGACGGGCTGCGAAGGGCACCCCGGTCGAGGTGGTGAGCGCCGACTTCAAGGGCCCGGTGGCGATCGCGCTCGGGTACGACGACGTGGTCGTCCCGGCGAAGATCCTGTCCGAGTTCATCAAGGACCTCGAGACCATCAAGGTCCGGAGCGCGGTCGTCGACGGCAAGAAGACCGACGCCGCCGGCGTGGCTGCACTGGCGAAGATGCCGGGGCTGCCCGAGCTCCGGGCGAAGATCCTCGGCCTCCTCAACCAGCCGGCCGGCAAGCTCGCCCGGACGGTGGCCGAGCCAGGGAGCCGCCTCGCCCGCCTGATCAAGGCCAGGGCGGAGGCATTGGAGAAGACAGGTTAATTGAAGCAATAAGTTTTTTAAACCCATCACCTGGGACCACTCTGCTGCACGGAGTCAAGTCCCGTTAAGAGGCTGAATTCCGCCATGGCAGACCTGAATCACATCGTCGACTCGCTGTCCTCCCTCACCGTGATGGAGGCCGCCGAGCTGGTGAAGAAGCTCGAGGAGAAGTGGGGCGTCTCCGCAGCCGCCGTCGCCGTCGCCGCCGCTGGCGCCGGTGCGGGGGGCGCGGCCGCCGCTCCCGCGGAGGAGAAGACCGAGTTCACGGTCGTCCTCGCGAACGCGGGCGCGAACAAGATCAACGTCATCAAGGAGATCCGCGCCATCACCGGCCTGGGCCTGAAGGAGGCCAAGGATCTGGTCGAGGGCGCCCCGAAGACGGTGAAGGAAGGCGTCAACAAGGACGACGCCAAGAAGATCAAGGACCAGCTCACCGCGGCTGGCGCCACCGTCGAGATCAAGTAACCGCTCCCGGGTCCTTTCGCGGACGGGCGGGGCCCCACGTCCCCCGCCGGTCGCGCGCGTGACCCGCGAGCGTCCAGAGGCGTGCCGGCGACCTCCTCCTGACGAGGGGCGCCGGCATCGCCGTTTGAAGAAACCAGGAGCCTTTCCCGCCGTCAGGGAGACCGAATGCCCGCCAGCGTCCAGCAGAACTTCCGCACCCGCAAGAGCTTCGCGAAGATCCAGAAGATCATCGACATCCCCAACCTCATCAACATCCAGAAGCAGTCGTACGAGAAGTTCCTGCAGGCGGACGTCGCACCGGACAAGCGGGAGGACGTTGGGCTCCAGGGCGTCTTCAAGTCGGTCTTCCCCATCCGGGACTTCAACGAGACCAGCTCGCTCGAGTTCGTGAGCTACAACCTCGAACGACCGAAGTACGACGTCGACGAGTGCCACCAGCGGGGGATGACCTACTCCGCCCCGATCAAGGTGGTGGTACGCCTGGTGGTCTGGGACAAGGACGAGGAGACCGGCGCCCAGTCGATCCGCGACGTGAAGGAGCAGGAGGTCTACTTCGGCGAGATCCCGCTCATGACCCAGAACGGGACCTTCATCATCAACGGGACCGAGCGGGTCGTCGTCAGCCAGCTCCACAGGAGCCCCGGCGCCTTCTTCGACCACGACAAGGGCAAGAGCCACAGCTCGGGCAAGCTGCTCTACAACGCCCGGATCATCCCCTACCGGGGCTCCTGGATCGACTTCGAGTTCGACCACAAGGACCTGCTCTACGTCCGCATCGACCGGCGTCGGAAGCTGCCGGCCACGGTGCTGATCCGCGCCCTCGGGGCCGTGCCGGACACCGCGAAGAAGAACCCCATCGAGTTCCGCGGCACCACCGAGGAGATCCTCAACTACTACTACGCGACCGAGACCATCTACCTGAACTCGGCGACGGACTACGAGAAGTCGGTCGAGCTCGAGCTGCTCCCCGGCCAGCGCGCCACCCGCGACATCAAGACCAAGTCCGGAGAGGTGATCGTCAAGAAGAACCGCAAGTTCACCCGCGGGGCGATCAAGAAGCTCGAGGCGGCGAAGATGCGCACGCTCCCCATCGACGCCGACGAGCTGTTCACCAAGGTCTCCGCCTACGACGTGGTGGACGAGGCCACCGGCGAGGTGATCCTCGAGTGCAACGAGGAGGTCAGCCAGGAGAAGGTGGACGAGCTCCTCAAGCGGGGCATCAAGGAGTTCAAGGTCCTCTTCATCGACAACCTCAACGTGGGCCCCTACCTGCGTGAGACGTTGATGCTGGACAAGATCGACACGCCCGAGCAGGCGATCATGGAGATCTACCGGCGGCTGCGGCCCGGCGATCCCCCGACGCCCGAGACGGCGATCAATCTCTTCACCAATCTCTTCTTCAACCCCGAGCGCTACGACCTCTCCAAGGTCGGCCGCCTCAAGCTGAACTTCAAGTTCGGCCTCGAGGAGCCGCTCGACGGGCAGATCCTCACCAAGCGCGACATCCTCGAGGTCATCCGCTACCTGATCGACCTCAAGAACGGGCGGGGGACGATCGACGACATCGACCACCTCGGCAACCGCCGCGTCCGCGCGGTGGGCGAGCTGCTCGAGAACCAGTACCGCATCGGCCTGGTGCGCATGGAGCGGGCGATCAAGGAGCGGATGAGCCTCCAGGAGATCGAGACGCTGATGCCGCACGACCTGATCAACGCCAAGCCGGTGACGGCGGTGATCAAGGAGTTCTTCGGGTCGAGCCAGCTCAGCCAGTTCATGGACCAGACCAACCCCCTGTCGGAGGTGACGCACAAGCGACGCCTCTCGGCCCTGGGCCCGGGCGGTCTGACCCGCGAGCGCGCCGGGTTCGAGGTGCGCGACGTGCACCCCACGCACTACGGCCGGATCTGCCCCATCGAGACGCCGGAAGGGCCGAACATCGGCCTCATCGCCTCGCTCTCCACCTTCGCCCGGGTGAACGAGTTCGGCTTCGTCGAGACCCCCTACCGCAAGGTCGAGGCGGGGGCGGTCACCGGCGAGACCGCCTTCTACTCGGCGCTGGAGGAGGAGAAGCACACCATCGCCCAGGCGAACGCCGAGTTCGACAAGCGCGGCAAGTTCGTCAACGAGCTGGTGTCCAGCCGCCGCGGGGGCGAGTTCGTCCAGGCCAAGCCCGAGGACGTGGATCTGATGGACGTCTCGCCGAACCAGCTGGTCTCGGTGGCCGCCTCCCTCATCCCCTTCCTCGAGAACGACGACGCCAACCGCGCGCTGATGGGCAGCAACATGCAGCGCCAGGCGGTGCCGCTGCTCCGCACCCAGTCCCCGCTGGTGGGGACGGGCATGGAGGCAGTGGTGGCCCGCGACTCGGGTGTCACCTGCGTCGCGCGCCGCGACGGCGTGGTGGAGGCCGTGGACGCGAGCCGCATCGTGGTGAAGGCCGACGTCGGGAACGTGACCGACGTGGGCTCCGAGGTCGACATCTACAACCTGCTCAAGTACCAGCGGAGCAACCAGAACACCTGCCTCAACCAGAAGCCCATCGTCCGCAAGGGCGACCGGGTGAAGAAGGGCGACGTCATCGCCGACGGGCCCGCGACCGAGACCGGTGAGCTGGCGCTGGGGGCGAACGTGGTGGTCGCGTTCATGCCCTGGCAGGGCTACAACTTCGAGGACTCCATCCTCCTCAGCGAGCGGCTGCTCAAGGACGACACCTTCACCTCGATTCACATCGAGGAGTTCGAGTGCATCGCCCGTGACACCAAGCTGGGCAAGGAGGAGATCACCCGCGACATCCCCAACGTCGGCGAGGAGGCCCTCAAGGACCTCGACGAGTCGGGCATCATCCGCATCGGCGCCGAGGTGAAGCCGGGCGACGTCCTGGTGGGCAAGATCACCCCCAAGGGCGAGACCCAGCTCAGCCCCGAGGAGAAGCTGCTCCGGGCCATCTTCGGAGAGAAGGCGGGCGACGTCCGCGACAGCTCACTCCGCGTTCCCCCCGGCGTCACCGGCACCATCATCGGGGCCAAGGTGTTCAGCCGGAAGGGAGTGGAGAAGGACGAGCGGGCCAAGCAGATCGAGTCCGCCGATGAGGCCAAGCTCCTCAAGGACCAGAACGACGAGATCAAGGTCATCCAGGACTCGGCCTTCGCCCGGCTCCGGAAGATGCTGACCGGCAAGGAGGTCGAGGGCCGGCTGATCGACGACAAGGGCAAGGTCCTGCTCAAGAAGGGTGACGTGCTCGACGACGAGCTGCTCTCCACCGTGCCCTACCGGTACTGGAACGAGGTCAGCGTCGGCGAGCCGCTGGACAGCAAGGTCCGCGACATCCTCAAGAGCCTCGAGGAGCAGAAGGAGGCCGTGAAGCTGGTCTTCGGGGAGAAGATCGCCCGCATCAAGAAGGGCGACGAGCTCCCGCCCGGTGTCATCAAGATGGTCAAGGTGTACGTGGCCATCAAGCGCAAGCTCGCGGTGGGCGACAAGATGGCTGGCCGCCACGGAAACAAGGGCGTGGTCAGCCGCGTCCTTCCCGAGGAGGACATGCCTTACCTCGAGGACGGCCGTCCGGTGGACATCGTCCTCAACCCGCTCGGCGTCCCGAGCCGGATGAACATCGGGCAGATCCTCGAGACCCACCTGGGCTGGGCGGCCCGCGGCGTGGGCGAGCGGCTGCAGAAGTTCATCGAGGAGAAGTGGAGCGGAGAGCAGCTGCGCAAGGAGCTGAAGAAGGTCTACGACGACAGGGCGTTCGGGGAGTTCCTCGACTCGCTACCGGACAGGGAGGTCGTCACCCTCTGCGAGCGGCTCCGCCGGGGCATCCACGTCTCCACCCCGGTGTTCGACGGGGCCCGGGAGAACGAGATCCACTCCCTCCTGGACGAGGCGGACCTCCCGCGCTCGGGCCAGATGGTGCTCTTCGACGGACGCACCGGTGACCCGTTCGACCAGAACGTCACCGTCGGCGTGATGTACATGCTGAAGCTCCACCACCTGGTGGACGAGAAGATCCACGCCCGGAGCATCGGGCCCTACAGCCTGGTCACCCAGCAGCCGCTGGGCGGCAAGGCACAGTTCGGCGGACAGCGGCTCGGGGAGATGGAGGTCTGGGCGATGGAGGCCTACGGCGCGGCCTACACGCTTCAGGAATTCCTCACCGTGAAGTCCGACGACGTCGTGGGCCGGACCCGGATGTACGAGGCGATCGTCAAGGGCGACAACGTGCTCGAGTCGGGCCTGCCCGAGTCGTTCAACGTGCTCCTCAAGGAGCTCCAGTCGCTCGCCATGGACGTCGAGCTGCTCGAGAGCGCCCCTCCCGAGAGGCAGCGATCCCTCGGGGACGGATTCGACGGGGAGCCGCGTAAGACCGGAACCGACGCCTGACGTGTTTCCGGCGCTCCGCAGGACGGGGGGCGCTGCTTGAGAATCGATGTGGTGGCCGGGCCCCCGCGCGGATGCGCGACCCCGGCTGGACGTGAACGAAAGACTTCGGAGGCAACGTGAAGGACATCTTCAACTTCTTCGAGAAGCCGAAGGACCCGCTGTCGTTCCAGGCGATCCGCGTCGCGCTGGCGAGCCCGGACAAGATCCGGCAGTGGTCCCACGGCGAGGTGAAGAAGCCGGAGACCATCAACTACCGCACCTTCAAGCCGGAGCGGGACGGGCTGTTCTGCGCCCGAATCTTCGGCCCGGTGAAGGACTACGAGTGCAACTGCGGCAAGTACAAGCGCATGAAGCACCGCGGGGTGGTGTGCGAGAAGTGCGGCGTCGAGGTGATCCAGTCGAAGGTCCGCCGCGAGAGGCTGGGGCACATCACCCTGGCCACGCCGGTGGCCCACATCTGGTTCCTCAAGAGCCTGCCGAGCCGCATCGGAAACCTGCTCGACATCACGCTCAAGGATCTGGAGAAGGTCCTCTACTGCGAGAGCTACATCATCATCGACCCCAAGGCGACGCCGCTGGTCAAGGGCGAGCTCGTCAGCGAGGAGAAGCTGCACCGCCTCTACCAGGAGCACGGTGAGGACAGCTTCCTCGCCGGGATGGGCGGCGAGGCGGTCCGCGAGATGCTCCGCGGCATCGACGTCCACAAGCTCTCGGAGGAGCTCCGCCGCGAGATGCGGGAGACCAACTCCGAGGCCAAGCGGAAGAAGATCGCCAAGCGCCTCAAGGTGGTCGAGGCGTTCCGCGTCTCCGGCAACCGGCCGGAGTGGATGATGCTCGACGTCATCCCGGTCATCCCGCCCGACCTCCGGCCCCTGGTTCCGCTGGACGGCGGACGCTTCGCCACCTCGGACCTCAACGACCTCTACCGGCGGGTCATCAACCGGAACAACCGGCTGAAGCGGCTCCAGGAGCTCAACGCCCCGGACATCATCATCCGCAACGAGAAGCGGATGCTGCAGGAGGCGGTGGACGCGCTGTTCGACAACGGCCGGCGCGGCAAGACCATCACCGGCCCGAACAAGCGGCCGCTGAAGTCGCTCTCGGACATGCTGAAGGGCAAGCAGGGCCGGTTCCGCCAGAACCTGCTCGGCAAGCGGGTGGACTACTCCGGCCGCTCGGTGATCGTCGTCGGCCCGGAGCTCAAGCTCCACCAGTGTGGCCTGCCGAAGATCATGGCCCTCGAGCTGTTCAAGCCCTTCATCTACAACAAGCTGGAAGAGAAGGGTTACGTCACCACCATCAAGAGCGCGAAGAAGATGGTGGAGCGCGAGCGTCCCGAGGTGTGGGACATCCTCGAGGAGGTCATCCGCGAGCACCCGGTCCTCCTCAACCGTGCCCCCACCCTGCACCGCCTCGGCATCCAGGCCTTCGAGCCGGTGCTGATCGAGGGCAAGGCGATCCAGCTGCACCCGCTGGTGTGCGCGGCCTTCAACGCCGACTTCGACGGCGACCAGATGGCCGTCCACGTCCCGCTCTCCGTCGAGGCTCAGATGGAGGCGCGGGTGCTGATGATGAGCACCAACAACATCCTCAGCCCGGCGAACGGCAAGCCCATCATCGTGCCGACGCAGGACATGGTGCTCGGCATCTACTACATGACCCGCCCCCGCGAGTTCGCGAAGGGCGAGGGCCGGGTCTTCGCCTCGCCCGAGGAGGTCCGGGCCGCGTACGACCACGGCGAGGTCGAGCTCCAGGCCAAGATCATCTGCCGCATCGACGGGGTCCGGAAGGAGACCACCGTGGGCCGGGTCCTGCTCTCGGACATCGTCCCGAAGAAGGTCGGCTTCGACGCGATCAACAAGGTCCTCGACAAGAAGGCGCTCGGGGCGCTGATCGACCTCTGCTACCGCCTCACCGGTGAGAAGGAGACCGTCCTCCTCGCCGACCGCATCCGGAGCCTCGGGTACACCCACGCGACCCGCGCGGGCATCTCCATCGCCCTCAAGGACATGAAGATCCCGCCCCGGAAGCAGGAGTTCCTCGACTACGCCCGGAAGGAGGTGGCGGAGATCGAGAACCAGTACCTGGAGGGCCTGATCACCGACGGCGAGCGCTACAACAAGGTGATCGACATCTGGGCCGAGGTCACCGAGAAGGTGGCCGGGGAGATGATGCAGCAGATCTCCCAGGAAGAGGTCCAGGGCGAGGGCCCGGGCGGGAAGAAGGAGACCCGGAAGCAGCCGTCCTTCAACCCCATCTACATCATGGCCGACTCGGGGGCGCGCGGCTCCGCCCAGCAGATCCGTCAGCTGGCCGGGATGCGCGGCCTGATGGCCAAGCCCTCGGGCGAGATCATCGAGACCCCCATCACCGCGAACTTCCGCGAGGGGCTCTCGGTGCTGCAGTACTTCATCTCGACCCACGGCGCCCGGAAGGGTCTGGCCGACACCGCGCTCAAGACCGCCAACTCGGGTTACCTGACCCGGCGTCTGGTGGACGTCGCGCAGGACGCGATCATCACCGAGTACGACTGCGGAGCGATGGACGGTCTGGTCATCGGCGCCCTGGTCGAGGGCGGCGAGATCATCGAGCCGCTCGGCGAGCGCATCCTGGGCCGGGTGGCCCTGGACGACATCCACGATCCGGTCACCGGCGAGGTGCTGGTCCGGGCCAACGAGGAGATCGACGAGGGCAAGGTCGGCAAGATCGAGAACTCCGGCCTGGACAAGGTGAAGATCCGCTCGGTCCTCACCTGCCAGGCCCGGCGCGGCATCTGCGTCGAGTGCTACGGGCGTGACCTCGCCCGCGGCCGGAAGGTCTCCATCGGCGAGGCGGTGGGCGTCATCGCCGCCCAGTCGATCGGCGAGCCCGGCACCCAGCTGACGATGCGGACCTTCCACATCGGCGGCGCGGCGACCCGGCGCGCGGAGCAGTCCAGCCTCGAGAACCGGAACGCCGGCACGGTGAAGTTCAGCAACCTCAACACCGTGAAGCGGGCCGACGGGACGCTGGTGGTGATGAACCGGAACGGCGAGGTGCTCCTGGTCGACGACTCGGGCCGCGAGCGCGAGCGCTACCAGGTCATCTACGGCGCCAAGCTGCTGGTGAAGGACGGCCAGAAGCTCGAGGGCCCGACGCTCCTCGCCGAGTGGGACCCGTTCGCGGTTCCGCTCCTCACCGAGGTCGGCGGCGTGGTGCGCTTCGACGACATCATCGAGGGCGTCACCATGTCCGAGACGCTCGACGAGGTCACCGGTCTCTCCCGGAAGACCATCATCGAGTCCAAGGACCCCGACGCCCGCCCGCGGATCACGCTCCGCGGCGAGGACGGCGAGGTGCTGACGCTGCCCACCTCCGGGCAGCCGGCCAGCTACTACCTGTCGCAGGGCTCGATCATCACCGTGAACGACGGTGACACCATCACCGCCGGCGAGGTGATCGCCAAGGCCCCGCGCGAGACCACCAAGACCAAGGACATCACCGGAGGTCTCCCCCGCGTGGCCGAGCTCTTCGAGGCCCGCAAGCCGAAGGACCACGCCATCATCGCGGAGATCGACGGGGTGGTCTCGTTCGGCAAGGACACCAAGGGGAAGCGGAAGCTGATCATCACCCCCGAGGTGAACGGCGAGCAGCGGACCGACCTGGCCAAGGAGTACCTGATCTCCAAGGGCAAGCACATCAGCGTGCACTCCGGCGACCGGGTGCGGGCCGGCGAGCCGATGATGGACGGCGCGGCCAACCCGCACGACATCCTCAAGGTCCTGGGCGAGAAGGAGCTGGCCCGCTACCTGGTGGACGAGGTGCAGGAGGTCTACCGGCTGCAGGGCGTGAAGATCAACGACAAGCACATCGAGACCATCGTCCGGCAGATGCTCCGCCGGGTGCGGGTCACCGACGTCGGCGACACCAGCTTCCTCGTCGACGAGCAGGTGGAGCGCTGGGTGTTCGAGGAGGAGAACGACAAGGCGATCAACCGCGGCGAGAAGCCGGCCGCGGGCGAGCCGCTGCTCCTCGGCATCACCAAGGCGTCGCTCTCCACCGAGTCGTTCATCTCCGCCTCCTCGTTCCAGGAGACGACGAAGGTGCTCACCGAGGCCGCGATCAACGGCAAGGTGGACTACCTGCGCGGCCTCAAGGAGAACGTCATCATGGGCCGGCTGATCCCCGCCGGAACCGGGCTGCCGCAGTACAAGCACCTCGACCTCGAGGTGGAGAGCCCGGCCGACGAGATCAGCAGAGTCGAGGCGGAGCTGGCGGGGGCCCACGAGGACGGGTCGATGCTGCCGCCCGAAACGGCGCTCCCGCCGCTGGGGACCACCTCCAGCGCCACCTGAGCCGCGCTCCGGCGCGACCCCGGGAAGTCTTTCGAGGGCCGTCCCCGTCCTGCGAGGCGGGGGCGGCCCTCGTGCTTCCGGGCAGCGCCCGATGTGATCGCCATGCCCCGATGGGCCGTGTCCGCGTGGTCACAACCGGAGCGCGCAGCCGTGCACATTGCCGGCCCCCGAGCGCGGACAACCCTGCGGCTCCCGGAGCTCTGCTCGGCTCATTCGGTTGCGGGCCGAATGTTGCAGGAGGGGTCGCCCAAGGGGTGAACCATGCACTTGGGACCTGCGTCTTCGGGGTGGCGAGCCGCTCGCTGGGCGTTCCTGGGGCTGCTCCCGCTCGTGCTCGCGGGAGCGGTGAGCTCTCCGGGCACCGGTGGCGGCTCGGACGCCGGGAGCGGAGGAGGCGGATCGGACTCGGGCATCGCGCAGCAGCACTGCGGCCCGATGGACGTCGCCTTCGTGCTCGACGTGACCGGGAGCATGGGTGGGGCGATCGGAAGCGTGAAGGCCGCGATCCCACAGCTCCTGGACCAGATCGTCGCCGCGTCGGGAGGTGACTACCGCGCCGAGCTGGTGGTGTTCCACGACGACGTGGAGGTGCTGGTGCCGTTCGCCGCGGGGAACCGGACGGACATCCAGAACCAGGTGAGCGGGCTCTTCGCCTCCGGCGGCAACAACGAGCCCGAGGCCTCCGACGAGGCGCTCCGCACGGTCATCGATGCGCTCGGGCCCCGGCCGCACCAGACCGGCACCGCGCTGCCGTTCCGGAGCACGGCGCTGAAGATCATCGTGCTCGTCACCGATGCTCACCCGGGCGGATTCGACGACACCTACACCCCCGGGGTGGATGACGTGAACGCGAACCAGCGGGCGCTCGACGCGGCGGCCGCGGGCATCAAGATCTCGGCGGTCTACATCCCCGACGGACCGAGCGGACCGATCCCGGACATCGTGGCGATCATGCAGAACTACGCCACGAAGACCGGCGGCATCTACGTGCAGACCCAGCCGGACGGCACGGGCACCTCCGACGCGATCCGGGAGATCATCTCCGAGTGCGGCGGCGGCCCGCCCCCCGACGGTGGCACGCCGGACGGAGGCGGCGGCGGTGGGAACGGCGACGTGCACTTCCGCACCTTCGCGGGTCAGGCCTACGACTTCCAGCGGCCCGGCTGCCTGCGGCTGGCCGAGTCCCGGTCGTCGGGGAGCAACGTGGCGCTGCAGATCGACACCCGGCCGTGGGTGAACAACGCCGACACGTCGGTCACCAACCGCCTGGCGCTCTCGATCCCCGACGGGCGGGCGAGGCCCTACACGCTGGTGCTCGACATCGCCGCGCCACACCTGACCATCGAGGGCAACGGCGACAGCCTGCCGGTGGTCGTCGGGAATCTCGACGGGATCGGCTGGGTGGCCTTCAAGGAGCCCGGGACGCTGAAGCTCCTCGCCGACGTCCAGGTCGCCCGCAAGAGCTTCGGCGGGACGATCGGCTACGAGTACCTGGTCACCTACCACGGCGGGACGAGCGACGGCTCGCAGGTCCATGCCATCGCCTTCCCGACCTACATGAACGTGACGATGATCCCCGTGCCTGGCTTCTCGGTCGAGGGGATGGCCGGGAGCTCGCCGGGGCGGTCGGCGCTGAACTTCGGTGACGGGTCGGGAGCCACGGCCACCGTGGCCCAGCTCCGGAGCAACGTGGCGACGCTCAACGCCTTCGCCCGGAGCTGGTCCACCGAGGTGAGCGGCACGCTCTTCCCCAGCGGCTGTCCGGGGACGGTCGAGACCCAGGACGCGATCATCGCGCCGACAGCGGCGCAGCAGGCGGCGGTGGCGGCCACCTGTCAGGCGAACGGCATCGGCCCCGACGCCGGCGCCGCGTGGGAGGGGTGCATCTTCGACGCGGTCGTGGGTGGCGCGCCCGCGGCGTACAACGCCGGCGTCACCTACACCCGCCAGCAGCTGGGGAAGCCCGCCGGTACGCCGGCTCCCATCCAGCAGACGTTCGGCGGTGCGGACGCGGGCACGTCGAGGACGTCGAAGACGGACTGAGCAGCGAGGCGGCGCCGCATCGCTCACTGGGGGGGTGGGGTGCGCGGGCGAGGCCCCCGGGCGCCGGCCGTGACACTTCAGCGACACTGTTGGCGGCTTCCGCCGACGGACTCTGTACCCCTCCGAGGGGTGCCCACCGGCCCGGATTCGTGGCAAACGGAGGGATCCGGAGGTGTCGCATGCTCGCGGTGGGGGACACGGCGCCCGAGTTCGAGGCGCGCGACTGTCAGGGTCGGTCCGTCCGGCTCGGGGACTTCCGCGGCCGGCGGCTCGTCCTCTTCTTCTTCCCCAAGGCCTTCACCGCCGGGTGCACCGAGGAGATCCGTCACTTCCGCGACAACCAGGCCCGCATCCGCGGCCTGGGGGGCGAGCTGGTCGGCGTCTCGGTGGATCGCCCCGACGTGCAGTGCGAGTTCGCCCGCAGCGAGCAGATCGAGTACCCGCTCCTCGGCGACAGCGACCGGAAGATCAGCGAGAAGTTCGGGGTCCTCTGGCCGCTGGTCCGGATCAACCGCCGGGTGACCTTTCTCATCTCGCCGGACGGACGCATCGAGGAGGTCATCCAGCACGAGCGCCAGGTCTGGCGGCACCTCGACGACGTCATCGCCGCGCTCGAGCGGCGCGTCGGCGCCCCCGCGCCGGCCTGAGACGGGACCTCCTCAGGGCGGCAGCGCCACCGCGCAGCTCTGCAGCGCCTCGGGCCGGTTCTTCATCACCAGGGTCCAGCGGTCCACGGACTTCCCCGTCGCCTCGTCGAAGGTCGGTGTCCCGCCCGCGTACATCGTGCCCTCGGGGTTCCCGTAGGCGTCGAGCCCGTGGCCCTTGAGCCACTTCTCGACGCACTCGGCCTGCTTCGCCTCCACCCGGACCGCCTGCGGCGCGGGACCGGACGCCGTCGGCCGCGCGGCAGGAGCGGCGGGCTGGGCCGGCGCCGGTGCGCTCGCCTGGTGCGGGCTGGAGGGCCGACACGCGGCCGCGGCGAGGAGCACGAGCGGGAGCAGGGCAGGGCGCATGTGACGTACCCTAGCGCCCCGGATGCAGGGCGCGACGGTGATCATCGGGATGGGGGGACTGGGATGTCCGGCGGCGGTGGCTCTCGCCGCCTCGGGCGCGGGCCGCCTCACCCTCGTCGACGGCGACGTGGTCGAGCCCTCCAACCTGCACCGCCAGCCGCTCTATGGCCCGGAGGACGTCGGCCGCCGGAAGGTCGACGTCGCCCTCGAGCGCCTCCGGGCGGCGTTCCCCGAGCTGGCGGTGGAGGCGCTGTGCCTGCGCGTCGGACCGGGCGAGGTGGACACGCTCCTCGGCGAGCACGCCCTCGCCATCGACGGGACCGACTCGGTCGCAGCCAAGTTCCTCCTCAGCGACGCCGTCGCACGCACCCGGACCCCCCTGGTGTCGGGAGGTGTCGTGCAGTGGGGCGGCCAGGCGATGCGCATCGACCCCGGCGGCGCTTGCCTCCGCTGTCTGTACGGCACCCCGCCGCGCGAGGACGAGGTTCCCACCTGCGCCCGCGCTGGCGTTCTGGGCTCCCTGGCCGGCGTCCTCGGAGCGCTCCAGGCCTCCCTGGCCCTCGGCCCGCCCGCGCCGCCGGGACGGAGCACGCTCCACGTCGTGGACGGCCGGAGCCTCCGCCTCCGGACCCTCACCGTGCCCCGGGTGCCCGGCTGCCCCGGGTGCGGAGCGGCCGCGTGACCCCCGACGCGCGCATCGACATCACCGCCGAGGTCTGCCCGATGACCTTCGTGCGCACCAAGGTCGCCCTGGAGCGGCTCCCGGTGGGCGGCCTCCTCGAGGTGCGCCTGAAGGGAGACGAGCCGGTCCGGAACGTTCCGGACAGCGCGCGCGACGCCGGGCACACCGTGCTCGCGCTCGAGCCGCTCGGCGACGGGAGCTGGAGGCTCCTCCTCCGGAGGGAAGGTCCCGGGTGCTGAACGAGCCGCAGATCCAGCGCTACGCGCGCCAGCTGCTCCTGCGCGACGTGGGCGAGCGGGGCCAGGAGGCCCTCGGAGCGGTCCGGGTCCGCATCGCCCTCGGCGGTGAGGCCGCGAGCGCCGCTGCCGCCTACCTCTCGGCCGGGGGGACGCAGGTCGAGCTCGCCAGGCCCTCGAGCGGCCCCTGGGCCCGGACCCCGCCGCTCCTCGGCGCGCCGCCCGTGCGCCCGCTCGACGTCGTCGCCGCGCCCGCATCGCCGGAGGGCGAGGGCATCGTCGTTGGAAGCCGCGCTGGCGGCCACGTGCTCTGGTCCGCGGGCGGCGGCGGATGCCCGGCCTGCGTCCGGTCGGCGGCCGCGGCACTCTCCCCGCCCGGAACCGGCTCCGGTGTCCAGGTCGGAACGGCAATCGCGCTCCTCGCCCAGCGCCGGGCGCTCGGCGTCGCCGCACCGCTGGAAGCGATGGAGGTCTCGGCGACCGGCGTGCTCTCCACCGGCGGCCCACCCGCCTGCGGCCACTGCCCGCCTGCCGTTCCGCCGGAGGAGCTCGCCGCGCTGGTCCGGCATCTGCGGACGGCGCTCCCCGACGAGGGCTGCGCGGTGCTCCTCGGAGGGGGAGACCGGGTGCGGCTCGTCCCGATGGAGAACGCCCAGGCCGCCCACCACCGCCGCGACCCCGAGGCCTTCCCCCGCACTGCGCGGACCGCCTTCAGCCTCGACCCGCGCGCCTGGCTCGCGCTCCTCCGGGAGGCCGACGCGGCCGGAGAGCGCCCCGTCGCCATCGCCCACTCGCACCCGGAGGGTGACCCGGGCTTCTCGGCCGAGGACCGGCGCTGGGCCGCCCCCGACGGCCAGCCCCTCTTTCCGGGCGTCGCCCACCTCGTGGTGGCCTTCGGCCAGGGCCGCCCCCCGGCGGCCCGCTGGGCCCTGTGGACCGACGGTGACTTCCGCGAGCACCCCTGCCCCCTGCCAGAATAAACCTGAGCAAGTCCGGACGCCTGGATGGGGCGGCGCCACGGCGTCGGTCGTGGTTCGAATTGTCAAGGAAGGCGAGTTCGTGTACACACAAGCCTGCGCAGCGCCTTGCGTTTCAGGCGCTGGTACGAAATTTGCTCGGAGAGTGCATGGCTCCCAACCAAGGCTTCACGCTCTGGCTGACCGGAATGTCCGGCGCCGGGAAGACCACCCTGGTCGACTACATCGCCGCCCGGCTCCGCCAGGTGGCCCGCGCGGTCGAGGTCCTCGACGAGAACGACCTGGCCGACGACCTCTGGGGCGGCGCGGGGGACACCAAGGAGGAGCGGAACCTCGGCGTGCGCCGGATGGGCATCGTGGCGAACATGCTCACCCGGAACCAGGTGGCGACGCTGGTGGCCTCGGTCAGTCCGTACAAGGGTGCCCGCGAGGAGAACCGGCGGCTGATCGGCCGGTTCCTCGAGGTGTACGTCGATTGCCCCACCGAGAAGCTCATCCAGCGGGACTCGACCGGGCGCTACAAGAAGGCGCTCGCCGGAGAGATTCCCAACTTCGTCGGCATCACCGAGCCGTACGAGCCCCCCTCCTCCCCGGAGGTGACCATCCGCTCGGACGTGGAGACCGTCGAGTCCGGAGCGCTGCGCATCTTCCAGGCGCTCTTGGACATGGGCCACGTCACGCCGGAGGAGATGAAGGTCATCACCGGCAAGCGGATGAAGGCTGGTCCCGCGCGTCGGGGCGCACGTGCCCGTCCCGCGGCCCGCGCCGCCCGGGTGGCCAAGGCGAAGCCCCGCAAGGCCAAGGGCAGGCGCTGACCTCGGGCGGAGTCCGGCAGCCGTGCTGACGTCCGCGGAGTGGGAGTCGCTGGTCGAGCGCAGCGCGCCGAAGCTCGCCCGGCTCCGCGCCGAGCTCCGGAGCATGGGGTCGGCGCTGGTCGCCTTCTCGGGAGGGGTGGACAGCACCCTCGTGCTCCGCATCGCCAGGGACGAGCTCGGTGAGCGGGCGGTCGCCCTCACCGCCATCTCCGCGAGCGTCGCTCCGGAGGAGAAGCGCGAGGCCGAGGCGCTGGCGGCCGAGCTCGGGGTCCGGCACCTCTCGGTGGACTCCGACGAGGTCGGCGATCCGCGCTACGCCGCCAACCCCACCAACCGCTGCTACTTCTGCAAGAGCACGCTCTACGGGCTCTGCACCGGGTGGAAGCAGAAGCTCGGCCTCGCCGCCATCGTCGATGGCTTCAACGCCGACGATCTCCGCGACCACCGTCCCGGCCACCAGGCCGCCCGCGAGCAGGAGGTGCGCTCGCCGCTGGCCGAGGTGGGGCTCACCAAGGACGAGATCCGCGCCCACTCGCGCGCCCTCGGGCTCCGCACCTGGGACAAGCCGCAGATGCCCTGCCTCGCCTCGCGCATCCCCTACGGGACGGCGGTGACGCCCGAGCGGCTGGTGCAGATCGGCAGCGCCGAGTCGGACCTCCGAGCCGCCGGGCTCCGCAACTTCCGGGTTCGCTACCACGGCGACATCGCCCGGCTCGAGGTCGCGGCCGAGGAGCAGGAGCGGTTCGCCGACCCGGCCTTCCGCGAGCGCATCCACCGCGCGCTGCGGGCACGGGGCTTCACCTACGTGGCGCTCGACCTGGAGCCGTTTCGCTCGGGCCGGCTGAACGAGGCGATGGGCCTGCCGTCCCCGGGAGCGCGAACCTGAGCCTGGAAGCGCGACGGCGGTGCGCGCGGGCAGCCGTCGTCCTCGGGCTGGTGCTCGTCCCGGTCGCCGCCGGCGCCGAGGAGGAGGAGCGCTTCGACCACCGTGGTGCGCTCGGGCTGCTGCTGGGCGGAGGCCTCGACTTCAAGCGCGAGGTGAAGTCCGGTGGCGAGACCGAGGAGGGGAGGCGGACGCTGGTCGAGGGGCTCCTCACCTTCCCCATGGGCGTGTCGGGAAACGAGTGGACGGCCGGAGCGCGCACGGGCTTCGGTGGGCCCTCGGTGGACGTGGCGATCGCCGGTGGGCTCCGGGCCTACTTCGGCGACGAGCGGTTCAAGACCTACCTCACCGCGGAGCTCGCGCTGCACGTCGCGCCCAACGTCACCGCCGGGCCCCGGCTCGGCGTGGGCATCCAGTACGAGATCCTCCCGACCTTCGGGCTCTACCTCGGTGGCGCGGCCGAGGTGACCGCCGGGGAGGGCATCCGCATCGCCGGCGCCGTCGTGGGGGGCATCCAGCTGAGGACGTACGTCTTCGAGTGACCCGCCCCGGGGCTGGCGACGAAGAAGTTGACGGGCTGCAGAAACGTAGGACGATGTACATCAAGGTATGACCATCTCCCACCCGACACCCCGTCTCACCTCGGTCGTGTTCCGGCTCACCCGGGAGCGGCTGGAGGCGCTCAAGACCCTCTCGCGGACCACCCGCATCCGCCAGAGCGAGTACCTGCGCGAGGCCATCGCCGACGTGCTCAGCAAGCACAACGCCCCGGCGGTGCCATTCGTCGTCCCGCCTCAGGCCTGAAGGAGCGGCACGAAGGGCGGACGGTCCGGGAGCCGGGGCCTCGGCCCGGTGAAGGGCTCGAGCCCGCCGGGGTAGCCGACCGACCAGAGCGTGAGCGCCCCCGCCGGCGCGCGGAGCCCCTCGAAGACGCTCGCTGACTCGAGCGCGCGCTCCCACGTCCGCGGGTCCACGACGCCGGCGCCCAGCAGCGCCGCCCCGCCCACGAGCAGGCGGACGCCGTAGCGCCCGAAAGCGTCCCCGACGAGGGCCACCTCCACCAGCCCGTCGCGCTCGGCCCACCGCACGGCCTGGAGCGTCCTGTGCCGGCGCACGCTCGACGGGGCGTGGAGCGCCGAGAAGTCCCTCGTCCCCACGGCGTGCTCCAGGGCGGTCCGCATCCGCCCGAGGTCGACGGTGCGCCCGGCGAGCCGCGGGTGCGTCGCGGGCTCCCAGACGAGGTGCTCCCATCCGGGGGGCACCGGCCCCATCGCGAGCCGGTAGCGGTACTCCTTCGAGGTGCTCGACCACTGGGCATGGAACCCCTCGGGAGCGGGGAGCGCCGCGGCCACGCCCCAGTCCTCGTCCCCGAGCTCGAGGAGCGAGGTCGTCGATGTCTCCGCGGGGACGCGCAGGCTCACCGGCTGGCAGCGGGCGTGCACGCCCCGGTCGGTCCTGCCCGCGGGCATGGGGCGCCCCTCGACGCCACGCGCGGCGAGCGCCCTCTCGAGCGCCTCCTGCACCGAACCGCCGGTCCCCTGGGACTGCCACCCCTGGAACCGGTCGCCCCGGTACCACACCCAGAGCACCAGACGACGTCGCCTCACGTGTCCGCCGGCAGGCTAGACTACCGCGCTCCCGATACCATGGACTCGCGCGACGCCGAACACGCCGAGCACCCGCTCGGCGGAGAGTGGCTGTACCGCAAGGGGGAGCTGGTCCTCGGCCCGGTGCACGGCGCCCAGCTGCTGGACCGCCTCTACGCGGGTGACATCAACGGTCAGACCGAGGTCGCCCTCGTCGGAGAGGACTTCGAGCGGATCACCCAGGTGGAGGCCCTCCGGGTGCATCTGGCCAAGGCCGAGGCCAAGTGGCGGGTGGACGCGCTCGAGCGGCGGGTGCGGGACCGGGCCCGCCGCCAGCGGAACGTCCGGCTGAGCATCCTCGCCGCGGTCGCGGTGGTGGTGGCCGGGGTGGCCGGCGCCGTGGCGCGGTACATGGCGGTGCACGGTACCTTCGACGCCGCGCGGACCGAGGAGGCGGCCATCGCGGTCGAGCCGCCGGTCATCCGGCTCGCGCGGGCCCGCAAGCAGCAGGACGAGATGCTCGACTACCCGCTGGAGAAGGGGGCTCGGCGTCCCGCCAACCAGGGTCAGCGTCCCGTGGTGCCGGGCAGCCGGCCAGGCCCGGGAGCGCCCGAGGGCGATTCGGACGACGTGAGCATCGAGGCCAAGTTCGACCGCGGGTCGATCCAGTCGGTGATCGCCCAGCGCCAGCGGGCGCTGTACCCCTGCTTCGCGGAGGAGGCCAAGCGGTCGCCCGGGCTGACCGAGCGCATCCCCATCGAGTTCGTCATCGGCAACGACGGACAGGTGAAGAAGCTCTGGGTGGACCACCCGCGGTTCGCGGAGGGCACGCTGCCCGAGTGCCTCCTCAAGGAGCTCCAGCGCTGGCCGTTCCGTCCCTACGAGGGCCAGCAGGCCACCGTGGGGCTGTCCTTCACCATCGGCCGCGGAGCGGGGTGATGGCGCGGGCGCCGGTCGCAGAGGCGTCGGCGGGGAGCGACGCCTTCCGGGAGGAGGTGCTCCGCGCCGCCCGGACCTTCAAGGCCTCCTGGACGGGGCTGGCCCGGGTGCTGACCCGGGTCCGCGACGAGGGGCTGTGGGAACGGTGGGGATTTCCCAGCTTCGAGGGCTACTGCGCAAAGGAGCTGCGCATCCGCAAGACCACCGCGCTGAAGCTGACTCGCTCCTGGACCTTCCTCGACCGGCACGAGCGTGGATACCGGCCCGACGCCCCCGACGCCCGGCCCGCGCCGGCGTTCGAGGTGGTCGAGGTGCTGGCCGAGGCCGAGGAGCGCGGGGCGCTCGGCGCCGACGAGTACCGGAGCATCCGCGACTCCATCTGGGACCCGGACCGTCCCGTCGCCGCGGTGCGCCGAGAGCTGAGCGAGCGCTTTCCCCGCCCCGCCCCCGAAGCCGCACCGGCCGAGGTGCGCCTGGGTCAGCTCGCACGCAGCGCGAGACGCCTCGCCGAGGAGCTGCGGGTGTGTCGCGGTGTGCCCGCGTCGGTCCGGACCCAGGCCGATGAACTCGCCGCGGCGGTGGAATCCCTGGCGATCGAGCGCCGGGGGCGCTGAGCGGGCGCGGGGCCCCTCACCTGGACGCGCCGCGCCCTGCTCGGACGAGGAGAGGACGCGCCGCCCGCCACCGCACGCAGTCCTGCCGCAGACGTTGCGCCGACGGCGTCTGCCGTGCCCGAAAGTCGGGACTTATATTGGACAGGGACCCCGATCTCGCGGCAGCGTCGGAGGTGGCGCGGGCCTCGGGGTCTGTGCTGGAGTCGTGGGTGTCGGTCAGGGCCATTGCCCTGGAGGTCAGAGGGTGAAGAAGGAGCACACCGTCAACCTGTCCTGCTCGTTCTGCGGGAAGTCACAGCGCGAGGTGCGCAAGCTCATCGCCGGGCCGACGGTCTACATCTGCGACGAGTGCATCAAGCTCTGCAACGACATCATCGCCGAGGAGCATGACCGGGAAGAGGGCAAGCCGCAGGTGTCGCTTCCCACTCCGACCGAGATCAAGTCCTTCCTCGACGACTACGTGATCGGCCAGGACCATGCGAAGAAGGTCCTCGCGGTCGCCGTCTACAACCACTACAAGCGCATCTACCAGAAGAAGCCCGCCGCCCGGATGACCCGGGGGGTGAAGGCCGCGGGCCACGAGGACGTCGAGCTCTCCAAGAGCAACATCCTCCTCATCGGCCCCACCGGCAGCGGGAAGACGCTGCTCGCCCAGAGCCTGGCCCGGTTCCTCAACGTCCCCTTCACCATCGCCGACGCGACCAGCCTCACCGAGGCCGGCTACGTGGGCGAGGACGTCGAGAACATCATCCAGAACCTGCTCCACAACGCCGACTACGACGTGGAGAAGGCCGCCCGGGGCATCGTCTACATCGACGAGATCGACAAGATCGCGCGAAAGGGGGACACCCCCTCGGTCACCCGCGACGTGGGCGGTGAGGGTGTCCAGCAGGCGCTGCTCAAGATCATCGAGGGGACCCGGGCCAACGTCACTCCCCGCGGCGGCAAGAAGTACAACCAGCAGGAATACGTCCAGGTCGACACCAGCAACATCCTCTTCATCTGCGGCGGCGCCTTCCACGGCATCGACTCGATCATCCGCCGCCGGGTCGGGGAGAAGGGCCTGGGGTTCGGCGCGAAGATCGTCCACAAGGACGAGCGGACGGTGGGCGAGCTGCTCAAGCTGGTCGAGCCCGAGGACCTCATGAAGTTCGGGATGATCCCCGAGTTCGTGGGCCGGCTCCCGGTGGTGGCGACCCTCAACGACCTGCGCGAGGACGACCTGGTCACCATCCTCACCCAGCCGAAGAACGCGCTGGTGAAGCAGTACCAGAAGCTCTTCGAGATCGAGAAGGTGAAGCTCAGCTTCACGAAGGAAGCGCTCCGCGCGATCGCCCGGGAGGCGATGCGGCGGAGCTCCGGCGCCCGGGGCCTCCGCGCCATCATGGAGGACGCGATGCTGGACATCATGTACGACGTCCCGTACCGGGAAGGCGTGCGGGAGTGCAAGATCACCCAGGAAGTGGTGACCAAGCACGAGCCACCGCAGCTGGTGCTGGAGAAGGAAAAGAAGACGGCCTGAGGCGTGGCAGGCGGGTCGGTGGCCGTCGCCTCTCCATGGCGAGGGAGGCGGGGGTTGTCCATGGTAGGTCCGCGAGCCCTGCTGTTGCTGGCGCTGCTGATCGCCGGCAGGGCCTCCGCGCTCTCCGACCAGTGGGGTCCCGGAGCCTCCTCCCTGGCCGAGTGCGACGCCGCGCTGCGCCGCCTCGAGAACTTCACGAGCTGGGCCTGCTATTACCAGTTCGCGTTCGAGCACCGGGATCAGGTCCCTGGAGTGATGCGCGCCATGGCACAGGTGCTGGCGCGTCGGCCGCGGCAGCCCTACGCCTGGCTGATCTCCGTCGCCCTGCGTGACCTCGCCGACGGTGGAGCGGAGGCCTCGGGTTACCGCGACGCGCAGGGAGAGTTCCGGGCCCGGGGGGACCGGGAAGGCGAGCTGACGGCCGCGATGGCCGTCGTCTCGCGTGCCGCGTGGGACGCGGACCTGGAAGTCGGGTGGAAGGCGGATGCGCGCGCCCTCGAGCTCGCCCGGGAGATGAAGGATCCCGAGGCGGAGGCGTGGGCTCTGCAAGGGGGCGCGGAGCTCGCCATCACCGGTGTCGACTACGGTCGGGCGGAGCGAATGCTCCGAGAGGCGCAGCCGCTCCTCACCCCACGGAGCCAGTGGTGGGTGCGGTGGCGGGTCGACCACACCCTGGGCCGGACGCTGTCGGCCACCGCGCGTCCGCTGGAGGCGATCGAGGCGTTCGACCGGGCGGCATCTCTCGCGGCGACCCACCCAGTCTGGCGGGTGATGACCGCCAGCTTCCGGGCCGAGGAGGCCGTCCGGCTCGCCTCGGCGGGCGCCCTGCCCACTGCCGAGGCCGATCGGCGCCTGGAGGAGGCGCTGGCGCTCGCCCGGACCGACGGGATGGTGATCTGGTTCTTTGGCGGAGAGGGGACACTCGAGCTGCTCTCCGCCGCCCTCCACGGGGCGAGCCAGGAAGGCCTCTCCGTCGCCCAGAGGGAGCTGAAGTGGGCCGAGAGGCGGGATCAGCCGGTGCTGAAGAGCGCGGCGCTCCGGCTCCTGGCCCGGATGACGATCGAGCTCGACCCGGCGCACCCCGAGCGCGCGCGGCCCTTCGCCGAGCGACAGGGCGCGCTCGCCCTGGAGCTCCAGAGCGCTCCCGAGCTGGCACTGGCCACGCTTTCGGAAGCGCATCTGGACTGGCGGGCGAAGGACGCACCCGGGCTGCAGCGCGACGCCGCCACCGTCCTGGAGACGGTCGATCGGATCCGCTGGCAGCAGCCGCAAGGCCTCGTTCGCGCCCGGACGAGCGCCGACTGGGCGTTCGCCTACGAGCTGCTCGCCGGCTGGGAGCTCGACCTCGCCGGTCCGGCTCCCTCGGGATCCGCCGTCGACGAGCCGCTGGCCACCATGGAACGGCTCAGGGGCCGGGTCCTCCTCGACGAGCTGGTCCGCTCCGGCGTCTCCGCCGATGCGGTTCCCGGGGAGCTCGAGGAGCGCCGCCGGAAGGTGCTGTCGGAGATCGGCCACGCCCAGCGGGTCCTGGTCGGCACCGATGTCTCCCAACCCGAGCGCGACGCGGCCCGCGGGCAGCTCCAGCGAGCCGAGTCGAGCCTCGTGGACCTCGAGGACGCCATCGCCCGGGCTCATCCGGCCGCGGCTCCGGTCCCGGTGGCGAGCCGGCAGGCGCTCCAGGTAGCCCTGCGCGGTGACGAGGCCCTCCTGTCGTTCCAGCTCTGGCGCCCGGCGTTCTCGCTGCGGGCTCCGTATCCGGTGGGGCGTTCCTGGCTGGTGGTCCTCACCCGGCGGGACGCCTTTGCCGTTCCAGTCCCGGATGCCCACCGCATCGAGCCGGAGGCCGCCATGTTCCAGCAGCTGGTCCGCGCCCGGGATGGGTCCGAGCGGGAAGCGGCGCAGAGCCTGGGCCGGCAGCTGCTCTCCGCCGCAGCGGCCCGACTCCTGCCCGAGGTCCGTTCGCTGATCGTCGTTCCGGACGGTCCGCTCAACGGATTACCGCTGGAGACGCTCGAGCTCTCCGGTCAGCCGCTCGGCCAGAAGTACGCGGTCTCCGTGGTTCCCTCCGCCTCGCTCTGGCTCCGCTGGAGGCGCGGAGCGGCCTCGGCGCCCGGGCCGGCGCTCGCGCTCGCAGATCCCCAGGCCGGCTCCGCCCCGGGGGCGCAGCGGGACGCGGCACGGTGGCTCGAGAGCCTGCAGCTTCCCTCGCTGCCCCACGCCCGGGAGGAGGCCTCGGCGATGGTCGACGCGCTCGGGCGTGGAGGTGCGCTCCGGCTCGGGACCGAGGCCAGCGAGCATTTCTTGAAGACCGCCGACCTCCGCTCGTGGGGCGTGCTCCACTTCGCCACCCACGCGGTCGTGGACGAGACCGAGCCCGACCGTTCGGCCCTGGTGCTCGCCCCGGGCGACGCAGACGAGGACGGCCTCCTCCAGCCGCGGGAGATCGCCCAGCTCGACCTGAACCGCAAGGTGGTCGTCCTCTCCGCCTGCCGGACCGCCTCCGGCCACCTCGTCGCCTCCGAGGGCGTCTACGGACTGGTGCGCGCGTTCTTCCGTGCCGGCGCCGTGGCCGTGCTCGCCTCGCCGTGGCCACTCGGCGATGCCGACGCCCAGCAGCTCATCGACGAGCTGGCGGTGCGGCTCGGCGAGGGCCAGACGCTGGGGAACGCCCTGGCCGGCGCCAAGCGCGCACGACGCGAGGCAGGGGCCCCGACCCGGGTCTGGGCGGGGCTGCAGCTCTACGGCGACGGGAGCGTCGTGCCCCATCCGGTTCCTTCGCGGGCGAGGGCGGTGCTCGTGCTCCTTGCCGCCGCGCTCGCGCTCGGGGCGTTGCTGGCGCGGGCCTTCGGCCGGCGCGGGTGCAGGACGGCCGGCCCGGGTGCACCGGAGCCGTCGCCGCCCGTCGGTGGACCGAGCGCCTGAGCGACGCCCTGGGCGAGTCGGACCCCATGCCGCGCCCGAGAACGGGGCGGTCTCGCATCCTCCGCTCGGCTTCGGGGCGGGTCCACGCGGTAGAGCGCCCCGTGCACCACGCCGTATGTCGCCTCCGGGCCGAGCGGCGTCCAGCCCGTCCGCGGCCCCGCGGCCTGCGTGCCGTCGGTGAGGAGGAGGACGGTGTGCGAACCCGGTGCCGTCCAGCGCTCCCGCACCAGCACCCGGTCCCCGCGCTCGCGGGCGAGCAGCTTCACCCAGAGGTTGCAGAGCTGCAGCCGGCTTGCGTGCGTCTCGTTGACCAGCTCTCCCGAAGAGAGCGGCAGCGCCCGGGCCACCTCGCGGCAGGCATCGCCGTTCTCCCGGCTCTCGAACCCGCGCCCCATCACCGCGACGAGCGGCGCGCGTCGCCAGCCCGGGAGCACGGCCACGAGCAGAACGCTCGCGGCGGCGGCGGCGAGCACTGTCCGCAGCCAGGGCCGGCGAATCTCCGGGGCCCAGAGCGCCGCCACGAGGGCGACGAGCGGCGCGAGGTTCACCGACAGCCGTGGCTGGAAGTTCCGTCCGGCGAGGAAGGACAGCGCGGCGAGCTCCACTCCCACCACCGCCGCGATGGGCGCGAGCCGGGTGCGCAGCCAGGGTGACCACAGCGAAGTGGCCAACGTCAACCCGAGCAGCGCGAGCGCGATCCACGCGGCATCGGGAGGGAACCAGCCGGCCCAGGCCGCCCGCGGGTAGAAGAGCAGCCGGGGGACGAGGCCGAGTGGCCCCGTCCCGGCGTCGAAGGTGGTGCTCGCCACCAGGGTCTCGAGCCGCCAGGTGAAGGGCACCAGGAGCCAGAGCACCATCGGGGTGAGCAGCCATCCCCAGGCGAAGCGCAGTCGCCGGGGGAGCAGCGCCGCGAGCCAGGACCGGTCCACGAAGAAGGCGAGCGAGACGAATGCGAAGAGGCTCACCGCGGCCAGCCAGCGGACGACCCGGGGCCGTCCGAGGCTCACCGCCTGGTCGAGCACCACGGTCTGGACGCCCCCGGTGTGGACGAGCCAGGCGGCGAGCAGGGTGGTTCCCAGCCCGAGGACGAGGACGCCCAGCCCCCACGGTCGCCGGAGCGCCCCCAGGAGCGACCCCGCGATGCCGGCGAGCCGCCGGAGCCCGCCGGGGCCGAGGGTCTCGGTCAGGAGCACCGCGGCGGCCAGGAAGAGCCCGTACTGGAACTTGACGTGGAAGAGCGCATTGCCGAGCAGGGCGAGGCTCCACGGCCGCGCCGAGCCGACCTCGCGGGCATGGATCCAGGCCACCGTCGCCCCGAGGGTGAAGACCGCCGCCGGCACCTCGAGCATCCCGTCGGCCGCGTGCTCGAGGAGGTCCCGGTTCCCCAGCAGCAGCGGGCAGGAGATGGCGAAGAGGGCCAGCGCCTCGCCGCGACCGGAGGCGAGGACCGTCGCGGAAAGGGCGAGCCCGAGCACCAGCAGCGCCACGAAGGCCACCGAGACGCCGAGCTCCACCCCGAGCGCCCGGGCCGGGCCGGCCAGGGCGTGGGCCGGCGCGGCGACGAGCAGGCGGAGCGTCGGCCACTGCTCCGGGCCGGCGACGTCCCAGAGGACGCGGGCGGGGTCGAGCCGGGTGAGCGCGTCGGCCGCGTCCACGTCCAGGAGGGCGCGCCGCGCGGCGTCGTAGGTGAGGGCGTGGCGGTTGGGCACCTCGGGCAGCGCGGCGGCGAGCCGCCAGGCGACGAGGAGGGCGGTCGCGGTGCCCACCAGCCAGAGCGCACGGGCACGCCCCACGTCAGTGGGCCCCGGAGAGGAGGATCACCGCGCGGGCCACCAGCGGGTGGGTGGCAGGGTTCCACGGGCGAGGGTGCTCCTCGCCGCCGACGGCCATCACCCGCTCGTAGAACGGGTCCTGCACGAAGAAGGTCAGCGACGCCTGGGTCACGATGGAGAGGGCGGCGAGCGCGACGATGGGAGCTCGGAGCGGCCGGCGGGGCCATGCCTCCCGCAGCCCGCAGGCCAGCGAGACGCCGAGGATGGGCAGGCCGTCGGAGAGCATCCGGTTCCCGGGCGAGGAGCCGCCCCACCACATGTACCAGTGCCCCATCACGCAGACGAAGACCGTGAACGCGAGCCCGAGGGGCAGGAACCAGCGCGGGGAGAGGCCGCGACCGGCCCGCACCAGCGCTGCGGCGGAGAGGAGGAGGATCGGCGCGTGCAGGAAGAGACCGCGGCCAGGGCTGACGAGCAGACCCGGGATGCCGCTCAGGAGCGGGCCGCTCCAGCCGTACTGGGCCTCGGCTCCGTAGCCCGTGGCGAGCGGGGAGCCGAACACCCGCCAGTGGTACAGCGCGAGGAGCCCCACGGGGAGCGCGGCCATGGCGGCCATCCAGCCGAGGGCCCGGGGCCGGACCATCCACAGCGCCCCGGCGAAGCCTGCGGCCATCACCACGTCCACGGGCCGGCAGGCGAGGGCCAGGCCCACCCCGAGCCCGGCGAGGACGCCCGGCCTCCAGGGCACGTCGTGGCTCCCGGTGAGGGCGAGCAGGGCGACGGAGAACCCGAGCGCTGCGCCGGTGTGGAGCCAGAGCGCCTGGCCGATGACCGGGAGCAGCGGGGTCCCCAGCACGTAGAGCGCGGTCGCGGCGGCGGCGAACGGAGCGCCCACCAGGCGCGTGGCGGCCGCGTGGACGCAGGCCACCCCGAGGGCGGCCAGGAGCGCCGCGGCGAGCTTGCCGAGGTGGCCCACGGCGGTGGATCGCGCATCGAAGCGCCCCAGCGCCGCGGGCAGGTACACCGGGGTCGCGAGCAGGCCCATCGCCGGCGAGTACTTCGAGGCGATGCGCCCGCCGCTGCGGACCAGGAAGTAGGGAAGTGGATTCGCCGAGAGAGGGAGCATCGGCTGGTCCAGCGCGGTGCCCTCGAAGGTGAGGCGCCCGTCGCGGACGAGCGCGAAGGGAAGCAGGGCCGCCGGGGCCACGTCGCCGGTCGGGAAGGGCCCCAGGTTGGCGAGGAGCGCCGCCAGGGTGAGCCCGGCGACGGCGGCCGGCCTGCCCAGCCGGTGGCGGAGGCCACCCGACGCCGCGAGCGCGGCCACGCCGAGGAGCGCCGCGAGACCGGCCTCGGCCTCGAGGTCGGCGCCCGCGGGCAGGAGGCCTCCGAGGAGGAGGAGCGGAGCAGGACCGGCGATCAGCCAGCGAAGCACGTCGGCCAGCACCAGCAGCGCGGCTGCGCCGGCCACCGCGGAGGCAAGACCCCGCGGGCCCCTGGTCAGCATCTGCCCACCCTCCCCGGAGCTCAGCTCTGCGTCACCCGCACCGTCGTCTTCATCTTCCGTCCGGTGGCCGGATCGAGCGCGCTCATGGTGAGGATGCCTTCCACGTTCACGTCGAAGGTGACCTCGACCTGCGCCTCGCCCGCCTTCCCGGGGTTGATGCCGGAGAAGACGAACTCGCCGAGCAGCTCGTTCTTCTTCGCGGCCTCGTTGTCCCCCTGGAAGATGCGCATCGCGAGCTCGGTCTGACCGTCGAAGCTGGTCGTCGCCTGGATCTGCTTGGCGTTGGGGATGGCGGCGTTGCGGGGGAACACGACGTGGAAGTCGCCCCCGGCACGCTCCAGCCCGATGGCCATGGGGATGACGTCCAGGAGCTGTAGCCGGAGGTTGGTGTCGTCCTCCAGCGAGTGGGCGTAGAGGGCGGCGCCGATGGCCACCGCCTCGTCGGGGTGCACGCCCTTGGAGGGGGCCTTGCCGAAGAACTTGGTGAGCCGCTCCTGGATGACCGGCATGCGGGTCTGCCCGCCCACCAGCATCACCTCGTCGATCTGCTTGGTGCTCACGCCGGCGTCGACCAGCACCCGGGCGACCATCTGGAGCGTCCGGTCCACCAGGTGCTGGGTGAGCTCCTCCAGCTTCTTCCGGCTGAAGTTCATCTCGATGTTCAGGGGCTGGCCCTGGGCGGTCATCGTGATGAAGGGGATGTTGAAGGGGGCCTGCTCCCGGGTGCTGAGGTCGCACTTGGTGCGCTCGGCCAGGTCCTTGATCCGCTGCATCGCCACCGGGTCGGTGGAGAGGTCGATGCCGGTACGGCCGGCGAAGTCGGTCAGGACGTGGTGGATCATCGTGTTGTCGAAGTCCAGACCGCCGAGGAAGATGTCGCCTCCGGTGGCCTTCACCTCGAACACGCGGTCGCGGATCTCGATGATGCTGACGTCGAAGGTGCCGCCGCCCAGGTCGTAGACCAGCACCGTCTCGTTCAACCTCTTGCCGATGCCGTAGGCCAGCGCGGCGGCGGTGGGCTCGTTGATGATCCGCACCACCTCGATGCCGACCAGCTTCCCGGCATCCTTCACCGCCTGGCGCTGGCGGTCGTTGAAGTAGGCGGGCACGGTGACCACCGCCCGGCTGATCGGCACCCGGAGGTAGTTGGAGGCGACGTCGCGGATCTTGTTGAGGATGCGGGCGGCGATCTCCTGGAGGTGGAACTCCCGGCGGGCGACGTCGATGACGACGTCGTTCCGGTCGCCGGGGCGTACCTCGTAGCCCACGGTCTTGCGCATCGTCTCGACGATCTCGCTGGACCAGCTCCGGCCGACGAGCCGCTTGCTCCCGTAGACGGTGTTCCGCGGATTGAGCTGCCACTGGCGCTTGGCCTCGTGGCCGATGAGCTCGTTGCCCTTCTCGTCGATGGCGAAGACCGAGGGGACGGTGTACTCGCCGCCCTTGTAGGGAATGAGCTTGACCGAGGTGTCCTCGGTCACGATTGCCGCACAGGAGTTGGTCGTTCCGAGGTCGATGCCGATGATGGGCGGCTTCTGCATGGTCGTCCGCAGGACACGTTAGCAAGCCGGGCTGCCGTTCGGGGCGGCAGTGGCGGACCGGACGGAGTGGAGCGAGACTCGGTGCCGGTGTGTGGGTGGGCGAACCGGGGCGCCCTGCCTCCTCCAGGAGCAGCCGACGGATGAGCGCGAAGGATTTCCTCAAGGAGGTGGGAGCGGTGGTGAGCCGCGACTTCCTCCAGGACCGCAGCATCCTCTCCTTCGAGGAGTACCTCGAGCTGTTCCTCCAGGGCCCGCACGCGCAGGTCCGCAACTCGGCCCAGTACCTCCGGGACGTACTGGACCACTTCGGATCCGCGCCGGTGCAGCAGCACCCGTCGGGGCCGATGCGCCGCTTCAAGCTCTTCGACCTGACCGACGGCGAGCGGATGGGCCGCGTCGCCGGCCAGGAGGAGGTCCAGAACGCGCTCTACCGGCTCCTGGGCAACTTCGTCCGCGCCGGGACGGTGAACAAGCTCCTCCTCCTCCATGGACCGAACGGGTCAGCCAAGTCCACGATCGTGGACGCCCTCAAGCGGGGGATGGAGCTGTACTCGCGTGAGCCACAGGGTGCGCTCTACGAGCTGGCGTGGATCTTCCCCTCCGAGAAGCTGGTCAAGGGGAGCATCGGCTTCGGCGACCGGGTGGCCGGGGGCGAGCTGACCACCTTCGCGCACCTCGAGGAGGAGAGCGTCGAGGTGCGCGTCACCTGCGAGATGCGAGACCACCCGCTCTTCGCCATGCCACGGGCCGAGCGGCGGAAGCTGCTCGAGCGAGCGCTGAAGATGCCGGCGCGCTCCGGGGACGGGGAGGCGCTGCTGGCCGACTGGATCGTCGACGGCGAGCTCTGCCACAAGTGCCGCCGCATCTACTCGGCGCTCCTCGCCGCCTCGCACGGCGACTGGCTGCGGGTGCTGCGACACGCGCAGGTCCGACGGTTCTACCTCTCCCGGCGATACCTGGTGGGAGCGGTGACGGTGGAGCCGCACCTGAGCGTCGACGCCGCCTACCACCAGGTGTCGGCCGACCGGAGCCAGGCCAACCTGCCTGCCGCGCTCCAGAACCTGGTGCTCTTCGAGCCGCACGGCCCGCTGGTGAACGCCAACCGCGGCATCATGGAGTACGCCGACCTCCTCAAGCGTCCGCTGGAGGCGTTCAAGTACCTGCTCGGCTTCAGCGAGACCGGCGAGGTGCCGATGGAGCACTTCGTGCTCCAGCTCGACGAGGTGCTGGTCGCCTCGAGCAACGAGAAGCACCTCGCCGCGTTCAAGGAGCTGCCCGACTTCGCGAGCTTCAAGGGCCGGATCGAGCTGGTGCGCGTGCCGTACCTCCGCCGCTGGAAGGCGGAGAAGGAGATCTACGACGCCCAGGTCACGACCCGCACCGTGGGCAAGCACGTCGCTCCCCATGCCACCGAGGTGGCAGCGCAGTGGGCGGTGCTCACCCGGCTGAAGAAGCCGGTGCGCGAGCGGTACCCGGCCGACGTCCGCGAGATCCTCGAGGGGCTCACCCCGCTGGAGAAGATGTGGCTCTACGAGGACGGAACGGCACCGGACCGGCTGAGCCTCTCCCAGGCCCGGGAGCTGAAGAAGTGGCTTCCGGCGCTGTACCAGGAGTCAGACGCCTACCCGAACTACGAGGGGCGCACCGGCGCCTCGGCCCGGGAGATCAAGACCGCGCTGTTCAACGCCGCCCAGAACCCGGATCGGCCCTGCCTCAGCCCGCTGGCGGTGCTGGAGGAGCTGACAGCGCTCACCCGCGACAAGAGCGTCTACGAGTTCCTCCAGGAAGAGGTGGTGGACGGCTACCACGACCACGAGGAGTTCGTCCGGACGGTGGAGCAGCAGTACCTCGAGTCGGTGGACGCCGAGGTCCGCGAGTCGATGCGGCTGGTGTCCGACGAGCAGTACGCCTCCCTCTTCGAGACCTACGTGCAGCACGTGCGCCACTGGGTGAAGAACGAGAAGATGCGCAACCGCCTCACCGGCGAGATGGAGCGCCCGGACGAGAAGCGCATGGCGGAGATGGAGGGCATCGTCATGCCCCGGGGCGACGACCCGGGCGAGTTCCGCCGGGGGCTGATCGGGCAGATCGGCGCCCACCGCCTGGAGAACCCCGAGGGGGCGATGGACTACCCCCGCATCTTCCCCGACCTCTTTCGCCGGCTGCGGGCCCACTTCTTCGAGGAGCGGAAGCGGTCCCTGAGCCGGGGGGCGGGGAACGTGCTGAAGGCGCTGTCCGACGAGCGGGGCACTCTCTCCAGCCGAGAGCTGGAGCAGGTGAACCAGACGCTCACCGCGATGCGGGAGCGCCATGGATACTGCGACGCCTGTGCCAAGGAGGCGATCCTCTTCCTGGTTCGCAAGCGCTACGCGAGCTGAGCCTGGGCCCCGGGAGAGGCTGACCCCGCGGCGTGGGCGGGGAATGGTTAAGTCCCTGCCCATGGCCAGGAGCTCGTGGGACCAGTACTTCATGGACATCGCCAAGCAGGTCGCGACCCGAGCGACCTGTGACCGCAAGCACGTGGGCGCGGTCGTGGTCCGCGACCGCACCATCCTCTCCACCGGGTACAATGGCAGCATCCGGGGGATGCCCCACTGCGACGAGGTGGGGCACATGATGGAGAACGGCCACTGCGTGGCGACGGTGCATGCCGAGGCCAACGCCATCCTCCAGGCGGCGAAGAACGGCGTCCGGATCGAGGGCGCGACCCTCTACACCACCGCCAGCCCCTGCTGGCCGTGCTTCAAGCTGATCGCGAACTCGGGATGCGTGCGCATCGTCTACGGCGAGTTCTACCGGGATCCGCGGATCTTCGAGGTCGCCGCCCAGCTGAAGCTGGAGCTGGTGAGCCTCGAGGTCGGTGCCCCGGCGGCCGGCACGCCCGCTCCGAAGCCGTCCTGACCGCCGTCCGTTCGCCGGAGCATCCGGGGTCCCGGCAGAGCGTTCTGCCCTCAACACCGCATCGGCTCCGGACGGATCGAGCTGTCCCCCCGCCGGCAAAAGTTACCGGCCCTGCGTTGACGGCCCGAGGGGAAGGCCCCTACCTGTCCCCCGCGTGTCCCCCGACCCACGTCCAATTCCGGCTCCGGTTCCCGATTCGGGTGCCTCGCTGCTCGTCCGCGCGGTGCGCTGGTCCGCGGCGGTGCGCCTCATGGACAGCCTGGTCCACGATGTTCGCAACCCCCTGAACGCCCTGGCCATCAACGTCGAGATACTCCAGGAGAAGCTCGTCCGTGCCTCCGGGGGCGAGGTGCCGGCGTCCCAGGCGAAGAACCTCCGGGCCATGCGCGAGCAGATCGGCCGGGTGAACGCGATGCTCGCCGACTTCGGGCGCCTCCTCGCCCCGTCGCCCGGGGCGGTGGCGGCCCTGTCGCTCTCGCAGGTGCTGCAGGAAGTGCTGGCGGTGCTCTCGCACACGGGCCGGCGGGCGCGGGTGAGGGTGGTGGCGGAGCTGCCCGAGGGGCAGGCGGCGGTGGCGGCGATGGACCCCTCGGTGCTGGGCTTCCTCGTGCTGGTGCCGGTGCTGCGGGCCATCGAGCGCACACCCGAGGGCGGCCAGGTCCAGGTCTCGGTGCGCGACGAGGACCCCCGGGTGGTGCTCCGCGTGCACGACGGGGGGCCGCACAGGGAGGCGGGAGAGGTCGAGCAGGCCCTGGCGGCGGCGGCGGGGGAGTGCGGAGCGGAGCTCCAGGTCCGGGGGTCGCAGCTGCGGCTCTCGTTTCACGCCGGCACGAGGACGCCGGCCGTCACCCGAGGGGAGAGCCGGTCACCGTGAGCACCACACGCATCCTGGCCGTCGACGACGAGCAGAGCACTGCCCAGGCCCTGGCCGAGATGCTGGGCCTCTGGGGCCACAAGGTGGAGACCGCCACCGACGGGACCGACGCCCTGAGGAAGGCGGCCGAGTTCCGCCCCGACGTGGTGCTGTCCGACCTGGCCATGCCCGAGACCGACGGGCTGTGGCTCCTGCGCGCCCTGAAGGACGACCTCCCGGACTGCCCGGTCATCTTCCTCACCGGGCGGGCCACCATCGACGCCGCGGTGGCCGCCATCCGCGAGGGGGCCTACGACTTCATCGAGAAGCCGGTGGATCCGGCGCGCCTCAAGGTCTGCATCGACCGCGCCCTGGAGAAGAAGGAGACCCTGCGCGAGGTGCAGGTGCTCCGCCGCAAGCTGAAGCAGATGGGGGCCACCGACTTCATCGGTGCCTCGAACGCGATGCGGCGGGTGTTCGAGCTGATCGAGAGGGTGGCCCCGGCCAAGGCCAGCGTGGCCATCACCGGCGAGTCCGGCACCGGCAAGGAGATGGTGGCACGGAGCGTCCACAACCTCTCGCCGCGGCGGGACCGGCCGTTCATCGCCATCAACTGCGCCTCCATCCCGGCCACGCTGATGGAGAGCGAGCTCCTCGGGCACGAGCGGGGCGCCTTCACCGGCGCCGATCAGCGCCGGCCCGGGGTCTTCGAGCTCGCGCACGGCGGCACGCTCTTCCTCGACGAGGTGGGAGAGATTCCCTTCGAGCTCCAGGCGAAGCTGCTCCGGGTGCTGGAGGAGGGACGGCTGCGGCGGCTGGGGGGAAAGACCGAGATCGAGGTCGACGTCCGCGTGCTCTGTGCCACCAACCGGGACCTCAAGGCGGAGATCCGCGCCGGCCGCTTCCGGGAGGACCTCTTCTTCCGGCTGAACGTGTTCCAGATCGCGCTTCCTCCCTTGCGCGAGCGGCGCGAGGACGTGCCGATGCTGGTCCAGCACTTCGTCGAGAAGTTCAACCAGGACTCGGGCAAGCACGTGAGCGGCGTGCACCCCCAGGCGATGGAGCTGCTCCGGGCCCACGACTGGCCGGGGAACATCCGCGAGCTGAAGAACGCCGTGGAGCGCGCGGTCATCCTCTGCGACGGAGACCTCATCAGCCGCGACCACCTGCCTCCGGACATGGCGGGGAAGGGGCCCGAGCGCCACCTGTTCCGCATTGCCTACGGGCTGACCCTCGACGCCGTCGAGAAGGAGTACATCCTCGGAAGCCTGCAGCGGAACGCGAACAACAAGGCGCGCACCGCGGACATGCTCGGCGTCAGCGAGAAGACCCTGTACAACAAGCTCAATCGCTACCATGCAGAAGCCCGCGCCGCGGCCGCCGCCGCCGAAGCAGCCGGGCCATCGCAGCCTCCGCTTGCTCAGCCGGCAAGCGCAGAGAGTCATTGAGAATTCCTCTGTGACGTGCTGCGTTAACGCATCCGGTCGTCCTTGACTTTTTCCCCCCGAACGGAGGATTCTTCGGGGTCGTTCCGGTGTTGCCACGAAGGCCGCCGGAGCACATCAAACATCCCATGCGTGACGGACCCGTTCTGCACCTGTTCGGAGGCAAGGGAGGCGCAGGTAAGAGCACCCTGGCCTCTGCCTTCGCCCTCACCCTGACCGACGCCGCTCCCAAGGAGTCGGTGCTGCTCTGCAGCAGCGAGCCGACCCGCGCCCTGTCGGACGTGTGGAAGAGGCGCCTGACCGGGAAGCCGACCCGGCTCGTCACCGGCAAGGGAGAGGGCGGGCTGTCGGCCTACGAGTTCGAGGTCGAGTCGGTCCAGGCCCGTGCCGAGGCCATCCGCGCGGCGCTCGCCTCGGGCGCGGCGAAGGGGCTCCTCCTCGGCGAGGAGGACGTGGGCAGGCTGGTCTCGGGCGTGATGCCAGGGCTCGAGGCGCTGCTCGGCCTCCTGGACGTGGTGGCCCAGCTCGAGCCGGGGAAGGTCGACCGGGCGGTGGTGGACATGGCCGGCACCGGCCCCACCCTGCGCCTCTTCGACACCGCGACCCTCCTCCGCCGGGCCGTGGCGCTGGCGCGGGGCGAGAAGCCGACCGGGAAGAAGAAGGACGCCGCGCCCGTCGGAGACACGCCGCTGGACCAGCTGGTGGCCGAGCTGGACCGGTTCTGGGCGCTGGTGAGGGACCCGGCCCGGACCGCGTTCCACCTCGTGGCCCAGGCCGAGCCGGTGGGCGAAGCCCAGGCGAAGGCGCTGTTCACCGGGCTGCGGGAGCGCGGCATTCCCGTCGCGGAGATCGTCGTGAACGCGGTGGAGGAGCGGGCGAGCTCGCCGGCGTTCGTGGGGCGCCGTGGGCTCCAGGCCCCGCACGTCCGCAAGTTCCAGACCTTCGACAAGATGGTTCCCGTGCACCTGGTGCAGCGCCGGGTCGAGGCGCCCCGGGGCATCGAGGGGCTCCGTCCCTTCGCCAAGGAGATCGCCGGCGGCCGCGAGACCAAGGGCCTCGAGTTCAGCGCCGCCGAGGGGCCCCCGGCCCTGGTGCGCGCCCCCTCGATGCCGCCCATCGCCGCGCCGCCCCTGCCGCCCACCCGGCTCATCTTCTTCGTGGGCCAGGGCGGGGTGGGGAAGTCGTCCTGCGCCGCTGCCGCGGCGGTGACCCTCACCGAGAAGGAAGGGCCGGTGCTGCTCATCAGCGTCGACCCGGCGCACGGCCTCTCCGACGTCCTGCAGAGCCGGCTCACCGACACCGAGACCCAGGTGAAGGGAACCAAGGGGCTCTACGCCCGCGAGCTGGACGTGCCGGGCTGGTTCAACGCGCTCCGCAAGCGCTGGCGGGAGAAGGCGGAGCGGGTGTTCGAGTCCTTCGGCAAGCAGGAGGGCGTGGACCGCGAGGTGCTGCGGAACCTCCTGGACGTCGCGCCGGCGGGCCTCGAGGACCTGGCCGCGGTGAGCGTGCTCACCGACGCGCTGGTGCAGGAGCGGTTCAAGCGGATCGTGGTGGATCCGGTGGCCTCCTCCACCGGGGTGCGGCTCCTCGAGGTGCCCGAGCTGGCGCGGACCTGGCTGACCAACCTCCTGGCCGTGCTGGTGAAGTACCGTGCCAAGGGCCTGGGCGAGCTGGCCGACGAGGCCGCCGCGCTCCTGAAGCACGTGAAGCGCTTCGAGGAGGCGGTGGTGAACCCGGCCGAGGCACGCTTCGTCGTGGTCACCCGGGGCGAGGAGCTCGCGGCGGCGCGCACCGAGCGCATCGTCGAGGATCTCCAGGCCCGCAAGCTCGCCGTGGAGCGGGTGCTGGTGAACCGGGTGCTGCCCAAGACCACCGACCCCGCGGCGGAGGAGCGCCGGCGCCAGGAGCTCAACGTGGCCAAGGCGCTGGAGAAGAAGATCGGCCTGCCGGTCACCGTGGCCCCGGCGCTGGGCCGCTACCCCGCGGGCCTCCGGGAGCTGAAGTCCTTCCGCACCGCCTGGTACGCGCTCACCGCCACCCAGGCGAAGACCCGGGCCGCCTAGTGCCCCGGTCGGAGCCCTAGCGTGGCCGGCCCTGCCTTCGCCCTCGACTTCGAGCGGCCACTCATCGAGCTGGAGCGGAAGATCGACGAGCTGAAGTCGCTGTCCGGCTCGAGCGACTTCAGCGCCGAGATCCAGAAGCTGGAGAAGAAGGCCCGGCGGCTGCAGTCGGAGATCTTCAGCGACCTGTCCCGCTGGCAGGTGACGCAGCTGTCGCGCCACCCCCTGCGGCCTTACTTCCTGGACTACGTCCAGCTCCTCTTCACCGATTTCTTCGAGCTGGCCGGGGACCGCGCCTACGCCGAGGACCCGTCGATCGTCGGCGGCTGGGCCCGGCTCGACGGGCGGCCGGTGATGCTGCTCGGGCACCAGAAGGGGCGGAACACGAAGGAGAACATGCTCCGGAACTTCGGGATGCCCCGCCCCGAGGGTTACCGGAAGGCCCGGCGGCTGATGGAGCTGGCCGAGCGGTTCGGGCGGCCCATCCTCACCTTCGTCGACACGCCGGGGGCCTACCCGGGCATCGGCGCCGAGGAGCGCGGCCAGGCAGAGGCGATCGCCGCCAACCTCGAGGTGATGAGCCGGCTGCGGGTCCCCATCCTCAGCGTGGTCATCGGGGAGGGCGGCTCGGGCGGGGCCCTGGCCATCGCCGTGGCCAACCGGGTGCTGATGCTCGAGAACAGCATCTACTCGGTGATCAGCCCCGAGTCCTGCTCCAGCATCCTCTACCGGGACACCACCAAGGCCGAGAAGGCCGCCGACGCGCTCCGCCTCACCGCCCGCGATCTCCTCGAGCTCAAGGTGGTCGACGAGCTGGTGCCCGAGCCCGAGGGCGGCGCCCACCGCGACCCGGCACGTGCCGCCGAGCAGCTGGGGCGGGTCCTCCGCAGGCAGCTCGCGCCGCTCCTGGCCCTCGACGGCCCCGCGCTGATCGACGACCGCTACCGCAAGTTCCGGGCGATGGGCCCCTTCGCCGTCACGGGCTGAGCGAGGGCCGATGCGCCCCTTCATCGTCGCCATCGATGGGCCGGCCGGAGCGGGGAAGAGCACCGTCTCCAAGCTGCTGGCGCGCCGGCTGGGGCTGTCGTTCGTGGACACCGGGGCGCTGTACCGGACGGTGGCTCTCGCCGCGCGGCGCGAGGGGACCGGGGTCGAGGACGACGCCGGGCTCTCGGCGCTTCTGGGGAGGATCCGCATCTCCTTCCAGGCGGTGGGAGAGGAGAACCGGGTCTTCCTCGACGGGGAGGACGTCTCCCGGGAGATCCGCACCCCGGAGATGTCACTCGCCGCCAGCGCCGTCTCGGCCCGGCCGGTGGTGCGCCAGGGCCTCCTCGGGCTGCAGCGGCGCCTGGCCCTGGAGGCGCCGGTGGGAGCGGTGCTCGAGGGGCGGGACATCGGCACGGTCGTCTTCCCGGACGCCGACCTCAAGTTCTTCCTCGAGGCCTCCCCGGACGTGCGCGCCCGGCGCCGCTACGAGGAGCTGTTCCAGAAGGGGACGGAGAGCTCGCTGGACGACGTGCTGGCCGACCAGGTCCGGCGCGACCGCGACGATGCCTCGCGGGCGGTGGCACCGCTCAAGCCGGCGGCGGACGCCGTCCGCGTCGACAGCTCGGGGCTGCCGCTGTCCGAGGTGGTGCAGCGGCTGGAGCGCACCATCCGCGAGCGGATGGTGCGGCGGGGGCCCTGAGGGGACGCCGGCTGCTCTTCAGCAGGCCCCGGCGGCGCAGGTGCCCGGAGCGGCGTTGCCGCCCCCGCCGGTGACCCCGGGGTTGGTCGCGTCGAGGTACACGGTCACGTGCGAGCTGAAGACGGTCGCGTTCGGACCGGTCTGGGGCACGCAGTTGATGAAGTCGGTCGGGATGCCCGAGGTGTAGCCGTAGAACCCGAAGGACTCGATGACCGTCCACGCCGGGAGCGGACCGCGGTTCATCCGCCAGACCTGGACGCACCACTGGGCTCCGCCGCCGTTCACCAGGTCCACGGCCCGGTCGTTGGGGATGGGAGGGGTCGGCGCGATCTGGGTGAGCGCCTGGCCGGTGGCGACGGCGGTCGGGTAGTCGACCTGGGGCAGCAGCGCGTTGATCGCCCCGGTGGGGTAGTTGGCGCGGTAGACCGCCAGCATCCGCTGGGCGGCCAGCGTCGCGCGAGAGGCAGCCAGGCTCTGCCCTCGTGCGGCGACGCTGAGGAGCAGCTGGTCCTCGGTCTCGCTGTAGATGAAGGCGGCGATCATCGCCAGGACGGCGATGGCCGCCAGGATGACCAGCAGGACGAATCCGCGGCGGGGGAGGGGACGGTTCATGGGGTGAGCGTGTTGCGGAAGAAGAAGCTGGTCTGCATCACCGCGCGGACGATGCCATCGACCGCGGGGGCGGGGACGCGGTTGGCGAGGACCGGGACCGGCTCGCCGGCGCGGCGGTAGATCTCGTTCCCCCGGCTGGCGATGTAGATCTGCGCCCCGTAGACGTTGGCCGCGGTGTTGGTCACCGCGCCTCCCACCAGGTCGAACCCGCAGGACGGATCGGCCGGGCTCGCCTGGCACCAGCCCTGCGGATTCGCGGTCATCGCGTTGGGGACTCGCCAGGCGATCTGGAGGTCGTCGATCCCCTCCGCGACCATGCTCGGAGCCTGGAGCTGCGTGTTGCAGGGGAGCCCGGTGACCATCGGGTTGCAGGGGGTGTTCGCCTGGACGTGCAGCCCGACGCGGGGCGGCTGTCCCGGAAGGGGCGTGGTCTGGGCCACGAGGTAGCGCCGCCGCTGCTCGAGGATGCCGACGCGGTGGAGCGAGCCGGGACAGTTGGCCGGCCACGGCGCGCCGGAGAGGGCGAGGTTCTGGTCGACGCTCTGCACGGTGATGGTGATGGCGGTCCCGTTGATCACCGCGGCGGTGATCCGGCCCATGCAGTGGGTGGTGTCGCTGGAGAACATCACCACCGGGTTCGACTCGCCGCCGGGCAGCGGGTTCACCTCGGCGTTGACGAAGGGATTGGGGGCCATCAGCACCGAGACCGAGCTGGGCGGAAGCGGCGTGGCGACCGAGACCTGGGCTCCGAGGCGGGTGGGATTGGTGCTCTGGGTCCCCATCAGCACCTCGAAGGCGTCCGTTCCGGGGAGGAAACCGTCGACCCCCGGCCCGAACGGGGGGACGAGGATGGTCGCCCCCATGTCGTTGGCGAGGTTCGGGATGTTCACCCCGAGGTTGTCGTACGGACGCACCACCGCCGCGAACGCCGCGCCTCCGGTCGAGTCCGGACCTCCGCGGAAGCGGATCCCCGCGTTCTCCAAGTCTCGCTGCATCATCGTCATCCCCAGCCCGGCGGAGGCCTGGGCGGAGAGCAGCCGCTCGGTGTTGCGCATCAGCTGCGCCTGGAGGTCGAAGGCGGCGAGGCAGGCGAGGACGATCACCATTCCCAGGGCGCTCGCCGCCATCAGCTCGACCAGGGTGAAGCCCCGTCGCGGGGTGCGGTCAGTTGCTGACATAGGTGGACTGGGTCACGGTGACCGGAATGGGTGAATTGGGGATGATCGAGCTCACCTGCACGTAGAGGAAGTACGACGGCGCGCCGATGTTCGGCGAGGGATAGCCGCCGGGCAGGAGTGGACCGGTCCCTGGCGCTCCGCTCGTGTCGTAGATGCTCACGTTCACCAGGTACTGGATCTTGCTGCCGGCCAGCTGATCGGTGATGGCGTACTGGGGAATGACGAGCGGCGTGGGGTTGGCCCCGACGACGAGCTGCAGGCCGGCGTAGCGCTGCATCGACCACTTCTCGAGCTCCTGGGTGGCCACGCGCGACGCCTGGGCGTAGCGCATGCCCTTCGCCGCGTTGTTCATCCCGTGGACCGAGAGCAGCGAGATCGCCACCACCGAGACGAAGAAGATCCCGCCGGCCACCAGCGCCTCGAGGAGGGTGAACCCTCGCGCCCTAGAAGTTGCAGTAGGTCTCGTCACGCTGCACCTTCACCGTTCCGTCGTTGAAGAGAATGACGTAGCGGACGACCGACAGGTCCACCATGTCCCGGACGCGGAGGCAGAACGGCCAGGCCGCAGGGGCAACCAGCGTCGGTGTGTACGCGGCGTCGTAGGTGGCGATGGTGGGCTGCCCGTTGATGTCGAAGCCCACCGAGAACCCCGTCGGCTGCACGATGCCGAAGCCGGTCACCTCGACGAGGGGGTTCGGTCCTGCGCGGGGAAGCCAGGTCTGGTCCGTCACCCGGTCGGCTCCGTTGGCGTAGCTCACCGGGGTGGCGGTGGCGATCTGCTTCACGAAGGTAAGCGTCTGGTTGCCGTTGGGGTCCGCCGAGGCATTGGCGATGGGACCGACCAGGAATCCCTGCGCGTTCCCCTGGGCGACGGCCTTGGTGCGGACGGTCTGCAGCTGGCGGACCAGGTAGCGCGCCTCGCCAGTGACGCGGGACGAGCGCGTCCCGGTGGTGTAGGCGTTGATGCCCAGGGCGAGGAGCACCGCGACCACCGCGACGACGGTGAGCAGCTCCAGGAGGGTGAACCCCCGGCCGCCCCGGGCTACTTCACGCGCTGCCATCCCTCGACCTTGATCTGGGTGGGCGGGTTGTTCCCGACGTTGAACTGCCGGGGGTGCGCGGGATCGGTCTCGGTCGCGACGTAGAGCTTTCCGTTCCGCACCATCGGCGAGCTCGGAATCCCGGTGCCGCCGGGAATGACGCCGAGGTCGATCTTCGACTGCGACACCCCGAGGGCATCCACGATGGCCTTGACCGGAAGCCCGGTGTGGGCGTCGAACGAATAGAGGAAGCCGTGTCCGAGGTCCGAGCACGTCCCGGCGGCGCCGGCCGGCGGCAGGTAGGTGGTCACGTAGACCACGTTCTGATCGAAGGCCGGGTCGCTCAGCATCTTCTCGTTCTGCGAGAACCGGACCGCGAACAGGGGGCGAGCGCACCCCGAGAGCACGTCGGTCACGCCGTAGAAGTAGTCGTATCCGCTGGGGCTCGGGGTGTTCGGGTGCTCGGAGTCGCCGGTGCCCACGTAGACGTTGAGGAGCCCCGTGGAGTTGTCCAGGGCCAGGTAGGGCCGATTGTAGATGGTGGGACGGGGCTTGGGGAGCGGCAGGGTGGTGGTGCCGGTGGCGACCTGGACGCCGGTCGTGGCGTCGAGGATCTTCAGGGGCGATCCGCTCAGATCGAGCGAGCACACCGGGTTCGAGGCCGCGGGGTCGAAGAAGGGATCGCTGGTGGGCGTGATCTGGTTCGTCCAGTCGATGATGTTGGTGCTCGAGACGTCCACCTTCCACACCTTGCCCTCCAGGTCGGTGAAGAACACACGCTGCACGTACGCGCTGTCTCCCGGCCGGTAGAGCGTGGGGCGAGCCGGAAGGCCGTTGACGGTGGGGTCGGCAGGGTCGTCGGGGATGACGAACCTCGCCGGGTTCGGGTCGTTGAGGAGCAGCCCGGTGCTGGCATCCAGCACGTAGAACACGTTGCCCCAGGGCACCCCCAGAGAGTCGGCGTTGGGAGCGATGCCGCCCGGCATGAAGACCGACCACTTGGGGGTCCCGCCCGGCTTGGTGCGGGCGATGACCGGGGCTCCGGTGGTGTAGCCGAGGCGGACGGCGTAGGGCCGGGACAGGATCTCGTCCAGCGGGTTGTTGATCTCCCACTTCACCAGGGGATTGAGCGGGTCGGTGATGTCCAGGGCATAGAGGCCGCCGGCGCCCTTTCCGAAGGCCCCGACCATCAGGGTCCGCCAACCGGCCGCCACGGTGCAGGCGCCGCCGCCGAACTCGGGCCCGCAGACGTCGGAGATGGCGACGCTGCCGTCCACGCCGAAAGCATGGCCGTCCATCATCGAGGCGAGGCTGCCGAGGATCTGCTTCGGGACGTAGGCCCAGCGCTCCTGGCCAGCCTCGGGAGCGGGCACGTCCGCCGTGACCGCATCCTCGACCGCGTGCATCATTCCGTCGTTCGCGCCGATGTAGACCGTCTTCTTCCGGGCGGCGACCGCGGTGCCGAAGTTGCTGTAGGCGACGATCTCCGTGGCGTCCGGCCAGTTCGGGCCGTTGGTCGCGCCTTCCACGATGGCCGGGATGGCGTGGTAGATGTCCGAGGCGCGCGAGGTCTTGGGAACGCCGTTGGTGAAGAGCGCCGGCGCGCCGTAGTCCGGCGGCTGGTTGCCGATCACCCCCTGGTTGGCCAGGAAGGCGATCGTCGTCTCACCCACTCCCGGCGTCGCCGAGATGAGCGAGTCGAGCGTCGACTGCTGCGCCGGGGTGTTCCCGTTGGACCACCCGCCGCTCGACAGGGCGAAGTCGATCCGGTTCCCGCTGTTCGGGTCGAGCGAGCTGTACAGCTGCCGCGTCGCCTGCAGGTCGATCGCCTGCCCGTAGCGCCAGAGGTAGGTGTAGTTCGTGTCGTCGACCGAGGCCGTGTACGTCGGCAGATCGACGCCATCGATGTTGATCGAGTCCATCTTTCCCTGCCACTCGGTCCCGTTGAAGAGGAGCCGGAAGTAGCCGATGTACATCTCGGTGCCGGAGACGTTGATCACCGGCTTGGAGCGGGTGAAGTAGCCGTCGAGGATGGTCCCGAACGTCGCGTCGAGCGAGGCCAGCAGCCTGGCCGGATCCGAGCCGTCGTAGGCCTGTCCGTTGGAGCTGAGGTCCAGCTTGCTCGGATCGCTCGCGGAGACGGAGGTTCCGCCGGCCTGGGCCATCTGGTTGAGCTCCGGCGAGGGCGCAGCGAACCCGAAGCCGATGACGAACGTCTTCACGTCCACCTTCAGCCCGGCGTTGGTGGTCAAGTTCCGCAGGTTCTTCACCGCGCCGACCGGGTCGGTGACCGGGAGGACCGGGAACTCCTCGCCGTCGGTCAGGAGGAGCACGTAGTAGCTGCGGCACGCGGCGTAGGGGTCGGAGTCGATGGTCGAGGCCAGGTAGTCGTAGATGTTCTTCATCGCTCCGGTGAGCGGGGTGAGGTCACCGTACTCGGGCGTCTGGAGGCCCATCGGGTTGGCCACCGGGTCGTACTTCGACAGCATGCTGAGGATCGGCTGCCCGGGAAGCGCGTTGTCGAGCGCCAGCGGGGTCCACGACACCGCCGAGGTGCCGTCGGGATTCTGGGCCCATCCGCTCAACCGCTTGGGGGGAAGCGCGGTCGCCACCGCGGCGAAGCCGGCCGCGTCCACGGTGGGCGGCGGGGTGAACGAGAACTGGTACTGGCAGCTCGGGCAGCTGACCGGGTCGTGGGCGAGGGGAGGGTTCACCGGCGGATTGGACGAGGTCGGGTCGTAGTAGTCCGCGACCAGGTCCACGAAGTACTGGTCGGGGAACCCGCCGCCCGAGAGCCAGTCACCCGAGTAGGCCATCGGGTTGGCCGGGAAGAGCGGGTCGGTCAGGTTCGCCGCGGGATCCGCCGCCGGATAGAGGCCGGGCGAGTTGACGTTCAGCCACGGATAGCCGGTCACGGTCGAGGGCAGCAGGCTGTAGCGGCCCTTGGGGTAGCCGGGGACGGTGCCGCTCACCCAGCTCAGCTTGCAGATGACCCCGTTGTTGCACGCTCCGTAGGTGGCGCTGTTGGCGATGAGGTTCGGGCAGTCTCCGTTGGAGAACGCGCCCCCGCTGTAGGAGACCGGCGTGGGCTGACCCGTGAGGTCGTTGCGATCGCTGTAGGTGACCGACGTCGCGCCCACGATGTCGCCCGGGTTGGGCTGGATCGAGTAGAGGAACTGCGGCGTCGCGAAGACGTCCTGGTAGTAGCGGTAGTTGCAGTAGGTGTCGAAGTAGCCCGTCGTGTAGAGGTACTTCGAGGCGGTGTAGTTGCAGGTGAAGGTGTACTGGTGCCAGTTGTAGATGGTCCGCTGGAACGTGCAGTAGTGCGTGTAGGTCTCGCCGGGAATCACCGTGTCGGCGACCATCATCCAGCTGCAGCGCTGGCCGAGAACGTTGCGGCAGCCGGTGTCGCTGGGCTGGCCGGGACCGGTCCCCTGCGTCGCCATCCACGACCAGTTTGGATCGCTCGAGGTCCAGTCGAACGTCGTCCCCACCGACGGGCAGCTCTGGCCATAGGTCGTCAGCTGGACCGAGACGTTGCTGCTGGTGCTGGGGAGAGGATCCCAGTTCGGCCCCGGCGAGACGCCGTTCTCGTAGAGGCTGGTGCTGGCGACGTAGGTCTTGTTCGGCCCGCTGTTCTGGACGAGCGTGCACCCCCCGTTCTGCACGCCGTTGCAGGCGAACTGTCCACCGTTGTACGGGCTGGTGAGGCCGCACACGTCGTTGAACGTCCCGCTGGTCGCGGTGATGGGCCGGGTGTAGGTCGCCGGCCCCTGGGTGAAGGTCGGGCCGACGTCCGCGCTCCAGATGGGTGGGTACGCCTGGGGCATCGTCCCGGTGAGGGTCAGGTCACAGGGCTGCACGGCGCAGGCCCCGGCGTTGTAGCCGAGGAACTGGGCCGGGCAGGAGCCCGCGACCTGGAGGAACGAGAACTGCCCGTCGATCGGGATGCGCTTCCACCACGGGTAGGCGATCCCGGCGACGGTGAGGGTGTCGGTCGGCGAGGCGCCTGCCCCGACGACGTTCACGTACTGGGGATTCGCGTTGAGGTTGCTCACCCCTTCCTTGCGGACGTTGTGCGCCCCGGGAGCATTGGCGAGCGTCGAGATGCTCACCACCGGGCTGGTCGCGCCGAGGAAGGTGGGGTCGGTCCCGGTGCCGGTCAGGTCGGTGAGGCTGTTGAAGAGCCAGGTGTTCCAGGGGCCCGGAGCGGAGGCGATGCGGTCGTACTTGCAGAAGGTCTGGAGGTTCTCCGGCTGCTTCGTCAGCTGGTAGTACTGGTTGTAGCCCGACAGCCCCATGTAGATGCGCGAGGTGAACTTGGGCAGGGTCGAGTAGAGCGCCTTCTTGCCGAGGCAGAACTTGTTCTCGCAGGGGGCGGTGGGGTTGCCCGGATCCCAGTCCTGCCCGATGGCGCTCGGATCGCCGTTGAGGTCACCCGGCCGGTACTGCATCGACTTCGAGGTATCGAAGATGATGAAGATCTTCGGCTCGTAGAAGCTCTTGATGCCTGGCACGTCGGTGATGACCGGCCCGGCGTGGGCCTGCGGGAGGCCGAGCGGTAGGGGCCCCGCGGCCATCACGAACACCAGCACCCACATCACGCTGAACGAGAAGATCGGCTTGAGGTGACGCATCGAGGGCAACCAGGGCAGCAAGCTACAGGCCAGCAGGCAGGCGTCGAACAGGCTCCTGCCGTTGCGTGGTTCCTCCTACCCAGCCCCCCCGGGGACCGTCGTCGCAAACTTTGCTTCGCAAACTTTGCGAGGTTTCCCTACCCCTGGGAGCGGCGCCGGCGGTCCCGGGCGCGCGCGCGCCGGCTCTGGACCAGCCCCAGCTCCCCCGGCGTCGGCGTGCCCTCGCGGGCCGCCTCGGGCGCCCGCGAGGCCCCGGCGCTGGCCAGGGCCGGGAGCCGGACGACGAAGGTCGAGCCGTCGCCAACCCGGCTCTGCACCGAGATGCTCCCGCCGTGGTTCTTCACGATTCGCTGGCAGATGGCCAGCCCCAGCCCGGTGCCCTTCTGCTTGGTGGTGAAGAAGGGGACGAAGATGTTGGGCTGCTGCTCGGGCGGAATGCCCGGGCCGTCGTCGGCGACCTCGATCTCCACGAACTCGCCCGAGGCACGGAGGTCCGCGAACCGGTCCGGTCCCCGGGTCCGCACCCGGATGGTCCCGGGGGCAGTGCCCAGCGCCTGGATGGCGTTCTGCACCAGGTTGATGAGCACCTGCTTGAGCTGCTCCGGATCGCCCTCCACCGCGGGGAGCGACTCGCCCAGCTCCACCACCAGGGTCAGCCGGCCCGGCACCTCGTTCTGGATCAGCCGGATGGTGCGGGCCACGACCTCGTTGATGTCCACCGTGCCGAAGCTCTGCTTCAGGGGGCGGGCGTAGTCGAGGAACTGCGTCACCACGCCGTTCAGCCGGTTCACCTCCTCGACGATGACGTCGAGGAACTCGCCCTCCTCGCCGGCCCGGGGCCGCGGCTCGAGGCACTGGGCGGCGCCCTTGATCGCCCCGAGCGGGTTCCGGATCTCGTGGGCGAGTCCGGCAGCCATCTCGCCCAGCGCAGCGAGCCGGTCGCGCTCGCGCATCCGCTCGTAGAGCTTGCTGTTCTCGACGATGGTCGCCAGGCGCTCGGCCAGCTCGAGCACCATCGCGATCTCGTCCGAGGCGAAGGCCTCGGGCACCCGCTCGTCCCAGAGGTTGAGGAAGCCCACCACGCGGTCGCCGCCCACCAGCGGAACGGTGAGGGCCGACTTCACCGCCAGCAGCGCGCTCCGGGTGTCCAGGGTGCGCTTCAGCTCCTCCCGGCTCCGGCGTCCCTCCGCGGTTCGGGTCCGCATCTCGGTGATCCGCCGCTCGAGGTTCTCCAGCAGCACCGCCTTCTGCCCGCTGGCCGCCGCCGACAGGAGGCCCCGGGCCGCCGCGGCGTCGAGGAACGCCGCGGGCTCGGGCCCGCGGAAGTTCAGCCGCCGGAACCCCGGCCGGTCCTCGGCCAGGAGGTAGACCGAGACGTGGGTCACCCGGCGGGTGTCCTCCAGCGCATCGAGGATGACCTCCGAGGCCTCCCCCGGGTCGATGACGTTGGCCAGGCGGGTGCGGAGCGCGCCGAGGGATTTCAGCAGCTCGCTGCGCTCGCGGAAGAAGATGTGCACCACCTGCGCCTCGACCTTGGCCCGGAGCGGCTCGAGCAGGATGCCGATGACGAACGCCGCGAGGACGGTGTTGAAGAGGTAGAGCGAGGTGTTCGCCTTCACCCAGGCGGTGAGCACCAGGAAGACGAGGGCCAGCATCACCGCCAGCACGGTCTGGCTGGCCACCTTCCCCAGCAGCTCGTGGAGGTCCATCAGCCGGAGCCGGAGCAGCGTCTGGGCGAGGAAGAAGAGGTAGAGGGTCGTGACCACCGGCCCCAGGGTGGGGAAGGGCACCCCCAGCCCGGCGATGGCGTCCAGGGCGGTGAAGAGCAGCGCCGCCGCCGCGCCGATGGCCAGGTAGGTCAGGCGGGCTCGCTCGGTCTTCGAGTCGCTCCGCCGCACCCGTCGCACCAGGAGCGAGAGCGAGAGCAGGACGGTCCCGAAGCCCCAGACCGCCACCACCCACCGGCCCGCGGCGGACGTCGCCAGCGGCGTCACCGCCACCGCGAGGCCGAGGACGACGGAGAAGGTCGCCACCCGCCGGCTGGTGCGCCGCGCCTGGGCCTGGCCTCCGAGGAACTCGAGGAAGAAGCCGAGCGCGGCCGACGGCACCACCGCCGCGGAGAGGAGGCGCAGGCCGACCACCACCCGCACCGGCCACCCGGTGAGCCCACCGGAGAGGAACACGTTTCGGAGGAAGTCCGCCAGGTAGAAGGCGCCGGCGGTGAAGGCGAAGACCGAGTAGGCGGTCAGGACGCGGGCCCGGTTCGAGCGCAGCACCATGGACAGGCCGAGGGCCGTGGCCACGATGCAGGCGAGGAGCGCGGTCTGGGTGCGGATGTCCATCGGCGAGCGAGCGAGCTTCCGTCGGGGAGTCTAATCGCCATGCCGGCCCGATGGTTGCGCCCGGTGGTCCGACCCTTCACACTCCGGGGAGGCTCGCCCGGCCCCCGTGCTCCTTCCCCTCGTCGCGCTGCTCCTCGCCGCACCCCCCGCGACCTCCCCGGCCGCCGGTGAGCCTCAGCCCGGGGCGGAGCCGGGGCTGGTCCCCGAGGACGTGGCCGAGGTCTGGAACCCCGCCTTCCCACCGGCCCCCGCCGTCGTGCCCGCGCCGCCCCCCGGCCGCCGGGTCGAGCTCCGGATGCTGGACCCGGTGTTCACCGCCGGGCTCCTGCTTCCCCGCAGCGAGTTCGAGGCCGGGCACTACGAGCGCACGGTCCAGCTCCTGGCCGGAGCGCCGGGCACCCCGGAGGTCCGCTACCTCCGGGCGCTGGCGCAGCTCCGGGTCCGCCCCGGTCCGGCTCCCGCTGCCGAGATGGAAGCCCTCGCCACGGAGCTGCCGGCCATCGCCGACCGTTGCCGGCTCCAGGCCGCGCTCGCCCGGGAGGATCTGGGCGAGCTCGACGCCGCCCGCCGCCTCTTCGCCGCGGTCCCGCCGACCTCGCGCATCTACCCCGATGCCCGCTTCGGGCTCGCGCGGGTCCAGCGGCGGCAGGGGGAGCTCGTGGCCGCCGCCGAGACGCTCGAGCCCCTCGCCCGCACCGCCTCTCCGCTCTGGGGGCGGGACGTCGCGGCCGAGGCCCTGGTGACGCAGGCCGACCTCGCCCGCGCCCGCCACGACGCCGCCGCCGAGCGCGAGGCGCTGATCGCCCTGTGGAGCAACCACCCGCGCACGCCGCTGGCGGCCCAGGCCGAGCGTCGCCTCGGCAAGTCCGCCCTCACTCCCGCCGCCTCGGTGGCCCGCGCCGAGGCGCTGGTGGAGCTCCATCGCAACCGCCAGGGCCTCGACGTGCTCCGCCCCGTCCTCCCCCGCCTCCGGCTGCCCGATCCGCTCGCCTGCCGCGCGCGCCTGACCGAGGGCCGGGCGCTGCGCAAGGAGCGCCGCCACACCGAGGCCCAGGACGTGCTCGGCCCGGTGGCGCGCCAGTGCACCGACCCCGACCTCCGCGTCCGTGCGCTCTACCTCCTCGGGACGTCCCAGGCGGTGGTCGCCCCGCCCGCGGCGGTGAAGACCTTCGACGCGCTCGCGGCGGAGTTCCCCGAGAACCCGCTTGCCGACGACGCCCTGTACACCTCCGCCGACCTGCTGGCCCAGGACGGCGACACCGAGGGGGCGCTCGCGCGGCTCCAGCGCATCGCCGAGCGCTACCCCGAGGGAGACCAGCTGGGGGAGGCGCTCTTCAAGGCCTTCTGGCTCCGGAACCGCAAGGGCGACGCGTCCGGTGCGCTCGCCGTGCTCGACGCCCTGGAGCAGGCGCGGGCCGGCGCCGAGGAGTCCTACGACGTCGAGCGGGCCCGGTACTGGAAGGGAAGGGTGCTCGACCAGCAGAAGCGCACTCCCGAGGCGCTCGGCCTCTGGGAGGGGCTGGCCCTGGACCACCCCGGCACCTACTACGGCCTTCTGGCGCGGGAGAGGCTCGCGGAGCGCGATCCGGCACGCGCCGCGCGGGTGGGCAGCCAGCTCGCCGCGCTCCCCACCGCCCTTCCGCCGACCGACTTCGACTCCGGTACTCTCCTCGACGACCCGCACTTCCAGGCGGGCGTGGAGCTGCTGCGCCTGGGCTTCAACGACGACGCATCGTCCGAGCTGCTCGCCGCGCGCCGCACCGGCCAGCCTCCCGAGGCGCAGCGCCTGCTGGTGGAGGCCCTGGCCCGCACCGGCGACGCGCGCTCCGCCCACGGGGTGGCGCGGCTGGCACTCCGTCGGGACCTCAGCGGTCCGGTCGCCCCCGGCTCGCGCGAGCTGTGGAGCATCGCCTACCCGGATGCCTTCCGGGACCTCGTCCTTCGCTTCACCCGCAACTCCACGGTGGAGCCCGAGCTGCTCCAGGCGCTGATGCGCGAGGAGAGCGCGCTGGACCCCCGCGCGCTGTCCTGGGCCGGAGCGGTCGGCCTCACCCAGCTCATGCTTCCGACGGCACGCGAGGTGGCACGGGCCCTGAGGGTCCGCGTCCCGAGCGCGGAGCAGCTCCAGGACCCCTCCACCAACATCCAGCTGGGGGCGGCGTACCTGGGGCGGCTCCTCAAGGCGTTCGACGGGAACGTGGCCCTCGCCCTCGCGAGCTACAACGCCGGGGAGAGCGCGGTGAACCGCTGGCGCTCCGCCCACCCCGACACCGAGCTGGATCGCTGGGTAGAGGAGATCCCCCTCCCCGAGACCCGGGGATACGTGAAGCGCGTGCTCCGCAGCTGGAACACCTACCGGCTCCTGCTCGGACGACCGCTGCCCGGGGTGGTCAGGAGCGTGTCGTCGGGCGCGCCCCGCGCGGAGCGCGAGCGATGAGCGAGGGTGGGCTGCCCGCGGCGACCCGGGAGCGACTCCGGGCGCTTCCCTCGGTCGAGGCGGTGCTGGTTTCCGAGGCTGGCCGGGCGGCGCTCCAGATCCATCCGCGGCCGCGGGTGGTGGAGGCGACCCGCCGGGTGCTCGGGACGCTGCGAGCCCGCATCCTCCAGGGGGAGCCGGTCACCTTCTCCTCCGATGCGCTGGGACCCGTGCTGGTCGCCCTCGGCACGCCGGGGCTGCGGCCGGTGCTCAACGCCACCGGGGTGGTGCTGCACACCAACCTCGGCCGGGCGCCGCTCGCGCCCGAGGCGCTGGCCGCCGTACAGGCCGTGGGGCGGGGCTACTCGAATCTCGAGCTCGACCTCGAGTCGGGCGAGCGGGGCTCGCGCTTCGCACCGGTCCTCGAGGCGCTCCGCACCCTCACCGGGGCGGAGGACGCCCTGGTGGTCAACAACTGCGCGGCCGCGACGCTCCTCGCCCTCACCGCGCTGGCCGAGGGCCGCGAGGTGGTGGTCTCGCGCGGGGAGCTGGTGGAGATCGGCGGCGGGTTCCGGGTCCCCGACGTCATGCGGCAGTCCCATGCCACCCTGGTCGAGGTCGGGACCACGAACCGCACCCGCCGCGCCGACTACGAGCGCGCGCTCTCCCCGGCGACGGCGCTGGTGGCGAAGGTTCACCGCTCGAACTTCGCCCTGGTGGGCTTCACCGAGGAGACGTCGGTGGAGGAGCTCGCCCGGCTCTGCCAACCCCGCGGCGTGCCGCTGTTCGTCGACGCGGGGAGCGGGCTGCTCTCCCCGCTCGACGTTCCCGGCGCCATCACCGAGCCCACGATGCGGTCCCACGTCGAGGCGGGAGCGGACCTGGTGGCCTTCTCCGGAGACAAGCTGCTCGGAGGACCGCAGGCGGGCATCGTCGTCGGCCGGGCGTTCTGGGTGGCCCGGCTCCGGGCCCACCCCCTCGCCCGGGCCCTCCGGGTGGACAAGCTCACGGTGGCGGCGCTCGAGGCGACCCTGCGGATGGTCCAGGAGGGCCGCGGGGACCTGGTCCCCGCAAGGGCCCTGGCGCTCGCCCCGGAGACGGTGCTCCGCGCGCGGGCGGCGGCCCTGCAGCAGCTCCTCGGCGACGCCGGGGTGACCACCAGGGTCGTCCGGGTGGAGGGGCAGGTGGGTGGAGGGACGCTCCCCTTGGCCCATCCACCGTCGTGGGCCTGCGTCCTCGACGGGGACGCGGAGTTCCTGGCGACCCGGCTCCGGACCGGCGAGCCCTCCGTCCTCGGGCGGATCGAGGACGGGAGGCTGGTGCTGGACGTGCGCTGCGTGGAGGACGCGGACCTCGGCCGGCTCTCGGCGGCGGTGGTCGTCGCACGCGAGCCGCTTCCTGGCGTGTAGGTCGGAGCGTCCACTAGAATCCCCGGCCCGGGCGCGCGACCGCCCACAGCGTGAAGCGACACGGCCTGAACAACGTGGTGGAGCTCGTGGGCAGGCCGCGGCCACGCGCCGAGGAGGCGCACGCGTCGCGGCGCGCGCGGCGCATCGTGGCGGTGGGAGGCGGCAAGGGCGGCATCGGAAAGTCCCTCGTCTCCGCCAACCTGGGCATCGCGCTCGCCCGCGCCGGCCACCGGGTCACCCTGGTCGATGCCGACCTGGGCGGCGCCAACCTCCACACCTGCCTCGGCATCGCTCAGCCCCAGGGAACGCTCTCCGATGTCGTCACCCGCGGAGCGCGCCTCGAGACGCTGGCGGCTCCCACCGGCATCGAGAACCTGAGCCTGGTCTCCGGGGCGATGGACGCGCTCGACGCGGCCAACCCGCGCGCGCAGGCGAGGGCGCGACTGGTCGAGCAGCTCCAGACGCTGGACGCCGACTACCTGGTGCTGGACCTCGGTGCGGGCACCTCGCTGCACACCATCGACTTCTTCCTCCTCGCCGACCATGGCGTGCTGGTGCTCCTCCCCGAGCCGACCTCGGTGGAGAACGCCTACCGCTTCCTGAAGGCAGCCCTCTTCCGGAGGCTGCAGCAGGCGGCCCAGGCCCTTGGCGTGGCGCACCTGGCGGAGGCGGCGCTCGGCAGCCAGGGGAGCGCGATGCGCACCCCGGGCGAGGTGGTGAAGGCGGTGGCCGAGATGCAGCCGGACGCGGCGGCGCAGCTCGACCGCTCGCTCCGCGAGTTCCGGGTGAAACTGGTGGTGAACCAGGTCCGCTCCTCCGCGGACCAGAGCGTGGGTCGAGCGGTCGTGGCGGCGTGGAAGAAGTTCTTCGGGCTGGACATGGACTACCTGGGGGCCATCGCCTACGACGACGCCGCCTGGCAGACGGTGCGCAAGCGCCGCGCTCTCCTGATCGACGCCGCGGCCTCCACCGCCGCGACCGATCTGGTGACCGTCGCCCAGGCGCTGGCCGCGCTCGACCGTCCGAGGACGGGGCGATGACCGCCACCGAGGAGCCCACGCTCTACGACGTGCTCGAGGTGGACCCAGGGTCCTCGGTCGACGAGCTCCGGGCGGCCGTGGAGCGGGCCCGCGAGACCTACGGGCCCGAGTCGCTGGCCGTGTACGCGCTGGTGGACGAGGTCCAGCTCGGCGAGCTCCGGGCGAAGCTGGACGAGGCCGCTTCCGTCCTGCTCGACCCCGCCCGGCGCGCCACCTACGACCGGTCGATCGGCCGCCTCGGCCCGTCCACGCTGTGGACGGAGGACGAGGAGGAGGACCCGGCGCCCCTCCCCCCGGTGGAGCCCGGCCCGCATGCCCCGGAGACCCCGCTGGAGCTGGAGGCCTCTGGTGACGAGGAGGGGGAAGAGCCCCGGCAGGAGGCGTTCGCTCTCGAGCTGGACGACCGCTCCGGGCCGTTCGCCCGCGCGGCTCCCGAGTCCGAGGAGCCTCCCGCCCCCGCTCCGCTCCTGAGCGAGGACTGGGCTGCGGCGGTTCCCGCGGAGCAGCAGACCCCCAGGGCTTCGACCCAGCCCGAGCCCGCGGTCGAGACGCCGGCCGCCCCGGTGGAGACCGCTGGCCGGGGTGCCGCCGGCGAGACCTCTGGCGTCCCGGGCGAGGCCGAGCCGGCGGGTCGGAACGAGGATCCGGCGGCGGCGTCCTCGGACGCGGAATCGCCTTCCGAGCGGGGCAGGCTCCCCCCGTCGCTCGGGCTCCGGGTGAAGCCGGGCGCGGTCCCAGCGTCGCCGGCCCCCGAGCACGAGCCCTCCCCGGAGCCGGCCGTGGCCCCTGGCCCGGCGGAGCGCGCGCCCGAGCCGCCGGCGCGGCCGCGGGAAGGTCGGTCGAGGCTCGACATCCCGGCGGACGCCGAGTTCAACGGGGAGCTCCTGCGCCGGGTGCGCGAGTCCTACGGACTGTCGCTCCAGCAGGTCGCCGAGCGGACCCGCATCACCCGTATCCACCTGGAGAACGTGGAGGCGGACCGCTACGACCACCTGCCCGCGACGGTGTACCTTCGGGGCATCCTGGTGAACCTGGCCCGCGAGCTCCGGCTGGATCCGGCGCGGGTGAGCAAGACATATCTTCTCGCTGCCCAGCGCGCGCACGGCCGGGCGCCTTGAGCCTGGAAGGACCTGACCGATGACCGACGAAGAGCGGACCAAGGCGCTGCGGCTGGCCCGGGCCATCGCCTCCGACATCTCGCTCTACAACGAGCAGAAGATCATCAAGGGCATCGAGCAGGACAACCTCTTCGACGTCCTCAAGGAGGAGCTCGACGAGGGGAGGGACCTCTACCGGAGCCGGGTGAGCCAGGAGGTCTACACGACCACCAACTTCTTCGACCGGGCGGTGGTGGACATCATCGTGCGTGGCAAAGCGCACGTGCGATCCAAGATCTGGTGAGGGCGCTCCGGGGCCGCGCCGCCCCACCAACGGTCGAGGCGAGCGCCAGGGCCGGAACCAGCGCCGGCCCTGCTCCCCCGGCGTCCGCCTGTCCCCTCGAGGCGCCGTTGGATCCCTCCCGGCCCGTCTCGCGCGGGCCGACTACACTCGTCTCGAGCGACGTGAGCACCGACCCAGACCGCGGGGAGAGCCGCGGGCAGATCCACCGCTTCACCGTCGGTCCGGCGCTCCGGGGCGAGCGCCTCGACCGCGCCATCGCCTCGAGCCTCCCCGACCTCAGCCGCTCCCGGGTCCAGGCGCTCCTCGAGGCCGGGCGCGTCCTCGTCGATCGACGGCCCGGTCGCGCCTCCCTCAGACTCAAGGGAGGCGAGGAGCTGGAGGTCACGGTCCCGCCTCCCGAGCCGGCCATCCCCGAGCCCGAGAACCTCCCCCTCAGCGTCCTCCACGAGGACCGTGACCTCCTCGTCCTCGACAAGCCCGCGGGCGTCGTCGTCCATCCCGCCGCCGGGCACGCCCGCGGAACCCTGGTCAACGCGCTCCTCCACCACGTCTCCGGCCTCTCCGGCGTCGGAGGCGTGCTCCGCCCCGGCATCGTCCACCGCCTCGACAAGGAGACCTCGGGCTGCCTCGTCGTCGCCAAGAACGACGCCGCGCTCCTGGCGCTCCAGCGCGCGTTCCAGGCACGCTCGGTCGAGAAGACCTACCTCGCCATCGTCCACGGCCATCCGCCGCCGGTCGGACGGCTCGAGACGCTCCACGCGCGCCATCCCCGCGACCGGAAGCGCTTCACCGGCCGCACCGGGACCGGCAAGCCCGCCGTCACCACCTGGCGCGTCCGGACGCTCCTGCACGGCGCGGCCCTCCTCGAGGTGGGCCTCGAGACCGGTCGCACCCACCAGATCCGCGTCCACCTCTCCGAGCTGGGCCATCCACTGCTCGGCGACACCCTCTACGGCGGCACCCGGAAGGGCGACGCCCGCGTCAAGACCGTCCAGACACGCCTCGGACGCCAGGCACTCCATGCCTGGAAGCTCGCCTTCCCCCATCCGCGCACGGGAAGGCCGGTCCGGTGCGAGGCGCCGGTTCCTCGCGACCTTCGAGAAGCCATCGACGCGCTCGGCCGCGCGCGCTGAGCAGCCCGGGGCCTCAGAGGCCGGTGACGGACAGCGCACCCTGCTGCCGACGGGAGAGCACCTTGACCGGAGGGATCGCCAGCACGCGCATCAGCACCTTCAGGAGCTCGGGGTCGAACTTGTGCCGGAGCTCGCTCCACATCAGCATCATCGCCACCTCGGGTCCGTAGGCGTCGCGGAAGGGGCGCTTGCTGGTCAGCGCGTCGAATCCCGCGGTGATGGCGATGATCTTCGCGTAGAGCCCGAGCGATGACTTGGGGATGATCATCTGGATGTTGCCGCGGGCATCCCGCACCGCCGTGCCGAAGTCCGCCTTGTACTCCAGCGTCGTCACCACCCGGTGCAGCGTCGTCCGGGTGAAGCCCTTCTCCATCAGCACGTTCCGGACCGAGATCAGCGGCGCCCGCGCGATGAGGTTCCGCTCCTCGGGGGTCAGCCCGCCACGCTTCCCCGCGAGCGCGTCCGGGATGGTGGCCATCCCCGCATCGTGGAACAGGGCGATGAAGCCCAGATCCCGGAGCTGCGCCTTGGTCAGCCCCAGCTCCACCCCGAAGACGATCGACAGGAGGCAGGTGTTCACCTGGTGGAAAACCAGGTACTCGGACTCCTGGCGCATGGTCGTCATGCCCAGGAAGTGCACCTTCTGGTCGTGACAGATGTCGACCAGATCCTGGACGATCCGCAGCGCTCGCGCCGCCGGCATCGGCTTGCCGTTCCGGACCGAATCCAGATACTTGGAGATGAAGAAGACCGCCCGGGCGTAGACGGTGATCGCGTACTTCTTGCGGTCCACCTTCTCGGCATCGTCCAGCTTCTCCTTCTCCAGCTTCTCCCGGAGCTTGCTCCAGCGCGCGATCTTGATCGCCAGGAGCTTCCTTCCGGCGAGGCCGTCGTCGTCCGGCGTCTCGCTCACGTCCTTCGCGAAGATCCACACGAAGTTCTTCAGCTCGGAGATCTGGACCGGCTTCGCCAGGGTGAAGCCACCCACGTCCTTGGCCCGCATCTCCTCGAGCAGGTAGCGGATGTTCTCCACCGCGTTCAGCTCGACCTTCACCAGCATGTTGTTGACGTAGTAGGAGCTCTTGATCCCCACCAGGTCGAAGTGCCCCTCGCGGGAGATGATGAGGTTCAGCGTCTCCTGGAGCGACATCAGCGGCCGCTCGAAGACCGCGTTGTCCGGGTCGTACATCTTCGCCGACCGGACCAGCATGTAGAGCGTGGAGAGGACCGAGCGCGAGAGCTGCTGGAGCTTCTCCGAGTGGTCGCGCCCGAACTCGAGGACGCTGTCGTCGCCCGTGCCGCTGATCCGGAGGTTGTCGGCCATCAGTTGGCCTCCGGAGGCGCGGCGTCGCCGAAGAGCTTCTTCCGGGTCTCACCCAGGGCGCGCCGCGCGGCCACCAGCACCTCGGTGGGCTGAGAGCGATCTTCCGTCACCGCCAGCAGCGCCTTGTACGACTGGATGGATTGCACCCCCGCCAGCCCGTGCACCGCCAGCAGCTTCTCCTCCAGCACCCGCGCCCGGTTCCAGAGCTGTGCCTTCTCCGCGAGGAGCTGCGTCATCAGCGAGATGGCACCGGGAAGGCCCGTGCTGCCCAGCGACGCGTAGAGGGCCGCCTGCTCCTCGGTGCTCCGGCGCTTGAAGTCCTTCCCCTTCACCACCGAGACCAGGTCGAGGTAGGCCTGCTCCCGGTCGTATTCCGGCAGCAGCCGCGCCGCCTGGACCCGTACCTGGGCATTGTCGTCCTTCAATGCCTCGGCGATCAGCCGCCGCGACTCGGCACTCCGCCCGCGGGCGATCGTCCCCATCACGTCGAGCCGCACCGCCAGGTTCCGGTGCTTCAGCACGCGCCCGAAGAGCGCCATCCGGTCCGGATGCTGGGCCCGCTCGAGGACGTACACCATGTCCCGCACCGTCATCGGCCGGTCGGAGGAGAGCCGCTGGATGACCTCCGCCGAGCGTACCCTGCAGAACTCGGCGATCACGTCGCAGAGCACCAGCCGGTGCTCGGGAGCGTCCAGGGTCTCCAGCACGTCGAGGAGGATGGGGAGCGTCTCTGGCTGGAGCGCCGACAGGTAGCGGGCGACGTCGGAGAGCACCCCCGGCCGCGCCGTCCGGAGCACGTCCGCCACCCGGACCAGCCGCTGCTCCTCCCCCATCTTCTCCACGAAGGTCGCCTTGAGCCGGCGAATCCCGCTCATCCCCGGCCGGTCCTCCATGGCCCGGAGCTTGAGCACGATCTGGTTGATGATCCCGAAGTCCTCCTGGAGCAGCAGGGCATCCAGGAGCTGGAGGAACATCTCCTCGAGCAGCTCGGGGTCGTCCACCCCCGCCTCGGCCACCTGGAAGATGCTCGAGACCAGCTTGGGGAAGAGGCGGCTCTGCTCCTCCTCGGTGATCTCCTTCTGCAACCGTGCCTTCAGCTCGTCGCTGGCGGTCACCCCCGCGATCACCGCGCCGCGGACCTGCTCCACGCCCTCCAGCTTCAGTTCGAGATCCTCGGCGCTCACCCGCGCGAAGCGGAGGAAGTCGTCGGAGTGGCTGCGCAGCCGCGAGTAGAGGTACTCGACGATCTTGTCGACCGCGATCTGCACCTCGTCGTCGGTGAACCCGTCGACCTTGAATCCCTCGACCACCACGTACTCGAGGTTGTCCAGCGGCGAGCGCCAGAGCTGGGCCACCGTGTCCTCGCCCTGCTTCTCCACGTCGCTCAGCGCCACGAGCGTGAAGGTGAGGAGCTCGTCCGGCCTCAGCCCCGGGCGGAAGATGAACTGGCGGATCCCGTCGCGCCAGAACTTGAACGGCAGCGGCGTGTCCTCGGCGAAGAGCGGCTGGTCGTAGAGCGTGAAGTTCTGCTGCTCGACCTTGAAGATCAGCGGGCCGTGACGCGCGGTGTACTGCTTCACCGCCTCGTGCGCCTTGTCGAGGTACTCGGCGTACCGGGCCTCGTTGTGCCGGTACATCCCGATCTGCTTGATGCCCTTGAGCAGCTGGAAGGCAAACCCCCTCGCCAGCTCGAGCCGCTGCCGGTTCTCCGGGTCGGCGAGCGGATCGGGGGCTGGGGAGGCGTCCGTTGCGGCGGTCAACTCGGGACCCGAGTCTAGACCGGATGCGGCCCTTCCGCCTTCCCGGGGGTCCGCAGCGCCACCCGCCCGAGTTGCAGTGCCAGCAGCCCGAACAGCAGGAGCCCCAGCCCGATGGAGGCCGCCGGGTGCGCCCTCGGGGAATCTCCCACCGCCTCCACCACCCGGGCGATCCAGCCAGGGCGCCCGGCCAGCAGCCCCGGGACGTCGAGCGCGTCGATCCACGCGCCACCGGCCGGGATGTGAAGCAGGTTGATGACCACCCCCAGGAGCGAGCCCCCGGCGATGTACCCCGAGGCGAAGAGCGTCCCCGGGCTCGCGTCGGACTCGGCGCCCGCGCTCCGGCGATCCACCCACCAGCGGACCACCCCCCCGACGAAGAGGGGCGCGCTGGTCGACACCGGCAGGTACACCCCCACCGCGAAGGGGAGCGCCGACACGCCGGACATCTCCAGCATCAGGGCCAGCATCACCCCGAGCAGCACCAGGTCCCAGGGAAGCTTGCGGGTCAGGATCCCGTCGATGATCAGCGAGAAGAGCCGTGCCTTCGGGGCCTCGAAGCGGGTGAGCTTCACCCCGTGCACGTCCGAGACGCGGCCCCCGATGCCGGGGTCCACCACGTACTCGATGTTTCCCGACGCGTCGCTCAGGTACTTCCCGGTCGGGATGGGCGCGTCGTTGCGGACGTAGCCCACGTCCAGCCGGCGCTCGATCGCCGGTCCCAGCGGCCCCAGCGCATCGACGCGGATCGACGTCGGCCCGCGCACCGCCTCCCCGGCGACGGCGGCTCCGGACAGATCGCCGCGGAACGTCCGCAGCGCCTCGGGATTCCCCACCGCGTCGAGCCGAACCTCGATGCCCCGCCCCCAGAGCTGCCGCGCCAGCTCCTCGCCCGAGAGTCCCGCGCGGGCCAGCACCGCCGGGTCGGGGCGGAAGGCGAACTCCCGCTGCACCACCTGCTCTCCACCGGGGTGCGTCACCCGCACGCCGGGATGCGACTCGGGCACGGTCGCGGTCTCCCCCCGGTTCACCGCCGCCAGCACCGGGCCGATGAACACCGCCGAGGTGACCACCCCCACGAAGATGGCGATCTGCTGGCGGCTGGGCGTGGCCCCCACGAGTTGCGCGGTCTTGAGGTCCTGCGCAGTGGTGCCCCCGTTGCTCGCCGCCATCCCCACGATGGCCGCCGTGGTCAGCGCCATGAACCGGTCCGAGGGCGAGGTCCAGCCCAGGACCAGATAGACGAGACAGGTGACCAGCAGCGTGGCCACGGTCATCCCCGAGATGGGATTGGAGGAGCTGCCGATCTCGCCGGTGATCCGCGAGCTCACCGTTACGAAGAAGAACCCCGCGACGACGATGAGCAGCGCCGAGACCAGATTGACCTGGAGACGAGGCGCGAGCCAGATGAGGACCACCAGCGCCACCGAGCCCCCGATGACCAGGCTCATCGGCAGGTCCTGCTCGGTCCGGTCCACCGCCACCGACTCGCCGCGTCGGGAGGCGAGGAAGGTCGCCATCCCCCGCCGGAACGCCTGCACGATGCTGGGCATCGAGCGGAGGAGGCTGATCAGCCCGCCGGCCGCCACCGCGCCGGCGCCGATGTAGAGCACGTAGGTGCGGTGGATCTCGTCCGGGCTCATGTCTCGGATGAGGGTGCCCTCGGGCGACAGGAGCGGCGTGGTCAGCCCGTCTCCGAAGAACCGGATGAGCGGGATGAGCACCAGGAAGCTCAGCACCCCGCCGGCGAAGGTGATGCCCCCCACCCGGGGGCCGATGATGTAGCCCACCCCGAGCAGCTCGGGGCTGATCTCCATCGACAGCGACGCGCCCGGAAAGCCGTGACGGACCACGCTCCCGTCGGTCAGCCGCTGGACCGACCCGAGGACCCCGCCCACGATCTCCCGCCAGAGCCGGAACGCCGCGTACGCTGCCTTGTACAGGCCACCGATGAGGAACCCCGAGATCACCAGCCGGGCGGTGGTTCCCCCGCGCTCACCCGCCTCCAGCACCTCGGCGCAGGCGGTTCCCTCCGGGAAGCGGAGGGTGGCCTGCTCCTCCACCACCAGGCCGTGGCGGAGGGGGATCATCATCAGGACGCCCAGCACCCCGCCCAGCAGGGCCACCAGGAAGGCGTGGACCAGGTCCAGGTCGTAGCCCATGAAGAGCAGCGCCGGGAGCGCCGTCGCCACGCCGAAGGCCAGCGACTCGCCCGCCGAGCCCGTCGTCTGCACCATGCAGTTCTCGAGCACGCTCGAGCGGCCCACGGCCCGGAACAGGGCGATGGACAGCACCGCCACCGGGATGGAGGCCGAGACGGTGAGCCCGACCTTCACCGACAGGTAGACCGAGCTGGCGGCGAACAGCACCCCCAGCACGCTCCCCAGGACCAGCCCCCGCACCGTCAGCTCGCGCGGCATCGGGCCGGGCGGCGCTGCGGGGTCGGGCGCGTGCGTCGCTCGGGCGGGGACGGAGTCGTTCACGGGCGGAGGGAGCCGCCCGTTCTAGCAAACCTTTGCTACGCCGCGGCCTCCGGCTCGACCTCGGCCATCAGCGCCGCCAGCTCCGCCTTCAGCTTGTCCTTGGCGCGGATCTCCAGCTGCCGGGCGCGCTCGCGGCTGAAGCCGAAGTGCTCGCCCAGCTCCTTCAGCGTCATGGGCCGCTCGTTCATCACCCGCTGCTCGATGATGTAGCGCTCCCGTGGGTCGAGCCGGGTGAGGGCGGTGCGGACGCGGGCGTTGATCATCCCCGCCTCCTCCTTCTCCGCCACCTCCTCGTCCTGCCCGGCGGTTCCCGAGGCCACGAAGTCCACGTGGGTGCTGCTACCGTCCTCGCCGATCGGCGCGTCGAGCGACAGGTCGCGGCCGCCCATCCGCTGCTCCATCTCGCGCACCTCGGTCGGCTTGACCCGGAGGCGGCGGGCGATCTCCTCCACCGGGATGGCGCCCTCGCCGGCGTTGTGCTTCTCGAGCTCGCGGCGGGTGCGTGCCAGGCTGAAGAACAGCTTCCGCTGCGCCTGCGTGGTTCCCAGCTTCACCAGCGACCAGGACTTGAGGATGTAGTTCTGGATGTAGGCCCGGATCCACCACACCGCGTAGGAGATGAGGCGGATGCCCTTGTCGGCGTCGAACTTCTGCACCGCCTTCATGAGCCCGATGTTGCCCTCCTGGATGAGGTCGGACATGCGGATGCCGTAGGAGCGGTACTCGTAGGCGACCTTGACCACGAACCTCAGATTCGCGGTCACCAGCCGGTGGCCGGCCTGGAGGTCGCCCTTGGCGAACCGGCGCGCCAGCTTCTGTTCCTCCTCCACCTTGAGGAGCGAGTAGCGGTTGATCTCCACGAGGTACAGCGACAGCGAGCCGGGTGTGACGGAATGCTCGGAGGCGAGCTGCATTCGGAAGGTCTCCCTCTGAGGTTTCGGTGCGTTGCGACGCCGGGTGCGGGGAGCAAGGTGGGTGCCACGGGGGCAGGCTCCAACGCGCCGGAATCACGGCCGCCGAGGACCTCGCGCTGCCCGGACCCTGTAAGAGATTCAGCCCGGCCGGGGAGCCGCCCTCGGACGGGGCGGGGCCGGTGGGGAAGGTGTCGGCGCCGACCGGAGCGCTGCCCGGGCCCGTCGGGCGAGTCGCCGTCCCTCGCCGGGGCCGAGCGGACGCCGCCCGAAGCGCGCCTCGCGGTAGCGGGTGATGCCCTCGCGGACCGGCGCGAGGTTCGCCTCGTCCAGCTGCGCCCTGTCGAGCCAGCCCGCCGGCCCGAGCCGTCCCTGCCGCCGGAGCAGCCGCTGGAGCGTGCGGCCCAGCCGCTCGGTGTCGCCGCCGGCCGCTCGCCGTCCGAGCAGCGCGGCCACCACCAGCGCGACGCCGAGCAGTCCCAGGGCGAAGGCGACGCTCCCGTCGCGCCTGCCGGTCGTCGACTCGGGGCGCGAGCGGGAGCCCGTCCCCCGCCGGAACTCGCTCGCCAGCCGGGCCTGATCGGCGAACGAGTACTCCACCACCCGGTCGAGCCAGCGGATCTGCAGCGCCTCCCACCGGGCGAGCAGCCACCCGAGGAGCCCGCTGCCCACCGCCGAACGGTGCTGCGGCGGTGTCGCGTCGAGGCGCAGGACGTGCCCGTCGACCTCGGCCTCGACCCAGGCGTGGGCGTCCCCGGCGCGGACGAGATACTCGCCCGCAGCTCGCTCCCCCCCATGGAAGCCCACCACCACGCGGGCGGGGATCTGCCGGGCCCGGAGGAGGACCGCGAGCGCGGTGGCGAAGTCCTCGCAGTGCCCTGCCTTCCGGTCGAACAGGAAGTCGGCGAGCGGGTCCTTCACTCGTCCCGGGAGCTCGAGGGTGTAGGCATAGTCGGTCTGCAGCGCTCGCTCGAGCTGCCGGGCGATCGCGCGATCTCCCACCGCGCCCACGCTCAGCCGCCGGGCGAGCGCCGGGATGCGCGGGTCGAGGCGGGAGGGCAGCTGCAACCGGCGGCTCCGCTCGACGTCGTCCACCATCGGCGCGGGGCTGCGATCCGCCGAGCTGTAGGCGCGGTAGGTGACGTGCTCCGAGGCGGAGATGAGCCGGACCTCGCGGTCGCCCGAGGGGAGGAGCTCGGTGCGGACGGTGAAGGTCGGCGCGTGCGTCTCCGCCTCGCCGAACACCGCGGGTCGGTCGAGCGCCACCAGCGTGCGGCTCCCGTAGGCTGGCAGGAGGTCGATCTCCTGGCGGACGAACGGCGGCTCGGGCCGCCCCACCACCACCTGCCGCGCCGGGCCCTCGGGCCGCCCCGGCGCCGACCACTGCACGCCGTCGAAGACGTCGAAGCGCTTCCCCACCCAGTAGGCGTCGAGGTCGTCCGTTCCCGGGTCGGGGTCGATCCGTGCCCGGAACACGACCCGGGGATTGGACTTGAGCAACCCCGAGCCGCCCAGCCGGAGCCCGTCGGCGAAGCCCGTGGTGGCGGGGCCGAGCGACGCTCCCCCGCGCCGGGCGGCGACGTTCCACGAGAGGCGGGGGAAGAGGATGAAGAAGACGAGCGCACCCAGGAGCGCCAGCGCGACCCCGAGCCCCAGGGGCCGCAGGACGCGGCGGACGGGAGGGAGGGGCCCGGGCCCCGCTTCGGCCACCACCGCGAGCCCCTGGGCGAGCACCGCCAGCACCACGTAGAGGAAGAAGCAGAGGGCGAAGAGGAGATCGGCGCTGAGGACCGCCCCGCCGGCGATCATCAGGAGCGACGCGAGCTGCACCTGGTCGGTCGTGCGCGGGCTCGGGCGGGAGAGCATCCGCTGCGCGGTCAGCATCGAGGCGGTGCTGCAGGCCGCCACCACCAGGTCCAGCTGCTCCACCACCACCGCCGCGTAGAGCACCACCACCGCGGCCAGGAGGGCCAGCGCGCTGAGCCTTCCATCGGCGAGCGGGCGCCGCCCGGCGAGCGCCACCACCAGGACGGCGACGAAGAAGGCCAGCGCCCAGAGCGGCACCTGCCCCGAGATGGCCATGGCCGCGAACGCCGCTCCGGCGGCGAGATCCCGGAGGGCGAGCCGGAGCCGCTCGGAGCTCATGCCGGCTCCCCCGGATATCCGGCCCGGGCCAGCGCCCGGAGCAGCACCTGCGACTGGAGCGCCCCCGAGGCGGGGGCCAGCCGGAGCCCACCGGTGCTCTCCAGCCCGACCTCCGCCCCCCGGGCGAGGAGGATCTCCGCGCGGGCGGCCAGCTCCTCGCACCGGCCGTCGAGCGCCTCGGGCGCGGCCCGGTCGTCCAGCTGGAGCATGATCCGGGGCTGGGGCTGGGCGTCCCGCTCCACCCGGAGCAGCGTCCCGAGCTGGGCGCTCTTTCGCCAGTGGATGCGCCGCGCGTCCTCCCCCTCGCGCAGCTCCCGGAGCTGAGCGAGGTCACCTCCGCCGTCCAGTCCGCGGAGCGAGCGCTGCTCGAGGCCGAGACCGCTCGCCGGAGAGGGCGGCTCGGGGTGGCACGCTACCCGGCCGGGGAGGACCAGCAGCTCGCCCCCGAGGTCGATGTCGCGGCTCTTCACGAACAGACCGAAGGGGAAGGTGGTGGAGACCCGGATCGTCTCGAGCGCGAGCGGTCCGCGCCTCGGAGCCGAGGCCACCGCCCGCACCACCACCTCCTCGTCAGGGGGGAGCCAGGCCAGCCGCCCCACCGCGGTCCCGAGCACCGGGTGGACCTCGGACACCGCGAGCGCGAAGGCATGCCCCTTCTCCAGGCGCAGCCCCCAGCCGAGGTGGAACGGGGTCCGGGCCCGCGGAAGCACGGGGAGCAAGCGCCTCACCCGGAGCCGGCGCACGCAGCGCTCGGAGAGGATCCCGGAGACGACGATCAGGGACAGCTGCAGCCCCACCACGAGGTAGAGCAGGTTGTTTCCGGTGTTCAGCGCGCCCAGCCCCACCCCGAAGGTCAGAACGAGGTAGGTGCGCCCGGCCGCCGTCGTCCGGAGCCGGCGGGGCGGCCTCCAGAGGCGGCGCCAGGTCCGCCGGAGCCACTCCCTCCGGGAAGTCATCGCGGCGCGGACACGGACGCCAGGACCGACTCCAGCAGCGCGCTGGCCTCCTCGCGCGCCGCGAGGCCCTGCATCGAGCCGCGAGGCACCACCCGGTGAGAGAGGGTGGGCACGAAGAGGTCCGCCACGTCCTGGGGGATGACGAAGTCCCGCGCCTCCCAGAGCGCGCGCGCCCGGGCGGCGGAGGTGAGGGACAGCACCGCACGGGTGGAGGCGCCGCGCTCGAGCCCGGGGTGCTCGCGGGTCGCGCGGGCGAGGGTGACCACGAAGCGGGCCACCTCGGCCGCCACGTGCACCGTCGCCGCCCGGGCCTGGAGCGAGCGCACCTGCTCGGGGTCCAGCACCGGGGCGAGCGAGGTGACCGGCTCCCCCAGTCCGCGGGTGGTCACCAGCTCCGCCTCGACCTCCGGCGAGGGGTGGCCCAGCGTGAGCCGCACCAGGAAGCGGTCCAGCTGCGCGTCGGGCAGTGGATAGGTGCCGGCCAGGTCGAGCGGGTTCTGGGTGGCCACGACGATGAACGGGCGCGGCAGCAGATGCGTGGTCCCATCGACCGTCACGTGGGCGTGGGCCATCGCCTCGAGCAGCGCGGACTGGGTGCGGGGCGGCGCGCGGTTCAGCTCGTCGGCCAGGACGAGCTCGTGAAAGAGCGGACCGGGGCGGAAGTGGAACTCGCCGCTCGCGGGCGAGAAGACCTGCACGCCGGTCACGTCCGCGGGCATGAGGTCGGCGGTGAACTGGATGCGCGCCAGCCGGAGCCCGCACACCCTGGCGAGCCCCTCGGCGAGCGTGGTCTTGCCGACGCCGGGCGCGTCCTCGAGGAGCAGATGCCCCCCGGCCACCACCGTGGTGAGCGCGAGCTCGATGGCGGATCGCTTGCCGCGGACGACGCGGCCGAGGGCCTCGCTGGCCCGGGTGAGCAGCGCGTGCGCGGCGGAGGCGGCGAGCGGAGAACGGGGCAGTGCGGGTGCAGTCACGGTGGCCCGGGCAGTCTAGCCGGGGCCGCGCCGCTCACGCCTCGATCGGCTGCTCCGCCTCGACCGTCCGGAGCCCGAAGTACCGGAACATCCGTGCCTGGTGTCGTCCAAGCCCCGTGAGCGACACGGGTCGGTCCCGGAGGGCACGGGTGAGTGCATCGACGGAGAGGTCGACGAAGGTACGCACCTGGGAGAAGTCGACCGTCAGCGGAACCGCCGGCAAGTCCCGCACGGCATCGGTGACCGCCCGTGCAGTCCGCCCGTCGAGCGTGCCGGTGAGCCGCAGCACGAGCCGGTGCTCCCCCGTCTCCAGCCTGATGTCGAGACCGTCCATTCGGTACCTCGCAGGCAGAGCATGCGCCCTGCCGTCCCGGGTGACGTGTCCCGGCGCCGCCCGCCCGTTACGGCCGCGACAGTGGCGGCGCGAAGCGTCTCCCGGTGGATGGATTCACTGCGCCGTGGACAGCGTTGCCTCCGCCGCGAGCGTCCGTCCCGGGTAGGGCAGGGTCCGGAGGGCCTCCAGCTGCTCGCTGCGGATCCGGAGCCGCCGCCACTCGTCGGTCACTGCCCGGGGGTAGCCGGCCACGAACCGCCTGAATGCCGCCGGGGTTCTCAGCAGGCGCCGGGCGAGGGAGGGGCCGCCGTTGTAGGCGACCAGCGCGGTCTCCGCGGCCCCGAACTCGCGGAGCAGCGAGGCGAGATAGGCCGTGCCCAGCTCGACGTTGAGCTCGGCGTCGAAGAGCGTCCGCCGGTGGCGGAGGGTCGTCCCCCGCTGCAGGGCGAGCGTCGTCCCGGTGGTGGGCATCATCTGCATGAGGCCCATCGCTCCCACCCCCGAGACGGCATAGGCGTCGAACGCGCTCTCGGTGCGGATGACCGCCACGACGAGGAGCGGGTCGACCCCGTTCGCCTCCGCCTCGCGGACGATCGCGATCGCCACCCGCCGCTGCGCGCGCTCGGTCAGCGCCGACCGGCGGAGCATCTCCGGGATCCCCAGCGCCTCGGCGCCCGCGTACCAGCGCTCCTCGTCCTCCAGGGCGCGCAGCCGGTCGCGCATCGCCGCCAGCTCCGCCTCCCGCTTCGCGAGGAGATCCTCGAGGCGCCGGAGCTCCCCCGGCTCCCGTGACTCGAGCGGCCGCGTGGGCGGGTCGGAGGAGCCAGCCCGGGCGCTGCTCAGGACCCCCACGCTCAACGCAACGACCCACAGCCGTCCCATCCCCATCCGTGTCGCCGTTCCTTGCCTCGACGCTCGAGCGCCGCTCGCGCCGTAGCAGTCCGCGTGCCAGCTTCTCCTCGGCAAACTGCGGCCTCAGAGCGTCGGCGCGACGACGTCTGCGGGTGGGCCCCTCGAATTTTCCGGTGTGGCGAGTTCCGCGGCCCGGACGCTCCGTCTCCGCGGCGGAGCGAGGTCGAGCAGCTCCAGCAGAATCGGGAACACGCCGGGGAGGGGGAGCGTCCCCGCGTGAACGACGTGCCGCCGATCGGCGGTGCGGATCCACAGCATCCCCGCCGGGTGGTGCATCCCGCTCTTCACCCCCTCCACCCGGTAGAACAGCTCGAGGAAGGGCAAGCCCGCGCCCGAGGGGAGGGTGACCCGCGCGTCCTCGTCCAGGACGCCGTGCTCCTTGCACCCGCAGAGGAGGGCCGAGCCGTCGCGGCGAATCTGGAGAACGGGCCGGTCTCCCAGCCGCAGAAACCCGAGCCGTCGCTCCGCCTCCCTCGCCTCGGACTCGCCGCGGAGGAAGACGTGGAACTCCTCGGCCATCACCGGGGCGATCCGGAGGGGTGGGCAGACGCCGGCGAGGGCGAGCAGCCGCTCGAAGTCACGCGGCCGGTGAATCACCTTGCCCCCCGCCTCCTCGTAGGCGAGGCAGGGCTGCTGTGACAGCGCGGTGCAGAGGACGAGCGTGGCCTCGGCCCCGGCCATCTCGAGGCACTGGCCCACCAGCCGATCCATCTGCCGGTAGCCGAAGAGCACCGCGTCGCCGAGCAGCCGCTGCTCGTCCGTCCCGGGCTGCACCCGGAACAGGTGTGGCTCGAGGTTGCGCCAGTAGAAGTGCTGGAAGTGCGCCGTGCTGTTCAGGAAGAAGGTGGAGAAGCGGGGGCGCGCCCGGAGCCAGTGCCAGCGGAAGAGGTCGAACTGGAGCCGGTCCAGGAGCGCCGCCCGCCGCCAGCGGGCGCCCGCTCCGAGGAGCTCCTCCGCGAGCTGGCGGACGACGGCGAAGGCCGTGGCCACGGACAGCCCGTGGCGCACCAGGAAGCCCACGAAGCGCACCCGGTCGGCGTGGGTCACCGGGACGCGGTCGCGGGTGTACTCGAGCACGTGCTGGCGCACGAACCGGCAGTAGGGCGCGAGCGACTCGGGCTGCGGCGGCACGTGCGTGGACCATGGGTCGGGGAGCAGCCAGCCCCGGAAGCCCGGAGCGGCCGAGGCGTTCATGCTTCCGCAGATCCAGGAGTCGCCTCCGGCGGCGGAGAGGACGTCCCAGATGCGTGGGGCCTGCACCCGGTGGCCCTGGTCGAGGTCGAATACCCCGTGCTCGTGGTAGCTCTGGCCGGAGTGAACGGTGATCCACTGGATCCACGGCTCGAGGAAGGGCGGCCGCTCCTCCGCCTCGGTGATCCACACCGCAGCCTCGTCGTGCAGCCGGCGGAAGCTCGGCAGCTGGCCGGCATCGATGAAGCGGCGCATGAGGACCGGGCTCAGCTCGTTCAGCTCCAGGACGATGACCGGCGTCGGTGCCATGCCCGGAACGTGGGGACGGCGCCGCCGTGCCTCCACTCCGGACATCCGGCGGCCCATCGACTGACGGACAGTTTCCGGGGGCGCGGAGCCGCCCACCGGGGCGGTGGGGCTGGTCCGGGAGCCCCGGGGGCCGCACCCTCGGCCCGTGCTCTGGACCAACGGCTGCATCCTCCTGATGCTCTGGGCGCTGGGCTACGTTGCGGGGGGCACGGTGGGGCGGTGGGTGCACCTGCTCCTCGTCCTCGCGCTGCTGCACTTCCTGCTCGGGCTGGTGAAGGCCGGCCGTCATCCGTCCCGGTCCGGCCGCGTCGTCCCGCGCCCACGCTGAGGCTTCCACCTCGCGCGACCACGCTCGCCGTTCTCGCCCTGCTCCTCCTCGGCGCCGCAGACGCCGGCCCGCCGCCGCTCCTCGAGGAGCTTCCGCCGGGCGCACCGGCGGGCGGCGGCGCTGCCTCCGTGCCCCGGCCGCCCCTCGTCCGGCGGGTCCAGGTCGATCCCCGCCGTCTCGAGCCGCAGCTGCGAGCCCTCGCACGGGAGGCCGCGCGCTCCGGCGCCCGGGTCGTCGTCGAGCTCGGAGCGTCCTGGTGCGAGCCCTGCCGCGCGCTCGACGCCGCCTTCGCCCGGGAGAGCAACCGGGCGGTGCTCGCCGGCTGGTGGCTGGTGGAGGTGGACGTCGATGCGCTGCCGCCCGGGCCCGTGCTCGGACGGCCCCTGCACGGCGTCCCGTCGCTGATCCGGCTGGGCCGCACCGGGCACCCCGAGGCCCGACTGCAGGGAGCCGCGCTCCCCACCGACAGCGCCCCTCTCCTGGACGCGGCCCTCCGGGAATTCCTGGCGTCTTGACGCCCCCCGGCAAGCTGTTATGTAGCCCCGCTTCCCGGGGCCACCCCCCTCCGGGCCGCGGAGGGCGGCGGTCGGGCCCGCGTCGGGGCCGTACCAGCGAGGAGCAGCAACCGTGAAGGGCTTGATTGGCAAGAAAATCGGGATGACCCAGGTCTTCGACGAGGACGGCAACCTCGTCCCGGTCACGGTCATCGATGCCTCCACCTGCACGGTCGTGGACAAGCGGACGCCGGAGCGCGACCAGTACTCGGCGGTGACGCTCGGGTTCGGCCAGGTCAAGGAGAAGCGGCTCGCCGCTCCCCAGCGCGGCGCCTTCAAGAAGGCCGGGGTCGAGCCACGCCGGGTGCTGAAGGAGTTCCGGGTCACCCCCGACGAGGCCTCCGGCTTCAACGTGGGCGAGGCGGTGGGCGTCGGCCTCTTCGAGAAGGGCCAGCTCGTCGACGTCACCGGCATCACCAAGGGGCGCGGATTCCAGGGCGTGATGAAGCGCTGGAACTTCCGCGGCTTCGGCCAGACTCACGGCACCCACGAGTACCGCCGCCACCCCGGCGCCATCGGGCAGCGGAAGACGCCCGGCCGTGTCTACCCGAACAAGAAGATGCCCGGGCACTACGGCGTGGAGCAGGTCACCACCCAGAACCTCACCGTGGTGGACGTGGACGCGGAGAAGAATCTCCTCCTCGTGAAGGGGGCGGTGCCCGGTCACAGCGACGGCATCGTCTTCGTGCGGCCCTCGGTGAAGGCTGCGCACCGGGCGCAGACCGCCCGCAAGTAGCCCCCGCTGGCCCCACGGGGCGTGAACGTCTGGACGCGAGCATTGTCTGCCCGTCCAGTGACGACCAGCGGGCGTTCCAGGCCGGAGGCATGCTGACCCACCGTTGGCGCCGCGCGGGGCACGGGCCAGCTTGCCGGGCCACGTGTCCACCCTCCAAGTGCTCGCCCTCGCCGGGCTGGCGGCCGTGCTGGCCCCCGCCCGTGCCTCCGCCAGCCCCGAACCTCCCGTCGAGCCCAGGCTGTACCCGGTCGGAGGCCGGTTCTCGCTCGGCGCGACGGTGGGCATCGGCGTCTTCGACACCCTGACCCGCACCGGCACGCTCGACCTGCGCGCTGGCTGGGACTTCAACGACTGGCTCGGCGTCGACGCGATGGTCACCGGCGCGCTGTCCGGCCACACGGCGCTCGCCGACCGGATCGGCCAGCACCTCCTCCAGACGCCGCCGGTCGGAACCGTCGACGACCTGTCCGACCTCTGGCAGCTGAAGGCGATGGTGCTCGGCGGCGTCCGCCTCTCGCCGCTCTACGGAAAGTTCAACCTCGGCTCCGACCTGCCCATCCGCTACCAGGGATACCTCTGGCTCGGGGCCGGAGCGGCCTGGCTCGATCGCACCTCGGTGGTGGTGTGCCGGTCCGTCGCCTCGCGGGAGCAGGGCACCTGCGCGGACTGGCTCACCGAGAGCCGCGTGGCGCCGGTGGCCTCCGGCGCGCTCGGGTTCCGCCTCTTCACCGGCGTGCACGGTGCGGTGCTTCTCGAGCTGCGGTTCGTCGTCTGGAAGGACAGCTACCTCCTCGGCGTCGACCGCGCCGCGGCCGAGGCGGGCACCGTCACCGGCCAGGCCGCCCCCAGCCCGGGCTTCACCAACACCGTGCTCGTCGACCTCGGGTACGCCTTCTTCTTCTGAGCCCTCGCCATGAACCTCCTCGGAGCCATCGTCCTCGCGGCAGTGCTCGGCGCCGACCCGGCGACGGACCCGCTCGCCTCGAGCCCGAACGTCCAGTATCGCGTGCTCGAGCCCAAGCCGTTCCCCGACGCGCTCCGGCACGAGCTGGTGATCTCGCCCCTCGTTCCACAGGTGGGCTCGACCTTCACCACCCACTGGCTGGCCAGCCTCACCTACACCTTCCACGCGACCGAGTGGCTCGGCCTGCGGGTCCAGCCGTTCTACGTCTGGCAAGCGCAGCGCTCGCGCTTCTCCAGCGAGCTGCTCTCGCGGGTGCGCCAGGACGCGGCGGCGGCGAGCTCGGTGATGCTCAAGGACGGCGTGGTCGCCGCGCCGGAGTGGACGCCCATCCGCGGGAAGTTCACCGCGTTCGGGGGCACCGTCCGCTACGGCTTCCTGCTCTTCGCGGGCGCGGGCGTGGGCGGGACCGAGATCGAGCTGAAGACCTCGGACGCGCTGGGCCCGGCGACGTACGGCAGCACCGGCACCCGGCTGGTGGTGACCGGGGGCGCAGGCTTCCGGATGCAGCTCGGCAGCCGATTCACCGTCCGGCTGGAGGTACAGGACCTCATCCACTGGGGCAGCGTGACCCGCGTCGACGGCTGCGACGCGGCGGACCTCCAGATCCTCGTCGACCAGCACACCGCCGGTCAGGTCACCGGCGCGGGCGTGAGCGGCCAGTGCAACGTGGACGCCTTCCGGGGAACGACGGCCGGTGGCTACGACCGGGGCAACGACCTCGGCGTCGCCCTGGGGAAGGTGAACGAGGGGGGGAGCGACACCCTCCAGGTGGTCGGCGTCTACCTCGGCTTCGGGGTGGAGCTGTGAGACGGCTGCTTCCCCTGGTCGGGCTGCTCGCCTGTGCGAGCCGTGGGCCGGCGCCCGATCTCGCCGCCCTCAGCCGGGTCCCTCCCCGAACTCCGGCCGAGGCGCTCGAGCTCGGCCAGTCGCTGCAGGCAGCGCGCCTCGACGGTGCCTCGCTCGGGCCGCTGCGCACCGCGGCCGCGGCCCCCGGGCCCGCACAGGAGGCGGCGGTGGAGGCGCTCCTCGGCGCCCAGTCGCGGCTGGACGAGCAGCTCCTGGTCCCGGCGTTCCTCGCCGCGCACCCCGAGGCGCAGCCCGGCTCGGCCGAGCTCCGCGAACGGGCCCTGCTCCTCCGCGGTCTCGAGGCCCAGCGGACCGGCGCGCTCGAGCTGGCCGAGTCTCTGCTCCGGCGCATCCCGCCACAGTCGAACCTGGCCGCCCGGGCCCGCTACGCGCTGGCCATCGTCCTCTCCGACCCGCGCCGCCCGGGCGGCCCCAGGATGCAGGCCGCGCTCGACGAGCTGCAGGCGGTCCTCGCGGATGGTGGCGGCGGCCGGGACGCCAGGGAGATCCGGGCCCTCGCCCAGCTCGCTCTGGGACGGCTGCTCTATGGCCTGCGCGACGACGCCGCCTCGGCGGCGGCCTACGACCGTGTCCCTCGCGACGCGCGCGTCTGGCCCGAGTCGCTGTTCGAGCGCGGATACCCTCGCTTCCGCGCCGGGGACGACGGTGGCGCGCTGGGAACGCTGCACGCCACGCGCGCTCCCCAGCTCCGGGACAGCTTCCTTCCCGAGGCGCGCATCCTCGAGGCCACGGTGCTCTTCCATGCCTGCCTGTACCGGGAGACCCGGGGCGTGCTCGACGGCCTCACCGCCGGCTACCGGCCGCTCTCGGAGCGGCTCGCGGCGCTGGCGGAGCGGCGGCCCTCCTCGGCGGAGGAGGTGGCGCTCCTGACGGATCCGGGACGGCGTGCCGCGCTCGACCCGGGGCTCGGGCCGGCCCTGGCGGCCGAGCCGCGCATCGCCGCCGGGCTGCGACTTCTCCGGACGCTCGAGGCGGAGCGCACTCGGGTCGGGGCCGCCGGCGAAGGCGAGGTGCTGCAGCAGCTGGACCGGGTCCAGGAAGAGGCACTCCAGGCCACGGCGCAGGAGATCCACGCCCGCATCGTCGAGACCGCCGCGGCGCTGCGCGATCTCCTCGAGCAGGCGGACGTGCTCCGCTTCGAGACGACCCGGGGCGAGACGGAGCTGCTCGACGCGGACGTCGACCAGCGGAAGCTGCTCGCGGCGCGCCCCCTGCCTCCCTTGCCCACCGGAGGTCCCGCCGACGAGCGGTGGCGCGTGGACGGAGAATGGTGGGCGGACGAGATTGGTCACGCGCGGGCCACGCTGAAGAACGGTTGCCCCGCTCCGCAGGCCACGCCGAGCGTCCGCTGACGCACGCTCGGGGGCCGAGGCCGGCCTTCTCGGGTCCGAGCCGCGTTCCTAGCTTGCCGGACGTGGGTCCGTGGGACCCGGGCGTCGGGTGGCGAGCGGGTGCGACGGAGGCGAGGGTGACGGTGCTGGCGCGGGGCAGGGTGGCGGTGGGGCTGGTGGTGTGGGCGACGGCCTGGCTCCCTTCCGCGCACGCGTCGACTCCACCCGAACGCAGCGGTCCAGCGGACTTCCGGCTCGATCTCTCCGACAGCCAGCGCGAGCAGCTCACCGAGGCCAAGCGCGCCGAGCTCATCACGCAGCTGGAGACGCTGGTGCAGCGCTTCCCGGACGACTCGCCACGCAAGCCGGACCTCCTCTTCCAGCTGGGAGAGGCTTACTGGGAGAAGAGCAAGGCTCTCCGCCGGGCCGAGATCGAGGCCGCGGGTGAGCCCTCCCGCGCCGACCACCGGCAGAGCGAGGCGGCGCGGGCTCGCGCGATGGACGCCTACGCCCGGCTGCTGAAGTCCTTCCCCCGCTACCCGCGGCGGGACGAGGTGATGTTCTCCCTCGCCTACGACCTCGAGGACGTGGGTCGCAGCGAGGAGGCCGCCGGGCAGTACCGCGCGCTCCTCCGGGACTTCCCCCGCTCGCGCTTCGCCCCGGACGCGTGGCTCGAGCTCGGCAACCGGGCCTTCGACGCGGGGGCCCTGGCCGCCGCCCAGGACGCCTACCAGCACGCGGGGCGCATCGGTTCGCCGCGGGTGCGGAGCTACGCGACGTACAAGCTCGCCTGGTGCGACTTCAACCTCGGCGACTTCGAGGGCGCGCGGGAGAAGCTGGCCCGGGTGGTGGACGGCTCGGCCGGTGGCACCAAGCCGCTGCTCGAGCTCAGGACCGAGGCGCTGGTCGACCTGACCCGGGTCTACGTCCGCCTCGATCGGGCCGAGGACGGCCTCGCCTACTTCCAGCGGAACACGCAAGGGGCGGAACGGCGCAAGCTGGTGGGCAGGCTGGCGAAGGCGCTCGCCGAGGCCGGAGATCTCCCGGGGGCGCTGGGCGTGTACCAGGCCGCGCTGGCCGCGGAGCCGCTCGCCCCCGAGGCCGCAGGCTGGCAGCAGGCGGTGGTCCAGGCCTGGGACGGGCTCCACGACCGCGAGAAGGTCCGGGTCGAGGCCCGGAAGCTCGCCGGAATGTGCCACCCCGGTACCGCCTGGTGGAAGGCGAATGCCGGGTCGCCCCAGTCGCTCCGGGCCGGCTTCGAGGAGGCCGAGGAGGGCCTTCGAACGCTGGTCACGGCCTACCACCAGGAGGCGCAGCGGACCGGCTCGCCGCGGACCTACCGGCTGGCGGCCGAGGTGTACCAGGCCTACCTCGCGGCGTTCGCGCGCGACGCGGATCCGGCGTGGACGTCCGACCACGCCTTCGACATGAGCTTCTACGCCGCCGAGATCGCCTGGGCCCTGGGGGACTGGCGCTCCGCCGCCGAGCAGTACGAGCGGGTGGTGGATTTCCGCGTCCCGGACCGGCCCACCGCGCGCGAGGCGAGCGACGAGCGCTACCGGGCCACCGCCGCGTACGACGCGGTGCTCGCCTGGGACCGGGTCGTGGACGCCGAGCACGGCCACGCCGACGCCGCGCCCACCCGCGTCGACGAGCGGCAGGGGAAGGGTGGCCTCCGGACCCGCGCCGCGACCGCCGGCACGACCGAGGTGGCGCTCACCGAGGCGGAGCAGCGGCTGGTGGCGGCCTGCGACCGCTACGCGGACCGCTTCCCGGATGCCAGGGACGTGCTCGACATCCGGTACCAGGCGGCGCTGGTCCTCTTCGAGCGGGGCCACACGCCCGCCGCGCTCGAGCGATTTGCGAAGCTCATCGCGCTACAGCCGGACTCGGACCGGGCACGGCAGGCCGCCGATCTCACGCTGAACGTGCTGGAGACCCGCGGCGACTGGCTGGCCCTCAACGCGAAGGCCCAGGAGTACGCCCGGAACGGTGCGCTTGCCCGCTCCGGCACCGACTTCGCGCGGCGGGTCGGCAAGGTCGCCGAGGCGAGCCGGTACGCCTGGGTGAGCGACGTGCTGCATGCGCAGCAGCACCAGGACGCCCGCGCCGCGGAGGAGTTCCTGCGCTTCGCCGACGACTACCCGCGGTCGGACCACGCCGCCCAGGCGCTGACCTTCGCCATGGCGCTCCTCGAGCAGCAGGGCCAGCTGCAGCGCGCAGTGGAGGTGGGGCGCCGAGCCCTGGCCGAGTACCCGGGAACACCGCTGCGGCTGAAGCTGGCGCACGGGCTGGCGGACCTCTCTGCCCAGCTCGGGGACTTCCGTCAGGCCGCCGAGGCGAGCGAGGCGTTCGTCGCCGCGTACGCGCGGGCCCGCGCAGGAACCGACGGGCCGCGCATCGAGCCGGCCCTGCTGGAGGAGGCCTCGGGCTGGGTGGCGCCGGCGCAGGGCGAGGCCGGGCTCTACTGGGCGGCCGTGGGCCGGACCGAGCGCGCCATCGGTGCCTACCAGACGTATCTCCAGCGCTTTTCGGACCGGAAGGACGCCTCGGACGTCGCCCTGGCCCTCGGTCACCTCCAGCAGGAGGCCGGGAGGCTCGCCGCAGCGGCCCGCGCGTTCGAGAAGGCGGAGATGCTCGCTCCCGGAGGAGCGCTGCCGCGGCGCTTCGAGGCGCTCGGGCTCCAGCTCCGGGCCTGGCACGACGCCGGGCAGCCCGGGCGGGTGAAGGCGGTGCAGCAGCGCGTCCGGCAGCTCTGGGCCGGCCTCTCGCCCGAGACACGGAAGGAGCCGGCCGTCGTCTCGACGTACGCGCAGGTCGCGCTCGCGGCAGCCGACCCGCTCTTCGAGCAGTACCGGCGGATCGACTTCGCCCACGCCCGGACGGTGAAGGCTGACCTCGCGAGGAAGCGCGCTGCGCTGAAGTCCTTGGAGAACGCCTACCTGGGGGTGGTCACCACCGGCGACGCGCAGGCGGGCATCGCCGCCCTCACCCGCATCGGCGAGGCGTACTCGGACTTTGCGGCGAAGATCCGCCAGGCACCGACGCCGCCGGGGCTGACCCCCGAGGACCGCGCACGGTACCGCGACGAGCTGGAGCAGCTGGCCGCGCCGCTCGAGCAGCGTTCCCTGGAGACGCTCGAGAAGGGGCTGGCCAAGGCCTACGAGCTGGGCGCGTACGGCACGTGGACGCTCCGGGCGCAGGACGACGTCGACGCGCTGCGGCCCGGGAGCTACCCCTCGAGGACCCGCGTCGCGCTCCGGGCGCCGGACCCTGCCCTTCCGCCCCCCCCGCCCCCCGGGGGCGATGACGCTCGTGAGGCCTACCTGGCGGCGCTGCGGAAGAACCCCGACCACCTCCCGTCGCTCGTGGGGCTCGCCCGGCTGGAGCGGCAGAGGGGCCGCGCCGCGCAGGCCACGGAGCTCCTCGAGCGCGCCGCGCGGCGCCCGGCGCTCGCCTCGGAGCCTGTGCTCTGGGTCCAGCTCTCGCTCACCGAGCGGATGGCGGGGGACCTCGCCGGAGCCGAGCAGGCGGCGCGGCGGGCGCTCAGCCTCCGCCGCGAGCCCGGCGCCTACGAGGCGCTCGCGCTGGTGGCGAGCGCCCACGGACGGGACCGGGAGGCCGAGCTGCTGGCCACGACGGCCCTCCGGCTGGACGAGGCCCGTGCCTCGACCCACGTCACGCTGGGGCTCGTCGCCTTCCGGCGGGGCGAGATCGATCGCGCCCATGCCGAGCTCGACCGGGCCGTCGCGCTCGACCCGTCCTCGGGCGACGCGTGGACGAACCTCGGCGCGCTCGCCCTCGGCTGGCGAGACTACCGCGGGGCGGAGCGCGCCTACCGCCGGGCGTCGGAGCTGGAGCCCTGGGCAGTGGACGCTCGCCTGCACCTGGCCGAGGCGCTCGCAGCGCAGGGGGAGGACGATCCGGCCAAGGCGACCGCGGCCGCCGCCGCGTACCGGGAGGTCCTCACCCGAGCCCCGGAGCGACCGGAGGCCATCTGCGGCGCCGGCTGGGCGCTCGCACGGGACCGGAGCTCGCTCGCCGAGGCGGGAACGCTCCTCCGCCGGTGCCGCGACCTCCCAGACACCTCGCCCTCGGAGCGGCGGCGCATCGACGGACGGCTGTCGGTCCTCGACGCGCTCGCCCGGGCACCCGCCGGGCGTCCGGATGGCGCGGAATCTGCTTCCTCCGGGGCTCCCGGTGCCTCCTCCGGGGCACAGGCCGGGCGTGGGGGGGCGAGCCGGTGATTCTTACAGCCGGGGCCCGGAAGCGAGCGCCGGGGCGGAGGTCGGAGGTGGCGATGCGGCGATGGTGGATGGCGTCCCTGCTCGGCCTGGCGGCGGCGGCCCATGCGGAGGACCGCGTGGTACGGGAGGCCGACCGGACGGTGGTCCGGAGGGAGACCCGCATCGACTTCGCGGACCAGACCCTGGAGGGGAACGTCGTCCGGCCCGAGGGCAACTACGTCCTCGACCGGAACCGCAGCCGCTTCGAGAGCCTGGTCCGGCTCCGCCCCAGCTTCGAGCGCGAGCTCCGCGCCTCCACAGGCGAGCTCCTGCGATGAGGGACGAGGGGAGGGTCACGCTTCGCCTCACCACTGCGGAGGGGGCGGTCCGCGACGTGCCGGTCACGGAGGAGATGCTCGTGCTCGGCTCCGGTCCCACCGCGGGGCTCCGGATCAACGACCCGGCGGTCTCGAGCCTCCATCTGCTGCTGAAGCGGCACCACGACTCGGTCCTCGCCATCGACCTCGCCAGCGAGGCGGGGACCCAGGTGGGGGACGTGCCGCTCCAGGCCCCGCGGGCGCTGCGCCACGAGGACGTCATCCGCCTCGGGCGCTCCCGGGTGACCGTCTACTTCGGCCCGGCGCCCGCCGTCGCTCCGGCGCACGCCCGCGGTGCGCCGCCCCGGCACGAGGCCTTCGCTCCTCGGGTGCGCGGAGGTGCGGCGCTCGCGATGCAGCCCGCGCAGATCGCCCGGGTGCTCCCGGTGCGGCACCCGGCGATCCCCCGGGCCGAGGCGAGCGCGTGGAAGCTGCTCCTCGGTCCGCTCCCGGCGGCGCTCGCTCCCACGGAGCAGCACCGGGTCCTCCAGGCGGCGGCGGTCTGGGGCGACCAGCTGCTCGGCGTCGAGCACCTGCCCGACTCCCGGCCGCTGACCATCGGCGAGGACGCCACGGAGTCGACGTTCCAGGTCTTCCACCACGGGCTCGACCGGGCCTTCGAGCTGGCCCGGGTCCAGGGCGGACAGCTCCGGGTCACGGTTCCCGAGGGAGCCGAGTGGACGGTGTTCGACGGCACGCACCCGGTGGCCATCGCCGACATCCGCGACGAGGGGCGGCTGAAGCTGGGTGCAGCGGGGTCGGAGGTCCTCCTGCCCCGGCTGCGGGAATCGGTGCGGGTGCGGTTCGGTCGCCTCTCGCTGCTCCTGCGCTGGGTCCGCCCGGCGCGGCGGGCGGGCGTCCTTCCCGGGGCCTGGGAGCTGGCGCGGTTCACGACCATGCTGGTGGGGAGCCTGGTCCTGTTCGGGACGCTGATCTTCGCGGTCCAGACGGCGCCGCCGGTGCGTCCTCGCTCCTGGGACTCGCTGGGCGACACCCAGCACTGGATCTCGCTGGTCCGGCGGCCCCCACCCCCGCCGCGTCCGAGGCCCGGGGACAGGAAGGAGGACGCCGGAGCGGACGAGGGCAAGGCGGCCCCCGACGACCCGGGAAAGGTGGGCAAGGAGACCGCGACGAAGCCGGAGGCAGAGGCCTCGAAGAAGGGAAGTCCCGCGGTCGACCCCGGCGCCCGCGAGGCGAACCGGACCCGGGCGTTCCGGAGCGGGCTCCTCGGCGCGCTGAAGGGGCAGGCGATGTCCGACGTGCTCGGACCCGGAAGCGCCGGCACCGGACTGAACCAGGCCATCGGAGGCCTGAGGCTGGGCGGCGCGGACAGCGGAACCCAGCAGGGTCACGGGGGCATGGGCGCGCGCGGGATGGGGCTGGGCGGTGGGGGCGAGGGCCTGGGCGTCGGTGGCGCCGGGACCGTCGGGCTGGGGGAGGGCTCGGGGGGCTACGGCCGGGTGGACCTCGGGGGGAAGAAGAAGGAGTCGGTCCGGGTCGTGCCCGGGCAGACGACCGTCGTGGGTGGCCTCGCGCGCGAGGTCATCGCCCGCGTCATCCAGGAGCACCAGAGCGAGATCAAGTACTGCTACGAGGTCCAGCTGAACCGCAACCCCGCGCTCGCGGGCAAGGTGACGGTCCTCTTCACCATCGACGGGAGCGGGGCGGTGCCGGAGGCCCAGGTCTCGGAGACCACCCTGAACGACGCCAGCACCGAACGCTGCATGCTCTCGAGGATCCGCCGCTGGAAGTTCCCCGAGCCTGCGGGAAACGGCATCGTGAAGGTGAACTTCCCGTGGATCTTCAAGCCCGCGGGGTCCGAATGAGCGGCGACGGGCTCAGGGGCGGACGGCGCCGAGGACCGACTGCACCAGCACCCGCTCGGTCTGCTCGTGCATGCCCCGCGTCCCGTAGTTGTTGCTGGTGATGGCGAAGGCGAGGTCGAGCTCGGGGACGAGGCCGATCTTGTTACCCCCATTGCCGGACATGAAGACGACGTGGACCGTGCGATCCCGCCAGGGCAGGTCCTTCAGCCACCAGAGGTAGCCGTACTCGGTCTGCTCGTCGATCCGAGCGTGGGGACGGGTGGACTCGGCGATCCAGCCCGCATCCAGGACCCGGGTGCCGTGCCAGCGGCCGCCGTCCAGGGCGAGCTGCGCCAGGGCCAGCAGGTCCCGCCCTCGCAGCCGCAGCCCGCCGCCGGTCTGGACCGTGCCCTGCGGTGAGCGAACCCACTGGAGCCGATCGATGCCCAGCGGCCCGAAGAGCGTGCGCTCCGCGAACCGGTCGAGCGGCTCGCGCACCGCCCGCTCGAGGAGGAAGCCCAGCGTGGCGACGCCCGCGGTGCAGTAGCTGAAGGCCCGGCCATACCTGCTGTCCTCCGGACGGGTGGCGAAGGAGGGATAGCCGCGGATGGGGAGATCGAGGAAGAACCTCGGCCAGTCCTCGACCAGGTACATCCGCTCCTCGTTCCCGCGGCTGAACTCGTTCCAGTCGTCGCACTCGAGCCGCGAGCTCATCGTCAGGAGATCCTCGACGGTGATGCGGTCCTTGCGCTGATCCGGGTTGGCGAACGGGCGCCGGTCCTTGAACCACGGCGTCACCCGGGCGCTCACGCCGGGAAGGAGCTTGCGCGCGATCGCCGCCCCGACGAGGTAGCCGGTCACGGTCTTGGTCGCCGAGCGGGTGTCGAGGAGTGCGTCGGGCCCGGCGGTGCCGAAGTACCGCTCGAAGACCAGCGTGCCGTGCCGGGCGACCAGGAGGCCGGTGAGCTTCACCAGCGCACCGGAGCGGACCTGGTCCTCCACGGCCTGGAGCGGGGCAGCGTCGAGGCCCACCGTCGCGGGGTCACCCTCGGCCCAGCCGCCGGGCCCGGCGGCGAGCGAGATGGCCAGCAGCGTGGTGCCGAATCCCATCGGGATCTCCTCCTCACGCCGCTGACGCACGGGCGAGGCCGGGATTGCCCCAGGGTCGTCAGGCTCCGGCGCGACCTGGGTCGTGGCCGGTCGACCGGGTCGCCGCACGGTCCTCGTCGCCGCGGTGCACCTCTTGGGTGTCCTCGCCGGTCGAGGCCTCTCTCAGCCGGAGGCCAGCTGGTCGCGCTTGCGGTCCCGGTCGGCCTTGTACCGCTCGCCGGTGGCGAGGACCCGCTTCCGCATCCGGACCGACCGGGGCGTCACCTCGACCAGCTCGTCGGGGGCGATCCACTCCAGCGCCCGCTCCAGCGACATCTCGCGCGGCGGGGTGAGGATGACGTTCTCGTCCCGGCCCGCCGCCCGGATGTTGGTGAGCTTCTTCTCCCGGCAGGCGTTGACGTTCAGGTCCGAGGGATGGGCGTTCTCGCCGATGATCATCCCCTCGTAGACCTGGACGCCGGGCCCGACGAAGAGCGTGCCCCGGTCCTGGATGGAGAACAGCGCGTAGGGGACGGTGTCCCCCTGGCGGTCGGAGACGATGGCCCCGTTGCTCCGCTTGGGGATGTACCCGAACCACGGCTCGTAGCCGTCGAACTGCGAGGACATGATGCCCTCGCCGCGGGTGATGGTCAGGAACTCGCTCCTGAAGCCCACCAGGCCTCGGGCAGGGATGCGGAAGGTGAGCCGGGTCCGCCCGCTCCCCAGCGCGCTCATGTCGGTCATCCGTCCCTTGCGCGGACCGAGCCGCTCGGTCACCGCACCCACCGAGGCCTCCGGCACGTCGCAGACCATCAGCTCCATCGGCTCGTGGATCTGCCCGTCGACCTCGCGGGTGATGGGCTCGGGGTTGCTGGCGGTGAGCTCGTAGCCCTCGCGGCGCATCGTCTCGATGATCACCGCGAGCTGGAGCTCTCCGCGGCCCACGACCTTGAACGCGTCCGGCGTCTCGGTGTCCTCCACCCGGATGGAGACGTTCCGGTAGGCCTCGCGGTAGAGCCGCTCACGCAGGTTGCGGGAGGTGACGTACTTGCCCTCCCGGCCGGCGAGGGGACCGTCGTTGACCCGGAAGATCATCATCATGGTGGGTTCGTCCACCGTGATGCGCGGGAGAGCCACCGGGGCCTCGGGATCGGCCAGGGTATCGCCGATGCTGACCTGCTCGATGCCGGCGACGCTGACCAGCTCGCCGGGGCCCGCGTCGTCGATCTCCACCCGCTTGAGGCCGCTGAAACCGTAGAGCTTGAGCACCTTGCCCTGCTCGATCTTGCCGCCCTCGCGCACCACCGCCAGCGGAGCCCCGGAGACGATCCGCCCGGAGTGCACCCGGCCGATGGCGAGCCGGCCCACGTAGTCGTCGTAGTCCAGGTTGGCCACCAGCAGCCGGAGCCGGTCCTCGCCCTCGGCCGGCGCCGGCGGCGGGGGGATGTGGGAGAGGATGGCCTCGAACAGCGGGCGCAGGTCCTCACCGGGGTGGGCGAGCGAGGTCGACGCCTGGCCCGCCCGGGCGACCGCGTACAGGACGGGGAAGTCGATCTGCGCCTCATCTGCGCCGAGGTCGATGTACAGCGAGTAGACCTGGTCCAGCACCTCGCGGGGGCGGGCGTCCTGCCGGTCGATCTTGTTGATCACCAGCACCGTCTGGAGCCCCATCCCCAGCGCCTTGGAGAGGACGAACCGCGTCTGGGGGAGGGGACCCTCGGCCGCGTCGACCAGGAGGAGCACGCCGTCCACCAGCCGGAGCCCCCGCTCGACCTCCCCGCCGAAGTCCGCGTGGCCGGGAGTGTCGATGATGTTGATCTGGTGGCCGCGGTACTGCACCGCGGTGTTCTTGGCCAGGATGGTGATGCCCTTCTCGCGCTCGAGGTCGTTCGAGTCCATCACCCGCTCGGCCACGACCTCGTTGGAACGGAACACCCCCGCCTGGCGGAGCATGTGGTCCACCAGGGTGGTCTTGCCGTGGTCGACGTGGGCCACGATGGCCACGTTCCGGATCTTCTCGCGAGGAAACATGCTGGGTGGGCCGGGCGCTGCCGCGGCGCGGCGTGCTCATAGCGTGCGCCTGCTCGGGTCCGCAACCTCACCTTGCCGCCCCGGCCCCCCGGGCTCAAGCGCGCGAGCTGGATTCCACGACCTGGCGGATGGCCCCCTGGAGCATCTCCAGGCTGATGGGCTTGGCCACCTGGGGTACCGGGGAGCTGCGGAGGAACTCCTCGCTGCGGGGAGTGAAGGCCCCTCCGGTCATGAAGATCATCCGCTTCGCCTGATCGGGCGCGATCGACTGGAGCTCCTTGTAGAAGTCCTCGCCGTTCTGCTCCGGCATCATGAGGTCGGAGAGGATGACGTCGAACCGCTCCCCGGTCTCGAGCAGGGCCAGCGCCTCGCGGACGGTGGTGAGGGCGGTCACCCGGTGCTCGCGGCGGAGGAGCCGCTGGATGGCGGTACAGATGTAGGGCTCGTCGTCGACCACCAGGAGCTTCACCCGGGCCGGCGGGGGCAGGTCGGGCGCCTGGAAAACCACGGTCGCGCGCTCCGGCTGGTGGGCCCGCAGGGCGACCCGGAAGGTGCTGCCCTTCCCCACCTCGGACTCGAGGAGGATCTCCCCTCCCAGCGAGCGCACGATGCCCAGGCAGATGGACAGCCCGAGCCCGGTGCCCTCGCCGACCGGCTTGGTGGTGAAGAAGGGGTCGAACACCCGGGCACGCAGCTCCTCGGGGATGCCCCGCCCGGTGTCGGACACCTCGACCACCGCGCGGCCCAGGCCGTCGGTCCGGGTGCGGATGCGGATCTCGTTCTCCGCCGCCGCCCCGTCGGGGATGGCCTGCGCAGCGTTGAGCAGCAGGTTGAGGAAGACCTGGCCGAGCCGGGACTCGTTGGCCTTCACCATCGGCACGGGCTGGATGTCGCGGAGCACGCGCGCCCGCTGCCGCATCTCCTTGCCGGCCATCTTCTCGGCGAAGGCGAGGACCTTCCGGACGTCCACCACCGCGGAGACGTCCTCCGAGTCGACCCGGCTGAACGCCTTGAGGTCCCGGACGATGAGGCCGATGCGCTCCACGCCCTGCCGGGTCTCGGTGACCAGCTGGAGGATCTCGTCGGTCGCGGGCCCGAGGGCGGCCCGGAACCGTTCCAGCTCGTCCGCGAGGTACAGGACGTTCGCGTTGACGAACGCCAGCGGGTTGTTGATCTCGTGGGCCACGCCGGCGGCCAGGGTGCCCACCGAGGCCAGGCGGCTCGCGACCAGGAGCTGGGCCTGCATCGCCCGGCGCTCGCCGATGTCCCGATGCATGGCAATGGTCGCGATGTGCCGCCCCTCGGCGTCGCGCAGGGGGACGACCGTCACCTCGCAGAAGGTCTCCGAGCCGTCCTTGCGGAGCGCCACGACCTCGCGGCTCCAGCGTCCGTAGCGCTTCAGCGCGGCCAGCACGATGGCCTGGAGGTTGTTCTCCGACAGCTTGAGCACGTCGGACCAGGCCCGGCCCAGCACCTCGCCCTTGGAGTAGCCGAAGAGGCGCTCGGCGGAGCTGTTCCAGTCGACGACGTTCCCCTGCAGGTCGAGGAAGATGACGCCGTCGTTGAGGCTCTCGAAGAGCAGGGCCTCGCGCCGCAGCTCCTGCTCGGTCTGCTTGCGGGCGCTGACGTCCATCAGCGTCCCGACGATGCGCAGCGGCGTGTCGTCCGCGTCGCGCATCACGTTGCCCTTGGCGGCGACCCACAGCGCTCCCACGGTCCCGGGGCGGATGAAGCGGAACTCGGCGTCGAACTGCCGGCGGCCTCCGACCGCGGTCTCCACCGCCGCCCGGACCCGCACGTGGTCGTCGTCGTGCACGAACTCCATCAGCGGGAGCGCGGCACGGGCCAGGGTACCGGCCTGCGCGCCCACCACGCGCTCCACGGTCTCGTTCCAGGTGATGACCTGGGTCCTGAGGTCGAGGCTGAAGGTGGCGACCTGGGCAGCGGCGAGCGCCTCGCGGAGGTTCTCGTCGCCGTCCGAGGTCTCCTTGAAGGAGAAGCGGAGGCAGCACTGGCCACCGAGCTGGACCCGATCGCCCTCGTCCAGCCGCCCCGAGCCCGAGAGCCGCGAGCCATTGAGGTAGGTGCCGTTGGTGGAGCCCAGGTCGTAGAGCTCGAACTTCCCCTCGGCGGTGCGGACGATGCGGGCGTGACGCCGGGAGACGCCCTCCTCCATGAGCCGTACCTGGGCCTCGGGGCTGCGCCCGATGATCGACTCGTCCCCGCTGACCTTGAAGCTGCGCCCCACCGTGCCCGCAGAGGCGCCGGCGGTCACCACCAGCCATGCCGCGACGGGCTGAGGCTGGGTGGTCGGGATGGGATGGAGGGTGGTGGTGTCGTCGCTCAAGCGGGCGCGGCGAGCCTCGTCGAGGTGGAAGCGTGACGCCCGCTGACGCCGAGGGTCAAGGGGCGCTCCTTCTGCGACCGGTCTCGACGCGGCGATGGAGGAAGTCGAGCACAGCGCGGTTCACTTCCTCCGGTCGTTCCAGGAGTGCGGTGTGGCTCCCACCCCGGACCAGGAACAGCTCGGCGGACGGGATCTCCAGGGCCATGCGGCGCGACAGCCAGGTGGGGGTGAAGCGGTCGCGGTCCCCGGCCACGACCAGGGTGGGGACGTCCACCGCGGTGAGGTGGTCCTCGGCGCCGTGCTCGGCCGCGGCCTGCATCGCGCGGAGGAAGTAGCGCGGGTCCATCCGCTCCACGTGCTCGAAGTAGGGCTGGAGGTCGCCGCGCCGGAGCAGGCTCGCGTTCACCTCGGTGGACATGGCGATCTCCATCGCCAGGCCGCTCCGGACGCCGACCCAGGCGAGCGTCGAGGCGAGGCGAGGGAAGCGCTCCGCGCCCTTTCGCAGCGAGGGCAGCGCCCGGCGGAGCAGGGTGGTGTCGTGGAACGTGTCCAGAGGATGGCCGGGGCTGCCCGAGACGAGGACCAGGGCCCGGGTCCGGGCAGGGTGGAGGCGGTGGAACTCGAGCGCCAGCTGGACCCCCATGCTGTGCCCGAGGAGGACCGCGCCCCGGACCCGCGCGGCGTCCAGCACCCCGGCGAGGTCGTCGGCGAACTGGGGGATGGAGGGGGGGGCCCCGGCCGGTGGAAGGGGCGACTGGCCGTGCCCCCGGTAGTGCCAGTGCACCACCCGGTGATGCTCGCCGAGGACGGGCCGGAGGTACTTCCAGGCGAAGCCGTCGCAGGCCAGACCGTCGCAGAGGACGACGGTCGAGCGGCCGCGACCCTCGACCTCGACGTGGATCTCCGCGCCATCCGGTCGTGCGACGCGGAAGCTCCTGGGCCCCCTCGGCGAGGGCATGGCGTCGCGACTCACCGGGCCGTAGTGTAACGAGGACTCCCCGAGCGCTCCCACAGTGACCCACGTCCATCCGCATCCCCCGGCGTTTCCCGATCACGCGCGCGCGGACCATGCCCAGCCCTGTGACACCCCCGGGCAGCGGACCGCCGATGCCGGCCGGGCCCGCGACACCGGGCGGATGGCGGCCGCGCTGGTCCTCACCTGCGTCATCGCGGTGGTGGAGGCCGTTGGGGGCTGGCTCACCGGCTCGCTGGCCCTGCTCTCGGACGCGGGCCACATGTGGACCGACGTCTCGGCGCTCGGGCTGGCGCTGCTGGCTGCCTGGTTCGCCGGGCGGCCCGCGAACCGGAAGCGGACCTACGGGTACGTCCGCCTGGAGATCCTGAGCGCGCTGATCAACGGCGTGCTGCTCCTGGCGATCACCGTGTTCATCGTCATCGAGGCGCTGGAGCGGCTGAAGGAGCCCGCGCCGGTGAAGCTCGGGGCCATGGCCCTGGTCGCCGCCATCGGTCTCGGGGCCAACCTCCTGTCGATGGGGTTCCTTCGCTCGGGCCACTCGCTGAACACGCGGTCGGCGTTCCTCCACGTGCTCGGCGACGCGCTCTCCAGCCTGGGGGTGCTGCTGGCCGCGGGGGTGATGGCCCTGACTGGCTGGGCCTGGGTGGACCCGGTCATCTCCATCGGCATCTCCGCGGTCATCGTGGTGGGCGCCTGGCGGGTGCTCCGCGAGGCGGTGGACGTGCTGCTGGAGACGGTGCCCCCGCACGTCGACATGGACGGCGTGGTGCGCGCGCTGGGCTCGATCCCCAGGGTCTGCGCAGTGCACGACCTGCACATCTGGACGGTGGGCAGCGGGATGGTGGCGCTCTCGGCCCACCTGGTGGTGGACGAGCCGAGCGCCTGCGAGAACGACACCATCCTGGTCGCCGCCAAGCGGGCCCTGGTGGAGCAGTTCGGGATCGACCACAGCACCCTGCAGATCGAGAGCCAGGGGTACGCGGGCTCCGGGGCCGGGTAGCGGCCGGCGCCCGTGCGCATCGTCGCTGGCACCCACCGGGGGCGCCCGCTGGTCGGGCCGAGGGGACCGGGGCTGCGTCCCACCGCGGACCGGGTGCGCGAGGCGCTCTTCAATCTGCTCGGGCAGTTCTTCGAGGGTGGAGAGGCGCTGGATCTCTATGCCGGGACGGGGGCACTCGCCTTCGAGGCCGTGTCGCGCGGAGTGCGCCGGGCGGTGCTGGTGGACCAGGGCGCCGAGGCCGCGAAGCTCGTCGCCCGGAACGCGCAGGCGCTCGGGCTCGAGGGGTCCATCGAGCTGCTGCGAATGCCGGTGGGGCGGGCGCTCGGGCGGCTCGCGGCCGAGGGGCGGCGCTTCTCGCTCGTGTTCGCCGACCCGCCCTACGCCGAGGAGGCGGTGGCCGACGTGGTGCGCGGGGTGGGGGAGGCGGGGCTCCTCGCCGACGGCGGGACGCTGGTGGTGGAGCACGGATGGCGCGAGCCCGCTCCGGAAGCGCTGGCGGGGCTCGCCCGGGTGGACTCGCGCCGGTTCGGGGACACGGTGGTGAGCCTGTACCGGCCGGCAACGGTTCCTTGACGCTCGCGCGACCGTCCGATGATGCTCGGGGCCCGCGTGGCCACCGCCATCTACCCCGGCTCGTTCGACCCGCTGACCAACGGGCACCTGAGCATCATCCAGCGGGGACTCAGGGTGTTCGACCGCCTCATCGTGGCGGTGCTGAACAACCCGCGGAAGCAGGCGATGTTCAGCGTGGACGAGCGGCAGACGCTCATCCGCGAGGCCTGCCCCGACCAGCGGGTGGAGGTGGATGCGTTCCAGGGGCTCCTGGTCCACTACACGCGGCGGAAGGGCGTGCACCTCATCCTGCGCGGCCTGCGGGCGGTGTCCGACTTCGAGTACGAGTTTCAGCTGGCCAACATGAACCGGAAGCTCGACCCCGAGTTCGAGACGGTGTTCATGATGACCGGGCAGGACAGCTTCTACATCTCGTCGCAGCTGGTCCGGGAGGTCGCCTCGCTGGGCGGGGACGTGTCGGAGCTGGTGCCGCCGAACGTGCTCCGGGCGCTGCGGGAGAAGTTCCCGCCGAAGAACAACAACAACAACAACAACAACAACGGCTGAGCCGTCGTCCGGTGCGCGGGCGGTCACCATGGCGACTCGGGATGTTGCTCGGCGCCGCCGGGCTGTCCGTGGCGCTTGCCTCCTGCGCCTCGGAGACCGCCGCCTACCACCGGAGTCGCGCCGAGGATCATGTCTACGTCGGGCCGAAGCGCTCGTTCCTCGAGCGCGCCGCACGGCTCCTCTCCGAGGTGGGCCAGTCTCCGCAACTCGACTCGCCGAACGTCGTCCAGACCCGGTGGGTGCTGGCGAGCGGCGCGCCGGCCCCGGGGTGGCACGGCGCGGAGCCGCTGGTCTTCCAGTGCTACCGCGCGACCATCACCTCGCTCGACGACCTCCACCACCGGATGCGCTTCGAGCGGGGCAGCGTCACCACCTTCGACTCCCCCGCGGGGCCCGATCCGAATCCGCAGACGGCGGCTCGCGACCCGTCGCTGCCGGGCGCGGTGAGCGGGCTCCCCTCGGTCGAGCCCGGGTCGACCGGGGTTCCGGTGTTCACCCCGGAGGGGGACCTCGAATGGGAATTCCTGCGGCGGACCGACCCGGACGCCGCGGCGCTCATCGAGCAGGAGAGGGCGGCGGTCGCGAAGCCTCCCTGAGCCCGGCGCGCTTCATCTCCGCGCGGATCCGCGGGACGACCTCCGTCGGGACCGCGTGGGGCTCGAGGCCGACGTTGAGGTGCCCGGCCTCGAGCGGGAAGAGGCCGGTCCAGAAGTTCCCGTAGCGGATCCAGACGTGGTCGAGCCCGCCGCAGTCGAGCTCGCCCCGGCGCCCCAGGAGCGTGAGGACCGCCGGATTGACGAGCAGCTCCTCGTAGCGGTCGGTCT
>DATJVY010000153.1:0-16476 GCA_035501615.1 Myxococcaceae bacterium
TTGTTGGGCACGTAGTCCAGGTCGCAGTCCGGATCCGGCGTGGTGTAGTTGATGGTCGGCGGGATCACCCCGCGGGTGAGCGCCAGCACCGCCACCACCGCCTCCGCCCCGCCGGCCGCGCCGAGCATGTGCCCGGTCATCGACTTGGTGGAGCTGATCATCATCTTCTTCGCGTGCGGCCCGTAGACGGTCTTGATCGCCCGGGTCTCGTTCGCGTCGTTGAAGGGCGTCGAGGTGCCGTGGGCGTTCAGGTACCCCACATCCTCCGGACGCATCCCCGCGTCCGCCAGCGCCAGGCGCATGCAGCGCGCCGCGCCCTCCCCATCCGGAGCCGGCGCGGTGACGTGGTGCGCGTCAGAGTTGGCGCCATATCCGACGACCTCGGCCAGGACGTTCGCTCCGCGACGCCTGGCGTGCTCGAGCTCCTCGAGGACCACGATGCCCGCGCCCTCGCCCTCGACGAAGCCGTCGCGGTCCTTGTCGAACGGACGGCTGGCGTGCGCCGGGTCGTCGTTCCGGGTGGAGAGTGCCTTCATCGCCGCGAAGCCGCCGATGCCCAGCGGGGTGATGGCCGCCTCGGCCCCGCCGGCGATCATCGCGTCGGTCTCGCCGATGCGGATCGACTTCACCGCCTCGCCGATGGCGTGGGCCGAGGTGGAGCACGCCGACACCGGAGACCAGTTCGGCCCCTTGCAGCCGTACTTGATGGTCACCAGGCCGGGGGCCATGTTGATGATCATCTGAAGGATGAAGAACGGGGAAAGCCGGTCGAACCCCTTCTCCAGCGCCTTCTTGTGCTGCTCCTCCAGCGAGCCCAGGCCGCCGATGCCCGAGCCGATGATGACGCCCACCTTCTCCGGGACGTAGCCGTGCGGTTTCTCCTGACCGACCGGCAGCCCGCTCTCCCTCATGGCCATCTCGGTCGCCGCCAGCGCGTACTGCGCGTAGAGATCCATGCGGCGGACCTCGCGCCTGTCGATCCACTCCTCGGCGACGAAGTCCTTCACCTCGGCGGCGATGCGCGCGTCGATGCCGCTCGCATCGAACCGGGTGATGGGGCCCACGCCGGACGTGCCGGCGAGCATGGCCTTCCAGTTCTTCTCCACGCCGGTCCCCAGCGCGGTGATGAGTCCCGTCCCAGTGATGACGACGCGGCGGTTCGACATGGCCTACTGACCTAGCTCCGGCCCCGAGTGCGCGCTACTTCTTGTGGGTGTTGATGTAGTTGATGGCGTCACCCACGGTCTTGATGTTCTCCGCTTCCTCGTCGGGGATCTCGACCTCGAACTCCTCCTCCATCGCCATCACCAGCTCGACGATGTCCAGGCTGTCCGCGCCGAGGTCCTCGATGAAGGAGGACTCGGGCTTGATCTCGTCCTCACCGACGCCCAGCTGGTCGGCGATGATCGACTTGACCTTGGCCTCGATTGCACTCGTCGCCATCTGATTCCTCCGGTTCCCTTCTCTTGTCGAAGTGCTGCCGATTCTTCCGTGGGGGGGAAACGCTTCCGGGGGACCTGGGTTGTCCTGGGCAGGTCCCGCGGCCGACCCCCGGGGCGCGCGCGGTATAGCGTAGGGTCCTCTACATGTACATGCCGCCGTTGATCTTCAGGACCTCGCCGGTGACGTAGGACGCCGCGTCACTGGCGAGGAAAAGCACGGCCTTCGCCACCTCGTCCGCCGTCCCCAGCCGCCCCAGCGGGATGGTCTCCGTCATCTTCGCCTTCAGCTCCGCGTTCAGCCCGGCAGTCATGTCGGTGTCGATGAAGCCCGGCGAGACCGCGTTCACCCGTACGTTCCGGCTGGCCAGCTCGCGGGCCAGCGACTTGGTGAGCCCGATGAGCCCAGCCTTGCTCGCCGCGTAGACGGCCTGCCCGACGTTCCCCGTCTCCCCCACCACCGAGGTGAGGTTCACGATGGCGCCGGAGCGTTGCTTCATCATCGGGCGCGCCGCGGCGCGGCAGAGCGCGAATGCTCCCTTGAGGTTGGTATTCAGCTGGCGGTCCCAGTCCTCGTCCTTCACCCGGACCACGAGCCCGTCGATCGCCACGCCGGCGTTGTTCACCAGGACGTCGAGGCGTCCCGCACCCTTCACCACTTGATCGACGGCCGCCGCGCACGCCGCGGGGTCCGCGACGTCGAAGCGCATGCTCCGCGCGTTGGGTCCGCTCGCCGCCACCGCCTCGGCGGCCGCGGCCTCGTTCCCGGCATAGGTGAGGACGACGGTGGCCCCCGCCTTGCCGAACGCCACGGCGCAGGCTCGGCCGATGCCCCGCGAGCCGCCGGTGACCAGAACGACCTTCCCGGTGAAGTCCATCGTGCCGTTCCCCCGGAGCCCTTACGGGCGCGACTCCGCGGCGGCGAGCGCCTTCTCCAGGCTCGCCGGGTCCTCGACGTTCAGCACCTCGATCTCCTTCGAGATGCGCTTCACCAGCCCGCCCAGCACCTTCCCGGGCCCGAGCTCGACGACCCGACCCACCCCGGCGGCGGCCAGCGCGCGGATGGTCTCCGCCCAGCGAACCGGCGCGCTCACCTGCGCGAGGAGGAGCGGCACCACCCGGGCGGCGTCGGCATTCGGCGCGGCCTCGACGTTGGAGACCACCGGGACCCGCGGGGCGGACACCATGCACCGGGCGAGCACCTCGGCCAGGCGCGGCTTCACCGGCTCCATCAGGGCGCAGTGGAAGGGGGCGGAGACCGCGAGGGGAAGCACCCGCTTGGCTCCCGCATCGCGGAGGCGTGCCGAGGCCCGCTCGACCGCGGCCGCGTGGCCGGCGATGACGGTCTGCTCGGGCGAGTTGTAGTTGGCCGGCGACACCACCTGTCCCTCGGCGGCCTCGGCGCAGATGCGAGCGACGACCTCGGCGTCGAGACCGAGCACCGCGGCCATCGCCCCGGTCCCGGCGGGGACGGCCTCCTGCATGAAGGTTCCACGCGCCCGCACCGCCCGCACCGCGTCGGCGAGGGAGAGCGCGCCGGCGGCCACCAGCGCCGAGTACTCGCCCAGAGAGTGACCGGCGACGAAGGCGGCCTTGCCGCCACGGGCGCTCCACGCCGCGTGGGCAGCGATGGACGTGGTGAGGATGGCCGGCTGGGTGTTGCGGGTGAGGACCAGCTCCGACTCCGGGCCCTCGAAGCAGAGCTTCGACAGCGGCTCGCCGAGCGCGTCGTCCGCCGCGCGGAACACCGCGCGGGACTCGGGGAACGCCTCGGCCAGGGCCTTGCCCATGCCCACCACCTGGCTCCCCTGCCCCGGGAACAGGAAGGCGGTGGCTACCATCGGACCACGCCCGCTCCCCAGGCCATACCGGCCCCGATGGCCATCATGGCGATCACGTCGCCCGGGCGAAGGCGGCCGGCGCGGTTCGCCTCGTCCAGCGTCGTCGGCAGCGAGGCGGAGGAGGTGTTGCCGTAGCGGTGGATGTTGACCCAGCACTTCTCGATGGGGAGCCCGAGCCGGGAGCACACCGACTCGATGATGCGGAGGTTCGCCTGGTGGCCGATGAGGTGGGTGACGTCGGCCGGGGTGAGTCCCTGGGCGCCGAGTGCCTCGAGCACCGCCTCGGGGAGCGCGCGAACGGCGTACTTGTAGACCTCGCGCCCGTTCATCGCGACCTTGTTCATCTTCTTCTCCAGCACCTCGGGCGACTGGGGATGAAGGGCGCCTCCGCCGGCGATGGTGAGGAAGCCGGCGGCGTTGCCGTCGGCGTGCAGGGTGATGCCGAGGATGCCGCGCGCCGGGTCGTCCGACGGGCCGAGCACCATCGCTCCGGCCGCGTCACCGAAGAGGACGCAGGTGTTCCGGTCGGTCCAGTCCACCACCCGGCTGAGGAGCTCGGCGCCGATGACCAGGGCACGCCGGGCGCTCCCGTTGCGGATGTACTGGTCGGCGATGGACATGCCGTAGAGCGAACCGGCACACGCAGCCGAGAGGTCGAAGGCGAACGCCTTCTTCGCCCCCAGCTTGGCCTGCACCGCAACCGCGCAGGACGGCATGGGCATGTCGGGAGAGATGGTGCCGACGATGATGAGGTCCAGCTCGTCGGCGCGGGTCCGGGCCATCTCCAGGGCCCGCACCGCCGCCTTCACCGCCATGTCGGAGGTGACCTCACCCGGGGCCGCGATGCGCCGCTCCTTGATGCCGGTCCGCTCGGTGATCCAGGCGTCCGACGTCTCGACCATCCGCTCGAGATCGGCGTTGGTGAGGACCTTGTCCGGAGCGTACGCGCCCGTCCCGAGGATGGCGGTCCGTGTCATGCGCGCTGCACCATGACGCATGCACGCAAGATTGTCCCGGCCGGGGCCTCTCTCCGGTTGCGGTTCCAGCGGAATTGACTCTGCGCGTCGTCCACGGGACGGGCTACTTGACCGCGACCACCTCGCGCCCCGCGTAGTGACCGCAGCTGCTGCACGCCCGGTGAGGAAGCACCGGCTCCTTGCAGTTCGGGCAGTTGATGACCTGCACCGCTGCGCGGAGGTTGTTGTTGGCGGCGCGCCGGCGATCGCGGCGCATCTTCGACGTCCTCTTCTTGGGAACTCCCACGGCGTTCTGCTCCTAGTTCAGCTTGAAGTTCTTCAGCTTGGCGAACCGGGGATCTACCCGGTCCGCGGCACACCCGCACTGCCCTTCGTTGAGATTTTGGCCGCAGCTGCCACAGAGGCCCTTGCAGTCCTCGCGGCAGACGGCGTGCATCGGCAGGGCGAGGAGCACCTGTTCCCGCACCAGCGGATCCAGGTCGATGGTCTTGCCGTCGAAGAGCTCCTCGTCGGCACGATCGAGGTCGAAGCTCCCCGCCCGCTCATCCTGGTCGTCGTCCTTCCCCACCTCGTCCTCACCCTCGTCGCCCGAGAGCACAGCCCGGGAGACGAGGTTGAGGGTGAAGCTGATGGGGATCCGGAGGTGCACGTCGGTCAGGCACCGGCCGCAGGGCGTGCGCACCGCGACCTCGGTCGAGCCCCGGAGCAGGACGCCGCTGCCGGTCTTCTGGAGCTTCACGTGGAGGGCCGCCGGACCGTCGGGACGGAACCCGGTGTCCTTGACCTCGGCCAGGGCGTGGGTGAGGAAGCTCTCGGAGAGGGTCTCGTCGAGGGAGAGCCCCCCCCCGCGGATCTGATCGACGGTGACGACCATGGCTGCCGGGAAAAGGGCGCGGACTTAATGACACACCCCATCCCCTGTCAACGAGGGGGGCTTTCCATGCCCGTCATGGCCCCGACACCCAAGCGTCACCCGTCCCGTGGGCCCCCTCTGGTACAGGCGTCCTCCCGGGTCGACGGCCACGCCCCCCGGAGGTTCTCCCCATCGTGTCACGCATCCTGATCGTCGAGGACGAGCAAGACCTCGCCAACCTCCTCACCTACAACCTCTCCGCGGCAGGCTTCGAGACCGAGACCAGCCACACCGGAGCGGCGGCGCTCAGCCGCGCCAAGGCCTTCAAGCCCGACCTGGTCCTGCTCGACCTCATGCTTCCCGACCTCCCCGGGAGCGAGGTGCTGCGGCTGATCAAGGAGGACCCCAACCTCCGCCGGACGGCGGTGGTGATGGTGACGGCGAAGGGGCAGGAGTCGGACCGGGTGCAGGGGCTGGAGCTGGGGGCGGACGACTACGTGGTGAAGCCGTTCAGCGTCCGGGAGCTCGCGCTCCGGGTGAAGGCGGTGCTGCGGCGGATGGCGCGCGACTCGGAGGGGACGGGCGTGCTCGCCGCGGGCACCATCCGGCTCGATCCCGCACGGCACGAGGTGACGGTGGCCGGCCACGAGGTGGCGCTGACGGCGCTCGAGTTCCGTCTGCTCAAGACGCTGCTCGAGCGTCCGGGTCGGGTGCAGACGCGCGAGGTGCTGCTCTCGGACGTGTGGGGCATCGAGGCGGAGATCACCACTCGCACGGTGGACACGCACATCAAGCGGCTGCGGGAGAAGCTCGGAGCCGCCGGAGACATCATCGAAACGGTCCGCGGGGTCGGCTACAAGCTGGCCAGCCCCGACAAGGACGCGTGAACGAACGACCCCAGCCACGCCGCATCCTCTTCCTGCTCCTGGCCACGCTGCTCCCCGGCATCGCCGCGGGCCTGGGCGCGGGGGCGCTCGCGGACGCGCGCGCCGGCGCGCTGGCCGGGGGGCTGGCGTCGCTGCTGGCCTTCGTCATCGCCCTCTTCAGCGAGAGCGAGGCGGCGCGGGCGCTGACCCGAGCGGGGGAGGCCGCCGACGCGCGCCAGCGGGCGATCGCCGAGGAGCGGGACGGGGCGCTGGTCGAGGTGCAGACGCTGGCGGCGGCGATCGAGGCGATCGACGTTGGGCTGTGGATCACCGACGAGCAGGGGGTGGTGCTCCGCCACAACGAGGCGCTCCGGACGATGCTCGGCACCGACCAGGAGCTGGTGGGGCAGCGGCCGCTGTTCCTGGTGCGGAGGACCGAGCTCCACGACGCCGTCCTCCGCGCCTGCCGCGAGGGCGTGACCTCGAAGGTCGAGATCTCGATGGATGCTCCGCGGAGCAAGACCCTGGAGATCTACGTGACGCCCCTCGGCGGGCCGCTCCGGGGCAGCGCGGCGGTGTTCCGGGACATCACCGAGCGCAAGCGCCTCGAGCGGGTGCGTCAGGACTTCGTGGCCAACGTGAGCCACGAGCTGCGGACCCCCATCGCCGCCATCCTCGGATATGCGGAGACGCTGCGTTCCGGGGCGCTGTCCGACACCCGGCATGCCCCGCAGATGGTGGAGATCATCCACCGTCAGTCGGAGCGGCTGGGCGAGCTGGTGTCGGACCTGCTCGAGCTGTCGCGGCTGGACGCCGGGGAGCGGCCGCTGTCCTCGGCGGCGGTGTCGCTGGAGACGGTGGCGCGCCAGGCGAGCGACGCCATGGAGCCGCGGGCGGCGGGCAAGCGGCTCTCGATGCAGCTCCACGTGCCGGCGGACCTGACCGCGCGGGCGGACCCGAAGGCTCTGGAGCAGGTGCTCCTGAACCTCCTGGACAACGCCATCAAGTACACGCCCGAGGGAGGCACCGTGGAGCTGACGGGCGAGCGCGTCGGTGACCGCGCGCACCTCTCGGTCCGGGACACGGGGCTGGGGATCGAGGCCAAGCACCTGCCGCGGCTCTTCGAGCGGTTCTACCGGGTGGACCGGGGCCGGAGCCGGGACATGGGCGGGACGGGGCTCGGGCTGTCGATCGTCCGGCACCTGGTGCACGGCATGGAGGGGGAAGTGCGCGTCGCGAGCCAGCTCGGGGTGGGCACGACCTTCACCGTGGTGCTGCCGGCGGCGTAGGGCCGGGCGACCGTGGCCGGACGGTGACGGGAGCGGGTACACTCCGGGGCGCCATGCGGGTGGCCATCCTGGCAGACATCCACGGGAATCTCCCGGCCTGCGAGGCGGTGCTCCAGGACATCGCGAGGAGCGGCGCCGACGTGGTGGTGGCCGCGGGAGACCTCGCGCTCCGGGGTGCGCATCCGCGGGAGACGGTGGAGCTCCTCTTCGACCGCTGCGAGGCGGTGCTGATGGGCAACACCGACTGCTACATCGCCGGGAACTACCTGGGCGGGGCGTATCGCGAGCGGGAGCACTGGAAGCGCGACCTCCTCGCCTGGACGCGTGACCAGCTCGGCCCCGACTGGACCCGAAGGCTCGGAGAGCTGCCCTTCAGCGTCCGGTACTCGCCTCGGCGCGGGCAGGACCTCTACGTCTGCCACGCGAATCCCCGCAACCTCGAGGAGTCGGTGGACCCGACCCTGGACGAGGCGTCGCTGCGGCGATTCTTCGCGCACCTGGATGCGTCGGCCTGCGCATTCGGGCATCTCCACTTCCCCTACCGCCGGCGCTTCGGGCGGATGCTGCTGGCCGACGTGGCATCGGCGGGCATTCCCCGGGACGGCGACGTGCGCCCGGCCTACGGGGTCTTCACCTGGACGCCGCGGGGCTGGCGGGTGCAGATCCGCCGGGTGCGCTACTCGGTGCGCCGGGCGACCCAGGCGCTGACGGCGCGGCGGGTCCCGGGTGGGCCGCTCCTGGTGCACAAGCTGCTCGAGGCGAAGTACCGGCATCACGCCGCGCTGATCGAGGCGGCGCGCCGGCACTCCGGGCTGCCTCCGGCGGGGGGACGGCCGGCGATCGAGGCGCTCCGGCACCAGGACGAGCCGGTGCGCGCTCCGGTGACGCCGGTGCTGCTCACGCCGCCGGAGGGCATCCCGGCGCAGGTGGAGCACCCGGGCGAGGTGGCGATGGCCGCGGTCGGGCCGCTCGGGGACGGGCGGGTGGACGGGGTGGACGAGTCGGACTCCGTCGGCGACGAGACGGCCGTCACCTTCCGCTGAAGACGGCGGCCGGGCTTGCTAGGGTGGCTGCCGCACCATGGCAGGACGCCAGGAGACGGTACCCATGACCCTCGCCGCGCTCGAGCAGGCCCTGCAGGCCGCGCTCGCTCCCCGGGATCTGCTGACCCATCCCTTCTACCAGGCGTGGTCGGCCGGGGAGCTCCGGACCGAGGACCTCGCGCGTTACGCCGAGCAGTACCGGTTCCAGGTGGCGGCGCTGCCGGAGTTGCTGCGCCGGGCGCTCGAGCAGACCACGGACGAGGAGACCGTCGACGAGCTGACCGCGAACCTCGACGACGAGGAGGGGCGCACGGGCGTGGCGCACGCGCTGCTCTGGGAGGTGTTCGGGCACGCGGTGGGCGCGGCGCGAGATCCGGCCGCTCTGCCGGAGACGCAGTCGGCGGGCGCGGCGCTCGCGGGGCTGGTGTCCGAGGACGAGGTGACGGCGCTCGCGGCGCTCTGGGCCTACGAGGTGCAGACGGCGCGGGTGGCGGACACGAAGGAGAAGGGGCTGCGATGCTACGGGATCGACTCGCCGGCGGCGCTGCGCTTCTTCCGGCTGCACGGGGAGCTGGACGTGCACCACGCGCGGGGGCTGCTCGAGGGGGTGGCGCGGGCGATCGCGCGGGGCGGCTCGCTCGAGGCGGCGACGGAGGCGGTGGAGCGGTCGTCGGGCGCGCAGTGGAGGTTCCTGGACGGGGCGGAGCGGCTCCGTCAGGAGCGCCTCCCGGCCGCGTAGCGGCGTCGCGGCGCAACGCATGTTCGTCGGATCCCATCGCGCGAGTGGGTGCACTTGTTCTTCGCCGGCGTGCTCGGACTCCTGCGGTCGGTGTGCGGCGTGAGGGCGCCCGGGCTCGCTCTCGTGCGTGTTCCACGCGGGGCGGGTCACGGACGTTGAGAGTTGGAGTGATGGCGGTGATGGCCACGATTCACTCCTCTCCCTAGTCCACGGAGCGCGGACAGCGGGAGGACCGAGGCCTGCCCGGCGCGAGGCGATTCGCCCCAGCGTCGAGGACTTGCCGGCACTTGCAGCTCCTCCGTGCCCCATGTCGATCTCCCGTGGCCTCGTTTGTCGTCCCTCCGTGGGCGCGCTCCCGCGCCCCTCGAACCAGGAGACGACGTTGCAAGCGACACTCGACACGCCCGCCCTCGCCGAGGCCCCGACCGCCGGCCGCTGGTCGGGCCGGGACGAGGCGCGGGGCGAGTTCCAGCGCGCGGCGGGGCTGACGCGGAATGCCCGGCAGCGCGCCCGGCTCGAGGCCCGCGCGGTGGCGTGCCGTCGCTGACCGGCGTCGAGGGCCTCGGGCGATCGAGAATTCGACGACCCCGGGACCCGGGGGGACACTGGGTCGATGAAACACCTCGTTCTCTGCCTCGCCGCGCTCGGGATCGGCTGCGCGACCTCCAAGCCGGTCGAGGTTCGAGCGGCGGCGGCTCGCCCGGCACCGCATCCCGCCATCGCCTCGCCCACGAGGAGCCCGGTCGAGGCGGCGGCCGAGTTCGCCCTCCGGACCTACGTCGACGAATCCACGCGAGCGCACGGGGTGGTGTGCGTCGAGCTGGACGGGGACGAGGACCCGGGCAAGGTCCTCGAGCACCTCGCCCCGCTCGCCGGCTACCTCTCGGTCGACCGGAGCACCTGCCTCGATCGCGACGGGCCCTCGGCGATCCTCTCCATCGGCCGCTCCCAGGTGGCGGGGGCTCGCGCCCGGGTGGACGTGGGAGTCGTGCTCGGCAGCGGTGGCATGCTCGAGCTCGAGCTTCGTGAGGACACCTGGCTCGTCGTCCGGGCGACCAGTCCCTGGCTCTCGCTCCGGTAGCCGCACCGCTCCCGCAGCGCTGAGCGACTGCACCTTGCGAGCTGGCGCCGCTCGTGGGATGCGCGCGTGACGCTCGGCCCGTGACTGCCCACCCCCGCTCGCCCGCGCTCCGGGCGTTCCGCTCGTTCGACTACCGCCGGTTCCTCGGCTCGCGGCTGCTGTCCATCCTCGGTCTGGAGATGGTCAACGTCGCGGTGGGCTGGCAGGTCTACGCGCTGACGAGGAGACCGCTCGACCTCGGCTACGTTGGGCTCGCCCAGTTCCTGCCACCGCTCTTCCTCACCCTGCCCGCGGGTCATGCCGCGGACCGGTTCGACCGGCGGCGCGTCGTCCTGCTCTGTCACCTGGGCTTCGGCGTCTGCTCGGGCCTCCTCGCCTGGCTCGCGCTGACGGAGATCCGGACGCCGGTGCCGATCTTCGCGGTGCTCGTCCTGCTCGGAACCGCGCGCGCCTTCAACGCGCCGGCGGCGCAGGCGCTGATGCCCTCGCTCCTGCCCGAGGCCGACTTCCCGAACGCCGTCGCCTGGAACTCGAGCACCTTCCAGGTGGCCAACGTCGTCGGTCCCGCCCTGGGAGGGGTGCTCTACGCGCTCTTCGGGAATCCGGAGGCGGTCTACCTCCTCGCCGCCGGGCTCGCGGTGGTGGACGTGCTGGTGCTCGTGGGGGTGAAGACGCGCACCGGACGCATGGAGCACCGGGCCGCCTCCTGGGCCACGGTGCTCGCGGGCGTGCGCTACGTCTGGGAGAACAAGATCGTCCTCGGCTCGGTCTCGCTCGACCTCTTCGCGGTGCTCCTCGGCGGTGCGGCCGCGCTGATGCCGGTGTTCGCCCAGGACGTCCTGCACACCGGGGCCTGGGGGCTGGGGATCCTCAGGAGCGGTCCGGCCCTCGGCGCCGGGCTCGTCGGCCTGTACCTCGCCGCCCACCCCCTCAAGCGCCACGTGGGGCGGACGATGCTCACCGGCGTCGCGATCTTCGGGGTGTCGACCATCGCCTTCGGGCTGTCGCGCACGCTCTGGCTGTCGGTGCTGACCCTGATCGTCATGGGCGGAGCGGACATGCTGAGCGTGTTCGTCCGGCTCACGGTGGTGCAGATCTCGCCGCCGCCCGAGATGCGCGGGCGGGTCAACGCGGTGAACATGCTCTTCATCGGAGCGAGCAACGAGCTCGGCGAGTTCGAGTCCGGCCTCACCGCGCAGTGGCTCGGGCCGGTGCGCGCGGTCGTCGCCGGCGGCGTCGGGACACTCCTGGTGGTGCTCGCGTGGACGAGGCTCTTCCCGTCTCTGAGGTCGCTCGATCGCCTCCCGACCGAGGCGGTCACAGCAGGGGTGGAACTCGAGCCGACCGGAGCCCAGGCGATCGCCCCACCCGCCTGATTCCCTCGCTTCATCCAGGTGACGTTCGGGTGTAACCCCGCTGACCAGCGGAGCTTTCACCCGTCCGTCACGCATCCGTCACGCGCCCCGCTTACATCGCCCGCGTCCGAGTTACGTCCCCCACAAGCAAGGGAGTCACACCACCATGAAGAAGCTGCTCATGGGCGCCGCGCTGCTGCTCGGCACCGCCGCCTCCGCGCAGGGACTGCTGATCAACGGGGCCGGCGCAACGTTTCCCTTCCCCATCTATTCGAAGTGGTTCAGCGAGTACAACCGCCTGCATCCGGACATCAAGTTCAACTACCAGTCGATTGGATCCGGGGGCGGCATCAAGCAGTTCACCGATGGGACCGTCGACTTCGGGGCGTCGGACGCGCCCATGACCGACGAGCAGATCTCGAAGGCTTCCGACGTGGTGCACATCCCGACCGTGCTCGGCGCGGACGTCGTGGCCTACAACCTTCCGGGGCTGGCGGACCTTCGGCTCTCGCCGGCAAACGTCGCCAACATCTTCCTCGGGAAGATCACCAAGTGGAACGACCCAGCGATCGCCGCGGACAACCCCGGGGCGAAGCTGCCGGACCAGGCGATCGCGGTTGCGCACCGGTCCGACGGCTCGGGGACCACCTACATCTGGACGGACTACCTCTCCAAGGTCTCCCCCGAATGGAAGGAGAAGGTCGGCAAGGGCACGAGCGTGAACTGGCCCGTGGGGCTCGGCGGGAAGGGCAACGAGGGCGTGACCGGAATCGTCAAGAGCACGCCCGGGTCGATCGGTTACGTGGAGCTGATCTACGCCATCCAACAGAAGCTTCCGATGGCACAGCTCAAGAACAAGGACGGCAACTGGATCAAGCCGTCGCTCGAGGCGACGAGCGCCGCTGCCGCCGGGGTCCAGATGCCGGATGACTTCCGCGTCTCCATCACCAACGCCGACGGCAAGGACGCTTACCCAGTCTCGGGCTTCACCTACCTCCTCGTCCACAAGGATGCGAAGGACAAGGCGAAGGGGACCGCGATCATCACCTTCCTCCGCTGGGCGCTCACGGCAGGGCAGGCCATGGCGACTCAGCTGGACTACGCTCCGCTCGCCAAGCCGGTCCGGGAGAAGGCCCTCCAGAAGGTCGATACCCTCACCGTGCAGGGCACGAAGATCAGTGCCAAGTAGGGAGGCGCTCGTGGACGCTTCGGCCTCGGCGGCTGGAGCCTCAGGCATGGAGAACGGTCGCCCGGGGGCGGAGAACCTGGGTGACCGGGCTTTCAACGGCATCCTCTGGGTCCTCGGGATCATGATCCTGGTCGTCGCCGGGCTCATCGTCCTGAACCTCGCCCTCGTCGCCCGGCCGCTCGCGAAGGATCACAGCATCTGGGGGTTCATCACCCAGACCCGGTGGGATCCGGTCGAGGACCACTTCGGCGCCCTGACCTTCCTCTACGGCACGCTGGTGACTGCAGCGATCTCGATCGCGCTCGCGGTGCCAGTGGCGATCGGCCTTTCCCTCTTCATCACCCAGTTCGCGCCGACGAAGCTCGGCCGGGTCCTGACCATCCCGGTCGAGCTGCTCGCCGCGATCCCTTCGGTCGTCTATGGCCTGTGGGGCCTCTTCATCGTCGTCCCGTGGCTGCGCGAATCGATCGAGCCCTGGCTGGGCAAGTACTTCGGCTGGATCCCCCTGTTCCAGGGTCCACCGATCGGGCTGGGCTACCTCGCGTCCGGAATGATCCTCGCGGTCATGATCCTGCCGACCATCGTCTCCGTCTCGGTCGAGGTGATGAAGACCACGCCCGAGACGAACCGCGAGGCGGCGCTAGCTCTCGGAGCGACCAAGTGGGAGGCCGTCATGATGGCGGTCATCCCCTACAGCCGCGCGGGCATCGTCGGCGCGGTCCTCCTGGGCCTGGGTCGCGCCCTCGGCGAGACGATGGCGGTCACGATGGTCATCGGGAACACTCCCCAGATCTCCGCCTCGCTGTTCGCCGCTGGCTACAGCCTCCCGGCGGTCATCGCCAACGAGTTCGCCGAGGCCACCAGCAACGTCCACATCGGCGCGCTGGCGGGTCTGGGCCTCATCCTCTTCGCCACCACCTTCCTGCTGAACGCGGGAGCGCGGGTGCTGGTCACCGCCGTGCAGAAGGGTCCGAGCCGGGTGAGGGGATGAACCTTCACGCGTCCTTCACGTACCGGAAGGTCGTCGACCGGGGAATGGCCGTGGTCTGCGCGGTCTTCTTCGCCCTCGCGTTCATCCCGCTCCTGTCCGTCCTCTGGCTGGTCATCAGCAAGGGCGCGGCTGGGCTCTCCTGGGCCTTCTTCACGCAGCTCCCGAAGCCGGTGGGAGAGGTCGGCGGGGGAATCGGCAACGCTCTGGTGGGAACCCTCTTCATGGTGGCTCTCGCCTGCCTGATCGGGCTGCCTCTCGGCGTGGGTGCAGGCGTGTTCCTGGCCGAGAAGGGCGACGGGACCATCGGCAACACGGTCCGGTTCATGGCCGAGGTGCTCTCGGGCGTTCCCTCCATCGTCGTGGGCATCGTCGCCTACGCCCTGGTCGTCGTCCCGATGGGTCACTTCTCGGCGCTGGCCGGTGCCGTCGCACTCTCCATCCTGATGATCCCCACCCTGGCACGCGCCACCGAGGAGCTCGTCCGTCTGGTCCCGGGGTCCCTGCGCGAAGCATCGCTGGCTCTGGGCGTGCCCCACTGGAAGACGAGCCTGCGCGTCGTGATCCGGACGGCGATGAGCGGGATCGTCACGGCGTGCCTGCTTGCCGTGGCGCGGGCCGCCGGGGAAACGGCTCCCCTCCTCTTCACTGCTCTCAACAACCAGTACTGGAACACCGACCCCCGTGCGCCCACGGCCTCTCTGACGGTCGCCATCTTCAATTACGCCATCAGCCCGTACGATGACTGGCACGCGAAAGCCTGGACGGCGTCGCTGGTCCTCCTCATCGTCGTGGGACTGTTGAACATCGCCTCGCGCGTGCTGACCCGGAACCGCCTCAAGGGTGCCCGATGACTCCCGCCGCCCCCGCCCCTGCCATGAGCTCAGAGAAGCCAACCCCGGCACAGCTCGCGCAGAAGGAACTCGCGCAGAGGGCGCCCGTCAGCGTGAACGACGACGTGCCGGCCAAGGTCGAGGTCCACGACCTCAACGTCTACTTCCGAGCCAACCACGCCATCCGCCACGTCTCTCTCTCGGTCAAGCCGCAGACCGTCCTGGCGGTCATCGGGCCCTCGGGCTGCGGGAAGTCGACGTTCATCCGCGCGTTGAACCGGATGCATGACCTGGTGCCCGGAGCCCGCGTGGAGGGGAAGGTCTTCGTCGACGGCAAGGACCTCTACGCCCGGGGCATCGACCCGGTGCTGCTCCGGCGCCGGGTGGGGATGGTCTTCCAGCGCCCGAACCCCTTCCCCACCATGAGCATCTTCGAGAACGTGGCCGCGGGGCTGACCCTCAACGGAATCGGGGGGAACCACGCCGAGACCGTGGAGCGCTGCCTCCGTCAAGCCGCGCTCTGGGACGAGGTGAAGGATCGCCTCAAGCACGCCGGCACCTCGCTCTCCGGCGGCCAGCAGCAGCGGCTCTGCATCGCCCGGGCGCTGGCGGTGGAGCCCGAGGTGCTGCTGATGGACGAGCCGGCCTCGGCGCTCGACCCCATCGCCACCGCGAAGATCGAGGAGCTGATCCACGAGCTGAAAGAGCGGTACACGATCATCATCGTGACCCACTCCATGCAGCAGGCGGCGCGCGTCTCGGACAACACCGCCTTCTTCTACCTGGGAGAGCTGATCGAGATCGGCCAGACGGCGCAGATCTTCACCAACCCGCGCGAGCGACGGACGGAGGACTATGTCACCGGTAAGTTCGGGTAAGGTCGGCGCGTCGCACACCGACAAGGCGTTCGAGTCGGACCTGCGTCTCGTGCGGGAGAAGCTCCTCCAGATGGGGGCCAAGTGCGAGGAGCAGATCGCGAAGAGCATGCGCTCCCTCACCGACCGGGACTCGGAGCTCGGCGAGCAAGTGAAGGAGGGAGACGTCGAGATCAACCGGCTCGAGGTGGACATCGACGAGCTGTGCCGGAAGATCCTCGCCCTCCGGCAGCCCGCGGCCTCCGACCTCCGGCTGATCACCACCGCGTTGAAGATCGTCACCGACCTGGAACGCATCGGTGACCTGGCGGTGAACATCGCCGAGCGCGCGATGGACCTGAACCAGGCACCGCCGCTGGCCGCCTACGTGGACATGCCCCGGCTGGCCGAGCTGGCCCAGGAGCAGGTGAAGAAGGCGCTGGACTCGTTCGTGCGGGCCGATCCCGACGAGGCGCAGGAGGTCCTGGCGGGGGACGACCACCTCGACGACCTGTTCGTGAAGATCTTCAACGAGCTGCTCGCCTTCATGATGGAGGACTCCCGGAACATCCGCCGGGCCACCTCCCTTGTCTCGATCTGCAAGCACCTGGAGCGGATCGGGGATCACGCAGTGAACGTGGCCGAGATGGTCATCTACATGGTCCGCGGGACCGACGTGCGGCACCCTCGGAGCCGCGCCGTCGAGAGCTGAGGCCGGCCTTCCGTCTGCTTGCCAACCGGGCGTGGAGCGGGGCCGTGACCCGGCCGGTGCGATCTGGGAGGCTTGGTCGGGCGTGGCGGCCGGGAACGCGAGACGGAAGGTGCTCGTCGTCGACGACGATCCAAGCTGGCGGTCGTTGCTCGCGCTCGAGCTCCAGGAGCTCGGGTACGAGCCCGTGGAGGCCTCCGACGGCGCAGAGGCATTGCGGTTGCTCGAGCGAACGGACTGCTCGGTGATCCTCCTCGACCTCCGGATGCCCGGACTGGACGGGCGCGAGGTCCTGGCACGGCTCCCGGCCGGGGGCCCGCGGGTCGTGCTGCTCACCGAGGCGGGCATGGACGAGGTGCAGGAAGCCCTCGAGCGGCGCCCGCACTACTACTTGCCCAAGTCGGCCGGACGCGACGAGCT